>JBJHBT010000010.1:0-134742 GCA_050485645.1 Gammaproteobacteria bacterium | reverse complement strand
TTCACTGATGCTCTCCCGTGCCCTGGCGGGCGTGGTTTGACGTGCTGATTGACCGGCGCTAGTTTAGCGTGCCTTTGTGGCCGTTTTGATCCCCTGGAGATTGGCGAATGCGAATAGTGATGCTGGGTGCGCCGGGTTCGGGCAAGGGCACGCAGGCCAAGCGCCTGGAACGCGAGTTTGCGGTGCCGCAGCTCTCCACCGGCGATCTGCTGCGTCGCGCGGTCGCCGACGGCACGCCGCTGGGTCTGGAGGCGAAGGCGGCCATGGATGCCGGCCGGCTGGTGTCCGACCGGATCGTGCTGGGCATGATCGAGGAGCGGCTGGACGGCGATGAGGCACGCAATGGCTTCATTCTCGACGGATATCCGCGCAATGTCGCGCAGGCGCAGGACCTCCGGCAGGTGCTCGATGCCCGCGACATCAGGCTGGATGCCGCCGTGCTGATGGATGTCGGCACCGATATTCTGATGAAGCGTCTCACCGGCCGACGGACCTGTTCGAAGACCGGCCGGCTGCTGAACATACATTTCTCGCCGCAGGCGGAGATCGATGCCTGCGTACAGGCGGGCGGCGAACTGCTGCGCCGCGACGACGACAACGAGACCACGATCCGCACGCGCCTGGAGGTCTACCAGCGCGAGACGTCGCCGCTGATCGCGCACTACCGCGATCTGGGGCTGCTGAAAGAGGTGAAGGCCGAAGGCGGGATGGATGACGTGTATGCGCGCCTGAAGCAGGCGCTGGGCGTTCCCGCCTCAGGCTGAGCTCGACGCCAGCAGTTCCGCAAGCTCATGCGTCCGCCAGCTGCCGGGTGGCCATGGTGACTCGCCGCGTGCAATCCGCTCGATGTCACGCCGTGTCGCCAGCACTTCCGGGTGAACGCCCAGCGCTTGGGCGTGTGCGAGCAGCTGCGTTTTCAGCGCCTTCACGCGTTGCCTGTCCGGTGGCTCGGAGGGCGCGCTGGCGGTGACGCGTTCACGGAAGTCGGCTTCGCTGAATTCCGCGATCGCGGCGATGATGGCAGGCCCCGAGCGCTCGGGCAGGTGCCGTCCCAGGTCCGGAACGGCGGCCAGTTCGGCGACGTTGCCGGGCATCGCGCGCGCAATCCTGACGAGCGCGTCATCCGCCAGGATCCAGCGGCGTGGCCGGTTCGCGGCGCGCGCGCGACGTTCGCGCCACTCCACGAGTGCAAAGGCGGCGCGCTGCTGCTCCGCCGGCAGCGGCTGCACGCTCTTCAGCCGGGACCAGATGGTCGTGGTGTCGGTTTCCGGTGGCACGGACAGCAGTGTGGCGCATTCCTCCTCCAGCCAGTGCGTGCGGCCCAGCTCGTGCAGTCTCTGTTCCAGCCGCCGCCACATCGCGATCAGATGGCGCACGTCGTCGATGGCATAGTGCAGCGCCTCCACCGGCAGCGGTCGCCGGCTCCAGTCCAGACGCGTGAACTGTTTGCCGAGATTGACGTCCAGCGTCTCCGCCAACAGCGACTGCAGCCCGATCTGCGGCGGGTAGCCCGCCAGCGATGCCGCGATCTGCGTGTCGATGAGACGCGCGGGCATGCGTCCGATGGACTGCCAGATGACCTCCAGATCCTGCCGCGCGCTGTGTGCCACCCAGCACTGTTCGTTGCCGGTGAGCAGGTCCGTGAGGCTCTGCTGATCGACGTCGGCGAGACAGTCGACACAGGCGGCGAAATCGGCGGACGCGATCTGCACCAGACACAGTCTGGCGAAGTAGGTGCTTTCGCGCACGAACTCGGTGTCGATCGCGATCAGCTGCTCGTCGGCCAGGCGTGCACCGATGGCGGCCGTGGCGGCGGCGTCGGTTGCACAGATCAATGCGGAGTCCGGTGTGTTGTCCATTCGTGTCGTTCTTGAGTGCCGGCGGGTATCCGCCGCCGCGATGGCGAACCCGCCGCGGTGGCGCGTAGGGTATTATCGCGCGCCATGAGCAGGGAGGCGGAAAAACAGTGTGGCAGCTGATCAGACCGTTTGTCGATGTCGCGTTTCGCAGGCGTGGCCCGGCGGACTTTCCGGCGTCGCAGTATCTGCTGCGGATTGTCATCGGCGCCTATCTGCTCGTTGGCATGCTCGCATTGCTGCTGCACTACGACCCGCTGCGCGCCGTGCACATGGCGCTGGTGGAGACGCTGTTCATGCTGGGGTTCCTGTGGGTGGTGCTGCGTCTGTTCGGCGGCGTGCAGATGTTCACGCAGACCGTGATCGCCCTGCTGGGCGCCCATGCACTGCTTGCCGTCGTGCAGATTCCGATACTGATGCTTGGCCGAGGATACGAGGAGCTGCCTGCGGCATTGATCATCGCCATACTGGTGGTGCTATTCTGGTCTGTGGATATCGGTGCCTGCGTGGTGTCGGCGGCAGTGAAACAGCCCTATGCTTTCGGACTGCTACTTATGATAGTGCACCTGCTGGGCATCATATCCCTGCACCAGTACCTGTTCGCGGTGGCGTCCTGAATGCGTGTTCACATCCTGGGCATCTGCGGAACCTTCATGGGCGGCATCGCGGCAATCGCGAAGGCTGCCGGTCACCAGGTATCCGGTTCGGACATCAACGTCTACCCGCCGATGAGCACGCAGCTGCGCAAACTCGGCATACGCCTGCACGAAGGCTACGACGAAGCGCAGCTTAACGACAGTTACGACTGCGTTGTGGTGGGCAATGTGCTCGGCCGCGGCCTGCCGGTGGTGGAGGCGCTGCTGGATTCGGGCCTGCCGTACTACTCCGGTCCCGAGTGGCTGGCCGACAATGTGCTCAAGGACAAGTGGGTGCTGGCCGTGGCAGGTACGCACGGCAAGACCACGGCCACCAGCATGCTGGCATGGATCCTCGATTACGCCGGCCTGGATCCCGGCTTTCTGGTCGGCGGCGTGCCGGCGAATTTCGGCATCTCCGCTCGTCTGGGCAGATCCAGATACTTCGTGGTGGAGGCGGACGAGTACGACACGGCGTTTTTCGACAAACGCGCCAAGTTCGTTCACTACCGTCCACGTACGCTGGCCATCACGAACATCGAATACGACCATGCCGACATCTATCCGGATCTCGGCGCCATCCTCTGGCAGTTCCATCAGCTGGTCCGCACCGTGCCGCGACGCGGCCTGATCGCCACCAACGGCCACAACCAGAATATCGAGGAACTGCTCGAGAAGGGCGTATGGACGCCGGTGGAGACATTCAGCGCGCGTGATCAGGGCGCCGCCACCTGGGCGGCACGCTACGACCTGATCGGCGCGAAATCCCGGTTCAGCGTGTTCCATCAAGGCGAGGAGGTCGGTCAGAGCGGCTGGGCGCTGCTGGGCACGCACAACCTCGAAAACGCCCTCGCCGCCATCGCCGCTGCGCGTCACGCCGGCGTGAGCACCGATATCGCGCTGGAGGCGCTGTCGCGCTTCAAGGGTGTACGCCGGCGGTTGGAGAAGCGCGGTGTCTTCCATGGCATCACGCTGTACGACGATTTCGCCCACCATCCCACGGCCATTGCCGCAACGCTGCAGGCGCTGCGATCGCAGCAGGAAGACCGGCGCATCATTGCGGTGTTCGAACCGCGCTCCAACACCATGCGCATGGGCGTGCACCGCGACGCACTGCGCAAGGCCTTCGATGGCGCCGACCGTGTGCACGTGCTCGCCTCCGACCAGCTCGACTGGAATCCGGAGTCCGCTCTGGCCACGCTGGGCGGCAAGGTGTCCGTCTGGACCGACGTGGATGCGCTGTGTGAGGCGCTGCTGGCGGAGCTGGTCAGCCAGGACCATGTGGTGATGATGTCCAACGGCAGTTTTCAGGGACTGCCCCACAAACTGCAGCAGTCGCTGAAGAGTCGGGAAGCCGCGTACAACGCGGACGGCTGACTAAGATCATGACGCGCAGCGTGCCGCTTTTCCCGCTCAGCACGGTGCTGTTTCCAGGCGGCCCGCTGGTTCTGCGCATATTCGAACAGCGCTACCTGCGCATGGTGCGCGACTGTCTGCGCAACGACGTGCCCTTCGCCGTGGCGCTGATTACGCAGGGATCGGAAGTCGGCGCCGCACGCACCCAGGCGATCGGCACGCTGGCGTCGGTAGTCGATTGGGACGGCGATGCGCAGGGACTGCTGACCATACGCGCCCGCGGCGGGCAGCGCTTCCGGCGGCACCTCGTGCGGCAGGAACACGATGGCCTGTATGTGGCGGAGGTGTCGGAACTGCCGCCGGGGCGATCCGCACCGCTGGACCCGGCGGATCACGAGCTGGTCGCGGCGTTGCGCTCGATCATGTCGGCAACCGGCGATCGGTATGCCGGTTTCGCTCCCGACTATCACGATGCGGCCTGGGTAAGTTATCGTCTGGCCGAACTGCTGCCACTTCCGGCGGCGACCAAACAGGCATTGTTGGAAATGGACGATCCCGGGGAACGTCTGGACGTGCTGCGTCCGGCGTTGGCGAATGCCCGCCGTCGGGGCTTGGATTGACTGCTATGAAATCGTATATGTGTCTTATCTGCGGCTTCATTTATGAAGAAGCCGCCGGATTGCCCGACGAAGGCATCGCACCTGGTACGCGCTGGGAAGATGTGCCGCTGTCATGGCGGTGCCCGGACTGCGGATCCGGCAAGGAAGACTTCGAGATGGTTGAGATTTGATCGCGCCGGCTGATCGCGCCGGCTGATCAGGGTACCGGGTCAGGCCAAGGGATGAGGCCAAGGGATCAGGTTGGCGCGGACGTCGTCTGCAGCCATTCCACATGGGTATCGATCTGGCCGTCCGGCCTGAGCTGCAGCCAGCGCATTCCCGGCGGCCGTTCATCCAGGGCGAAGAATTCGCTGCCCGGCTGAAACTGCGCGCAGGTGGATGGCGTACTCAGAAAGCGCACGTTGCCCACCCTGCGATCCGAGGCCTGGTGCACATGTCCCCACAGCACGCAGCGTACATTGCGGTGTGCTTCGACGATGGCGAGGAAGTCGCCGGCGTCGCGCAGGCCGACGCCGTCCAGCCACACGCTGCCCATCGGCAGGGGCTGATGATGCAGGGCGATCAGCACATGCTGCCCCGCCTGCTCGCGCAGGCACTGCCGCAGTGCCTCCAGCCGCTGCGCACCCAGTCCGCCGGCATCCTCACCCATCAGGAAGGTGTTGAGCAGCACGACGCTCCAGTCACCCAGGCGCGCGGTGCCGCCAAACTGGAACGGCGCCTGTGTCAGCAACTCCTCCATCAGCACCGGGTCGTCGTGATTGCCTGGCAGGCAGAGTACCGGAAGGCCGAGCGGCTCCAGAGTCTGGCGGAAGCGCTCGTACCCGGCGCGACTCTCGTCCTGGACGATGTCGCCCGTGACGAGGATGGCGTCTGGCGGCCACTGGGCTGATGCCTGCGCCTGCGTCAGCGTATCGAGAAACGTGCGGTAGGTGGTCACACCGCGCATGCGGCTGTCGGCGGCCGCGTGCAGATGCGTATCGGTGAATTGCAGCAACGTGATGGTGCGCTTGCGGGTCGTGGCGGGGGCGGCATCCTGTGTCATGCGCTGGCTGTACCGGAAAAGGGGGTTGGCGGATCATAACGTTTCCGTGCCGGGAACCAACCACGATTTCTTCACATATCGGTCCGGAGCACCCGGTAGCGTGACCGCGCTCGGTTGCGTGACGTTGCGCCAGTAAGCGACAATGCCCCGCCAGATTTCGTCCCCCGGAACCAGCCAGCCCGATGTCACTGATCTCCGAGAACCCTACGACCGGCGTACGGCCGTCACGTCGCACGCTCGCCAATGCCATTCGCGTCCTTTCGATGGATGCGGTGCAGCAGGCCAATTCCGGCCATCCGGGTATGCCGATGGGCATGGCGGACATCGCCGAAGTGCTGTGGAACGACTATCTGCGTTTCAATCCGGGCAACCCGCACTGGTTCGATCGCGACCGGTTCGTCGTTTCCAACGGCCACGGATCGATGCTGCTGTACTCGCTGGCGCACCTGGCCGGTTATCCGCTGGGCATCGACGAACTGCGCGACTTCCGCCAGATGGGGTCACGTACGGCCGGGCATCCGGAGCGCGAAGAGGACATCGGCATCGAGACCACCACCGGTCCGCTGGGGCAGGGCCTGGCCAATGCCGTGGGTCTGGCGCTGGCCGAGAAGGTGCTGGCATCGGCATTCAACCGGCCGGACGCGACCATCGTCGATCACCACACCTACGTGTTCCTCGGCGATGGCTGCCTGATGGAAGGCGTGTCTCACGAGTCGTGCTCGCTGGCCGGAACCCTGGGGCTGGGCAAGCTGATCGCGTTCTACGACGACAATGGCATTTCCATCGACGGCCAGGTGCAAGGCTGGTTTACCGATGACACCCCGGCACGCTTTCGCGCCTATGGCTGGCATGTCATCGACCGGGTCGACGGCCACGATCCGCAGGCGATTGCCGCGGCCATCGACGCCGCCCGCGCCGAAACCGCGAAGCCCACATTGATCTGCTGCCAGACCGTGATCGGCTGGGGGGCGCCGAACAAGCAGGGTACGTCGTCCACCCATGGCGAGGCGCTGGGTGAAGCTGAAGTGGCCGCAACCCGCAAGGCGCTGGGCTGGGAGCTGCCGCCATTCGAAATTCCGGAGGATGTGCGTGCCGCATGGGATGCGCATGAGCGTGGTGCCAGGCACGAAGCCGCATGGCAGTCCGCTTTCGATGCCTACGCCCGGCGGTACCCGGAGCTGGCCGGCGAGTTCACGCGGCGCATGCGTGGTGAGCTGCCGGCGAGCTGGGCCGATGACGCCAACGGGGCGATCCAGGCGATCATTGCGGAGGGCAGCCAGGCCGCCACACGCAAGTCGTCACAGCGGGTGCTGGAGGCTTTCGTGCCGCTGCTGCCGGAACTGCTTGGCGGGTCCGCCGATCTGACCGGTTCCAACAATACCCGCGTTGGCGGGTCCCGCGTGATCGGCGCGGACCAGTCCGATGGCAATTACCTGCACTATGGCGTTCGCGAATTCGGCATGGCCGCGATCATGAACGGCCTGGCCCTGCATGGCGGCTTCATTCCGTATGGCGGCACCTTCCTGGTGTTCTCCGACTACGCACGCAACGCGCTGCGTATGGCGGCGCTGATGGAGATCCGCAGCATTCTGGTGTTCACCCATGACTCGATCGGTCTGGGTGAGGATGGGCCGACTCACCAGCCCGTGGAGCACCTTGCCAGTCTCAGGGCGATGCCCAACATGCATGTGTGGCGGCCCTGCGATGGCGTGGAAACCGCGCTTGCATGGCGTGCCGCCATCGAACGCCGCAATGGTCCCACCAGTCTGGTGCTGACGCGGCAGAATCTGCCGCATATGGATCGTACGGAAGATCAGATCGCGGCCATCGCGCGAGGTGGCTATGTGCTGTTCAACAGCGATCGCGATCCCGAGCTGGTGATCGTGGCGACCGGATCGGAAGTGGCGCTGGCGATGGCGGCGGCACGCGAGCTGGCCGACGCCGGCGCGGCTGTCCGCGTGGTATCGATGCCCTGCACGGAAGTCTTCGACCGGCAGGATGCCGAGTATCGCGATCACGTGCTCGGCGGCACAACAGCTGCGCGCCTGTTCGTCGAGGCCGGCGTGCCCGATGGATGGTGGCGCTATGCCGGTGCGCGCGGCGATGTCATCGGCATGCCCGGTTACGGTATGTCGGCACCGGCCGGAAAGCTCTTTGAGCATTTCGGGTTCAGCGTGACGGCGGTGGCAGCCGCGGGCCGCAGGCTCCTGGGCTGAGCCGACGCGCGTTTTTCGATCATGGCCGTCCGCACGTCCCCCGCGCGGCGGCCTTCCTGCCGTGAATGAACACAACGAGGAGACTTACGATGCCGGTGAAGGTTGCGATCAATGGCTACGGCCGCATCGGCCGCATGGTGCTGAGGGCGCTGTATGAAAGCGGACGCCGCAAGGAGATTGCGGTGGTCGGCGTCAACGACCTGGGCGATGCGAAAACCAACGCGCACCTCACCCGGTACGACACCGCGCACGGCCGCTTTCCTTTCGATGTCGCCGTTGACGGCGATCATCTGGTCGTCGATGGCGATCGCATCCGCGTATGCGCCGAACGTGATCCCGCCAGGCTGCCCTGGAAGGAACTGGGCGTGGACATCGTGCTCGAGTGCACGGGGCTGTTCACGTCCAAAGAAAAGGCCTCCGCTCATCTCACTGCCGGCGCACGCAAGGTGCTGATCTCCGCACCGGCCGGCAAGGATGTGGACGCGACAGTGGTCTATGGCGTCAACCACAAGACACTCAAGGCATCCGATCTGGTGGTCTCCAACGCTTCCTGCACCACGAACTGTCTGGCGCCGCTGGCCAAGGTGATCCACGAAGCCGTCGGGCTGGAGCACGGTCTGATGACCACCGTGCATGCCTACACCAACGATCAGGTGCTCACCGACGTCTACCACTCCGATCTGCGTCGTGCGCGCTCGGCCACGCAGTCGATGATTCCGACCAAGACCGGTGCGGCGGCGGCAGTCGGCCTGGTGCTGCCCGAACTGAACGGCCGACTGGATGGATTCGCGATCCGTGTGCCGACGATCAACGTGTCGCTGGTCGACCTCACGTTCCACGCCGGCCGCGACACCAGCGCCGAGGAGATCAACGCGGCCGTGCTCGCCGCCAGCAGAGGTGAGCTGAAGGGCGTGCTCGAGTACACGGATGAGCCGCTCGTGTCGGTGGACTTCAACCACAATCCGGCATCGTCCGTGTTCGATTCCGGTCTCACCAAGGTGGTGGGTGGTCGCGTCGTGAAAGTCTGCTCCTGGTACGACAACGAATGGGGTTTTTCGAACCGCATGCTCGACACCACTCTGGTACTGGCCTCGCTTTGACCATACTGCGCATGACCGACCTGCCGCTCGCCAACCGGCGGGTGGTGATTCGTGAAGACCTGAATGTTCCGATCCGGGACGGCAGGGTGGCCGGCTCCGGGCGTCTGGAAGCGGCGCTGCCGACTCTGCGCACGGCACTGGATGCCGGTGCCGCGGTGATCGTGCTTTCGCACCTGGGACGCCCGGTTGAAGGCGAGTACGACGAAAAATACTCGCTGCGGCCGGTGGCGCAGCGGCTGTCCGAAATGCTGGGTCGTGAGGTCGGGTTCGCATCGCAGTGGCTGGATGGCGTCGAGTGCGCGCCGGGCGAGATCGTGCTGTGCGAGAACGTGCGCTTTCAGCGTGGCGAGAAATCCAACGATGCGGATCTTGCCAGGCGCATTGCGGCGCTGGGCGACCTGTTCGTCATGGACGCCTTCGGTACCGCGCACCGCGCCCAGGCAAGCACGGCGGGTGCGGCCGAATACGCCAAAGTGGCCTGTGCCGGGCCGCTGCTGGTTGCCGAGCTGGACGCCCTGTCGCGGGCCTTGAGTGCGCCGCGTCGCCCGCTCGTGGCGATCGTCGGCGGCTCCAAGGTATCGACCAAGCTGGAGGTGCTGAAGTCTCTTGCCTCCAGAGTGGACGTGCTGATCACGGGCGGCGGCATCGCCAATACACTGCTGGCCGCGTCCGGCGTGGCGGTGGGCCGTTCGCTGGTGGACGACGAAGGCATGGACTTCTCGCGAAAACTGCTCGACGGCAGCTTCGGCGGCGTAACGATCCCGCTGCCCGACGATGTCGTCGTTGGCCCCGGCCTTGATGAGTCCGCCACGGGCCGCGTGGTCGGCATCGATGCGGTGGGCGATCACGACATGATTCTCGACATCGGGCCGGTCACCGTGGCCCGCTATGGCGAACTGCTGCAGGCCGCCGGAACGATCGTCTGGAACGGCCCGGTGGGTGTTTTCGAGCATCCGCAGTTCGCGGCGGGTACGCGCGGCGTGGCCATGGCGGTGGCGGCGAGCGGGGCGTTCTCGATCGCCGGCGGCGGCGATACGCTGGCCGCGCTGGAGCAGTTCGGTGTCAGTCAGGATATTTCCTACGTCTCCACGGGTGGAGGCGCGTTCCTTGAGTTTCTGGAAGGCAGGACGCTGCCGGCCGTTGCCGTACTCGAGCAGCGTGCAGCCGAGGCAGCATCCAGCCACGATCAGCAGGTCGATTGATCAATGCAGATTTTCAACCAGTATTCCGAGCCCTCCCGCCGACGAACCAAGATTGTCGCAACGCTCGGCCCGGCTACCGATGACCCGGCCGCGCTGGAGCGCATGATCGCTGCCGGCGTCGATGTCGTGCGGGTGAATTTTTCTCACGGCTCGCAGGCCGAACATGCCGAGCGCATCGGGTTGGTGCGCAGCATCGCCGAAAAGGTCGGCCGCTATGTCGCGATCATGGGCGATCTGCGCGGGCCGAAAATCCGCATCGAGTCGTTCCGCGAAGGCGGCGTGATCCTTCATGAAGGATCGATGTTCACTTTCGATACTGCGATGAACCCGACCGAGGGCGACGCCCGCTCGGTGGGTGTGGCGTATCACGATCTCGTCAAGGACGTGAAGACCGGCGACGTGCTGTTGCTGGACGATGGCCTGATCGCGATGCAGGTGACCGATGTGCGCGATACGCAGGTGCACTGCGTGGTGCAGGAGGGTGGCCGGCTCAGCGATCGCAAGGGGCTGAACATTCGCGGCGGCGGTCTTTCGGCGCCGGCGCTGACCGACAAGGACAGGGAAGACCTGATTACCGCCGCGAAGCTCGAGCTGGACTTCGTGTCGGTGTCTTTCGCCCGCGGACCCGACGACATCGAGGAGGCCCGCGCATTGCTGCGCGCCGCCGGTGGCCAAGGCCACATGGTCGCGAAGATCGAGCGCGCGGAAGCGGTGGAGAACATCCGCGCGATCATCGATGTCAGCGATGTGATCATGGTGGCGCGTGGTGATCTGGCGGTGGAGGTTGGCTATGCGGCGATGACCGGGCTGCAGAAGGGGCTGATCCGTCTGGCCCGTGCACGCAACAAGGTGTCGATTACCGCCACGCAGATGCTGGAATCGATGATTCAGCAGCCCATGCCGACGCGCGCGGAAGCCTCCGACGTTGCCAACGCGGTGATGGACGGTACCGACGCCGTGATGCTGTCCGCGGAAACGGCGGTTGGTCGCTTCCCGGTACAGTCGGTACGGACCATGGCGGAGCTGTGCGTGGGAGCGGAGCGGCACGAAACATTCCGCCGCGCCGCCAACTACCGCCTCGAGGACGTGTTCAGCCATGTCGACGAGGCGATCGCCATGGCCGCGATGTACACGGCCAATCATCTTGCGGTGAAGGCGATCATCGCGCTCACCGAGTCCGGTTCCACGACCCTGTGGATGTCCCGCGTGCGCTCGGACATTCCGATCTACGCGTTCACGCGACACGGCGCCACGCGTCGCCGCGTGACCATCTATCGTGGCGTCTATGCGGTGCCGTTCGACATCGTGGACGTCGATCCGCCGGCCGTGCATCAGGCGGTGTTCGATACCCTGCTGGCCGATGGTGCCGTCAGCCCGGGTGATCTCGTGCTGTTCACCAAGGGTGACATGGAAGGTGTGGCGGGCCGTACCAATACGCTGCAGATTCTGACCGTGCCTGATGGCACAGCCGGGGAGCGTGGCTGATCCGGTTCGCAAGGCGCTGATACTTCCCGGTGCCGGCGCCCGCGGCGCCTATCAGGTGGGTGTGCTGAAGGCAGTGGCCTCGCTGCTGCCGGCCAACGCACCCAATCCCTTCGCGGTGATCTGCGGCACGTCCGCCGGTGCGATCAATGCCGCCGTGATCGCCAGCCGTGCGGCGCGCTTCCGACGCGCCGTCGCGGAGATGGAGCAGGTCTGGGCCAACTTCACCGCATCGCAGGTGTTTCGCACCGACAATCTTGCGATGCTCAGGTCGAGCCTGCACTGGCTGGCGGCACTGGTGGTCGGCGGCCTGGGTGTGCGCAATCCGCTGGCACTGCTGGACAACTCACCGCTGCGTGCATTGCTGGCCGAGCAGGTGAAATTCTCGCGCATCGCGCAGGCGATCGACCGCGGCTATCTGGACGCGCTGGCCATCACGGCATCGGCGTACACGTCGTCCCGGTCGGTGACCTTTTTCCAGGGCGGGGACGCCATGCGGCCCTGGTCTCGTGTACGGCGCGTCGGCCGCGCCACGCGTCTGGATGTCGATCACCTGATGGCCAGTGCCGCGGTGCCATTCATCTTTCCACCGGTGCGTATCGCCGGGGAGTACTACGGCGACGGATCGATGCGGCATCGGGCGCCGCTGAGTCCGGCCGTGCATCTGGGCGCCGATCGCATGCTGGTGGTGAGTGTGCGCGACGAACATCCGGATCCCGAGCCGCTGGATCCGGCGCAACACCATGACCTGCCCGCGCCGACGCTGGGCCAGCTGGGCGGCTACATGCTCGACGCACTGTTTCTGGATGGACTGTCCACCGACCTGGAGCGCCTGACTC
Organism: Gammaproteobacteria bacterium; assembly: GCA_050485645.1. GTDB lineage: Bacteria > Pseudomonadota > Gammaproteobacteria > Steroidobacterales > Rariloculaceae > JBJHBP01. The sequence continues at coordinate 122,394 of JBJHBT010000010.1, read as the reverse complement.
GCGTCAACAGGATTCTCGAACAGATCGGCGGCCGCCGACTGTCGGGGCCGCTCGCCCAGCTGCGACCGCTGCACGTCCAGGTGGTGCTGCCCTCTGAAGATCTGCGCGCCATCGCGGCCCGGCACGCACATGAACTGCCGCGCGCGCTGAGGATGCTGCTGCGCGGCGTCGGCGCGATGAACCGCGACGGCATGCAGCTGGTGAGCTACATGCTGTTCGAGTCGGGCTTCACGCGCGAACTGATCGATCTGGGCTACCGCGATGCGATGAGCATCAGGGACAGGCTGGAGAACTTCCTGTTCGATCGCGACATTCCGCCGCTGGATGCGCCTGAACATCTGCGCAGGGACCTGGAGGATTGAATCGGCCGCTGCGCGGCGGGTGCTCAGGTCGGGTCGGGCAGCTCGTGGTGCCGTGTCTGGATGCGGCCATGCCGGGATCCCAGTCTTACCGCCAGCGTTTCGACGATGTAGACGGATCGGTGCTGGCCGCCCGTGCAGCCGATCGCAACGGTCAGGTAGGAGCGCTGGAAGTCCTGATAGCGCGGAATCCAGCGATCCAGAAAGGCATGGATGTCGTCCACCATTTCCTGCACACGCGGCTGATTGCCCAGAAAAGTCCGCACCGGCTCGTCCCTGCCCGACAGCTGGCGCAACTGAGGTTCCCAGTAAGGATTGGGCAGGCAGCGCACGTCGAAGACGAAATCGGCATCCGGCGGCAGGCCGTGCTTGTAGCCGAATGATTCCAGCAGTATCGACAGTGAACCCGGGTCGCGCGGACCGATGCGTGCACGCACCTGCTCACGCAGGTCGTATACGCTGGTTGTGCTGGTATCGATGATCAGGTCCGCGGTGTTGATGATGGGACCGAGCAGCTCGCGTTCCTTGTGGACCGCCTCGAGCAGGCTGACGTCGTCGCTGGTCAGCGGATGTCGACGCCGGGTTTCGCTGAAACGCGTGAGTATCACATCGTCTCTGGCCTGCAGGAACAGCACCTCGCAGGTGACGCCATCGGCGCGCAGCTTGCGGACCAGGTTCGGGATCTCGGCGATGTCGGCAGCGCGGTTGCGCGCATCCAGTCCGACACCGACGTTGTCGTAGGTGTCATCACTGTGGTCGATGAAGTCTTCGATGAACGATCCCAGCAGACGTACCGGGATGTTGTCGATGCAGTAGAACCCAAGGTCCTCCAGCACATGCAGGGCAACGCTTTTTCCCGACCCGGACAATCCGCTGATAATGACCAGGCGCATCGTCGTTATCCGGCTCAGGCGACGCTGCTGCCGTTGCGCGGTGCCTTGTCGATCAGCAGGTGATGCAGCACTTCGGGGTCATCGGTGGAACGCAGGTCCTGCTGCAGGCCTGGGTCCTGCAGCCAGTCCACGAGCTCGCGTATGGTCTTCAGGTCTTCCTTGGCGCAGTTGGCCGGGACCAGCAGACCGAACAGCAGGTCGACCGGCTTGCCGTCCGTGGAATCGAAATCGACCGGCTCGTCGAGCTTGAGGAAGGCGGCAACGCTATGCTGGATGCCGGCCAGACGTGCGTGCGGGACCGCCACGGAGCGGCCCAGCGCGGTGGAACCCAGGCGTTCGCGGCCGGCGAGTCCTTCGAGCACTTCGCAGGCGCTGGACGCGCCAGCCGCGTCGGCCAGGGTTTCACTGAGCAGATCGAGCGCACGCTTCTTGCTGCCCGCCTGGCGTTCGCAGCGGATGTTGCCGGGTTTGAGAATTCTTGCTACGTCCATGTTTCTGAACTAATGGTGAAATAGGCTGGGCGTGCCGCGGCTGAAATCAGCTGAAGCTGGATTTGTCGACGTCGCGGGCGTGGTGGTCGGTGAGTTTTTCTTTGTGCTTGATGATCTGGCGGTCGAGTTTGTCGACCAGCCCGTCGATGGCGGCGTACATGTCGCCTTCGGTTGAGTCGGCGAACAGTGTACCGCCCGCCAGCTGCACGGTCGCCTCCGCCTTGTGGGCCAGCTTCTCTACCGTGAGCACGCAGTGCACGTCGGTGACGTTGTCGAAGTGGCGCTCCAGCTTGGCCAGCTTGTTGCCGACATACTCGCGTAGTGCCGTTGTCAGATCCACGTGATGGCCTGTTACAGTCAGTTGCATTTTTGACACTCCTTGCGTCTGCTTGGTTCCTGATTCGGGGACGCCGCGGCGCCTACCCGGCCAATTTGCTGCGTTTTCTCTCGCTGGACGACAGGATCTTCATGGCTTCCCGGTACTTGGCGACAGTGCGGCGCGCCACGTTGATGCCGTCGTCGGACAGTATTTTCGCGATCTGGTTGTCGCTCAGCGGCTTCTCCGGGTTCTCCGCGGCGATCAGTTTGCGGATCTTGGCGCGCACCGCGGTTGATGACTGATCACCTTCGTCTCCGGCCACGTGGCTGGAAAAGAAGTATCTGAACTCGAAAATGCCGCGGGGTGTAAGCATGTATTTGTTGGTGGTTACCCTGGAAACCGTGGATTCGTGCATTTCTATGGCTTCCGCCACGTCGCGCAGGATCATAGGCTTCATGTATTCGTCGCCAAGGTCGAGGAACTCGGTTTGCCGCTGCACGATGCTCAACGCTACCTTGAGCAGCGTTTCGTTGCGAATCTCCAGGCTGCGAACCAGCCAGCGCGCCTCCTGAAGCTGGGTGCGCAGCACATCGTACTCGGCGCCTCGACCCAGCGAGCTGGCGTAGGTCTGGTTGACCTTGAGCTGCGGTGCAATCGAATTGTTCAGCTCCACAACCCAATGCCCGTCGAACTTGCGCACGAACACATCCGGAACGACGTAGTCGGCAGCCGGCGCATTGATCGCGGCACCTGGCCGTGGGTGACAGGAACGGACCAGCGCCACGGCGGTTTCCAGTTCCTCATCGTTGATGTTGAGCCGCCGCTTGAGCGCGCTGAACTGGTGTTCGGCAACCAGTTCGAGATGTTCCTCGACCATGCGCCGCGCGATGTCCAGCGCCGGCGTGTCCGGCGCCAGTGCCGCCAGCTGCAGCAGAACGCACTCGCTGACCGAGCGCGCGGCGACACCGGCCGGGTCCAGCTGCTGCACGATGCGCAGCACCGCTTCGATTTCATCGACATGCGCAACGATGTCGGGGGCCAGGGTCGTGGCGATGGTGTCGAGATCGTCGGTGAGATAGCCGTCGTCGTTGATCGCATCGATGATGGCCTGACCGATGGCCGTGGTGCGGGGATCGAAGTTTTCCAGCTCCAACTGCCACAACAGGTGATCCTGAAGCGACTCCGCGGAACGGTCGGCCTGCTCCATGTGTTCGCCGTTACCGGAACCACGCGCCGCCTCCGACGGGCCGGTGTGCCGGCTTTCTTCCCAGCTGCTGTCATCGGCGACGCTGACATTGTCGTAGTCGGCTTCACCGGAGTCGTCGCCCGCCGCGTCGATGACCGTGTCGGTGTTTGCCTCACTCTCCGCGGCCGTTGATTCGCCGACGGCAAAGTCCTGCTCCTCGGCCTCCAGCATGACGTTCTGTTCCAGCGCTTCCTGGATCTGCGTCTGCAACTCCATGACGGGCAGCTGCAGCAGCCGGATGGCCTGCTGCAGCTGCGGCGTCATTGTGAGCTGCTGCGCGAGGCGCAGCTGTAAGGAGGGTTTCAACATCGTTCAAGCCCGGCGCTACAGCGAGAAGCCCTCGCCCAGATACACCTTGCGCACGCTCTGGTTCGAAAGAATCTCATCCGGTGTGCCGGACGCCATCAATTCACCGTTGTTCAGGATATATGCCCGTCCGCAGATTCCAAGCGTCTCGCGTACATTGTGGTCCGTGATCAGCACGCCGATGCCGCGCTGTGTCAGGTGGCGGATGATACGCTGGATATCCAGAACCGACAGCGGGTCGACGCCCGCGAACGGCTCGTCCAGCAGGATGAAACGCGGTTCGGCCGCCAGTGCTCTGGCGATTTCCACGCGCCTGCGCTCGCCACCGGACAGACTCACACCGAGACTGTCGCGGACATGGCCGACATGCAGTTCCTCGAGCAGCGTTTCGAGCATCATCTGCCGCGCCGCGCGATCCAGGTCGCGGCGCGTCTGCAGGATGGCGCGAATATTGTCGGCAACGCTGAGCTTGCGGAACACCGATGCCTCCTGCGGCAGATAGCCCACGCCCTGCTGCGCGCGGCTGTGCATCGGCAGGCGGGTGATGTCCCTGCCGTCGAGCAGGATGCGTCCCTGGTCGCAGCCCACCAGTCCCACCATCATGTAGAACGCGGTGGTCTTTCCGGCACCATTGGGGCCAAGCAGGCCCGCGACCTCACCGCTGGCGATGCTCAGCGACAGTTCGCGGACGACCTGACGCGCGCGATAGCGCTTGGAGATGCCCACCGCCTCGAGTGTGCTGGTCATGGCGTCTGATCGCCGTTGCCGGCGGCCTGTGGCGCACGTCGGATGCGCAGCGATTCGCCGCAGTCGGAATTGATGGTGGTTACCCGGCCGAGTCTGATGTCGTATGCGATGTCGCAGCCGGTAAACTCGGTGTCCGGGCGGCCTTCCGACTGGATCGACGCACGCGCCGCTCCCGGCAGCCGCATGGTTCCGGCCCGCGGATCGACTTCGATACGCTCGCCGCTGCCACGACTGACCGTGCCGCCCGCGGGATCGAGGTGCTCGAATCGCGCCGGCGAGCCTTCCAGCTCGGCCAGCGTCAATACCTCGCCCTCGGCGACGAACGATGCCCGGTCGGCCAGCAGCGTGGTGCCTTCGAATTGCATCCGCACGTTGCCCGTCAGATGCCATTCCGAGCGCGGTTCACGCCTGCCGAGCAGTATCAGTTCGTCAGCCGTGAGAGACGCGAGCCCGCTGCTGATGCTGACATTGCCGCTCAGCCGCAGTTCTCGCTGTGTGTCGTCGAAGTCGGTGGCGCGGTCCGCGTCCACCCGCCATCCCTGACAGACGGTTGTCAGGCCTTCGAACACGAATACCTGACTCCCATCCGGTTCGATGCGCAGCGAGCCCGAATCCGCCTCGACATCGCAGTCCTCGGCGGGGCTGTCGCGGTCGCCGATCCGCAGGCCGTCATCCTGCGCGTTGAGGGCAGTCGCGAGCAGCAGCCCCGGCACCGCCACCAGCGTCGCCGCACGCAGCACGGCCGCGAGCGGCGACGGCGCTGTGACGTCCGACGGTCGCCGCCGGCATGGCGTGGTGGCTCTGAATGGGAATCGCATCATCCGTATCTATGTGGCCGCGGCCTACCGCAGTCGTGTGCGCAACGCTGACTTGAGTTCCAGCTGATTGTCCCGCAACCGCGCTTCCAGACCGACCGCTCTCAGCTGCCGGTCACCCGCAGTCACCAGGACCTCGGCATCCGTGGTCGCGACCAGGCTGTGCGGATCGAATCGCAGCAGCGACGTTTCAATGGTCACCGGACTGCGATCGCCGGATGTGCCGCTGATCAGCACTTCACCGTACAGGTCGAGAAACCCCAGATCCTCGGGTCCTTCGGCTTCGGTGGCGCTGACTGTCCACGAAGCGTCGGCCTGCGCGGCATATTCGATCGCCACGTGGCTGAATGTCAGCCGGGACTGGTCGGGTCGCTGGTCGATACGGGCGGCGTCGAGCCGGTACTGTACACGGCCTTCCGCATCGGTGCCGAGCACCATGGCATCGATCAGGTAGTAGCCGGGATGGATGCTGACGCCTTCCGGCGCTTGCAGGGCGGTATTCGTCTCGAACCGGCTCCACAACCACGAGAATCCCGCGAGCGTGGCCAGCAGCAGGATGCCTATGGCATTGCGGAGGCTGATCGGCATGAAAATTGAATCTCGTCCATGGTGGCTCATTGTAAGCGCCCCGGGCCTGTCGTGTCCTGCCGCCGGTCCCGCAAACCTGACGGTTGCGCTAGACTAGCCGGCCCCCCGCTATCCGGATCAGCCGCCATGGACCCGAACGAAATCGCCACATTGATCGAACAGGGGCTGACAGACGCCCGCGCCCGCGTGGTGACCGACGGCCAGGGGCACTACGAGGCCACCGTGATCACGCCGGCGTTCGAGGGGCAGCGCAGCATCAGGCGTCATCAGATGGTGTACGGCACGCTCGGCACCCGCGTCGGCCGCGAGATTCATGCGCTGGCGCTGCGCACCTACACGCCCGACGAGTGGCAGGCGGCTGGCGGCTGAGGCCGCGGTTTCCGCAGCATCCATACACGCGAGTGGACAAACTGGAAATCATCGGCGGCGTGCGCCTGGAAGGCGATGTGCACGTGTCCGGCGCCAAGAACGCCGCGCTGCCGATCATGGCGGCCACGCTGCTCGCCGATGAGCCGGTGTTGCTGGAGAACGTTCCTCATCTCAATGATGTGACGACGACCGTCAAGCTGCTGCGCTCCATCGGCGTCGACATTGTCTTTCACGATGGCGTGCGCATCGAGGCGCATGCCAGCCATGTCACCGACTGCGTCGCACCCTACGATCTGGTGAAGACCATGCGTGCGTCGATCCTCGTGCTTGGCCCGCTGGTGGCGCGCTTCGGTCGCGCCGACGTTTCACTGCCCGGCGGCTGCGCGATCGGTGCCCGTCCCGTGGATCTGCATGTCAGCGGGCTGCGCGCGCTGGGCGCCCAGGTCACGATCGAGAACGGCTTCATCCGCGCACGCGCTGAACGGCTGCGCGGCGCGCGGCTGGTGCTGGATACCGTCACCGTCACCGGTACCGAGAATCTGATGATGGCGGCGGTGCTTGCCGAAGGCGAAACCCTGATCGAGAACGCCGCGCGCGAGCCGGAAATCGTGGATCTCGCCGATTTCCTGAACAGCATGGGCGCGCGCGTCGCCGGTGCCGGCACCGACACCATCACCATCAACGGCGTGTCGCGGCTGCATGGCACCACCTACACGGTGATGCCCGACCGCGTCGAATCGGGCACCTATCTGGCTGCCGCCGTGATCACCGGGGGCCGGGTGCGGCTCCGCAAGACGCGGCCCGAGCATCTGGACTCGGTACTGCAGAAGCTGGAACAGGCCGGTGCCCGCATCACCCGCGGCACAGACTGGCTGGAACTGGACATGCAGGGACGCAGACCGCGTGCCGTGGACCTGAAAACGGCTCCGTATCCGGGCTTCCCCACCGACATGCAGGCGCAGTTCTGCGCGCTGAACGCGATTGCGGAAGGCACGGCGACCATCTCCGAAACCATTTTCGAGAATCGCTTTCAGCATGCGCTGGAGATGAACCGCATGGGCGCGGACCTGGCGATCCAGGGCAATACCGTGATCAGTCGCGGCGTCGATCACCTGACCGGCGCGCCCGTCATGGCCACCGATCTGCGCGCATCGGCCTCGCTGGTGCTCGCCGGACTGGCCGCCCACGGCACGACCCTGGTCGATCGCATCTACCACATCGATCGCGGATACGAGTGTCTTGAGGAGAAGCTCGCGCAGCTCGGCGCGCGCATCAGACGGCTGGCCTGAGGCCCGCGTTGGCGCGGCGCGGCGCGGCGCGGCGGCGGGCGAAGCCGTCAGCGGCGGCGCAGGTCTTCAATCCAGCGGTGGCCGCTCGCCGAGTATCGCCACGGTTTCGAACGACTGGCCTCCCGGGCGGGCGATGCGAATCCGCATGCGGTCGCCGGGCTGGCCGCCGGCGACAATGTGCAGCGCCTGTTCGGCGCTCAGGATCGCCACGCCATTGAGGTGCGTGATCACATCGCCGTTCATGACACCGGCCTCGGCGGCCGGGCCGCTGACGTCGGTGACCATCACGCCCGATCCGTCCAGCCCCAGCGCGCGGGCATGCTGCAGGGGCAGTGGCTGCGGTGTCGTGCCGAGATAGCCGCGTATCACACGCCCGTGCTCGATCAGCTGGTCGATGACGCCACGCACCATATTGACCGGAATCGCGAATCCGATGCCCTGGGGTACGGACAGGTCGCGCCCCAGCATGCCCAGGCCGGCGGTATTGATGCCGACCAGCTCGCCGCGCGTGTTGACCAGCGCGCCGCCGGAGTTGCCCGGGTTGATCGCGGCGTCGGTCTGGATGAAGTCCTCGAACCGGGCCACGTCGAGCTGTCCGCGTCCGGTGGCGCTGACGATGCCCATGGTCACGGTCTGACTCAGCCCCAGCGAATTGCCGATGGCAAGTACCACGTCGCCCACCTGGAGGTTGTCGGAGCGGCCGAAGCGAATGGCCGGCAGGTCACCGAGGTCGATTTTCAGCAGCGCCAGCTCCGTGGCGGGGTCCGCACCGACCAGGCGCGCCCGCGCCGTGCGTCCGTCGGCCAGCTGCACGTGAATGTCGTCCGCGCCACGAATCACGTGCCAGTTGGTGACCAGGTAGCCGTCCTGGCTGATCACGACGCCCGAGCCGAGCTCGTTGCCGCGCACGGAGCCACCGAAAGGACTGGATGACGGCGAGTTGCTGCGCTGTGTGTAGATGTTCACGACGGCGGGCGCACTGGCACGGACGGCGCTGGCGTAGCTGGCCTGTGAGGCGTCGGGGAGCGGCGCGCGCCGGTCGATCAGATCGGGCCTGATCAGCACCGCGATAAAGGCCAGGGCCAGTCCCGCTGCTACGGACTGGGCGGCGAACGCAACGGACCTGCCCTTCGACCACATGGGCGGAGTTTATCAGCAGCGCCGCCTGCGATGGCCAACCTTCGTGGCCGCTGTGTATAATGCGCCGCTGCGGCGCTTCGCCGCCGGATCACATCAATCATGTCGAGCAGTCAACCAGTGCGGGCGGGCGGGAAATCCGGCCGGCAATTACGGAAGCATGCTCGCGGAATCTTTGGTCGGATGGCTGTTGTCTATGTCTGAGAGCGCGGGTGTCAGCAGACGCCATTTCCTTACGGTAGCAACCGCCATCGTCGGCGGCCTGGGGGCCGTCGGGGCTGCGGTGCCCTTTGTTGCTTCATTCAGGCCCAGTGCCAGGGCGCAGGCGCTGGGCGCACCCGTCGAGGTGGACATCAGCAAGCTTGAGCCCGGCGCGCTGCTGCGTGTCGAATGGCGCGGCCGTCCCATCTGGGTGCTGCACCGCACGGAGCGCATGCTCAACGCGGTTCAGGCGTCCAACCCCCGGCTCGCCGATCCCGCCTCGCGCGAATCCATCCAGCCCAGCTACGCGGAGAACGAGTTCCGTGCCGTGCGTCCGCAGTTCCTCGTGCTCGAGGGCGTGTGCACCCACCTGGGCTGCGCGCCACTGGCCCGTTTCGAGATCGGCCCGGCCGATCTGGGTGCGGACTGGCGCGGGGGTTTCTTCTGCCCCTGTCATGGCTCCACATTCGACCTGTCCGGCCGCGTCTTCGAGGGCGTTCCGGCCAGGACCAATCTGCCGGTGCCGCCGTATCGATTCATCGGCGACAGCACCATTCTCATCGGCTCGGACACCGGATCGGCGTAAGTAGATGGCCAGTACCGAAACTGACGTATTCGACCGATTAGGTCGTGGTTTCAACGCATTGCGTGGTTGGATAGACGATCGCTTCCCGATGACGAAGCTCATCAGGGAGCACGCCACCGAGTATTACGCGGCGAAGAATTTCAACTTCTGGTACGGCTTCGGCGTGCTGGCCATGTTCGTGCTGGTGCTGCAGATCGTCACGGGTATTTTCCTGACGATGAACTACAAGCCGTCCGCGGACGAGGCATTCGCTTCCGTCGAGTACATCATGCGTGATGTCAGCTGGGGCTGGCTGATCCGCTATCTGCACTCCACCGGCGCGTCGGCCTTCTTCATCATCGTCTACCTGCACATGTTCCGCGCCATGCTGTACGGGTCTTACAAGAAGCCCCGTGAGCTGGTGTGGATCGTCGGCATGCTGATCTACCTGTGCCTGATGGCCGAAGCGTTCTTCGGCTACGTTCTCCCCTGGGGCAACATGTCCTACTGGGGTGCGCAGGTGATCGTGTCGCTGTTCGGTGCGTTCCCGGTGTTCGGCGAGGGACTGGCCGAATGGATTCGCGGCGACTACTACATATCCGACATCACGCTGAACCGCTTCTTCGCGCTGCACGTGATTGCCATGCCGCTGATGCTGATACTGCTCGTGGTGGTGCACATTCTGGCACTGCACGAGGTCGGGTCCAACAACCCGGACGGCATCGAGATCAAGGAAAACAAGGATGCCAGCGGCAAGCCGGTGGACGGTGTCGCGTTCCATCCGTACCACACGAGCAAGGATCTGGTGATTCTGGTCGTGTTCCTGATCATATTCTCCGCGGTGGTGTTCTTCGCGCCGGAGATGGGCGGTCTGTTTCTGGAGCACGCCAATTTCGAGCCGGCGAACATGCTGCAGACACCCGAGCATATTGCGCCCGTGTGGTACTTCACGCCGTTCTACGCGATTCTGCGCGCGGTCCCGGACAAACTGATGGGTGTGCTGCTGATGGGTGGCGCCGTGATGCTGCCGTTCTTCCTGCCCTGGCTCGATCGCTGCAAGGTGAAGTCGATCCGTTACCGCGGCTGGATCTACAAGGTTGCGCTGGCCATCTTCGCCGTGAGCTTCATCGCACTGGGCTACCTCGGTCTGATGCCGGCCACCGCGCTGTACACGCGTCTGGCCCAGCTGTTCACCGTGACTTACTTCGCGTTCTTCCTGCTCATGCCGTTCTACACCAGCTGGGAGAAGACCAGGCCAGTGCCAACCAGGGTGACGTCATGACGCCGCGCCGTATTCTGTTTTCACTGCTGGCGGGGTCGCTGCTGCTGTGTGTGATGGGCACCGTGCAGGGGGCTACCAGGTATCCGCTGGAGTCGGCCGACAACAACGTCGCCAACACCGCGTCCCTGCAACGCGGCGCGCGCTACTTCGTCAACTACTGCCTGGGCTGTCATTCGGCGCGCTATGTGCGCTACAACACGCTGGGCGCGTACCTGGGTCTCACCGAAGCGCAGCTGGTCGAGAACCTGATGTTCACCGGCGAACGGCCGCACGACACCATGGGTATCGCGATGCGTCCGGAAGACGCGGCGCGCTGGTTCGGCATCACGCCTCCGGATCTGTCGCTGATTGCACGCAGCCACGGCACCAATTACATCTACAGCTTCCTGCGCGGCTTCTATCAGGACGACAGCACGGTAAACGGCTGGAACAACCTGTACCTGGAGAACTCGGCCATGCCGAACGTGCTGTGGGAGCTGCAGGGCATTCGCGATGCAACCTTCCAGCAGGACGGCGGCGACAGCCGTACCTTCCTCGGATTCCAGACCGTGTCCGAGGGCCGTCTGTCCGAAGTGGAATTCGATCGGGTGGTTCGCGATATCGTCAACTTTCTGGACTTCATCGCTGAGCCCACGCAGCTGGAGCGCCAGGCTCTGGGTTTCCGGGTGATCGCCTTCCTGTTGGTCTTCCTGCTCTTCGCGTATCTTTTGAAGCGCGAGATCTGGAGGGATGTAAAATAGCAACGGCAATCCAGTGTCCTCGACTTCATTTCAGCACCACCCAGGGGGGATTCCAGACATGGCGGTAATCGCCAACCGTCGGTCGGTCATGACGCTGTTTTCCCGGCCCGCCGACCCGTGGAGTCATCGCACCCGTCTGGTTCTTGCGGAAAAGAACATCGGCATCGACATCGTCGATGTCGAGGAAGGCAATCTTCCCGAAGATCTTCTGGACCTCAATCCCTACAACACCGTTCCCACGCTGGTCGATCGCGACCTCGTGCTCTATGACTCGCGGGTCATCATCGAGTACCTGGACGAGCGCTTTCCGCATCCGCCGCTGATGCCCGTGGATCCGGTCACCCGCGCGCACTTCCGCCTTGCGCTCTACCGGATCGAGAAGGACTGGTATCCGCTCACCGAGGAACTGCAGGTTTCCGAACGCAAGCCGCCGGCGCGCGCGATCAAGGTGCTGGAGGAAAGTATTCTGTCCAGCGTGGAAATTTTCTCCGCGAAACGCTTCTTCCTCAGCGATGAATTCTCGCTGGTGGACTGCACGATCGCACCGGTGCTGTGGCGGTTGCCGTTGCTGGGCATCAAGCTGCCGACGAATGCCAAGCCGATCCAGCGCTACATGGACGATATATTCAGCCGACCGTCGTTCCAGCTCAGTCTTACCGAGCTGGAACGGGAAATGCGCCAGTAGGATGACGCCCGTCGCATGACGGAGTTCAGTTCCAGACGCCCCTACTTGTTGCGTGCGATGCATGAGTGGATGTCCGACAACGGGCTGACACCGCATATCGTCGTCGATGCCGGCGTTCACGGTGTGATGGTGCCCGCCGAACATGTGGCTGATGGCAGGATCGTGCTCAATGTCAGTCTTGCGGCAACCCGTGCCCTGACGATGAGCAACGACGACGTCAGCTTCGAGGCCCGCTTCGGCGGTGTCGCGCGTCAGCTGTATATTCCAGTGCCCGCCGTGCTCGGCATCTACGCCCGTGAAACCGGCCAGGGCATGGTCTTTACGGATGCCGATCCCACCGATCCCACCGATCCCGGAGCCGAGCGCGGCGAAGCCACCAGCAACGACGGCAATGGTCCGGACGATGGCGGCGATGGCGTCGGTGGCGGAGCGAAGAAGCCTGGCGGCAGGCCGCGCCTGAAGGTGGTGAAGTAGCTCGCTGTCACTCCACGCCAAGCAGCTGTGCGTCGATCAGGTCGCACAGGCAGTGAATGATCAGCAGGTGCACTTCCTGCACGCGGCAGGTGCGGTCCGCGGGGACACGCAGCTCCAGGTCCTCGTCCGTCAGCGCCTGTGCTATCGGACCGCCGTCGCGGCCCGTCAGTGCGATCACGCACATGCCGCGTTCGTGCGCGGCTTCAACCGCGCGGAGCACATTGCCGGAACTGCCCGAGGTGGAAATGGCCAGCAGGATGTCACCGGCGTGTCCGAGCGCCCGAACCTGCTTGGAAAAGATTTCCGCGAAGTCATAGTCGTTGGCGATCGAGGTGAGTGTCGAGCTGTCGGTGGTCAGTGCGACGGCGGGCAATCCGGGACGTTCCATTTCAAAGCGATTGAGCAGTTCACTGGAGAAGTGCTGCGCGTCGGCGGCCGAACCGCCGTTGCCACAGCTCAGAACCTTTCCATCCTGCAGCAGACAGTGCGTGATCCGCTGCGCCGCGGTGCTGATCAGTGGCGCCAGCGTAGCCGCCCGCTGTTTGACCTCGATGCTCTCCAGGAAATGGTTTCTGACGCGTTCGTCCATGTGCCCTCCGGGCAGTTGTGACAGTACTCAACCGGCATCGAATGCGCCGCGAATCCAATCCAGCGTGGGCCGCTCACGATCGACGCTGTCGATGGCGACCACATCGAAGCGCACAGTGCGGTTGCGCCACTGAGGGTAGCGCATCAGAAAATGACGCGTGGCCTGAATGATGCGCGCCCGCTTGCCGTAGTCCACGCTTTCGGCGGCACGCACCCAGGCCGTGCTGCCGCGTGCCCGCACTTCGACGATAACCAGTGATGGTCCGTCGCAGCAGATCAGATCCAGTTCACCCATCCGGCAGCGATAGCGACGCGCCAGCACGGTAAGGCCCTCGCGTTCCAGATAGCGCCCGGCCACCTCTTCCCAATGCATGCCGGCGACGATTCTCGTTGTGCCTGTCATCGTGTGCGCTGCCCGACGGTTCGTCGCATGCTGGTGGTGGGGCGGATCCGCGGGCACGCGCTCAGGGTGACGCGAAGCCCACGGTCTGCCGTGACGCGCCCTGCGGTGATTCGATAGCCACCGGCCGGCCGTTGCGGAACTGTGCCAGTGGCAGTTCGCGTCGAATACGTCCGCGGTCGTCCACCGTCAGCGTGCCGGACATGCCCGCGATCGGCGGGAAGCCGCCGGTCCAGTCATGCAGTGGCGCGATCAGCTGGTAGGCATCGAAACCCATCGCATACAGTCGTGTCACGTCGCCCTCGCTGCGATTCGGCCAGTACGCTTCGATGTCGCGCCGCAGACCCGCGGAGGTCTGGTCTGGCGCAAGCAGCCAGGGCAGGTCGGCGAAAATCAGCCCGTTGAGATCGCTCTCCGATGCCCGGCCGCCGGGTACATGCACATCGGAAATCGCGTAGGTGGGCAGGTGACCGGCATCGAGCGCGCGCAGCTGCGGCGTGAGCATGCGCCCCGCCTGGGGAGCCGCGATCATGAAGATGAACTCCACGTCCTGCCTGAGCCGTGGTTCGAATGCCAGTGTCGTGCCGAGGTTGTTCTGCAGGCGTGTGCGCCGTTGCGTACTGCGACTGATGTTCAGCAGGGACGCCACCTGACTGGCAAAGTCGGTGGCCGTGGGTTCGTAGCGATCGAACACCAGCAGCCGCCCGCCGTGTCGTTCCAGCTCCGCGCGGAATTCGGCGATGATGCGATCAGACCGGTCGTTGCCCGGTGTCAGCGGCGCCAGCGCCGCGGCATGGCGCACACCCGATGCAACGGCATGGCGCGCGATCGCGCGGGCTTCATCCTCCGGCGCCAGCGCGAACTGGTAGAAGCCGGGAATGTAAGCCAGTTCGGACTGGGTGGTGTTCAACGCCAGTGTCGGGACCGTGCCGGCATGCGCCGCCACGGCTTCCACATCCGGGCGCAGCAGCGGGCCGACGACGAACTCCGCGCCTGCCTGGAGCGCCTGCTGGTAAGCACCCGCGACACCCAGTTCGGCGGTGTCGTAAATCCGCACGATGGTGTCGGCGGCGCGTTCGTCGGCACGCAGATGCGCGGCCATGAATCCATCGCGAACGGCGAGTGCGAAATGACGGACCTGCGAGCTCAGCGGCAGCAGCAGCGCGACATGTCGGGGCCAGGCTTCGCGCGGTCGGGCCGGCTCGAGCAGATACTCCGACAGCAGCCCGGTGACCGCCGGATGGTTCGGATACTCGGCGCGCCAGCGCGTCAGCCGCTGGCGAAATTCGGCGCCCGGTGTGCCGGCGGCGGCGGCCAGAGGCGCCAGCGCCAGCCAGCCGTCCACAACGCCGTCGCCGGTGCGCTGCGTCTCCGCGCCGGCCAGACCCATGCCTTCCCAGATCATGCGCTGATTGGCGAGGATGTCGGCGGAGCGATCGAGCCAGTGTTCGCGTTCCACCAGCACGGCCACCGCGTCGGCGCTGCGGCCGACACGAAACAGGGCCTGGCCGCGTACCGCCGCCGCCGCGGTCGTCACCGCCACCGAGGCCGGCCTGCCCATGTCGGCAATCAGTTGCAGCGCTTCCTCGGGCCGGCTCTGGCGCAGGGCCTCCGTGGCGCGCGCGATCACGGCCTGCTGCTGTGCTTCGGCACGCGGTGCTTCCGCGCCCCGCGTGGTCGGCTGCATGGCACAGCCGCTCAGCACCAGCAGCCCGGTGATCAGCAGGGCGGTTCGCAGCGGTCCGCGTATACGCTGTCGGCTGCCTGTAAACTCGTGTCTGCTCGTTCGCATATTCTTAGGTTCTGCAAATTGGAACCCGGCATCATGGCGTCTGAAAACTGCGGCACTCTCTACGTGGTGGGTACGCCGATCGGCAACCTCCAGGATCTGAGCCCGCGTGCGCGTGATGTGCTGGGCCGGGTCGCGCTGGTCGCTGCTGAGGATACCCGCCGGACCCGCGGATTGCTATCGAGTATTGGCGTGAACACGCCACTTATTGCCTGCCACGATCACAACGAATCCGACTGTGCGCAGCAGCTGGTGACGCGCCTGGCGGGCGGCGAATCCGTTGCGCTGGTCAGCGATGCGGGCATGCCGCTGCTCAGCGACCCCGGGCTGCTGGTGGTGCGCGCGGCGCGGGCGCGCGGCATCACGGTGGTGAGCATTCCCGGGCCCTCCGCGATCACCACCGCGCTGACGGCGGCCGGGCTTGCCGCCGACCGTTTCGTGTTCGAGGGATTCCTGCCGCGCAGGAGCAGCGCCCGCCAGTCGCGACTGGCCGAGCTGCGCGATGAGCGCCGCACGCTGATTTTCTTCGAGGCGGTGCACCGGATGCCGGCGTTTCTGGATGCGCTGATCGCTGCGTTCGGGCCGGACCGCGGCGCCGTCATCGCGCGCGAACTGACCAAGCTGCACGAACAGGTGATCGACGGCACGCTGGCCTCGCTGCGCGCCCGCCTGGATGCGCAGATCCCGCTGAAAGGGGAGTTCGTGGTGGTGGTGGCCGGCAGTGACGCGCAGACATCGGCCGACGAGTCCGAAGCGCGGCGCATATTCGAGCTGCTCGCCGGGTCGCTGTCGGCACGCGATGCCGTTGCGTTGACGGCGCGCATCACGGGCCTGCCACGCAACACAGTGTATCGCCTGACCCGCCTGTCTGCCGCGGGCTGAATCCGATTTTTGCACGCCACGGCCGAAGAACCGTTAACCTGACGGGTTGCGGGAGTCGGCCGGGCAGTCGCGGGGACTTTGTGTCCCGGAGGAAAGTCCGGGCTCCTTGGGCAGGGTGCCAGGTAACGCCTGGGAGGCGCGAGCCTACGGAAAGTGCCACAGAAAATATACCGCCGGCCGCAGGGTCGGTAAGGGTGAAATGGTGCGGTAAGAGCGCACCGCGCAGCTGGCAACAGCTGTGGCAGGGCAAACCCCACCCGGAGCAAGACCGAATAGGGGAGCGCTGTAGTGTGCCCACACGAGCTCCCGGGTAGGTCGCTACAGGTGCGCGGTGACGCGCATCGCAGATGAATGACTGCTCTCGACAGAACCCGGCTTACAGGCCGGCTCCCGCATCCTCCTTCCCCCACCCGGGCCACCCCCTGCGTCCGGGTCGTCTCGACCCCCTGATCCCGAACAGAATTGCACTATTTTGGTGCATTGCGACGGTGCATTCTGTCGCCAAAAGCCGTCACCGGGAATCCGTCACCGCACGCTAACCCTCTGTCGTCACGGAAAAAACCTTCACTGCGCCGGTTGACAGTGGGCCATCGTGCTCCCTATAGTGTCGCGAAGTGGTAGAAAGTGGGAAGAAATGGGCCGACAGGTCCAGAACAGGGTCCCGATATGTTCCGCGGCGCCTCAAAAGTTACCCTCGATGCGAAAGGGCGGTTGGCCATTCCCAGCCGTTACCGTGATCGCATTCAAACCCGCGCCGACGGCAACCTTGTCGCGACCGTGGACCGGGACTATTGCCTGCTGATCTACCCGCTGCCTGACTGGGAGGAGATCGAAGCCAAACTCGTTCGATTGCCGGCGCTGCACAAGCAGGCGCGGCGACTGCAGCGTCTCATGGTGGGCTATGCCACGGAACTTGAGATGGACGGCAACGGAAGGATTCTGCTGCCGAAGGAACTGCGGGAATTCGCCGGTCTGGACAGGCAGGTGATGTTGATCGGACAAGGCAACAAGTTCGAGCTCTGGGACGAGGAGCGGTGGAATACCCGCCGCGATGAGTGGCTGGCTGATGAGGCGGGCGAATACGCGGATCTGCCCGAGGAACTGGAATCCCTGTCGCTGTAGCGTCGGCCGCTGAGCGCCGGCGGCCGGCTGCGCGATGAGCGGGGAGGGTGTCGCAGCCATGCCCGAACACAGTCCCGTACTGGTCACGGAAGTGCTCGAGTGTTTGGCCTTGAAAGCAGACGGTTGGTACGTCGATGGCACCTACGGACGCGGGGGACACAGTGCGGAAATTCTCGAACGGCTCGGTCCGCAGGGGCGCCTGCTGGCGCTCGACAAGGATCCGCAGGCCGTGGCTCACGGACGTGAACGGTTCGCCGCGGATCCGCGTTTCACGATCCGTCACGCCGGCTTCGAACACTTCCGCGACCAGGTCTCTCCGTGGCTCGGCGCACAACCGCTGGCAGGCGTTCTGCTCGACATCGGCGTTTCGTCTCCGCAACTCGATCAGCCGCGGCGCGGTTTCAGTTTCGGGCGTGACGGCCCGCTGGATATGCGCATGAACACCGAGTCCGGCCTCACCGCGGCCGAGTGGCTGGCCGATGCGTCTGAAAGCGACATGACCGGTGTGTTCCGTCGCTACGGCGAGGAGCCGCGTGCCCGCGCCATCGCGCGCGCGATCGTGGCCGCGCGTGCGCACAGGCCGCTGACGACAACCACACAGCTGGCTGATGTGGTCGCCGCGTCCGCCGGCCGCACGCGCGGCCACGGGCATCCCGCAACGCGCGTCTTTCAGGCGATACGCATTTTCATCAACGATGAACTGGGTGCGCTGGAGAAGGCGCTGGGTCAGTGCGTTGCGCTGCTCGCGCCGGGCGGCCGTCTCGCAGTGATCAGCTTTCATTCCCTGGAAGACCGCATCGTGAAGCGATTCTTCGCGCACGCGGCGATCGGCGATCCGGCCTGGGCCGGCATGCCCGGTGCGCCGATCGAGGCGCGCCCGGAACTGCGTCGTGTCGGTGGTCTGATCAGGTCGGGCGAAGAGGAGATCAGGACAAACCCGCGTGCACGCAGCGCGCGACTGCGGGTTGCCGAAAAGCTGGATCGGAGCGCGCCGTGAACCGCCCGCAGCGAGTTGAAATCACCGCTGCACTGGTGCTCGCGGTGCTCGTCACGGCATCCGGTCTGTGGCTGACCTGGGCCAAGCATGAGGCGCGACGGCTGTTCGTCGAGCTGGAAGAGCTCAATCGCGAACAGGACCGCATGCTGATCGATTGGGGGCGACTGCAGATCGAGCAGAGCACCTGGGCCACGCATTCACGCATCGAGTCGCTGGCGCGCGAGCAGCTGGATCTGGCCGTGCCCCGTGATACCGATGTCATCGTCGTGGCGGAGCAGCCGCGATGACGCAGCGCGGCACCATTCCCGACCTTCGCCCGCATCGCTGGCGCAACAGGCTGCTGGGCGCACTGCTGGCCGTCGGTGCGGTCAGTCTCGTCGTGCGTGTGCTCTATCTGCAGATCGTGCATCAGGATTTCCTTGTCACCCAGGCCGACAGCCGTCATCTGCGCACGGTGGAAATCGCCGCGCATCGCGGACCGATCACCGACCGTCGCGGCGACGCACTGGCGGTGAGCACACCGGTGGACAGCATCTGGGCGAACCCGCGCGAGCTGAAGCATGCGTTGGACCGGCTCGGCGAGCTGGCGCGCGCGCTGGACATGGAAGAGGACGCACTGGCGCGTCGCGTGACCAGCAACCTCGAGCGCGAATTCGTCTATCTGCGCCGCCATCTCAGTCCTGCGGCGACCGCGGCCGTGCTGTCACTGGGCATCCCGGGTGTCGCGACGCTGCGCGAGTACCGCCGTTACTATCCTGCCGGCGAAGTGGTCGGCCATCTCCTCGGCTTCACGGACATCGACGATATCGGTCAGGAAGGCCTGGAGCGTGCGTTCGACTACTGGCTGCGCGGAGAGAACGGCGCCAAGCGTGTGCTGCGTGACCGGCTGGGACGGTCGATACGCGACGTGGAACTGATCCGACCGGCGCGTCCGGGACGCACGCTGCGCACCAGCGTCGACCTGCGCATCCAGTACATGGCCTACCGTGAACTCAAGCGGGCCGTCAGCGAGAGCGAAGCGGTTGCCGGATCGGTGGTGATCCTCGATCCACGGACCGGCGAGCTGCTGGCCGCCGTCAATCAGCCGGCGTTCAACCCCAACAACCGCACGCAGCGCGATGCCGCGGTCTATCGCAACCGCGTGGCCACCGACATGTTTGAGCCCGGTTCGAGCATCAAACCGTTGGTGCTTGCCGCGGCGCTGGAAAGCGGACGCTACCGCCCCGATTCGCTCATCGACACCTCGCCCGGTTTTCTGCGTGTGGGTGGCCGTACGCTGACCCAGGACCGCTCCAATCTCGGCGAAATCTCGCTCACCACGGTGCTCGCACGCTCCAGCAACGTTGGTATCGGCCGCGTCGCGCTGGATCTGGATCCGGCGGGCATCTGGCAGGTGCTGTCGGGCTTCGGTATCGGCCGGACGACGCTGAGCGGCTTCCCCGGTGAATCTGCCGGTGTGCTGCACGAGCACCGTCACTGGCGAGCGGTGGGACAGGCCACGATGTCCTACGGCTACGGACTGTCCGTCACCGCTCTGCAGCTGGCGCGTGCCTATGCGGCGATCGCCGCCGGCGGCGAGATCCGTCCGGTGTCGCTGCTGGCCGTGGACGAGCCGGTACCTGGTGAGCGGGTGATTTCGGCCCGCACGGCCGCGGAACTGACGCTGATGCTCGAGACCGTCGTGTCTTCCGCGGGCACCGCGCAGCGCGCCGCGGTGCAGAACTTCCGTGTTGCCGGCAAGACCGGGACCGCCTGGAAGTCCGCCGGCGGCGGCTATTCGCGCGACCGCTTCACCGCGGTGTTCGGTGGCTTCACGCCCCTGGACGATCCGCGTCTGGTGGTGGTCGTGGTGATCGACGAACCCCAGGGTGACGAACACTATGGCGGACAGGTTGCGGCTCCGGTGTTCGCCCGCATCGCCTCCGAGGCGCTGCGCCTGCTGGCTGTGGCGCCCGATGCGCTGCCCGAGCCGCCGGTGTCGGTGATTGCGCATGCGGAGGCTCACTGAATGGCTGCGGCGATGCGAACCACCGGCATGACGCTGGGTGAGCTGATCGGTACGGCGGCCGGCGCACACGCCGATGTCGTGGTCACCGACCTGGTGCTCGACAGCGAGTCCGTGACTCCGGGCGCCGCTTTCATCGCCGTGGCCGGTGCGCGCACCCATGGACTGTTCCACGCCCGACGTGCGATGGCGCTGGGTGCGCGCGTCGTGCTGTATGAACCTGCCGCCGACGGTATCGTGCCGGCAGCGCCGCGCGGCATCGCGGTGCCCGACCTCAAGGCGCGGCTGGGTGAACTGGCGCAGCGCTTCCATCCCGAGGTCGCTTCACTGTCACTGACCGGTGTGACCGGCACCAACGGCAAGAGCACAGTGGCGTATCTTGTTGCGCAGGCACTGAACGCGGCTGGGCACGGGTCACAGGCTTCGCGGCGGCGTTGCGGCTATATCGGTACGCTGGGTTACGGTGTGCCACCGCATCTGGTGAGCCACGCACTGACAACGCCGGACTGCCTCACGCTGCACCGCGAGCTGACGCGCATGCACGTCGATCAGAACGCGGACAGCGCGGCACTGGAAGTGTCTTCACATGCGTTGGCACAGGACCGCGTTGCCGGGCTGCGCTTTCGCATCGCTGTGTTCACGAACCTCACGCATGATCACCTCGACGCGCACGGCGACTTTGCCGCCTATGGCCGCGCAAAGGCGCGGCTGTTCGGCCGGCCCGGTCTTGCCGTTGCGGTACTCAATCTCAACGACGCCTTCAGCGCCACACTGCTGGCGGACCTGGCGGACGACATCGCAGTGATCGGTACGGCGCTCGATGGTGCGGACGTGGCGGCACCGGCCGATGATGTGCTCGCCGGCGAACTGCAGGCCTGCGGTCTGACCGGTACGCGGCTGGCTGTTGTCTGGCGCGGTCGCAGGGCGCAGCTGGCGTCGCCGCTGATCGGCCGCTTCAACGCCGAGAACCTGCTGTCGGCACTGGGCGCGCTGCTCGCCTCCGGGCTTGAACTGGAAGAGGCCTGTGCCGCGCTGGGTACGGCGCTGCCGCCGCCCGGTCGCATGGAAACCTTCGGTGGCGACGACGCGCCGATCGTCATCGTCGACTACGCCCACACGCCGGATGCGCTGGAGCGGGTACTTGCGCAGACGCGTGCGCTCACCGCCGGCACGCTCACCTGTGTGTTCGGCTGCGGCGGCGAACGCGATCGCGCCAAGCGGCCGCTGATGGGTGCCGCCGCCGGGCGTCATGCCGACCGCATCGTACTCACCGACGACAATCCGCGCGGCGAGGATCCGCAGGCGATCATCGATGAGATCCGCTCCGGAATCGCTGCGCGGCAGTCTGTAACCGTCGAGCGTGATCGCGCCGCCGCCATCATGATGGCGATTGCGGGCGCCACAACCGGTGACACCATTGTCGTGGCCGGCAAGGGCCACGAGAGCGAGCAGCTGACAGCGGGGGAACGCCGGTCGTTCAGCGATCGCGTCACGGTTCGCGAGGCGCTGCTGCAGCGCGGGGTGCCGTCATGACGGCGGCCGCGATGACACGTACGCTGGCCTCGGTGGCCGAACACATCGCCGGCCGGCTGTGCGGCGAGGACCGGCCGTTCGACGTGGTCAGCACCGACACCCGCACGCTGCCGCAGGGTGCGCTGTTCGTCGCCATCCGCGGCGAGCGATTCGATGGCCATGACCATGTCGCCGAAGCCGAGGCGCGCGGTGCCGCCGGGGCACTTGTCAGCCGTCGTATCGGTTCCACACTGCCGCAGGTGATTGCCGACGATACGCGTCGTGCCTTCGGGCGCATGGCGCGCGCATGGCGCGACACCTTCCGGATTCCGGTGGTGGGCGTGACCGGCAGCAGCGGCAAGACCACGGTGAAGTCGCTGATCGGTTCAATACTGGGCCGCGCGCGATCGGTCTGTGTTACCGAAGGCAGCCTCAATAATGACATCGGCGTGCCGCTGACCCTGATGCGTCTGGGCGCAGGGCATGAGGCGCTGGTCGCCGAGCTTGCGGCCAATCACGCCGGCGAGATCGACTATCTGGCGTCGCTGGTGCGGCCCACCGTGGGTGTGCTGACGAACGCCGGTCCCGCCCATCTGGAGGGCTTCGGTTCTTTGCAGGGCGTGGCGCGCGCCAAGGGTGAACTGCTCGACCATCTGCCGCGCGCCGGCACCGCGGTGCTCAATGCCGACGATGCCTACTACGGCGAGTGGCGCGCACGAGCCGGCTGCGAATTCCATGTCAGTTTCGGGTTCGCCGCCACTGCCGACTGCACGGTGGTCGGTGACATGGCGCTCGACGCGGACGGTTCGCGTTTCCGCCTGCGTCTGCCCGACGGCGTGGAAACCGATATCAGCCTGACGCTGCCCGGTCGCCACAATGTGCTCAACGCACTGGCCGCGGCCGCGGCCGCGCACGCGGTCGGAGCCGGCGCGCACGACATACGCGATGGCCTGGCACAGGCCAGCGCCGTGCGCGGTCGTCTCAATGTGCTCGCCGGCCGGCGCGGCGCGCGCGTGATCGATGACAGCTACAACGCCAATCCGGCGTCCGTGCGTGCCGCGCTGGACTATCTGTCCACGCTGCCCGGTCGTCGCGTGCTGGTGCTGGGCGACATGGCCGAGCTTGGCGAGCAGGGTCCGCAGCTGCATCGTGATGTCGGCGACTATGCGAACGGACGCTGCGACCGGCTGATCGCGGTCGGATCGCTTGCCGCGCATGCGACGCGGGGCTTTCGCGGTGATGGCAGCGATTGCGACGACATCGATCAGGCGCGCGCCGTGATCGAGCCGCTGCTCGACGGCGATCTGACGGTGTTGGTCAAGGGCTCCCGCGTGATGCGTCTGGAGAAGCTCGCCGCCGCACTCATCGATGCCGGGGAGGGCGGATCATGCTGATCTGGCTCGCCGAGTACCTGACGCGGTTCCACACCGGCTTCAATGTGTTCAGCTACCTGACCATGCGCGCCATTCTCGGTGCGCTGACGGCGCTGGTGCTGTCGTTCGCGATCGGGCCCTATCTGATCCAGAAGCTGTCGATGCGTCGCGTCGGCCAGCCGATCCGTCGCCTGGGTCCTGAGTCGCACCTGCCCAAGGCCGGTACGCCAACCATGGGTGGCGCGCTGAT
The DNA here is from genome assembly GCA_050485645.1 of Gammaproteobacteria bacterium. Lineage (GTDB taxonomy): Bacteria > Pseudomonadota > Gammaproteobacteria > Steroidobacterales > Rariloculaceae > JBJHBP01. Next base: position 98,970 of record JBJHBT010000010.1, on the reverse strand, counting down.
TCTGCTCGCGATCGCGGTCAGTACGCTGCTGTGGTCGAATCTCGGCAACCGGTTTGTCTGGATCGTGCTGCTGGGCACGCTGGTGTTCGGTGCGATCGGCTTCGTCGACGACTACAAGAAGCTGGTGCTGGGCAATGCCACGGGCCTGTCCGCCCGAACCAAATATCTGTGGCAGTCGCTGGCGGCCATCGCGCTGGCGCTGGCGCTGTATTACACGGCCGAGGATCCGGCCGTCGAGCACGCGCTGCTGATTCCGTACTTTCCCGATCTGGCCATTCCGCTGGGCCTGTTCGCGTATCTGCTGCTGACCTACCTGGTCATCGTCGGCAGTTCCAATGCCGTGAACCTCACCGATGGCCTGGACGGTCTTGCCATCATGCCCACGGTGCTCGTCGGCGGCGCGCTGGGCGTGTTCGCGTGGGCGGCCGGCAATGTGGTGTTTTCCAACTACCTGGATATCCCGTATGTCGCGGGTGCGGGTGAGCTGCTCGTTTTCTGTGCGGCCCTGGCTGGCGCCGGCCTGGGCTTCTTGTGGTTCAACACTTACCCGGCCCAGGTGTTCATGGGCGACGTGGGCGCGCTGGCGCTGGGCGCGTCACTGGGTCTGGTAGCTGTTGTCGTCAGGCAGGAACTGGTGCTTTTCATCATGGGCGGCGTATTCGTCATCGAAACCGTCTCAGTCATCATCCAGGTTGCCTCCTACAAGCTGACAGGCCGGCGTATTTTCCGGATGGCGCCTCTGCACCATCACTTCGAGCTCAAGGGCTGGGCCGAACCCAAGGTGATCGTCCGCTTCTGGATCATCACCGTCATTCTTGTACTGGTCGGGCTTGCGAGCCTGAAGCTTCGATGATGGTGGTCACGGAAGGTGCCAATCAAATCTTCAGCGAGGCTGCGATGATGGCGGGTAGCGGTCGCACGCTGGTCGTCGGGCTGGGCGCCACCGGGCTTGCGGTGGCGCGTCATCTTGCCGCGCGTGGCGAGTCGCTGCGGGTGCTCGACAGCCGTGCGAACCCGCCGGAGTTCGCCGCACTCAGCGCCGAGTTGCCGCATGTGCCCGTGGAACTGGAGTCGCTCGACGAACGCTGGCTCGACGACGCCACCTGCGTGGTCGTATCGCCGGGGCTCGCGATGGACCTTCCGCTGCTGTCAGCGGCGCGGGCGCGCGATATCCCGGTGATCGGTGAACTGGAACTGTTTGCCCGCGCCGTCGACAGGCCGGTCGTGGCGATCACCGGTTCCAACGGCAAGAGTACCGTCACGACACTGACGTCCGGGCTGCTGAACGCCGCCGGCATCCGTGCCCCGGCCGGTGGCAACCTCGGTCCGGCGGCGCTGGACCTGCTGCGTCTGCATGGCGACGGTTCGGCTGACGCCTACGTGCTGGAAGTGTCCAGTTTCCAGATGGAGACCACGCAGTCGCTGCATCCGGTGGCGGCGGCGCTGCTCAATGTCGCGGCCGATCATCTGGACCGGCACGGCAGCCTGGCGCACTACGCGATGCTGAAGACGCGTCTGATCGCCGCGGCCGACGTGGCGGTCTACAACGCCGACGATGACATCGTGCGCGACGCGGCCTCGCAACACCCGGACCGCGTCGCGTTCTCGGTTGCCACCCGGCTCGATCACGGCTACGGCATCGTGACCGACGACGCACGACGCTGGCTGGCCCGCGACGGTCAGCCGCTGGTGGCCTGCGATGAGATCAGGATGCGGGGCACGCATAACGAAGCCAATGCGCTGGCCGCGCTGGCGCTGACCGACGCGCTGTGCATGGCGCTAGATCGGCCGCGCGCCTCGGAAGATCCGGCCGTGCGCGCCGCGCTGGCGCAGTTCGACGGCCTGCCGCATCGCTGTCAGTGGGCGGGAGCAGCGGGTGGTGTCACGTTCATCAACGATTCCAAGGGCACCAATGTCGGCGCGACGCTGGCGGCGCTGGAGGGATTCAGTTCGCCGCTGGTGCTGATTGCCGGCGGTCTGGCCAAGGGAGCGGATTTCGCACCGCTGGCGGCGGCCGCGCGCGGTCGCGTGCGTGCCGCGGTGCTGATCGGTGCCGCCGCGCCGCAGCTGCGCGGTGTACTGGCGCCGGTATGTGAGGTGCGTGATGCATCGACCATGGCCGAGGCGGTGGTCACGGCGTTCGCGCTGGCGCGGCCGGGCGACACCGTGCTGCTGTCTCCGGCCTGCGCCAGTCAGGACATGTTCGTGGACTACCGGCACCGTGGCGATGCCTTCACGGCCGCGGTTGCGGAGCTGCCGTCATGAGCGCGGCTCAGATGACCGCGCAACGTCCCGTCATGCGGCTGGCGTTCGATCCGGTGCTGATCGCCGCCTGCATCGGCCTTTTGGTGCTCGGCACGGTGATGGTGGGATCGGCATCCATCTCGCTGGCCGACCGCAATACCGGTCAGCCGCTGTACTACCTGTGGCGCCATCTGATGGCACTGGCCATCGGCGGCGCCGCGGGCTACTTCGCGGCCGTGCTGCCGACCGCGCTGTGGTATCGCCTCAGCTGGCTGGTGCTGGCGATCGGCCTGGGTCTGCTGGTGCTGGTGCTGGTGCCAGGATTCGGCCAGACCGTGAACGGCGCCACCCGCTGGCTGGTGATCGGTCCGTTCACGCTGCAGGCGTCGGAGTTGTCGCGGGTGTGTCTGCTGCTCTACATGGCGGGCTATGTGGTTCGTCACCACGCGGATCTGTCGAGCCGCTTCAGGGGATTCATCAAACCCGTCGTGGTGATGACCATCGCCGCGGCGCTGCTGCTGATGGAGCCTGATTTCGGTGCCGCCGTGGTGTTGAGCATTACCACCTTCGCCGTGCTGTTCGCCGGTGGCGCGCGGCTGCGCGACTTCCTGCTGGCCGGTTCGGTGGCAGGTTCGGCGCTGGCCGTGCTGGCGTTCTCGTCGTCATACCGGCTGGAGCGACTGACCACATTCATGGATCCCTGGGCCGACCCGTTCGCCAGCGGCTTCCAGCTCACGCAGTCGCTGATTGCAATCGGCCGCGGTGACTGGTGGGGCACGGGATTGGGCGCAAGCGTGCAGAAGCTGTTCTATCTGCCCGAGGCGCACACCGATTTCATCTTCGCGGTGCTGGCCGAGGAACTGGGTCTGATCGGGTCCACCGTGGTGATCGCGCTGTTCGCGGTTGTCGTGTATCGCGCACTGCTGCTCGGCCAGCGTGCCATCGCAGCGGGTCTGCCGTTCCAGGGCCTGGTTGCGATCGGCATCGGCGTCACGCTCGGCACGCAGGCGTTCATCAACATCGGCGTGAATACCGGCCTGCTGCCGACCAAGGGGCTCACGCTGCCGCTGATCAGCTACGGCCGCTCCAGTGTGCTGGCGACGATGATCTGCCTGGGGCTGCTGATACGCATCTACCACGAGGTCACACAGGCGGCGGACAACCCGCCACGGAGGCGTGCATGACCGCTGACGCGCCCGTGCTGATCATGGCCGGTGGCACCGGGGGGCACGTGTTTCCGGCCCTGGCGGTGGCTGACGAACTGCGTGCCGCGCGGCGTGCCGTTGTATGGCTGGGTACGCAGCGCGGCCTGGAAGCGCGCGTCGTACCGGCGGCCGGCATCGACATCGAGTGGATCACGATCACCGGCATCCGCGGTCGCGGCGTGTCTGCGATGCTGATGGCGCCGTTCCGGATCATCCGCGCCACCTGGCAGGCGCTGGCCGTGCTGCGTCGTCGTCGCCCGGCCGCCGTGCTGGGCATGGGTGGGTTCGCGGCGGGACCGGGCGGGCTGGCTGCGTGGCTGACGCGCCGGCCGCTGCTGATTCACGAGCAGAACGCGGTGGCCGGCACCACCAACCGCCTGCTGGCGCGCTTCGCCACGCGCGTCTTCGAAGCGTTTCCGCGGGCCTTCGACGCCGGTCGCGGCGCGCAGCTGATCGGCAATCCGGTGCGTCGCGAGATCGCCGCGATCACAGCGCCATCCGGGCGCTTCGCGGCGCGCGCGGAGGGCCCGCCGCGTCTTCTGGTGCTGGGCGGCAGTCAGGGGGCGCGCATTCTGAATCAGACGCTGCCGGCGGCCATTGCACTGCTGCCGGCGGCACAGCGGCCCGAGATTCGTCATCAGGCCGGTGCCGGTGCACAGGACACGCAGGCCGCCTATGCGCAGGTCGGCGTGGCCGCGCAGGTGGACGGCTTCATCGACGCCATGGCCGATGCCTATGCCTGGGCCGACATCGTGGTCGCACGGGCCGGTGCACTCACCGTTGCCGAGCTGTGCGCTGCCGGCGTCGGCGCGGTGCTGGTGCCGTTCCCTCATGCCACCGATGATCATCAGGCGCGCAACGCCGAGTACTTCGCGGCGGCCGGCGCCGGTCATGTGATTTCGCAGTCGGTGCTCAGCCCGGCCGTGCTGGCCCAGGTGCTGCAACCGTTGCTCGCCGACCGTGCCGAACTGCTGCGCCTGGCCGCCAGCGCACGCTCGATCGCCCGGCCGGATGCGGCGCGCACACTGGCCCAGGCATGCCTTGATGCCGCGGGAGGTGGGGCATGACCGACCGCTTCGGCCGCACGCGCCAGATTCATCTCGTTGGTATCGGCGGCGCCGGCATGGCCGGCATCGCCGAAGTGCTGCTGAATCTCGGCTATCGCGTACAGGGCTCGGACCTGCGTCCGGGCGCCGCCACCGACAGACTCGCTTCGCTGGGTGCGCAGGTGTTCTTCGGCCACGATGCCGACAACCTCGGCGACGCGGATGTGGTCGTCGTATCCAGCGCCATATCCGCCGACAACCCGGAAGTCCACGAGGCGCAGCAGCGTCGCATCCCGGTGATCCGGCGCGCGCAGATGCTGGCCGAACTGATGCGCTTCCGCTATGGCATCGCCGTTGCCGGCACGCACGGCAAGACCACCACGACCAGCCTGGTCGCCAGCGTGCTCGCCGAAGGTGGTCTGGATCCCACCTATGTGATCGGCGGCCGCCTGCTGAGCGCGCACGCGAATGCGCGGCTTGGCGCTGGGCGCTATCTGGTGGCCGAGGCCGATGAGAGCGACGGCTCGTTTCTGCATCTGCAGCCGATGATCGCGGTGGTCACGAATATCGATGCCGATCACCTGGGCACCTACGACGACGACATTGAAAGGCTGGAGCAGGCATTCGCCGACTTCGTGCACAACCTGCCGTTCTACGGGCTGGCGGTGATGTGCCGTGACGACCAGCGCACCCATGCGCTGATCGGCCGGTCGGGGCGTCGCGTGGTCAGCTATGGACTCGATGAAAGCGCGGATGTGCGTGCGATCGACGTGCAGCCGCACGGCCTGCGTACGCGTTTCAGGGTGGTGTCGCGTGACGGCGCGCTGAACATGGATGTGGACCTGGCGCTGCCCGGTGTGCACAACGTGCGCAACGCGCTGGCCGCCATCGTCGTCGCCATGGACCTGGAGATCGAGCCGGCGGCGGTGCAGCGCGCACTGGCGTCGTTCGCGGGTATCGACCGGCGCCTCCAGGTGCTTGGCGCGGTGCGCACGGCGGCCGGCGAGGTGACCTTCGTCGATGACTACGGTCATCACCCGACGGAGATCGCGGCCAGCCTTGAGGCTGTGCGCGCGGCATGGCCGGAGCGGCGCATTGTGGTGGTGTTCCAGCCGCACCGCTATTCGCGCACACGGGCTCTGCTGGATGATTTCGCCAGCGTGCTTGCCGGTGCCGACGTGTTGCTGCTCACGCCGGTGTACGCCGCCGGTGAGGAACCGATTGCGGGCGCGGACGGCAAGGCGCTGGCGCGCGCGGTGCGGGCGCGGGGACTGGTGGAGCCGGTGTTTGTCGACGATGTGCAGCATCTGGGCGACGCGCTCGCCCATGTGCTCGCTGCCGACGACGTCGTGCTGACGCTCGGCGCCGGCAGCATCGGCGCGGTGGCCGCCACGCTGCCGGCTCTGCTGACGGCACGTGTGACGGAGATGCGGGTATGAACGCCGCACTGAATGACATGCGCGCGGGACAGGTGCTGTATCACGAGCCGATGGCGCGCCACACGTCGTGGCGTGTCGGCGGTCCGGCCGATGTGTTTTTCCGGCCGGACAGTCTCGACGGGCTGATCGCGTTTCTTCGGGAACTGCCGGCCGGCACGCCGGTGCACTGGGTGGGCCTGGGTTCGAATCTGCTCGTGCGCGATGGCGGGCTTCGCGGCGTGGTTGTCAGCGGCGGTTTTCTCAAGACGCTGGATCGTCCCGATGACACCATCGTGCGCGCCGGCGCGGGCCTGTCGTGTGCGACATTCGCGCGCCGCTGCGTGCGCTGGGGTATCGGGCCGGCGGCGTTCTTCGCCGGTATCCCGGGAACCATCGGTGGTGCGCTGGCGATGAATGCCGGCGCATTCGGCGGTGAGACCTGGGATCGCGTGGCCAGTGTGCAGACGCTGGACCGCGCCGGCCGTGTGCACACACGCCAGCGCGATGTCTACGAAGTCGGTTACCGGCAGGTGCGCTGCCCGCAGGATGAATGGTTTCTGTCGGCCACCTTCGCCTTCGAGCACGATGTCGAAACCGACATGGCGGCGATGAAGGCGATGATGGCACGCCGCAGCGCATCGCAGCCCGTGGGCCGACCCAGTTGCGGTTCGGTGTTCCGCAATCCGCCGGGTGACCACGCCGGCCGTCTGATCGAGAAGGCCGGGCTGAAGGGCGCCCGCATCGGCGGCGCCGAAGTGTCGGACAAACATGCGAACTTCATTCTCAACGTCGGTAACGCCACCGCGGCCGATATCGAAGCACTGATCGACCACGTTCGTGCGACGGTGCTGGCCGATGCCGGCGTGGCGCTGGAGCCGGAGGTGCGCATCATCGGTGAACGCGCCGGCGCGGCCGCGGACGGTGACGCATGAGCCGCGCCAGACACAACCGTCGCAGGCAGCCCAGGCGCGAGATCCGGCTGCCACGTATCCGCATCAACTGGGCGGCGGTGCTGATTCCGCCAGCCACCGCCGCGGTGATTGCCGTGCTGCTGCTGGGCGCCGTGAAGCTGCTCGATCAGCCGGTACGGACGCTGGTGATCGAGGGCAGCTTCGAGCGCGTGACCGTGGTACAGCTCGAAGCCGCTCTGGCTGGCTCGCGCGGCCAGGGTTTTCTGACCATCGACCTGCGCGCCCTGCGCGGCGAAGTACAGAACCTGCCATGGGTCGATCGTGCCGAGATCTCGCGGGTCTGGCCGGACAGGCTGGTGGTGCGTGTGACTGAACAGCAGGCCGCCGCGCGCTGGGGCGGCGATGGTCTGCTGAACGTGCGCGGCGAACAGTTCGCGAACGACAGCCGCCACGCTTTTCCGGAGCTGCCGCAGCTGGCGGGACCGGACGGCGCGCAGCAGGAAGTGGCCGCGCTGTATCTGGCCGTGCGTGGACCGCTGACCGAGCTGGGACTGGCGCTGGCGTCGCTGACCATGGATGAGCGTGGTGCCTGGGAGCTGGTGCTGTCCGGTGGTCAGCAGGTGCGGCTGGGTCGCGATGAGGTCAGCGAACGGCTGCAACGGTTTTTTGCGGTGGTTGCACCGACGCTGATCGGTGAGCTCGACCGCGTCGTCTATGTGGACCTGCGTTACACCAACGGCTTTGCCGTTGGCTGGGCCGAGGAGTCGCAGCGTGAGGCGCCGGCTCTGGCCCGTTCAGTGGAGAGTGGTAATCGTGGCTAGGAAGGACGAGCGCAAGCTGCTGGTGGGGCTGGACATCGGGACATCGAAAGTTGTCGCGATCGTCGGCGAGCTGTCAGCGGAGAATCGGCTCGAAGTGATCGGCATCGGCAGCGCGCCGTCGCGCGGCCTGAAGCGTGGCGTCGTCGTCAATATCGAATCGACCGTGCAGTCCATACAGCGTGCGGTGGAAGAAGCCGAGCTGATGGCCGGCTGCGAGATCAACAACGTCTATGCGGGTATCGCCGGCAGCCATGTGCGCAGTCTGAACTCGCACGGCATCGTTGCGATACGCGAGAAGGAAGTCAGCGCCGGCGACGTCGAGCGCGTCATCGATGCGGCGCGCGCGGTGGCGATTCCCGCCGATCAGCGTGTGCTGCACGTGCTGCCGCAGGAATTCATCATCGATGCGCAGGAAGGCATTCGCGAACCGATCGGCATGTCGGGCGTGCGTCTGGAGGCCAAGGTGCACCTGGTGACCGGCGCGGTCAGCGCCGCACAGAACATCGTCAAGTGCGTGCAGCGCTGCGGTCTCAACGTGCAGGACATCGTGCTCGAGCAGCTCGCATCCAGCTATGCGGCGCTGACCGAGGACGAGAAGGAACTGGGCATCTGCCTGGTGGATCTGGGTGGCGGCACCACCGATATCGCGGTGTTCTGCGGCGGTGCGATCCAGCATACCGCGGTGATCCCGATCGCCGGTGATCAGGTGACGAACGACATCGCGGTGTCGCTGCGTACGCCGACGCAGTACGCCGAGGAAATCAAGATCAAGTACGCCTGCGCGCTGTCGCAGCTGGCCAATCCCGACGAGACCATCGAAGTGCCCAGCGTTGGCGATCGCCCCTCGCGGCGGCTTGCGCGTCAGACGCTGGCCGAGGTGGTGGAGCCCCGCTACGAGGAACTGTTCCAGCTGGTGCGCGACGAACTGCGTCGCTCCGGATTCGAGGAGCTGATCGCGGCCGGCATCGTGCTGACCGGCGGCAGCGCCAAGATGGAAGGCGCGATCGAGCTGGCGGAAGAAGTCTTTCACATGCCGGTGCGGCTCGGCGTTCCGCAGTTCGTCGACGGCCTGTCGGATGTGGTGCGCAACCCGATTCACGCGACCGGCGTCGGGCTGCTGATTTATGGCCGTACCGCGCTTCAGGTGAGGGCTGAAAATCCCATGCCGAAGCTGGGTCTGACCGGTGTGGTGCAACGGATGAAATCCTGGTTTCAGGGGCATTTCTGAGTTTTTTTTAATTGTTTGTTGGTGTGCACGGAAAATACTTCCAAGGAGTCTGCGACATGTTCGAACTGATGGATGGCTACAGCGAAACCGCTGTTATCAAGGTGCTCGGCATGGGGGGCGGTGGCGGCAACGCCGTGGCCCACATGGTGAGTGTTGGCATCGAAGGCGTGGAGTTCATCTGCGCGAACACCGACGCCCAGGCGCTGAAGAGTGCCAATGTGCGAACGAATCTGCAGATCGGCTGCAACATCACCAAGGGGCTTGGCGCGGGCGCCAATCCGGAAGTCGGTCGTCAGGCCGCGATGGAAGACCGTGATCGCATCCAGGAGGTGATCGAGGGCGCGGACATGCTGTTCATCACGGCGGGTCTGGGTGGTGGCACCGGCACCGGCGCGGCGCCGGTGGTGGCGCAGCTCGCCAAGGAACTGGGCATTCTCACGGTCGCGGTGGTGACCAAGCCGTTCCACATGGAAGGTGGCAAGCGCATGCGTGTGGCGGATCAGGGGATCGCCGAACTCGGCCGCTTCGTCGACTCGCTGATCACGATCCCGAACGAAAAGCTTCTGTCGGTGCTTGGACCGCAGACCTCGCTGCTGGATGCTTTCCGTGCCGCCAACGAAGTCCTGCAGGGTGCCGTGCAGGGTATCGCCGAGCTGATCACGCGGCCCGGACTGATCAACGTCGACTTCGCCGACGTGCGTACCGTGATGTCGGAGATGGGCATGGCCATGATGGGTTCCGGTGTCGCCTCCGGCGAGGACCGGGCGCGTACGGCGGCCGAAGCGGCCGTCTCCAGTCCGCTGCTGGAGGACATCAACCTGGCCGGCGCCAACGGCATTCTCGTGAACGTGACCGCGGGCATGGATCTGTCCATCGGTGAGTTCCAGGAAGTGGGCGATACGGTCAAGCAGTTCGCGTCCGACGATGCCACGGTGGTGGTTGGCACGGTCATCGATCCGGATATGAAGGACGAGATCCGCGTGACCGTGGTGGCCACCGGCCTGGGAAAGGCGCCGGCCCAGCAGGCTGAGCCGCCGATGCGGGTGGTGCGTCGCAACCCGGTGGCCCGTGAACCCAACTATGGCGAGCTGGACAAGCCCGCGGTGCAGCGTCGCCGTGCGGTGGGTGACGGCGTCGTGGAATCGCAGGAAAACTTCGAGGAGCTGCTCGATATTCCGGCTTTTCTGCGTCGCCAGGCCGACTGAGTCCGGCCTGCGCTGAATGGCTGCGGTTCCTTGAGCCGCCGACTGACGTTATGCTAGCCTGCGCGGCTGCGCCGAACCGGGGGACGGGTTCGGCGCCGGGCGCAGCTGATCAGCCGGCGCCGCAATCTGGAGTTCTGGACGCTTGAAACAACGTACTCTGAAGGATTCGATCCGAGCGACCGGAATCGGCCTCCACAGCGGCGCCAAGGTTTACATGACCCTGCGCCCGGCCCCGGTCAATACCGGTATCGTGTTCCGCCGCATCGATCTGCCCGAGCCGGTGGACATTCCGGCAACGGCCACCAATGTCGGCGAAACCATGCTCGGCACCACGCTGGAACAGGGTGATGTGCGCGTGGCGACGGTGGAACACCTGCTGTCTGCGATGGCGGGTCTTGGCATCGACAATGCCTTCGTCGACCTCACGGCCGCCGAGGTGCCAATCATGGACGGCAGCGCGGCGCCTTTCGTATTCCTGCTCCAGTCGGCGGGCATCGAAGAGCAGAATGCGCTGAAGCGGTTCTGCCGGATTCTCGAGCCGGTGGAAGTGCGTGACGGCGACAAATGGGCGCGGTTTACGCCATACGACGGTTTCCGCGTCAACTTCGAAATCGATTTCGACCACCCGGTGCTGCGCAGGCACCGCCAGCGCGTCAGCCTGGATTTCTCCACCACGGCCTTCCTGAAGGAAATCAGCCGCGCCCGCACTTTCGGGTTTCTGAAGGATTTCGAAGCGCTGCGCGCCATGGACCTCACGCTGGGCGGCAGCATGGACAATGCCATCGTGATGGATGGCTACCGCGTGCTGAACGAGGAAGGCCTGCGCTTCAGCGATGAGTTCGTCCGTCACAAGGTGCTGGATGCGGTGGGCGACCTCTATCTGCTCGGCGCCAGTCCGATCGGCGAATTCTCTGCCTACAAGTCCGGCCACCGCCTGAACAACCTGCTGCTGCGCGAGCTGCTCGCGCATCCGCAGGCCTATGAGGAGGTGGACTTCGCCGACGACCGGCCGTCGCCGGTCTCCTATCAGCTGGTTCCCGGCTGACGCTTGCCGCGGTCCGTCCGCCCGGCCCCTGGCGACACCTGCACGCGGATTCTGCGCCCGACCAGCGCGTCGGCCCCGGCCCCGAGCGCCGCGGCATCCCCCGGTTGCAGTGCGGTGAGACGCTCGGCGTAGTACCGCACCCGCGCCGCCCAGGCCGGCGAATCCATGGCGATTACCAGTTCTCCGGCGTCATTGATGCCGGCGCTGACCAGGTGTTCGGCATCCTCCGGTGGCAGCACGGTGCGGATCCGGTCCGCCAGCTCGGAGCGCCGCCGCGCCTCGGCCGCCAGTGACCCCAGGTTGCCGTGCGTCAGCAACTCTGAGAGACTTCGGGGGTCGCGGCGTTCGGTTCGTGACACAGTTCAGGTTTCCGGCAAGTGGACTTGATGGCTTCGTGCTGGCGGAGGCATTGTATTCGCTGGCGTTCGGATCTGCTTGAGGCAGGTCGTGCGGGGAACGGTGTTCAGCGCCGGTTTTCGTGTTCGGCAACCTGTTCCGGGGTACGGAACGCCAGTCACCAGTTCGATGGATCGATGCCCAAGTTGGCGGGGTTGCCGGATGCTGTCTGAAAATTCGTGTTCATGGTCGACCCCGCGCGCATCGTACCGGCCCCGGACGGGACGCAATAACAACAACAACTGTCGCACACGAGGCCGAACGGCATGCAGCTGATCATACTGTCCCGCGACCGGGGGAAACTCGGTCAGATACCGCTCAATTCGCGCCGCCTGTGGATGGCGGCAGCCGGCTGTTTCGCGCTGCTGGTGGGCGGTGCGTTCACGGGGGGCATGTACGCGGCCGGCGCCATCGGCGCATCGGGCGTGCAGGCGCAGCTGGCTACCTGGAGGGGCGAGGTCGCGGAGCAGCAGGCGCTGGTTGCCGCCACGCGCGAGGCGCTGCATAAACATGTGGACGCGCTGGCCCTGCGCCTGGGACATCTCAATGCCCACGTGGTGCGGCTGGATGCGCTCGGCAACCGGCTGACGCAGATGGCAGGCCTTCAGGACGGCGAATTCGATTTCACTGCGCCGCCCGCGCTGGGTGGTCCGGAAAGTCCGCTGTCTGAAGACGCCAGTATGCCGGTCAGCGGCCTGCTCACCGCGCTGGACGTGCTCACCGAGCAGCTCGACGATCGTCGTCAGCAGCTGGCGGTGCTGGAAGGTTTCCTGCTGAATCGCAAGCTGCGCGATGAGGTTCATCCGGAAGGCCGCCCGGTGGCCTCCGGCTATGTTTCTTCCAGCTATGGCAGCCGAACCGACCCGTTCACCGGCCAGCGCGCGTTTCACCAGGGCGTGGATTTCGCCTCGCGGGCCGGCACCGACATCATGGCGGTGGCCGCCGGGATCGTAATCTGGTCCGGCCGGCGCGACGGCTATGGCAAGCTCATTGAAATCAATCACGGCAACGGGTATGTGACGCGATATGCGCACAACTCCGACAATCTGGTCGCGGTGGGCGATACCGTCCGGCGGGGTCAGGTGATCGGCCGGGTCGGCAGCACCGGACGGGCGACCGGCCCGAATCTGCACTTCGAGGTGCTGCACAACGGACGTCACGTCAATCCGCTCAGCTACGTGCGCTGATATACAATAAGCGGCTGTATCCGTGCCCCCAAGGACGTACATTGCTGGGTTTCGTCTCGAATCTGTGGACTGACATGGTCGGCAGCCGCAACAAGCGGCTGCTGAAGCAATACAACGCGCTGGTCGCTCAAGCCAATGCGCTGGAACCGTCGCTGGAAGCGCTCAGCGATGAGCAGCTGAAGGCGAAAACCGCCGAGTTCAGGGAGCGCTATCAGCGCGACCAGAACCTCGATGCGCTGCTTCCGGAGGCTTTCGCGGTGGTCCGCGAGGCCGGCCGCCGAACGCTGAAGATGCGGCATTTCGACATGCAGCTGGTCGGCGGCATCACGCTGCACCAGGGCAAGATCGCCGAGATGCGCACCGGTGAGGGCAAGACGCTGGTCGCCACGCTGCCTGCGTACCTGAATGCGCTCACCGGCAAGGGCGTGCACATCGTCACCGTCAACGAGTACCTGGCTGCGCGCGATGCCGGCTGGATGGAGCCGGTGTACAGCTTCCTCGGCCTTGAAGTCGGCGTGATCAAGAGCGGCCAGAGCGTTGAAGAAAAGCGCGCCGCCTACGCCGCCGACATCACCTATGGCACGAACAACGAGTTCGGTTTCGACTATCTTCGCGACAATCTCGCCTTTCGGCTCGAAGACCGCGTGCAGCGTGAGCTGTCGTTCGCGGTGGTCGACGAGGTCGACTCGATCCTGATCGACGAGGCACGCACGCCGCTGATCATTTCCGGACGTTCGGAAGAAAGCACCGAGCTGTACGTGCGCATCAATCAGCTGGTGCCCAAGCTCAAGGTCCATGTTCCGCCGGAAGGCCGTTCCAACGACGACATCGACGCACCGAAGGTCGAGCTGCTGGATGAGAGCGGCGCGAGCCTCGGCGTCATGGATACGGCGGAAGCTCTGGGCCGCGCGCGCGCCGGTCACTTCCACCTGGTCGAGGTCGAGCCCGGCGACAAGCCGCCGAAATGCCAGCTGGTGTCGCCCGGCGACTACACAGTCGACGAAAAAACCAAGCAGGCGCACCTCACCGAGGAAGGCCACGAGCGTGTCGAGGAGCTGCTCGCCGGCGCCGGCCTGCTGAATGCCGGCGAAAGCCTGTATGACGCCGGCAACATCCGTCTGATGCATCACCTCAACGCCGCATTGCGTGCGCATGCGCTGTTCAAGCGCGAGGTGGAATACATCGTCAAGGACGGCGAGGTGGTGATTGTCGACGAGTTCACCGGCCGCACCATGCCCGGTCGACGCTGGTCCGACGGTCTGCATCAGGCCATCGAAGCCAAGGAAGGCGTCAGCGTCAAGGAAGAGAATCAGACCGTCGCCTCGATCACCTTCCAGAATTACTTCCGGATCTACAAAAAGCTGGCCGGCATGACCGGTACCGCCGACACCGAAGCGTTTGAGTTCCAGCAGATTTACGGCCTGGAAGTCGTGGTGATTCCGACGCACAAGCCGATGATCCGCAACGATGCGCCGGATCTCGTCTATCTGAGCCAGTCCGATAAATTCGAGGCCATCATCGAGGACATCGCCGACTGCCACGAGCGCGGTCAGCCGGTGCTGGTGGGTACCACATCGATCGAGACGTCGGAGTTTCTGTCGGGCCTGCTGAAGAAACGGGGCATACGACACGAAGTGCTGAACGCCAAGTATCACGAGCGCGAGGCGGAGATCGTGGTGCAGGCCGGACGCCCGGGCGCGGTGACGATCGCCACCAACATGGCCGGTCGTGGTACCGACATCGTACTCGGCGGCAACGTGGAGGCCGAGATCGCGCGGCTCGACAATCCGGATCCGGCGGTTGTCGAGAAGATGCGCGAGGAGTGGCGCGAACGTCACGCCGCGGTGCTCGAAGCCGGCGGTCTGCACATCATCGGCACCGAAAGGCACGAATCGCGGCGCATCGACAATCAGCTGCGCGGCCGATCCGGCCGCCAGGGCGACCCGGGCTCAAGCCGCTTCTATCTGTCGATGGAAGACAACCTGATGCGCATCTTCGGCGATCCGGAGCGCACCAAGCGGCTGCTGTCGCGCGCCGGCATGAAGGCCGGCGAAGCCATCGAAAGCAAGATACTGTCGCGACAGATCGAGCGTGCGCAGCGCAAGGTCGAAACGCACAACTTCGACATCCGCAAGCAGCTGCTCGAGTACGACGACGTGTCCAACGATCAGCGCAAGGTCGTCTACCACCAGCGCACCGAGCTGATGGAAGCCGAGGACGTGGCCGAAGCCATCCGCGGTATCCGCGTCGAAGTCATCGACCTGATCGTCGATGAGCACATCCCGCGCGAAAGCGTGGAAGAGATGTGGGACAAGGAAGGTCTGACCAAGGCCATCGAAGGCGACTTCGGCGTGCATATCGATATCGAGAAGCTGCTCGAGGAGGACGACAAGCTCGACGAGAGCGGTCTGCGCAGGATCGTGCTCGAGCGCGTCGAGGCCGACTACGAAGCCAAGGTGCGGGAAATCGGCGAAAAGCTGATGCGCGAGCTGGAGAAGGGCATCATGCTGCGCCAGCTCGACATGCACTGGAAGGAACACATCGCGCAGCTGGACTACCTGCGTCAGGGCATCCACCTGCGCGGTTACGCGCAGCGCAATCCCAAGCAGGAATACAAGCGCGAGGCATTCGACATGTTCAGCTCGATGCTGGACAGGGTGAAGCGCGACACCATCAGCCTGCTCGCGAAGATCCAGATCCGCCGGCCCGAGGACGTGGACGCGGTGGAATCGCAGGGCAGCCGCCCGCAGAGCCTGAGTTACCAGCATGCGGCGCCCCCAACGCTCACCGCCCCGCCGCCCCGTACGCCGGCCGGTACGGGCGCCTTGGGTGCCATCGGCGGCGCGCGCGCACCACAGCCCACGCCCGGCGGCGGACAGGAACAGGCGGCGCCGTTCGTGCGCGATCAGCCCAAGGTGGGCCGCAACGACCCCTGTCCCTGCGGATCGGGGAAGAAATACAAGCAGTGCCACGGCCGACTCACCTGAACAAGTCCCCGTGAACCCGACACCAGCCGGCCCGCCCCGCTGACCCCCTGCCTGTGCCCGACACGCTGCACGTGATGGTTGGAATCGTCGCCGACGACGGCGGCAGGATACTGATCAACCAGCGGCGTGCCGGTACGCATATGGCGGGCTACTGGGAGTTCCCTGGCGGCAAGCGCGATGCCGGTGAATCCCGCTTCGACGCGCTGGCACGCGAGCTGGCCGAAGAGTTGGGCATACAGGTGCTGGAAGCCGAGCCGCTGACCGAACTGGTGCACGATTATCCCGATCGCCGGGTGTATCTGGATGTGTGGCGGGTTGTCCGCTACGCGGGCGAGCCCGCGCCGCTGGAAGATCAGCCGTTACGCTGGGTGGAACCGGGCGCCCTGGGCGAAGCCGGACTACTGCCGGCGGACAGGCCGCTCATCGATGCCGTGGTCAGCACAGCGCGAGCAGGAAGCTGACGTCGCCGGTGACCTGTGCCGGTCGGCTGTCGACACCGTTCCAGCGCAGGAAGCGCACGCTGAAGCGGTGCTGTCCGGCGCTGATTTCCGGGAACATGCCGCTGTCGGCGGGCAGCTGCACACGCAGCAGGTTCAGGTGCTCGGTCCGACCCAGGCTCTGCTGGAAGAAGCCTGCGGTGGCCATCTGCGCGGCCGGTTCATTGGCTTCGCGGGTCAGCCAGAGCACTTCGGCCACCGCCTCGCACAGCGGCTTCAGCTGCGCCATCCAGGTCTCGAACTGTTGCGCGCGCTGTTCGGTCGGCAGCCGCAGCCAGTAGCCGTAGTCCGGCACGTCGAACGCGCAGGTGCCGCCGGGAATCGCGCTGCGATGGCGGATGTTCTTCAGAAAATCACATTCCTTGAACGAACTCATCAGCTGCGGGCCGGCTTCCGCCAGCTGCGCCTTGAGGCGGTTCACGTCGCCCAGCAGGCGATCGAGCCGCGTCGGGTCGACGCCGGGCTGACGGCGGTAACGGGCGAGCAGGGCGCCGTGACGGTCCAGTTCCTTGCCCACGTCGGCGCGCACGTCGGCACGGCCGAGAATGGTGAGAATTTCCAGCAGCGTGCTGACCGCGGCGCGCGCGCCGAACTCCTCGTGCACGTTGTTGAGATGAAAGTGCGCCTGGCGGTGCAGAAACTCCACGCGCAGAAAGGTGCGCATTCGTTCGTTCAGAGGTTGCTCGAATTCCAGCACACATTCAGCTGATTCGGGGTTCATGAACTCTGCTGCCGTCTTCGCCATCCCGCTATTCTGCGCGAGGCTGTCGCGCTCGGCAAACCCGCGCCAGTTCGAGATAGTTCCGATGCAGTGAGTCCACCTGTTGACGGGTGTTTTCAAGGTCACCGTCGTTGTCGAGTACATCGTTGGCGATCGCGATGCGATTTTTTCGCGATGCCTGCGCGCTCAACATGCCTGTCGCCAGTTCGCGACTCACGCCGTCACGTTCCATCAATCGCTGGATCTGTGTTTCCGGCTCACAGTCCACAACGAGTACCCGATCGACCAGCTCGTAAAATCCGGTTTCCAGCAGCAGTGGAATGTCGGCGATGACGTACGGGGCGTCGGTGTCGTCCAGCTGCGCGAGCGCGCGGGTGCGGATCAGTGGATGCAGGATGGATTCCAGGCGTCGTCGCTGGGCCGGGTCGCTGAATACCCGTTCGCGCAGCCTGGAGCGATCGAGCTGCCCATCCTCGGTGAGGACTTCGTCGCCGAACGCGTCGCGTACAGCGGCCAGCCCCGGTTCACCAGGTGCCACCACGTCGCGGGCGATGACGTCGGTGTCGATCAGCGGCACACCCAGCGACTGGAACATGCGCGCTACGGCGCTCTTGCCGCTGGCGATGCCGCCGGTGAGGCCGACGCGGAAGGGTCGTTGCGCAGGGTCTGGGTTCATGTTCCATCCGGTTGGGCCAGCCGAGGATGTCATCCGGTCATATGAACGTGTACATGCCAAGATACCAGTCGACGATATCACGCCCCCACAGCAACGCGATCCATCCGGCACCGGCGAGATACGGGCCGAAGGGCAGTGTTGCATGGCGTGAACGTCCCTGTACCGCGATCAGCGCGATGCCCACCACGGCGCCGACGGCGGCGGACAGCAGAATGATCAGCGGCAGCATCTGCCAGCCCAGCCAGGCGCCAAGCGCGGCGAGTAGCTTGAAGTCGCCGTAGCCCATGCCTTCCTTGCCGGTGATCAGCCGGAAAGCGTGGTATACCAGCCACAGGCTGAGGTAGCCCGCGGCGGCGCCGATCACGCTGGATTCCAGGTCCACGAACAGCGGTTCACCATCCACCGTCAGCAGGCTGAGCACAATACCGGCCCACATCAGCGGCAGGGTGAGGGAATCCGGCAGCAGCTTGTGATCGATGTCGATCAGCGACATCGCCAGCAGAGACCAGGTGAATCCCAGCGCCGCCACCGTCTGCCAGGTGGGGCCGAACATCAGCGCCACGACAACGCCGGTGAGTGCGGCGGCGGCCTCGACCACCGGATAGCGACGCGGAATCGGCGTCCGGCAGGCGCCGCAGCGCCCGCGCAGCAGCAGGTAGCTCAGCACCGGGATGTTCTGCCACGCGGCGATGACCTTGCCGCATCCCGGGCAGGCCGAAGGCGGCCACCACAGGTTGAACCGACGGTCGGCGTCGGCATGCGGGGGTGGGGCCGAGGGTGGATGAGCGGTGATTTCAGCGCATTGCTCGCGCCACGCCCGCTCCATCATCAGCGGCAGCCGATAAGCCACCACATTCAGAAAGCTGCCGGCCAGCAGCCCGATGATGCCGATCAGCACGAACAGTGCGATCGGCCATAATTCAAAGACTTCCACGCGGCGGGTCCGCCGGCCTTCCGGATCAGACCACCGCGCCCATCTTGAAGATCGGCAGGTACATGGCCACCACCAGACCGCCGACCAGCACGCCGAGTACGGCCATGATCAGCGGCTCCAGCAGGCTGGACATCTGATCGACGGCGTTGTCGACTTCCTGTTCGTAGAAGTCCGCCACCTTGGCGGCCATTTCGTCCAGTGAACCGGATTCCTCACCCACGGCCACCATCTGGTTCACCATGTTCGGGAACAGCTCAACGTCTTCCATCGCCCGCTGCAGGCGCTGTCCGGTGGCGACCTCGTCGCGCATTTTCAGGACAGCCTCTTCGTAGACGATATTGCCCGTGGCGCCGGCCACCGAGTCCAGCGCCTCCACCAGCGGCACGCCGGCGGCGAAGGTGGTGGACAGCGTGCGCGCATAACGCGCGATGGCGGCCTTGTTCAGGATCGAGCCGATCACCGGAATCTTCAGCGACACGCGATCGATGACATGCTGCACTGCCCGGTAACGCTTCTTGGCGTGCAGGAAGCCCATCACGGCGAGCACGCCGCCGATCAGCAGCAGCCAGCCGGTGGCCTGTACGAAGTTGGAGATGTCGATGACCAGGCGCGTGAATGCCGGGAGGTCGGCGCCGAAGCCCTGGAACAGCGACTCGAATTCCGGAATCACGAAAATCAGCAGAATGGCCGTCACGACGATCGCGACCACGACCACCGACGCCGGATAGAACAGCGCCTTCTTGATCTTCTTCTTGATCGCCTCGGTCTTTTCCTTGTAGGTGGCAATTTTGTCGAGCAGGGTTTCCAGCGCCCCGGCCTGTTCGCCGGCCTCGACCAGGTTCACGAACAGGTCGTCGAAGTGCATGGGGTGTTTCGCCAGCGCGTTGGCCAGCGATGTGCCGCCCTCCACGTCGGACTTGATCTGCAGAATCAGTTTCTGCATCGCCGGGTTCTCATGCCCGGCGCCGATGATGTCGAACGACTGCACCAGCGGAATGCCGGCCGACATCATCGTGGCCATCTGGCGTGAGAAGATGGCGATGTCGGCCGCGGTAACCTTGCCGCGCTTCGTGAACAGCGAGCTCTGCTTGCGAATGCGTGTGGGCACCACACCCTGGCGGCGCAGCTCGCTGCGCAGGGCCGACTCGTTCGCGGCCACCAGTTTGCCCTTGATCGTCTTGCCTGAACGGTCCTTACCTTCCCAGGTAAACGGAACCTGCACTTTCAGTGTTGCCGCGCTTTGAGTCATTGGATTCGTGCCTCCCGGAAGAATGCCGGGTGATGTGGAGCTACTCGATTGTAACCCTGTTGATCTCTTCCAGACTGGTAATGCCGTCCTTGACTTTCTTCAGTCCGGCCTGCCTGAGGTCCTTCACGCCTTCCTTTTTCGTCTGGTCGGCGATCTGCATGGCGTTGCCACCTTCCATGATGATGCGGCCCGTCGTTTCGGACACCGGCATCACCTGATAGATACCCACCCTGCCTTTGTAACCATTCGTGCACTGGCTGCAACCTTTGGGATGGTAAATCGTGAAGCCTTCCTCAATTTCCTCCCGGCTGAAGCCTTCCTTGAGCAGTGCCTCCGTCGGCACATCCATCGGTTCCTTGCAGTTCTCGCACAGCCGTCGGCCCAGGCGCTGGGCGATGATCAGGCTCACGGAGCTGGCGATGGCGTAGGGCTTCACCCCCATGTCCACCAGTCTCGACAATGTCTTGGGAGCGTCGTTGGTGTGCAGCGTGGAGAGCACCAGATGGCCGGTCTGCGCGGCCTTGATGGCGATTTCCGCCGTTTCCAGATCGCGTATCTCACCCACCATGATCACGTCCGGATCCTGGCGCAGGAATGCGCGCAGGGCCGATGCGAACGTGAGGCCCACCCTGGGATTCACGTTCACCTGATTCACGCCCGGCAGATTGATTTCGGCCGGGTCTTCGGCCGTGGAGATGTTGCGGTCGGCCGTGTTCAGAATGTTCAGGCCGGTATACAGCGACACCGTCTTGCCGCTTCCGGTGGGCCCCGTCACGAGGATCATGCCGTAGGGCTTGCTCAGGTACCGGAGGTAGGCTTCCTTCTGGTCCGTCTCGTAACCCAGTGCATCGATGCCCAGCTGCGCGCTGGACGGATCCAGCAGGCGGCACACCACCTTCTCGCCATACAGCGTGGGGCAGGTGTTGACGCGGAAATCGATGGCCCGGTTCTTGGACAGCTTCATCTTGATGCGGCCGTCCTGCGGGATGCGCCGCTCCGCGATGTCGAGCCGCGACATCACCTTCAGCCGCGCCGCCACCTTCATGGCCAGCTGCACCGGCGGCTTGGCAATCTCGGTGAGCACACCATCCTGACGCAGCCGGATCCGGTAGTACTTCTCGTAGGGCTCGAAATGAATGTCCGATGCGCCGCGCTTGATCGCGTCGAGCATGATCTTGTTCACGAAACGGACCACCGGCGCATCGTCGACGTCGGCGTTCGTGATCTCGCCACCCGCCTCATCATCGCCCCCGCTGACCTCCAGCCGATCCAGCGCCTCCATGTCGAAGTCGTCTTCCTCCATGCTTCCCATGGAGGTATCCACGGCCTCGATGGCACGCGTCACCCGCTGATCCAGCTTGTCCTGCTCGACGACCACCGGTTCCACGCGCAGCGAAGTCTGGAACTTGATCTCGTCCAGGGCGTGCATGTTGGTGGGATCGGCCACGCCGACATACAGCCGCTTGCCGCGCTGCAGGATGGGCAGCACCCGGTGCTTGTTCAGCAGCGGTTCCTTCACCAGGCGGACCACTTCCAGGTCCATCTCCACCGAGTCCAGATCCAGCAGCGGAACCCCGAACTCGTGAGCCGCCGCAATGGCGATCTGGAGGGCATTCCCCATGCGGTTGGCGACCAGATAGGGCACGAGATTGCCGGTTTTGCCCTTCAGTTCCTCCAGAGCGGCCAGCAGGTCGTCTTCCGAGACGATACCGTCCTGGACGAGCCGGCGGGGCAGGCCGGAGAGCGGGTTTTGGGTTGCGGTGGCGGCCATGGGCTCGCGAGCTTCCTTTCTGGAGCAATGAAAATCCGGCGCCGGGGCTTCCGGACGCTGATACTTTCAGGGCTGGCGGATGAACCTGTCAACCGCCTGTACTCCCTTTTGTGACGCGAATCAGTCGCGGTCGAGCACGGCCTCCTTCTGCCACGGAGCATCCAATGACGGATCAGTCTTGTCCAGACAATGGATGAGGTTCTCCACTAAGGCTGCCCGGTCATTCGCGGACAGCTTTAGCGCTTGATCTGGAACGTATTTTGCCAAGGTCGCCTTTGATCGCCTGCAACGCTGACGGCCAGAATGTAGCAGCAACTCCTCGTGGAATCTAACGCGCTATGAACACAACGGCACTATTCGTTTTAGGGCATTGTTCCGGAAGTACCCTGTAGTCAACCGCTACTTGTGCGGACTACACGGTGAGTCTCGCCAGCCACTTCTTTAAAGAGGATCGAGTCTCGTCAGATGGCCGCTCCGGCGAGGCAGTCGTGGCGGACGAAGTTTGGAGCAGGTCGCGCGCCATCTGCAGGTGCGAGAACTACAGCTTGCAGGCGCGTCGTGATACGGCATCGGGTCCGTCCTTGGGTGCCACGTGGCAGGGGCGGGCAGGTTGTCGCCCGGTTTCGCGAACGGCACGACCCATTTCGGGATGTCTGTGCGAATAATTTCAGTCGTCGTTCGCAGGATATGCCGGGGCTGAGGTTGCAGGCGGGCGTATCAATTGTGCTATTCGACTTTGTGGCGGGGTTTCGAGTAGACGGAACCTCCGGTGGGAGATGCGCGCGGTGGTGCGGTCCACAAGAGTCTTTCGTTCTTTCAGTTTCGAACTCATCCGAGTTCGGGGCGTTCAGAAAACGATGTCTATTGGAGTATGATGCGGCACCACCTACTTCGCTCTTGAGGGAGATAGAACTACACTATTCGCTGATCACCATACGAGAGTTGTGCAGCATGGAAACTACTATAGTAATTCCCGCCCGTAACGAAGCTGGATCCGTAGGAGGTGTAGTAGCCCATCTGCGGGAGGCGTTGCCTGATGCGGAAATTCTTGTTGTGGACGACGGGTCAGCAGATGAAACAGCGGCGATCGCTGAGAAGGCAGGTGCGCGAGTCATACGTCACGTCTATGGGATGGGAAACGGCGCAGCGGTGAAGACGGGCATCCGTGAAGCCAAGGGGGAGACCGTCGTGCTTATGGACGCGGACGGGCAACACGATCCTGGAGACGTTAAGAAATTGATCAACATGTTGCTGCATGACGGCTATGACATGGTCGTTGGTGCACGCGATGCGGCGTCGCAGGCAAGTGTAGCGAGGGACTTCGCGAATCGTTTTTACAACCGGCTGGCAAGTTATATGACGGGCCAGGAGATAGTCGATCTGACGTCTGGGTTTCGCGCAGTGAATGCAAGAAAGTTCCGGCAGTTTCTATATTTGTTACCCAATGGTTTCTCCTATCCGACGACCATCACAATGGCGTTTTTTCGTGCTGGCTATGCCGTTGGGTATCTGCCTATAACTGCTTCGAAACGGATAGGAAAAAGTCATATATCCCCCGTTTCCGACGGCCTAAGATTCTTGGTGATTATATTTCGAATTGGCACTCTCTATTCACCTCTGAAGATTTTCGTGCCATTCAGCTTTACGATATTCTTGATTGGCGTTTCTTATTATTTGTATACTTTTGTTACTGCATACCGGTTTACGAACATGAGTATGCTTCTCATCACGACGTCTGTGGTGATATTCCTGATGGGACTGGTATCTGAGCAAATTACTGCGCTCATGTATCAACGTGATACGGAGAGTAATAGATAGCCCGCGCGCAGTTTGTTTTTTCCGAGTCAGACGTCGCCTTCTAGGCGCGTTTTTGTCGATGGTATCTGCAGCACAGATGCCAACCTATCGCGCAGCACTTTTCTGCTCAATCGGCTTTCGTATAGCTGGCTGGATGCGTTCGTGCAGCGGGCTAGCTCGTGGGGGGTTCGAGACAGCTCCAGTATTTTTCTTGCCAGGGCCTGCGAGTTGTTGTCGCACAATAGTTCCGGACTCGCCATTCGGCGTAGACATGACGAGTCTCTTGTGATGAACGGTTTGCGTAGGGCTGCGTAGTAATAAAGTTTGAATGGGAAAACTCGATCAGCCTTGTCGGATGTGCCGAATATTCCCAAGCACAAGCTTGCGCTGGAAATCTCGTTCACCAACTGCTCCGTAGGGAGCATGCGATCTAGCCAAGTCAGGTTTCTGCAGCTCGGAGATTTTACGTAGTCATTGACGAGGTGGCCTTGCTGGCCGTCGCCAATGATTAAGAATCGTATGTTGAGTTCGCTTTCGAGAAGTCGTGCGCATGCGAGGATTGTGTTGACTCCCTGCAATGGAACCATGGATCCGACAAATAAGCATGTGAATGGGCGCTGTGCCGAGTTGAAATTAGTAGCTGCACGTTCGGACAGATCCGGAATTGCTAGAGGCAGCTCTACGAATCGAGATTCCGATATGTTGAACAACGAGCTGTAGTACTCGGCGTTCTCTCTTGTGTCGACTAGTATCGCATCAGAGGTTCTAAACGCCCTCTGCTCCAAGCGGAACAGTATCCGCGCCTTCCAGTTCGATTCTTCGAGCAATCGACGATCATTAACAGCCGTGTCATACAGAGATATAAATGCGTCCAGCAAGATGCGTGGGCGGCATCCGCGTGGAAGAAGTGAATAAAACAGCACAATCAAAGGCGCTGGGTAGGTTACGTATATGGTGTTGGACGGTCTGAAGAGCGCGCGGCACATTACAATTATGTGGCCCCACGCGAAGTTTAGGAAAAGAATGATTTTCGCAATCAGTTTTCGCTTGGCTGCTCCATAGAAACTGCCCCCAGCCCCGAGGTTATGAAAGTAAACGGCAGGGCTGGCTAGTTGCTGGATTAGCGATATCTTGTGCCTCACGTTCGGGTACATGTCCGAAAGATACGAGACTCCGAGAATGGCTAGTTCACGCTTGGGTCTTCTCACGACTTACGGCTTATTGCGATCAAGTTTACGCTGGGATTTGCGTCACGCGATATCTGGAGATCATCTTCGCCGAAGTCATAAGGTTTCTGGTGGTCAACGTCAGACCTTAAGTTGGCTGCCTGCAGTTTTTTTATGAAGCGTAATCCTGCTAAGCGAAAAAACTCAGGTACCAAAGGAAGTGTAAAAGGCAAAGTCAACCATTTAGCTAATTGGGTTCTTCGTAACTCGGGGGCTAGCACTGATGGGGTGCCACCCATTTTTAGAACGTCCACTTCCGAGAATACGGAGTTCATCATTTTTTGGAATTCGATATCGTTGTATTCGCGAATATGCCATATATTCCATGGCTTTTGTAGCGGCAGGAGACGAGTGGAACGATCCGGAGTAGAGCAAACAAAGGTGCCACCGGGTTTCAAGATGCGCTCAATCTCCGACAAGTAATGAAACGTATCTGGAATGTGTTCAATTACCTGGAACGAAAGTACCGTATCAAACGAACCGTCGGGAAAGGGTAGCGCCGCTTCGTTGGCACTTTGGATGCATTGGTATCGCAGATTAGCTGCGTTGTAGTGACTTGATGCATATTGGATAGCGTCAGGTGCAATGTCTGCGCCGATAATTTCGCTACAGTACGGTGCAAGGGCATGAGTGCCATATCCGCTACCGCATCCATAGTCAAGGACCCGCTTGCCCTGCACATACGGAATGGCGAATTTGTATGTGACTATGTGAAAGAGATAGATAAGGTATCTGCTTGGAGACGCTAGATACGCATCCTCGAATACGCGCTCCCCGATAGCCTCAATCTGCATCGGATTCTCCTGTTTCTATGCTCTTCCTTGCTTTAACGAGATAGCCGACACCCCAGTCTTTAGTTTTGGTAAAGTGCTGAAGCCTGTATGAGATACGCATCACTATTCGTCCGAGTAAACTATCCAGTGACGGGTAGAGGCGGAGGGCTATGTCCCGATTCACGCCGCTCTGCTCGCTGTTTGATTGTCGAGTGCTGCCCTGATCCTCTAGCTGCTTGAGTTGCTTTCCTTGCGCGTTCGCTCGCCACGATAGCAGTAGATTGGATAAGGGGAATCCCCAAGTTTCGAAATCTATGACATCGAATCCCACGGAAACGAGCTGTTTGATCAAGCCGCCTTTTTCGTAGCGACGAAAGTGGCCGGCCCAATCATCGGACACAGTCCATTTACTCTGATGGGCCGGAACGGACATGACCAACTGGCCCCCTGGCTTGAGCCAGCGGTGCCACTGCAGCAGGGCAGCGTTATCGTCCTCTATGTGCTCTAAGACTTCCATGGATACTAAGTAGTCGAATCGAGTTGACCAAAGAGCGTTGGGCTCCGAATAGATGCTCGCTCGTGACCCATTGACATAGGTCGCTGTATCTAATGCGGCAGGTGAACTTTCCAGCGCACTACAGTTGAAGCCCATCTCGCCAAGTTCATACAGCAAAGTGCCAGCCCCGCAGCCAATCTCAAGGAGATCTCCACGACGTTCTGTCGCCAGCATGCGTAGTACTCTGTCGCGTCGAAGAAGGTAGCTTGGAGCAGGAACCCAGCCTTTCTCGATTACGGTTGGCCCAAATAGCGGATGAATTTCCATCGGCTACTCCTTGGCCCGCGGAAGCGCGGCGTTCATGGCAAGTAGTGAAAACAGTCCTAGCGCGACGTCGCAGCCAGCGGTAATCAATCGATGCAATAGTGAAACGTATAAAGCGGTAGGTACCCCGATATGCGGCCCCAGCAGCGCCACGATGATGCCTTCTCGAACGCCCAGTCCTGCCGGCGAAAAAAAAGCTATGAATCCGCCGAGAAAGGATAGCGTTGTTACCATCACTATCAATGAGATCTCCGGGGTGATGGTATCGGATAATGCGTGAGCGCATGCCCAGAGAGCCATCGACACCAATAACCACATAAGAGTCAAGACAAGAAATACGATGGGGTAGCATCTGTTGATGCTATCGTTAGAGAAATCTATGTGGGTAAGTTCACACTTTCTCTTGAAGAAGGATGTAAACCAGTGGAAGTGGTTGCCGCCGATGGCGATAAACCAGGAAGAAGCCGCAGCGATGATCGCCGCTAGGACGGCAAGGATAGTGTAGCCATGAAAAGTTAGAAAGCCCAAAGCCGCCATTGAGATGCCACTATGCACTAAAGCGATTTGCTCGATAACGGTTGCTCGAACGGCTTCGGATTTTTTTTGCGAAAGCTTGTAGTGCATAGCTCCCCTCGCAATCATTCCCCAGATCTTTCCCGGAGTGTATTTGCCAATCGCACTGAATCCAGACATGACGACAGATTGCAGCAAGCGAAGTTCTTGCGCGTTGTGCAGAGTCAGATTCCAATGCCAGGCGAGAATGGTCATGAACATCGCGAGCAGTTGGGCTGCGGTAGCAAGTGCTAGTGCACTGAAGGAGAGGTCTTGTAGGTCAAATGCGTTGAGATCCAGGTCCATATACCACTGTAGAGCGGACAGAATGGATACGAGAAGGAACAATAGTAGGACCGGCCACAAGAGTGCCCCCGCCAAGGTCCTTGGCCTGAAATTCACCTTCGCGCCCTTGAGGTCATTGATTGCAACACTTTCGACGCTTTACCTTGCGAGGCACAACGAATTCTGGATTTTCGAGTGTTCTGGAACACGATTTTTCTAAAAATAGAACCACATGAGTGTGGAGTGTTTGTGAGTGAGACTTTAAAGTGGCCTTTTTGTTTGGCAGGGCATCCTCCTCGTGCATTCTCCGCTCGGCCAAGGGCTAATTGCAATCTTGAATCCAGTTGGGTGAACGCCGAAAGATTCGTTCAATTCCGCCAACGGGTATTTGCCCGTTGTCATCGCCAGTGCCACCTTGGCTATTGATGTTGGTGAGGTTCGGCTCTCGAGAATGTATCGTTCCGCTATGTAAAGCTAATGGGGTATCACGCTAGGCCGTCTCCGACGGCTTTGACATCAAGGTGCGTATCTGACGCTCCCATATCAGCACGCGGAGCAAATTACCCGGCGGGCGCGATCGATAGCGGTCAACGAAGTCCTCAGCAATGGACTCCAGTCCCGCACTATGGAGTACCTCTATCGCGACCTCCAGGGTAGCGGCGGTAGCATAGCTATCCAGCGCCAATTCGAGGTGTCGCATCGTAAGGTCGAGATCGTATTGCAGCACTCCCATCCTAGACATAAGCACATGCAGGTTGTGATGCACTATAGCTTGCTCTTGGAAAGCCGGATTCTTAGCTGTGGCTTCAGCAAGTAAGTAGAGCTGTCGCTCATCGATACTTGGACACTTACCTTTGTCAACCAAGCCGTACAATATCTCTAGCGTTTCAACTACGCCATGAGAGAATCGGGCAGTGGCTAGCAAGTCGGAAATTGTCTCTACCGATTCTGACTTGTCGATATTGGGGCGTGTGATGCATGACAGACCCAGAGCTTGCAGGCGAAGGCCGGGGTGATCAGGTCGTTGTTCCGAGAGACTCTGTATCAATCTGTGGGCTGCCACGTAGTAGCCATCCGTTTGTAGTTGCTCGGAGAGGTATTGAGCTGCTCGAACGGAATTTGGATTGTGTATCGCCCACATCTCCGCTGCGAGTTGAGGGCGGCCCCACATTGATGTAAAGCTAAATAATATCGCCATTAGCAGCAAGCCGTAGGCAGAAAGGCCGATACGTACAATGGTTTGGTATCGATGGAAAGCAGTTAGAGCGCCTGCCGTAAATGAGAATACCGGACCAATCAATGGCACATAATTGCGATGTTCAAAATAAAGCTCAAGCGGTAGTGTTGTTGATTCCAATGCGTGGCCAGCGAGGTACCACCATGCGCCGAAGGCGAACAGAGGAGCGCGTCGGCGCAGTAGCCCTGCGGCCAGCGCAACGACAAACCAGCTTGTCACTACAAGCAAAGAAAGCGGGTTTGTCCAATCTCTGTAGATTGGATGGTGATCATGGAAGGGGCCAAGTGCGGCGATATTTGGTAAGAATGCGTTGTACAGGTAGGTCCAGAGCACGTGCGCTTGGGTAAGCAAGCGCTCTACTGCATCGAAATCGCGCCGAAGAATCATTGCTTCCGTATAAGATAGATTGAGCGCGAGATAGCAAAGTATTATGGCTGATGGCGCAACTAGAAAGACGCTACACCATGTTCGCCATGCGGTTCTCGTTATCCCCCGCTTGGGACGGACTAACAGCGTTCCTTCCATGACCAGTACAAGAGCCGGGAGTAACGCGCCGTTTTCTTTGGAGAATGCGGCAAGTATAGTGCCGAAGATCAGACTAAGACTCATTCCGATCAGGGCCGACTTTGGGGAGCGCTCTATTCTCAACCTGAAATATAAGTAGCTTATGATCGCGAGCACGATGAACAGCGCTGACAGAGTTGTCATGCGTTGTACGACTAGTAAAGAGCTCGACGCGAGGATGGGAAGTGCCATCCAAATGGCACCTGACATGCTGCCAGTGAGCGCGGCATGACTGCGTGTATATCCCCGAGACACGCTGAGGAGATAGAACATCAGGGCAACGAGCACACCATTCAAGAGATGCAAGGCGACATTGGTTGCTAGCAATACCTCAGGGGAATCTGGCCATGCATGGCGTTGAGGTATAAACGACATCAGGGCTAGCGGGCGACCGAGCACGCCTGCGGTACCTTCCAGCGAGAAAGTCAACGCAGATGCTGCGTCATCAATGCTAGCGAGACCGTTTAACGAGGATCGATCGTCGAAGTGTAGTGATCCGCCTACGCCCTGAAAATAGGCGATAGCAGTGAACAAGGTCGCCAAGCAGAAAAATACAATTGCAAGTAGTTCTGTGTGATCAAAGCGAAGTCTTGATGTCAGTGTCATTTGAGTTCGAGCGGAGCACGAAATGTGTTTCTAGTGACTCATGACTTGAGCAGAAACCGCGTTGCTAGAGCACCGCGTTGCTAGAGCTATGCGGAACCTATACGGGGAAGCCTGATTCCCTTTCAGTGAAACCAAGAAGAGCCTGGACCGGAAGGTCCAGGCTCCTGGTAAGGGCAAAACGCCCAATGAAAATACCACTGAGTGGTTTTACGGACGGCAGCTTGAGGGCAGGTACTTGGTGTCCAAGCCCGCACTGCCGCTGCAGGTCCAAGTCATGCTGCCATCGGTTGCTGTGCCAGTGAGAATAAAGGTCTGTGTAGCAATCCTCGGGTTGGCGCCAGAGCCGAAAGTCGCGGAGATGGTACCCGTGTTCGTGCCAGTGGATGCAACCTGCACGCCGGAAACGTAGGTGCCGACAATGGTATTAGCTGGGGAAACACCGGCAGCGGTGTTGGTAGCGGGGAACGTTCCCCCTGTCTGAAGGCTTTCGGACACCGCAGTCCGCACACCAGACGAAAGACTCATTGCTTCCGACACCTGCGCACGAATCGTGTAATCCTGATACGCCGGAATAGCAATCGCGGCGAGAATGCCGATAATCGCGACCACGATCATCAGCTCGATAAGCGTAAAGCCCTGCTGTACTTTCTTCATTTCTGGAAGCTCCTCTGAGCGGTTTCTGGGGTTCGAATCAAGTGCATGACGCAGTGCGCCTGCCTGCCCGGGTAACTGCAATCGCTGTGCCACATGCGCTGCCTGAGCCGCAAGTCGTTGTCCGCTCGGGCGTTCTTGCGTGGAGCCACGGGGGGTGCGCCTGGCCGTTATACATATTGCAGCTGAATCAGGCGCCGTTGAATCGCCTTTAAGTCACAAACTGCCCATTTTTGTCACCTCGGGTCGCCATCTGCATACGGTCCCAGGGCTGTCTGGGTTGCCCGGGCCGCCCGGTCCCGCATTCCGATCAGCGCGCAGATGGCGTGGTGGTAGTCCATGTTTTCGCCGCCCCAGCGGCACCGGATCGTGGTGGCGTCGATCTGAAGGCCGGCACGACGGTTCCGGGCGGTCAGGGCGGGGTAGGTGGCATGTGCCGGCGCGCCACCGCTGGCCGGCAGGTGGCGGCCGTCGGGGCGGCTGAAGATGAACGCGCCGTCGTCGGTTGCTCGCACGGCGAAGCCGCCCTCGTGAATCAGTCGGTGATGGTGACGGCACAGGGTGATGAGGTTGCGCAGGCTGGTTTCGCCGCCGTTTGCCCAGTGCACGATGTGATGGCCTTCGGTGAAGTGGCGTCGGTCGCAGCCGGGGAAGCGGCAGCCGCCGTCACGGGCGGCGAGGGCGCGGCGCAGGGCGGGCGGAATGCTGCGTGTGCGGCGGCCGATGTTCAGCGGGTCGCCGTTGTGGTCGTCGACGATGCCGAGCACGGTGGCATCGCAGGCGAGACGGCGCGCGGTGTCGATGGCCAGTCGGGGGCCGTGCTCGAGTTCGCAGCGGTCGGCACGGGTGTGCGCTTTCGCGGGCAGCTCTGTGGGGCGTTCCGCGGTCTGTTCGGCGGCCGCTTCGGCGGCCAGCGACGCCTGGTCGATATGCACCACCACCTGGAACCGGTCCGCCACGCTGCCGCAGGCGGCCGTGCGCTGGTGCAGAAAGCGCTCGGCGAGCAGGCGCAGGCCGTCGGCGCGCCTGGCGCCGATGGGGCAGGGCTCGTCGGTGTCGGAGGTGCGGGTTTCGGGGGCGCGCGGCGTCCGGCGCGCTTCAGCTGAAACATTCGTCCCGCTTTCGGAAGAATCTCCGGCACCGGCACCGGCACCGGCACCGGCATCCGCGCTGTCGATCACTTCCACCGCCGCATCCAGCGCGCGGCGAATGATCTCGCCGACTTCGGCCGGCATCCGGGCGGTGATCATCATCGATCCGTCCTCGTCCCAGCGGTAGTGGACGCTGCGCTGGCGGTGCTGACCATTGGCCTGTGCCGCGGCTTCGCGGCGCTCCACGGAGCGGTACTTGCCGACCAGCCGGTCGACGTGCGCGGCGGTGCCGTGGACGGCCACGTTCAGCAGCGTCTCCTCGTTCTCGGGGGTTGCGATGCGGGTCATCGCACGCACCTTCGAGTAGCTGATGCGCGCTTCGCGGAATGCATCATGGATCTTCGGCAGCGATGCCAGCGCCCGTGCCACGCGCACATGCTCCCTGGCGGCGACCATGCCGATGCCGCACTGCCAGTTCAGCCAGTGCGCACAGCTCGCGCAACCATGTCGGGCCCAGCCTTCGCGGCCGTCGAATGCCGCCAGCAGTTCGAGGAATCGGCACTTGGCCGCGTTGATATGCCCCCACAGCTGCGTCATCTCGACTTCCAGGCCGTCCAGGGCGCGCTGTTCGGCGGCGGTCTGTTCCGTGAGTGGCGTTGTGCCCGGCGGCGTGGGCGCGGCGGCGGGCGGGGTCCGTGTATGGGAATCCAGTGTCATGACGGCCTCCGCAATGATAGCTGTATATATGTACACCACTATGCCTGAGATTGAGTAGAAATCAAGTGGGAAATCAGGCGGATAGCGTGAGATTCCAGTGCCTTTTGCCGAGCATGCTAAGTACGTATCTTGGCCGGCCGGATCCCCGTTCCTGCCGCAACCTCCAGGCAGTCGCAGATGATTGTGTGGCGCGCGGCGAGTGGCGGGATGTTCGCCGACAGGGCCGGCATGAAATCGTCCTATAAAAACGATCACTTCAACATAAATATTCCGTTAGAGTTATCGTCGGCCGCCCGCTAGGCTGTCTCCTCGAAACGGGCCACTACGAATGCCCGCAACCGCAACCGCAATCGCAATCGCAACAGGAGACATTCTCATGCTCACGGTAGGTGATACTTTCCCGCGCTTTTCTCTGAAAGCGACGGTTTCCGACCATCTCGACGACGCCTTTACCACGGTCACGAACGACAGCTACCCGGGCAAGTGGCAGGTGGTGTTCTTCTGGCCGAAGGATTTCACCTTTGTCTGTCCCACGGAGATTGCCGAGTTCGGCCGCAACAACGGCGAGTTCGCCGATCGTGACGCCCAGGTGCTGGGTGCATCGGTGGATAGCGAGTTCGTGCATCTGGCCTGGCGCAACGATCATCCGGATCTGAAGGGACTGCCGTTCCCGATGCTGGCCGACATCCGCAAGGATCTGAGCAGTGCGCTCGGCATCCTGGACGAAGAGGGTGTCGCGAAGCGCGCCACGTTCATCGTCGATCCGCAGGGCATCATCCGCTTCGCGTCGGTGACGGACATGAACGTGGGCCGTAACGTCGGCGAGGTGCTGCGGGTGCTGGACGCGCTGCAGACGGACGAACTCTGCCCGTGCAACTGGCAGCCCGGCCAGGACACGCTGCAGGCGGCCTGATCGCGCCGGCCGAACCACCTACCCCTATAGGGTCATCGCCAGGGCGCGGCACGGTCTCGCACTTCCTCCCCCTGAGGCGGGGCCGTGCCGTCGCCCGCTTTTGAACACGCCGCGCTTTGAACACGCAAGGAGCCATACGACCATGGATCTCACCACCCTCAAGAACCGGATTCCCGATTACGCGCGCGACCTGAAGCTGAATCTTTCCAGCGTGCTCAGCGTTGAAGGTGCGCCGGGCCTAACCGAAACGCAGATTCTGGCGACGGCACTGGCCTCGGCCATCGCCTCGCGTAACGACACGCTGACCGCCGACATCGAACGTGTGGTGACGGATGAGCTCGACGACGCGCAGGTGAACGCCGCGCGCGCCGCCGCGACCATCATGGGCATGAACAACATCTACTACCGCTTCCTGCATCTGGTCGGCAACGACGAGTACGGCAAACTGCCGGCACGGCTGCGCATGAATGTGATCGCCAATCCCGGCGTGCCGAAGCTGGACTTCGAGCTGTACTCGCTCGCGGTGTCGGCGATCAATGGCTGCGGTGCCTGCGTCGCGTCGCACGAGCGTGCGGTGCGCAAGGAAGGCCTGGGTGCTGATGGCGTGCAGAGCGCTGTGCGCATTGCTGCGGTGATTCATGGTGTTGCGGTGGCCCTGGCGTCGGCCGGTTCGGGTGCGGCGCATTTATCGCCACCCTGAAGTTGCGTTACGCTGGCCGCGTTTGCGTGTGGACAGCATGGCCATGTCCGCACTCAGGATCCCGTCACGCTCGACCGGTACTCAGAGCCACGGCCGGACCTTGCAGTCGTCGTATGGCGTGACGATTTCTACCGGAACTCGCACCCATCTGGCGCCGCCTGTCCCGACGCTGCGCTAGAATGCGGCATCGTGCGGCGGATACCGCTCCGCCGGTGCCGGTGGTCCAACCCGAGAGGTCAGCCATGAACCAGCCCGTCCGTCAGCTTCGCAACGCCGTCTCACCACCGCCGCGTTTTCGTTCCGCGTCAGTGCGCACGCTGCTGGCACTGGTGCTGTGTGCGCCGGTTGTCGCAGTGGCGCAGCAGGTGCCGCTGGTGATCGAGCAGGGCCTTTGCGAGGCACGCACCGAACTGGCCGATGACGCCGCCGCACGCTGGAACGGCTGGGGACCGGATGTCACCAATACGCGCTTTCAGAACGCCGAGGCGGGTGGCCTTACCGGCGACGATGTTGCAGGCCTGACCCTGCGTTGGGCGTTCGGCTTGCCGCGCGAAGGCTCGCCGCGTACGCAGGCCACGGTGATCGGCGGACGGCTGTTCACCGCCAGCCAGGCGGGCGCGGTGTACTCACTGGATGCCAGGACCGGCTGCACCTACTGGAGCTTCGAAACCGAAGCGGGCGTACGCAGTGCGTTGTCGGTGGGGCCGCACACGTTCGAGGATGGCCACGAGGGCCACGCACTGTATTTCGTCGACCGTGCCGCGAACGTGTATGCGCTGGACGCCGACACCGGCACCCTGCTGTGGAAGCGGCTCATCGAGGATCACACCGCCGTGCGTGCCACCGGCGCACTGACGCTGCACGACGGCCGTCTGTATGTGCCGCTGAGCGGCGTGACCGAAGCCATGAGCGGGTCCAGCCCGAACTATCCGTGCTGCACCTTCCGCGGCAGTCTCACGGCCATCGATGCCACGGACGGCACGGTGCTGTGGCGCACGTTCACGGTGCCGGAGCCGCAGCGCCGCGGCACCAGCTCGGCGGGCCAGCCGCTGTACGGACCGGCCGGCGTGGGCATCTGGAACGCACCTACCGTGGATGAGAAACGCGGCCTGATCTATTCGGCCACGGGGCCGGCCTACTCCGGGCCGCCGGTGGACACGATCAATGCGATCGTTGCATTCGATATGGAGACCGGCGAGATGCGCTGGGTCAATCAGATGCTGCCCGGTGATGTCTGGCTCGCCGGTTGCGTGGAGAACGACGACAACCCGAACTGTCCGGACGATCTGGGCCCGGACTACGACTTTTCCGCCTCACCGATTCTCACCTCGCTGGATGACGGCCGCGACATCATTGTCGTACCGCAGAAGTCCGGCATGGTCTGGGCGCTGGATCCGGACAACGACGGCGAACTGCTGTGGAGCTATCGCGCCGGCCCCGGCGGCGCCATCGGCGGGGTGTGGGGCAGCGCGGTCGGCGACGGGCAGGTGTACGTGGCCGTGGGCGGTTACAACAACGAGGTCACCGGTGGTCTGCACGCCGTTCACCTGGAGAGCGGCGAACGGGCCTGGTACACGCCGCCCCAACCGCTGCTGTGCGCAGCGGGACAGGGCTGCAGCCAGACGCAGTCGGCCGCGGTGACGGCGATCCCCGGCGCGGTGTTTTCCGGTTCGGCGGACGGCGGCCTGCGAGCCTATTCGGCGGACGACGGCCGCGTACTCTGGACCTTCGATACCAACGTGTCGTTCGATACCGTCAACGGCGTACCGGCCAACGGCGGATCCATCGATGGTCCCGGGGTGGTGGTGGCCGGCGGCATGGTTTACGCGCTGTCCGGCAACGCCGGATTCGTGGGGCGCGCAGGCAACGTGCTGCTGGCCTTCAGCGTGGAGTGATAGGGAGAGACATCATGAAGTTACTGTCCATTGCCACGGTTGCCGCACTGCTCGTCGCACTGCTGTTCACGCCGGCCCTGTCACAGCAGGGCGATCGTGCCGCCGCAAGCGCCGATGGCAGTCCGCTGGTTTCGATTCGTGAGCTGATGGAAAAGACCATCACGTCGGCGACCAACACCCTGTGGAACGCCTGGGATCCACCCACCGACGAGGAGTGGACGGCGCTGGAAGAGGCGGCGATCACGATGATGGTGGCCACGCAGGCCAATGCCCTTGGCGGTACCGGTCCCAACGACAGCGAATGGGTCAGCCAGCCTGCGTGGCGTGCATTCAATCAGGTGATGCTGAACGCGACCCGGGGCGCGCTCGATGCGATACGCGCCCGGGATCACGATGCACTGCTGGAAGTTGGCGATAGGCTGTACACGTCCTGTGAGGGTTGTCATCGCGCCTTCAATCCCGGCGTGGTCGACTCCGGGGCAGTCAACCCAGGGGCAGTCAACTAATAAGCCGGCCCGCCCTCATAAGTGATGCCGCGCTCGGCTGCCTGCGTACGCACCGCCTCGAAGAGCTGGTGATCCAGCGAATCGTCGGCTCCGCCCCGCTCGGCGATGTGTTCGGCGATGAACGCGCGTCGCTGCCGCGACAGCTCGCTGATCTGTGCCTGCAGCGCTTCACGTTTCTCGGCCGATTCGGCAATCAGGGCGCGGCGTTCTTCGGTGGACAGCGCACGCATTGAAGGCGGTAGCACGTCGTCGTCGAGCGCATCGATGTCGACGCTTCCGT
This sequence comes from Gammaproteobacteria bacterium, assembly GCA_050485645.1. Lineage (GTDB taxonomy): Bacteria > Pseudomonadota > Gammaproteobacteria > Steroidobacterales > Rariloculaceae > JBJHBP01. The sequence goes on along the minus strand of JBJHBT010000010.1, from coordinate 62,816 downwards.
CCATCGACTGCGTGACCAGCTCGCGACTGCTGTGCGGATCGATGCCGGATGCGCCGACCATCATGGTGTACTCGGCTCTTCGTGCGCCGGCGGCGCGTGATCCGGTCACCATGATCTCGTCGACCGAGGCGGCCCGCGCGAACTGCGCCGCGCGTTCCTCTTCCGTGCCGAAGTAGATTCGCGTGCCTTCCAGGTCCCTCGACAGCTGTGCGATCTGTTCATCGAACGGCGTGTCGACCGTTACACCGCCACCAGCCTGTTCGACCCGGAAGTAACGTCCCTGACCGAGTGCCGCGATGCGCTGCCAGTGATGCGTGGTGGCCGCCATGTCACCGCACTGTATGGTATTCACAACGATGCCCTTCGCGGCGGCCGCGGCCAGCGTTTCTGGGTACTTCACGTCGTCCCGATAGTTCATCTGCGGCGGCGCGTCGCCGACCAGGAACACCACCCGGTAGCTGTGCGGATTGTCACTCCACGATATCCGGTGGACGGCATCGTACAGCGCTTCATTCACCGCTTCGGGCACATCGCCGCCGCCGGCCGCACGAAACTGCATCAGCTCCGCATACAGCGCGTCGAGGTCCGTGGTGAGATCGATCACGCGCGTCACGTACTCGTCACCGCGGTCACGAAATGCCACCAGTCCGATCGAAATTTCCGGTCTGGGATTACCTTGTGCCAGTGTGGTGGCAATCGACCAGATCTTCTCCCTGGCGGTTTCGATCATGCCGCCCATGCTGCCGGTGGTGTCGAGCACGAACACCGCTTCGACCGCCGCGTAGCCCCGGGTGGGCAGCGGGGGTCCGAATGCATCGAATACGGGGTGACTTCTCAGTGCCGGGTAGGCGGCGACCGTGACGATGCTCACGGTGAGCAGGGCGATGATGCCAGTGATTCTGATGTTCATGATGACGGCTTCCTGTGTTGTGCGTTGAGTTGTCCGTTGATAGAGCGTCGGCCGTGGAAAATCTCAGTGCGGCATGGCCAGGCGCCTCAGCGCGGCTTCCGCGGTACGGTGCGCCTGCCGGAAGGCATGGTCGGCATCGGATGTCGCGGGTGTGCGCCCGATGCGGAGGATCCGCGCGGGAATCAGCACATGCAGCGCCTGCACCAGAAAGAAACACCACAGCGCGATGAACGTGCTGCCGGTTCGGGTTGCGGCCCACCAGGCGAACGCAAGCGCCAGTGCGCTCAGGCACAGATCGGCCAGTACCGGCAGAAAGCCGGCGTAGCGATACAGTGACCTGGCGATCCACAGCATGCCCGCGTGAACGAGTACGTAGAGGCTGATCGGTGGCCAGGTCACCCACAGCAGTGCCGATGCCGCGCACCAGATCACGATGGTGGCCATGCGTCCGATGCGTTGCCGGCTGCGGGCCAGCAGATAGGCCAGGTACGCCACCGCCAGCAGCATCACGAGCAGACGCAGGGCCGTACCGGCCGCCAGCATCGAGGAGAGCGCGGCGAACACCGCGCCTCCGGCCAGACTCAGAGCCAGCGCCACGCTCACGCCGTTCGCGAGTGATGATCGGTCACGGCGGGCGGGAACGGTTGGCGCGGTCATCGCTGCGTCCTCCGCTGTTTTTCGCGCAGGAACGCAACCTCGACTTCGTCATCGCCGACCGTAACGCCGTCGCCGCTGGCGTCGAAGGCATGCTGCCGTGAATCCGTGTCGTCGCGATCATCGAACAGGGCCGCCTTCTGCCGCACATGATCCAGCTGCTCTCGGTGGGACGCGAGTTCCCCGCGTGCGGCGGCGAGCGTCGCGTCGGCGGCGTCCAGTCGGTCGGCAAGATGACGCGCGTAACGCTCGCTGTGCAGGCGTCGCCGGATGAGCTTGCGGGCCAGCTCGTCACTGCCGGACGCGAAGCAGACGTCCAGCTGGCCGGTGAGCTCGGTGATCGCGGCCTCCAGCTGTTGCCGCCGCGATGCCATCGATGAACGCGCCTGTTCCAGCGCGGCGATGTGCCGCTCCGATGTTGCCACGGCCGCTTCCATTTCCCGCACCGCCTGCCGCAGCAGTACGGTGGGTTCTTCCATGCGGTCCAGCACCGCATGCATGTCGGCTGTGAACAGCCTTGCCATTCGGTTGATCAGTGCCATGTCCAGTGTCTCCGCGAGTTGTGGTGGGGAACCCGGTGCCAGCTTAGGAACGGATCAGCAGCGTGATAAGGCACAGGCTGGTAAAACCTTTCGCGCAGGATTTACAAAGCGTTTACATTCAGCGGTATGGCAAGCTGCTAAGGTGGACATCGGACAACCGAAGGTCGTCGAGACGGCTGTGATGACGCACAAGCAACGCATTCTGGTCGTCGAGGACGAGGCCGCGATCCGCAACGGTCTCACCGACCTCCTGATCTATCACGGCTATGAGGTCGAGGGCGCCGCGGACGGCCCCGAAGGACTGCGCAAGGCGCAGAGCGGACGCTTCGACCTGGTGCTGCTCGACATCATGCTGCCGGGTATGGACGGCTTTGCGATCTGCAACGAGATTCGCCGCGTGGATCGCCGGCAGCCCGTCATCATGCTCACGGCGCGCACCAGCGATGACGACATACTGCAGGGACTGACGCTGGGTGCGGACGACTACGTCGCCAAACCGTTTTCGGTGGCGCAGCTGGTGCTGCGCATCCAGGCCGTGCTGCGTCGGGCCAACGGCGGGTTCGCGTCCGACGACCTGCTGCGTCTAGCCGGCGACGTCGAAATCGATACGCGGAATCTTTGCGGTCGCCGCGGGGAAGCCGCGCTGGTGTTCACCCGTCGCGAAATCGAGCTGCTGTGCTACCTGTGCGCCAACGCCACACGGCCCGTATCGCGCGAAGAACTGCTGAACAAGGTGTGGGGTTACGATCGCCATGCGGCGATCGAGACGCGCACTGTCGATATCCACGTGGCGAAGCTGCGGCGCAAGATCGAGCCCGACCCGAAGACACCGCGATGTCTCGTCACCGTGCGCGGTGCCGGCTATCGCCTCATCGATGCCGATACGGAGCGGCCGGCATGAAGCGGACGGCGCGGGTGGCCGTGCCGGACGAACGCCGCCTGCGCGTGCTGTTCGCGCTGTTCTTTCTGGCGCTGGCGATTCCGGCACTGCTGCTCGTTCGCCATGCCTATAGCCAGCTCAACTGGCAGGCGTTTCGCCAGACGCAGGTGCTTGCCGAAGACCTGACATCGCGGCTGGACATCGAACTGGCGGCGATGATCGCAGGCGAGGAAGCGCGGTCGTTCGGCGACTATGCGTTTCTGGTCGTGGAGGGCGATCCGGCCGCCGGCTTTGTGCAGCGTTCACCGCTGTCGGCGCTTCCGGTGGACAGTGCGCTGCCGGGCGCGCTGGGCTACTTCCAGGTGAACGGCAATGGCGACATGACCACGCCGCTGTTGCCGCCGCCGGAGGTGGACCCGCTGGCCTACGGCATCTCGGCCATGGAACGCGCGAATCGGATGCAACGGGAAGCCGCCGTTCGCGACGTGCTGGTGCGCAACGGACTGCTTGCCGGCGGGACGATGCCGGCGCCCGCGGGCGTTCGCGGTTCCGATGCCGGCGAAATTGTCGTCACCGGGGCACGTATCCGACCGCCTGGCGTCGATGAAGCTCCGGCGGGGCAGGCCGCTTTCGATGAGATCCTGCGCAGCCAGGCGCCGCCGACCGGTGACGCTCTCACAGGTGACGCTCTCCGATCGTCGACACTGATGCAGGAGCTGGACGCACGGCAGCCGGCGCTGGCCGCCACGCGCCGCACCCGCACCGAGCAGACGGCCATTCCGGAGCGCCAGCCGCTGATGTTTGTCGGCGCCGCGGGGGTCGCCGCGGAGCGCGCGGATGGCGAAGCCCCTGCCGCCGCTTCTGCCGCCATCGATGCAGTGCGGGAAGCGGCGTCGGACGCAGTGCCGGATGCAGCGGAGGGTCCGGGCGCTGCCTCGTTCAGCGTGAGCACCTTCGCCAGCGAAATCGATCCGTTCGAAATGGTGTTGCTGGACACCGGCCACCTGATGCTGTTCCGCAGGGTGTGGCGTGAAGACAGCCGCCTGATCCAGGGTTTGCTGGTCGATCTGCAGCCTTTTCTGGCCGCGACACTGGAACGCGGCTTCCGCGCCAGCAGTCTGGCGGATGCCGGCGCGCTGACCATCACCTACGATCGCCATCCGCTCGCGACGGTGGGTCCGGATGATGGGGGCGTGCCGCTGTATCAGGCGCGTCTGCTGCCGCCTTTCAGTTCAATGGAACTGATCTACACATTGCGTGAACTGCCGCGCGGTCCGGGTGGCCCGCTGCTGGGCTGGGTCGCGTTCGTGCTGGCGACGGTTCTGACGGTGGGCTTCGTACTGATGTACCGCTTCGCGGTCGGGCAGGCGCGACTTGTCCGACAGCAGCAGGACTTCGTTTCCGCCGTCAGCCATGAGCTGAAGACGCCACTGACGTCGATCCGCATGTACGGCGAGATGCTGAAGGCCGGCTGGACGGACGAGGAACGCCGTAATCAGTACTACGATTACATCCACACCGAAAGCGAACGACTGTCGCGGCTGATCGAGAACGTACTCCAGCTGGCACGCATGACGCGTCGGGAGCTGGCGATCTCGCCGCAGCCGGTAACCGTGGCCGAGTTGATCGACCTGGTGCGTTCCAAGGTCGATACGCAGGTGTCGCATGCGGGATTCGAGCTCGACGTCGGCTTCGATCCGTCCTGCGATGCCGTGGATGTGCAGGTGGACCGGGATGCGTTCGTGCAGGTCATGATCAACCTGGTCGACAACGCACTGAAGTTCGCGGCCGGCGCGTCACGAAAGAAGATCGACATCGGCTGCCGCAGGGAGCGCAGTGAAGTGGTGTTCACCGTGCGCGATTTCGGGCCCGGCGTGGCGCGCGCGCAGATGAAGAAAATCTTCGAGCTGTTCTACCGGCCGGACAACTCGCTGACGCGCGACACCGCCGGTACCGGCATCGGCCTGGCGCTGGTGCGGCAGCTGGCCGCGGCGATGAATGCGCGCGTCGATGTGCGCAACCGCGAGCCCGGCGCGGAATTCTCGATAACCTTCGATGTCCAATCTGCAGACAGCAAAGACCCAATATGTTGACAACCTGTTTGAGGTAACCCCAAGATATGGGGGTGCTCCGGTGTCGCTATCGCGACCAAGAGGGAATCCGGTGAAGGCTGGCCTGCGTAGCCGCCTGAATCCGGGGCTGCCCCCGCAACTGTGAGCAGCGAGCGGCCGTCACGTGCCACTGGGTTGACCGGGAAGGCGACGGCCGCGTTGGAGCTGCAAGCCAGGAGACCTGCCGGCGCACATGCGTACTGATCGGACGGGGTGTGCCGAGCGGGAGCGTGGCGTCCGTCGTTCCTTCCATGGACGGTCCGCCTCAGCCTCGCCGCCATGCCGTCCTTCGACCGGCAACAGCGAGGTGATTCATGGTCAAGGCACTGGCATCGGCCCCTCCGGCGGCACTCGACGCGGCAGCTCCCCGTCCGCGCCGCGCACGGCCGTCCATCGGATTCGTGGCGACGGATCCGTCCCGCGACGATCGGCTCACCGCCTTCGGCAAGGCCACTTTGACCGATCGTTACCTGATGCCCGGCGAAGGCTTTCAGGATCTTTTCGCCCGCGTGGCCCGTGCATTCGCCGACGACACCGCGCACGCACAGCGTCTGTACGACTACATGTCGAAGCTGTGGTTCATGCCGGCCACGCCGGTGCTGAGCAATGGCGGTACCGAACGTGGCCTGCCGATCTCCTGTTTCCTGAACGCGGTGGACGACAGCCTGGATGCCATCGTCGACGCCTGGACGGAAAACGTCTGGCTGGCTTCGAACGGCGGCGGTATCGGCACGTACTGGGGATCGGTGCGGTCGATCGGTGAGCCGGTGAAGGGCAACGGCCACACCTCCGGCATCATTCCGTTCATCCGTGTGATGGATTCGCTGACGCTGGCGATCTCGCAGGGATCACTGCGCCGCGGCTCGGCGGCCGTCTATCTGGACGTGCATCACCCGGAAATCGAGGAATTCATCGAGATCCGCAAGGCCACCGGCGACTTCAACCGCAAGAGCCTGAATCTGCATCACGGCATCGCGATCAGCGACGAGTTCATGCACGCCGTGCGCGACGACGAGCCGTTCACGCTCCGCAGTCCGGCCACCGGCGAACCGCTGCGCACAGTCCCGGCGCGCCTGTTGTGGCAGAAGATTCTCGAAACACGACTGCAAACCGGCGAGCCGTATCTGCTGTTCGTGGACGCCGCCAACCGTGCGCTGGCCCCGCATCAACGCGAGCTGGGGCTGGCGGTGCGTCAGTCGAACCTGTGCAGCGAAATCCTGCTGCCCACCGGCCGCGATCACCTTGGCAACACGCGCACCGCGGTGTGCTGCCTGTCATCGGTGAACCTTGCCAGCTGGGATGAATGGTGCGACGCGCCGGGATTCATCGAGGACGTGATGCGCTTTCTCGACAATGTGCTCGATGACTTCATCGCGCGCGCGCCCGACAGCATGGCGCAGGCACGCTATTCCGCCATGCGCGAGCGTTCGGTGGGGCTGGGCGCGATGGGCTTTCATTCCTTTCTCCAGACGCGCGGCATCGCCTTCGAGAGCGCGCTGGCCAAGAGCTGGAACATGAAGATGTTCCGGCATCTGCGCGAGGGGGCGGACCGCGCCTCGTCGGTGCTCGCGGCCGAGCGCGGCGCCTGTCCGGATGCCGCCGAGCGTGGCGCCATGGAACGCTTCAGCAGCAAGCTCGCGATCGCGCCCACCGCCAGCATCAGCATCATCTGCGGTGGCGTCAGCGCCTGTATCGAGCCGATTCCGGCCAACATCTATACGCACAAGACGCTGTCCGGCTCGTTCACCGTGAAGAATCCGGCGCTGCGGAAACTGCTGGCCGCGAAACAGCTGGATGTGCCGGCCACCTGGCAGTCGATACTCGAGCACGAAGGATCGGTACAGCACCTGGATGCACTGACCGACGACGAAAAAGCGGTGTTCCGTACCGCGTTCGAGATCGATCAGCGCTGGATCGTGGACCTGGCCGCCGATCGCGCGCCCAGCATCTGCCAGGGCCAGTCGCTGAACCTCTACCTGAACAGCGACATCCACAAGTGGGATCTGCTGATGCTGCACTGGACGGCCTGGGAGCGCGGCATCAAGAGCCTGTATTACTGCCGCTCCAAGTCCGTGCAGCGTGCCGGTTTCGCCGGTGTGGAAGGCGACAACACGCGGCGCTGGCCGGAACGCGCGCTGGCCGCCACCGCCGACGAAAACCGCTACGACGAATGTCTGGCATGCCAGTGAGGAATCCGGACATGACCGTACAGACCAGGGGGCTGGAACCCCAGATCGAGCTGATCGCGCGCCCCGGGCTGATGACGCCCAGCACCAGCTACAAGCCGTTCCGTTATCCGTGGGCGATCGACTACTGGCGTCGCCAGCAACAGATCCACTGGCTGCCCGAGGAAGTGCCGCTGGGCGAGGATTGCAAGGACTGGGCGATGCGACTGAGCGACGCCGAGCGCAACCTGCTCACCCAGGTGTTCCGCTTCTTCACGCAGTCCGACGTGGAGGTTCAGGACAACTATCTCGAACGCTATGCGCGCGTATTCCGGCCCACGGAAGTCAAGATGATGCTGGCTGCGTTCGCGAACATGGAAACCGTGCACATTGTCGCCTACGCCCTGCTGCTGGAGACGCTGGGCATGCCGGATTCGGAGTTTCGCGCGTTCATGGACTACGAGGCCATGCGCGACAAGCACGACTACATGCAGCGCTTCGGCGTGGACACCGAAGCGGACATCCTGCGCACGCTGGCCATGTTCGGCGGCTTCACGGAAGGGCTGCAGCTGTTCGCCAGCTTTGCGATCCTGCTGAACTTCCCGCGCCATAACAAGATGCGCGGCATGGGGCAGATCGTGTCGTGGTCGGTGCGCGATGAGACGCTGCACTGCGACGGCGTGATCCGCCTGTTCCACGAATTCGCGGCCGAAACAGGTGCGCTGACCAAAGACGTGCGCGAGGACATCGTCGACTGTGCGCGCACAGTGGTCACGCTGGAAGACCGTTTCATCGATCTGGCCTTCGAGATGGGGCCGATCGAGGGCCTGCGTGCCGAAGACGTCAAGCGTTACATTCGCTACGTCGCGGACTGGCGTCTGGCCCAGCTCGGTTTGCCGAAGGTCTATGGCGTGAGCGAACACCCGCTGCCGTGGCTCACCGAAATCCTCAACGGTGTGGAGCATGCGAACTTCTTCGAAACCCGCGCGACCGAATACGCGAAGGCCGCGACTGGCGGTGCATGGCACGGGCCGGAAGGCGCATGGGGGATCTTCGACGCGCGCGTCGCAAGGCACGGGCAGCTGGAGTTGATTCGCGGCGGGGAGTGAAGTGACCGCATTGGCGCTCATTCAGGGGCGTTCGTACCGCGTAGCGTCCGGCGAGGCGGGTGACGATAGAACTTCTGGCTGAGTCGACTGTGTACGCTCCGACGGTGTACGTTCCCGTACCGGACGGAGGTTCAGAACGTAGTAGCCAACCTCCGGGCCGTAATCCAGAGCCCATGCCAACCGAGTCTCGGTGAACGCTGAGTCCGCGATCGCTTCCAGCGTTCGAGTCAGCACGTCGCGAGCCGCTTCATTGTTGGCGGCCAGAAGTCCCTGATGCTCGGCAAACGCAGCATGCGCGCGTGCAACATGAACGGGCTTGCCGGCCGCATCGGAGATCGCCTCGACGATCACATCGAGCATCGCTCGCCCATCAAGCGACTGCGGTGGAATGCTGATTCTCGAGTCGAGAACTGCGTGGTACGCCGCCCACCGGCCGTCCTTGTCGCGAATGGCTGTCGGCACGATGTGATAGATGTCGTCTGCCGTATACCTCACTTCGAACCGGGCACCGCCGCCTGCTTCGTGATAGGCGCCGATCATCGTACTCAGGAAACTCTGCGTGTCTTCCGGGGCACCCGATTGCAGCGAAACAGGATAGCTGAAAGCAAACGACATCGGTCGGAGCCCGAGAGCCTCCCGTCCATCGTTGGCCGCGAACGGCTCAAGATCAGCCCGATACTCGAGGACTGGATCCTCATACGTGACCAGGGAGCCGAAACGTCCCTCGGTCATCAGCATGAACGTGGCAACGGAAAGACCACGACCGGAACTGATCTGCATCGAAATTAGCCCGGGGCTGCGCTCAAGTGCGCTGTCGCCGACCTCCATGAGCTGCGCCCGAATAGGGTCCGGCCATCCGGCGCCTGCCAACATCAGTAGGGCCATGATCGTCAGGTTCTTGCCGGCAACGCCGCGGGACCGCATACGATGATCTGTCGAACTGTTCATGCGCTATACCTCATACGCTAATCCGGCAATTGCATCGAAGCGGTTTGACCGTTGCGATGCACCTGATACTGGTTTTGCGGCCCAACTGTGGTACCCGGATTATGGGTTTGGTACTCGGTCCAACCAGCACTGCAGGAGATTGACATCGTTTGACCAAACTCGTTGCTGCACGGCAACGAGGAATACCCAAGGATCCCACGGTGGTTGGGGTGACGCAATGCAGACGGAATGTTAAATCCCGTTAACAGACGACCCCGCACCGTTAACGCGGTGTCCATTAACCCGCGTTGACGCCCGCCCGGCGTTTCATCAACCGTTAATAACTTGTCGCGCCGGCATGGTGGCATCGACCATGCCGCCTCCTTCAACCAACACCTGCGTCAGCGGCGCGCGCGTCGGCAAACAGCCGGCGTTCCGTCGCCGTATGCGCGTTCCAGCGAGGTGCCTGCATGTCACGAAATCCCTGCCAGCGAATACCGCTTCCGAATGATCGTCGCCTGAGCTGCGCGCTGCTGTCGGTTGCACTGGGTTGCGTTCATGTCAGTGCCGCTGCGCAGTCGACCGGGCCGTCGAATCCGTCGACGAATCACGACGTGGAGGAAATCCTTGTCGAAGGTGTACGCGGCAGGCGCCTGCTGGATCTCGACGCACCGAACACGACCGGCTCGCGGCTCGGGCTTTCGTCGCGAGAACTGCCGGCGACCATTGCCGTGGTAACCCAGGAGGAGATCCAGCTGCGTGGTGCGCGCACCGCGCTGGAAGCCATCGAGGCCGCGGTAGGAATGATCGGCACCACCGGTGTGGGCTCGATTCCCAGCTACAGCAGCCGGGGGTTCTCCGGTGCCGACATCACCATCATGCGCGACGGTATCCGGCAGAACACCAGTTCGCAGTCGTCCCGGCCGCTGGATTCCTTTCTGTTCAGCAGCGTCGAGGTGCTGAAAGGTCCGGCGTCTCTGCTGTACGGCGAAGGTGCGGTGGGCGGCGCCGTGAACTACGTTTCCAAACAGGCCGGTGAATCCGGGGGCGAGTTGCTGATGACCATGGGTTCGTGGGGGCGTTACCGCGCTGGAGCCGGTGGAGGTGGACAGATCGGTCGGGATGGACCCGCGTATCGCGCCGATGTTTCGTTCAGCCGACAGGACGGTTACGTTGCGAACAATCGCGAGGACTACACAGCCGCGGGCGGCGAACTGAGCTGGAATGCCGGCGAGCGTACCCGCCTGCGTTTCAGCGCCGCCGCCCTGAAGGACTCGATCCAGAGCTACTACGGCACACCGCTGGTCTACGACGCGGTGATCGGTCTGGATGGCGTGGAAGAAGTGCGGCCGGCCAATACTGCGACGGATACGCTGGTCAATGCGCGTATCGAGCCGGCCACACGACGCCTGAACTACAACACGGCTGACAACGCGGTCGATGCGACCAATACCTTCTGGCGCTTCATTGTCGAATCCCGGTTGAACGACCGCTGGACGCTGCGCAATGAGACCTATGCGGCAACCCAGCGACTGGACTGGTACAACACCGAACGCAATGTGTGGAATCCGGCTACCGGCATGGTGGATCGGGCAGGCAGCTACTTCCTGATCTGGCGCGACGACCTGCAGCTGGGCAATCGCCTGGATCTGACCTGGAGCGGCGAATGGCGCGGGCGGCCCAATCGTTTTCTCGTCGGCGTGCTGGCTGACGACAATGATCAGGACCGCAACACCGGTCAGTCCTATTCACGTGACCCGGTGCCGACCAGCCTGCCGCTGACCGGTTTCGATCCCGGTGTCGGACCGGATGTGTCGCCTGAAAGGACGGTGAACGTGGTCACCCGGACCGCCGCCGTCTATGCGGAGGATGCGTTCAGCATGACGGATCGGACGTTGCTGGTGGCCGGGCTGCGCTACGATCGTATCGACGTGAAACGTACTTCGTTCGTCGGTGCCGAGCTGTTCACGAAGTCCTACTCGCCGTTCACGGGCCGCATCGGCGTGGTCCATCAGGTCACGTCGGATCTCAACGTGTATGCCAGCTACACCAGCGCCGCGCAGCCGGTATCACAGCTGGTCAGCCTGAATCCGTCGCACGAGGATTTCAGTCTCCAGAAAGGGCGGCAGTACGAAGTCGGCCTGAAAACGTCGATGATGAATGGCCGCGCCGACATGACGCTGGCGGTGTTCGACATCGAGAAGAACGATCTGCTCACGTCCACGATCGTGGATGGCGAACGCATCAACTCGCAGATCGGCGCACAGATCTCGCAGGGCGCGGAGTGGTCACTGGGTATGCTGCTGCGTGATGGCTGGCGTCTGAGCGCGAATCTGGCCGTGAACTGGACGGCCGAGTACAGGGAGTTCAATCAGAACCTGGGCACCGGCGTGATCTCGCGCGCCGGCAACACGCCGCCCAATGTGCCGCGACGCGTGGCCAACGTGGGCGCGTGGCGTGATTTCGGCCCCTGGACCGCGGGTGCCACGCTGTATCATGTCGGGCAGCGTGAGGCGAATGCGCACAACGGCATCCGGATACCTGCCTACACCCGGATGGACGCCAGCGTGACCCGACGCTGGGATCAGGTCAGCGTGACGCTGCGCGGACGCAATCTGACCAACCGGCAATATACGGAAGGCGCCGGCTCAGGCGGATTGATGTGGCGTCTGGCCGATCCGCGCAGCGTGGAACTGGGCATGCGCTATCAGTTCTGAGCGGCCCGGTTCTGAACGGTTCCGGCTGCCGCGGGCGGCGTCTATGCCGCCTGCGGCTTGATCGCGTCGGATTTGCCGGTGATGCGATTGTGCTCGTCCAGGTAGACCAGTGACGGACGGTGCAGGGCTGCCTCGGCGGCATCGAACTGGCCATAGGCGCAGATGATGATGCGGTCACCGGGGTCCGCCTTGTGGGCGGCGGCGCCATTGATGGAAATGATGCGCGAGCCACGCTCGGCGCGGATCACATAGGTCGTGAAACGCTCGCCGTTGGTGACGTTATAGATATGGATCTGCTCGTGCTCGCGGATGCCAGACGCATCCAGAAGATCGTCGTCGATCGCGCACGATCCTTCATAGTCGATTTCCGAATGCGTTACGCAGGCGCGATGCAGTTTGGCTTTCAGCAGAGTGATCAGCACGTCCTTCTCTCTCGGGTCGGTGGGGCCGGCCGGTGGCCGGTGCCCTGAACCGGGGCGTGTATTCTAACACCTGTGCGATCACCCCCAAATGGGAGTGGCTGGCGCGGAATGTGGCTGCCAGACTGCCCGAAAGTGCGCCAGACGGCGCGGTTGCAGGGGATACGGCAGTGACCACGAAGTTTTCACGTCAATTTGCGAAGTTTGCACTGGTTCTTGTGTCGGCGGCATTCGCTCCGATGGTTGTCGGCGAAGTGGCCGTCGTGGAGCCCGAGTATGTCGGTGATATCGTGGCGGTCGTCGAAGGCAGCGCGGTTCCGCTGGAAAAACAGCGCGCTTCCAATCGCGCGCGTGCCGGCGCCATCAGGGCGCGTGCCGCGAATGAGGTACAGGGCTCGCGGTCGCCGGTGCGCCTCAGCGGTCAGACGCTGCAGTTCGTGGTCCGCCACGACACCAATTCGGTGAACCCGCAGCAGATCATCAGCGTGTTCCAGCTGAACACCAACGATCGTCGCGATGTCAGGCTGATCGAAACCGGTTCGGTGGGCGCCTTTACGGCCAGATCGATGGATATCGACTACCTGCCGTTCACCAGCGAGCGCTATGGCGAGTCGTCGTATCTGATGACGCTTCAGGGGCCGCTGGAGCCGGGCGAGTATGCGATCACCATCGAAGGCAGTCGCGACGTTTTCAACATGTTCGGCACTGACTGACAGCGGCAGCGGCTGCCCCCGGCCCCTGACGGCCGGCGCCTCCCGGCGACCCCCGATGGTGCGCCGCCGCCCGGCGTATTACCCTGTGCGTTCTCGGACATCGGAGGGGGCGCCATGGCCTGTCGCAGACATCGAAGAATCCGCATCGCAGTTCCCGCCCCCGGCAGGTGCGCCGGCGGCGCTGTTGCCGCGGCGTGCCGGATCGCGCTCGCGACGCTGCTGCTGTGGTCAGCCGCCGTGTCGGCCCAGCCGCCACAGGCCGGCGCCGAGGCGGCATTCACGGCGCCGCTGGACGCCATACCGCCAGACAGCCCGAGTCTCGTCACCGGCACGCTGGACAACGGTCTGCGCTACTACGTACGTGAGAATCGCGAGCCGGAAAACCGGGTGTTTCTGCGTCTGGCGGTGAATGCCGGCTCGCTGCTGGAACCCGACGACGCACTTGGCGTTGCGCACTTTCTCGAGCATATGGCCTTCAACGGTACCGAGCGCTTCGCCAGGCAGGAGCTGGTCGAGTTCATGGAGTCCATCGGCATGCGCCTGGGGCCGGGCGTGAACGCGATGACATCCTTCGACGAAACGGTCTACATGCTCAGTCTGCCGGCGGACAATCCCGAGCACCTGGAGACGGCGTTCGCCATTCTCGGTGACTGGACACGCGGTTTTACGCTGGATCCGGAGGGCATCGAGCGGGAGCGCGGCGTGGTGCTGGAGGAGTGGCGCGGTGGTCAGGGCGCCGGCTCGCGGGTGCGCGATCAGCATCTGCCCGTGCTGTTTCACGGTTCGCGCTACGCCGAGCGACTGCCGATCGGCACGCTGGACAGCATACGCAGCATCGATCGCGAGTCGCTCAGACGCTTCTACGACGACTGGTACCGGCCAGACCTGATGGCCGTGATCGCTGTCGGTGATGTTGATGCCGAACAGATCGAGGCGCTGATCAACCGCCATCTGGCCGGCGTACCGCCCGCGTCGGCCGACGCCCCCGAGCGTATCGAGTTCGAAGTGCCGCTGCACGACGAAACCCTGTTCTCCGTGGTGGCCGATCCCGAAGTACCGAACACCACCGTGCAGCTTGCCTACAAACTGCCGGACCAGTCCGACTGGACGCTTGGCGGCTACCGACAGTATCTGGTCGAACAGCTGTACAACAGTCTGCTGAACCTGCGCTTTCAGGAGATCACGCTCGATCCGGATGCGCCGTTTCTGGCGGCGGCCACGGAACTGTCGCGCCCCGTGCGGGCGAGCCGGCTTTATACGCTGGCGGCCGCCGTGTCCGGGGATGGCATCGAGCGCGGTCTGGAAGCGTTGCTGGTTGAGTCCGCGCGCATTGCGCAGTTCGGCTTCACCGAAGCGGAACTGGAGCGTGGCCGGATCAACCTGCTGCGCTCCATGGAACAGCGTTACGCCAACCGTGACAACCGCAATTCCGGTTCCTTCGCGGCGCGCTATACCGAAGCGTTTCTCACCGGCCGTCCGCCGATGTCGCTGGCCTATGAGCAGGCGCTGGCGCAGCGGTTCGTTCCGGAAATCACGCTGGCGGAAATCAACGCGGTCGGCCGCCGCTGGCTGGACAGTGAGGCACGGGTGGTGCTTGTCACCGCGCCGCAGACAGCGGATGTGGAGCTGCCCGATGAGGCGGCGCTGGCGGCCGTCATCGCCGGGGTCGACGATATTGAAGTGGAGCGTTATGTCGACAGTGAAGTCGAGGGCGTACTGCTCGAGGATCTGCCCGCCGGTTCGACCGTGGTGGCCGAGCGCGAGTTGCCCGGTGATGTCACCGAGTGGCAGCTGGGCAACGGTGTGCGCGTGGTCCTCAGGCCCACCGATTTCACGGCCGATCAACTGGCGTTCCGCAGCTTTGCCGCCGGTGGCGGTTCGCTGGTCGATGACGACGAAGCGGTGATTCTGCAGACGACCGCGACGGTCATCATGTCGGGCGGCATCGGCGGATTCGACCTGCCGTCCCTGCAAAGGGCCATGACGGGCAAGATGGCCAACGTCAGTGCCTATATCCAGGAAAGCGAGCATGGCCTGAGCGGTGTGGCGTCGGCGCAGGATCTTCAGACGCTGTTCGAGCTGATCTACCTGCGTCATACCGCGCCGCGCGCGGATGAAAACATATTCCGCACATTGCAGATGCAGCTGCGTCAGGCGTTGGCCAATCGCGACAATGATCCGGAAACGGCCTTCGGGGATGCCTTCAATCGCCTCATGACCAGCCATCATCCGCGTGCGCGGCCAATGACGGTGGACCGCATCGACGAGATGGATCTCGACCGGTCGCTGCGGCTGTATCGCGACCTGTTCGCGGACGCCAGCGGGCAGACTTTCGTGTTCGTTGGCGCCTTCGATCTGCAGACCATGCGACCGCTGGTCGAGCGCTACATCGGCGCGTTGCCGACCACTGGCGAACAGACCGAGTGGCGTGACCGCGGTATCCGCCTGCCGGAGGGCGTGCACGAGGAAACGGTATACCGGGGGCGCGAGCCCCGCAGCCTCACGCGCCTGGCGTTCAACGGCGAGTTCGACATGCGCGATGCCAGCGAACGGGTGACCTTCGTGGCGATGTCACAGGTGCTGCAGACCCACCTGCGCAATGTGCTGCGCGAGGAACTGGGCGGCACCTACAACGTGGCCGCCGATCCACGCCTGCGCTGGCAGCCGCCGGGGACCACGGATGGCTCCTATGCCCTGGTGCTTCAGTTCGGTGCCGATCCCGATCGCGTCGAGGAACTGGTTGCCAGAGTGTTCGACGAAATCGAGCATCTCAAGCGTGAAGGTCCGCCCGTCGAGCGCGTCGCCGATACGCGTGAGGCCATGCTGCGCAACCACGAAACCAGTCTGCGACAGGATGGCTACTGGCTCAGCGTGCTCAGTGACTCCTATCGGCATGAGGCCGAACCCGGGGCGCACAACCTGCTCGGCTATCCCGATGAGGTGCGTGCGGTGAACGCGGAAACCATACAACAGGCGATGCGCCGCTACCTCAACACCGACAACTATGTGCGTGTGACGCTGATGCCGGAGGGCTGACGGGCCGCCGCCATGCGCGGCTACTCGATGCCGAGCTTCTTGATCCGGTAGCGCAGGGCGCGAAAGGTCACGCCCAACAGCCTGGCCGCCGCGGTCTTGTTGTAGCGGGTCTGTTCCAGTGCGCGCACGATGGCGTCACGTTCGATTTCTTCCAGATGGGAACCCAGCGGCTCGCCCGGCTTCATGGCCGGCGCCTCGCTGTCGAACTCGTCGTCCTCATCATGCCCCTGTCGCAGCTGAATGTCGTTCACGTCGATTTCGTCAGCCGCGCACAGTGTCAGCGCGCGTTCGAGAATGTTCTCCAGCTCGCGGACGTTGCCCGGGAAGCGGTAACTCATCAGCGCGGCCTGCGCGGCGCGCGTCAGCCGTGGCGTGGATACATTCAGCGTGGCTGCCAGTCTCTCCAGTATGTGATGGGCGAGCACCATGACGTCGTCACCGCGTTCGCGCAGCGGGGGTACGTGCAGTTCGATGACGTTGATGCGGTAGAAAAGGTCTTCGCGAAATTCGCCGGCCGCAACCAGCGCGGCCAGATCGCGATGCGTGGCGCTGAGTATCCGCACGTCCACGGGCAGCTCGCTGCTCTGTCCGACCGGCCGGATGGTCTTTTCCTGAATCACCCGCAGCAGCTTCACCTGCATCGCCAGAGGCAGGTCGGCGACCTCGTCGAGGAACAGGGTGCCCCCTTCAGCCGTCTGCACCAGGCCCGTCTTGTCGCTGACGGCGCCGGTGAAGCTGCCTTTCCTGTGGCCGAAGAACTCGCTCTCCATCAGCTCGCCGGGAATTGCGCCGCAGTTGATCGGCACGAACCGTCCGTCACGCCGCGGCCCGGAGTCGTGAATCATGCGCGCCACCAGTTCCTTGCCGGTGCCGGACTCCCCGGAGATGTGCACTGGCGCCTGGCTGCGCGCAACCCTGGAGATCATGGTCCGCACCTTCTCGATGGCGGGCGATTCGCCGATCAGCGAGGGCTGCCCCGGCGCGCGCGTCGCCGATGCGCCCTTGAGCTTCAGCGCGGCAGTGACCAGCTTGCGCAGGTCGTTCAGATCCAGCGGCTTGGAGACGAAGTCGAACGCCCCGAGTTTCAGCGCCTTGACCGCGGCCTCCACGCTGCCGTGCGCCGTGATCACCGCGACCGGCGTGCCCGGTACTTCGCGCTGCATCCACTCGACCAGCTCCAGGCCGTCGCCATCCGGCAGTCGCATGTCGGTCAGGCACAGATCAAAGGTCTCCCGGCCGAGATGCTTTTTCGCGCTGCTCACGTCCGCGCAGGTGCGGGTTGCGATATCCATGCGGTTGAGGGTGATTGCGAGCAGCTCGCAGATGTCGGGTTCGTCGTCGACGACCAGGGCGGTTGGTTTCATGTTGCGGCTTCACCTGTCTGCCAGCGTGCGGGATCGGCGAAAACGATGCGAAACAGGCTCCCGCCGCCCGGTCGCGGCTGGTAGCGTAGCGTTGCGCCGTTGCGCTCGCAAAGTTCGCGCGAAATATACAGCCCCAACCCGGTGCCTCCGGGCTGGCCGGTGTAGAACGGCTCGAATACGTGTTCCACCTTGTCCGACACGATACCCGGCCCGCGGTCCGCGATATCCAGATAGGGCCGGCCGCTGCCTTCCAGTCGACCGCAGCTGTACTCGACCGCGATCGCGCCCGCCTCGGCGCTGGCATATTTGACAGCGTTGTCGCACAGATTCCAGACCACCTGATGCAGATGGGTCGGGTCCATGTCCACCTCCAGGTCGGCATCGATGTGGCCAGGATGCAGCGCACCTTCATACAGCTCCAGCGTGCTGATGAACTCGCGTGCGAAGTCGTGCGTCCACTGCGCGACATTGAGCCGTTTCGGTCGCGCCTTGTCGCGCCGTGACAGCGACAGCACGCTGTCGACGATCTGGCTGACGCGCCGGGAATTGACGCGAATGATGTCCGTGAGACGCCGGTCGTCGGGTCCGATGTGTTCGGATTCCGCCAGCAGCTGCCCGGCGTGGCTCATCGCACCCAGTGGATTGCGGATCTCATGCGCGATGCTGGCACTGAGGCGGCCGAGCGCCGCGAGCTTGGTCTGCTGTACGCGCTCGGCGAGCAGTGATGTGTCCTCGAGGAAGATCAGCACGCCCCCGGCGCGCGACTCGCCGAGCCGCGCGAAATGCGGCTGAATGCTGATCGCACCATCCGCGGACGGGAACGATGATGACGGTCGTTCATCCCGCGGGGCATCGTTTCGCCAGGCTTCCAGTCTTGCGGCAAGTTCCGGCGCGATCTGCGCGATCGGCTGGCCGGTCACTGTGGCCGTGGCGCCCAGATGCTTGGCGGCGGATTCGTTGATCAGGCGAACACAGTCATCGTTGTCGATGACGACGATGCTCTCGCGCAGGTGCTGGATGATGTACTGGTTGAGTTCGGCGAGATTGCGCAGATCCAGACCGCGCTGCTCGGCCAGTGCCTCGGTTTCAACGATGCGGCTGCGCAGCACCTGCACGACCGCGGTGATCACGAAGATCACCGCGCCCAATATGCCGGCCGGTCCGTACAGCGTGCTTTCGGTCACGCCCTGCATATGCGACACCGCCTGTTCGCCGAGGATGGCGAGCGCGGAGATGGCCGCGAACAGGAAGGCGCGTTCGCCGGGGACCAGCAGTGCCAGGGCGCCAACGGATACGATCAGTACGCCACCCAGGCCGCTGGAAATACCGCCGCTGGCATGAATCAGCAGCGTCACCAGCGTGACGTCCATCGCGAAATGCAGATAGGTGTGCAGCCGTGACCGGCCCACGCGGCGGCGCAGCAGCAGCAGCTCGACGGCGCCGAAGCCAATCATCACGATCAATACCACCCACGCCAGTCGCGGCAGCGTGTCGCCGATCACCCGCGGCTGATCGACGAACACCACGATGGCCAGCAGCAGCAGGCCGAGCGCGATGCGGAATACATTGAGCAGTATCAGGATGCGCCACGCGAAGTCACCCGCGCCCTGAGGGACCGTGGTGGTTTCGATACCGGGGCGGGCGGCGGGCGGTGACGCATTGGGTGCGGACATGCGCGGGAATTCTACCCGATTGCCCGATGTGGCCTGCAGACTGTGCCGCATTTTTCCGCTATGGCCGTCCGCGGACGTTGCTTTACGGATCATCGGGCTTTCGTGAGAATAGCTGTTCCCGCCGTGACCCGGACTCCCTGTTCCCGATGAAAATCGCACTTGCCCAGATCGACACGCATGTCGGCGCCATCGATGCCAATACCGCGAAAGTTCTCCGCTACGCACACCGGGCGCGTGATGAACACGGTGCGGATCTGGTGCTGTTTCCCGAGCTTGCGCTCAGCGGCTATCCGCCGGAAGACCTGCTGCTGCACGGCGGCATGCGACGCCGCGTCGAGGAGGCGCTGACCCGGGTGCGCGATGAGGTGTCCGGTATCGCGATCTGCGTGGGCTATCCCGAATACCAGGGCGGGCAGTCCGATGCCGCACCGGCGGTGATCTACAACAGCGCAGCCGTCTTCCGCGACGGGCGCCAGCTCGCCAATCATCGCAAGCGGGTGCTGCCGAACTATGCGGTGTTCGACGAGAAGCGCTACTTCCAGCCCGGTGAAGGTGTCACGGTCTTCGAGCTCAACGGCCATCGTCTGGGACTGATCGTCTGTGAGGACGTATGGAGTGACGAGCCGGCTCGCGACTGTGCCGCGGCCGGCGCCGAGGCGATTCTGGTGATCAACGGTTCACCGTTCCACATCGGTCATCAGCAGGCCCGCGAACGCGTGCTCGCCGAACGGGCCCGCGAGACCGGGCTGCCGCTGGTGTATCTGAACATGACCGGCGGGCAGGACGAACTCGTGTTCGACGGCGGTTCGATGGTTCTGACCGCCCACGGTAACGTGACATTCAGGGCGCCACCGTTCAGGGAAGGGCTGCATGTCGTGTCGCTGCAGCCGCAGGCGCGCAAACTCGTACCGGTGTCGGCATCAGCCTCGCCGGCAGCGCCCATCGTGGACAGCGTGTACGACGCGCTGGTGATGGGTACCGGTGACTACGTGAACAAGAACGGCTTCGACGGTGTGGTGCTGGGCCTGTCGGGCGGTGTGGATTCGGCGCTGACGCTGTGCATAGCCGTCGATGCACTCGGTGCGGAGCGTGTGCATGCGCTGATGATGCCGTCGCGCTTCACGTCGGCGATGAGCCTGGAAGACGCCATGCAGCAGGCGCACAGCATGGGCGTGCGCTACGACGTGCTGTCCATCGAACCAATGTTCGAATCCACGCTTGCGACACTGTCCGAAATTTTCGCCGGCCGTGAGCGCGACGTGACCGAAGAGAACATCCAGGCGCGCTGCCGTGGCGTGCTGCTGATGGCCATATCGAACAAATTCGGCCGCATGCTGCTCACCACCGGTAACAAGAGTGAGATGGCGGTGGGCTACGCCACACTGTATGGCGACATGGCCGGCGGCTTCGCGCCGCTCAAGGACTGTACCAAGACGCTGGTCTACCAGCTGTGCGAGCACCGCAACCGGATTGGGGCGGTCATACCCGAACGCGTGATCACCCGCCCCCCCTCGGCCGAGCTCGGCCCCGATCAGAAAGACACCGATTCGCTGCCGCCGTACGAAGTGCTCGATCCGATACTCGAAGCCTTCATCGAGAAGGATTATTCGGTTGATCAGATCGCCGCACTGGGTTTTGATCGCGACATCGTCGGCCGTGTGCTGGGGCTGGTGAAACGTGCTGAATACAAGCGCCGCCAGGCGCCGCCGGGCGTACGCATCAGCAGTCGCGCATTCGGTCGCGACTGGCGTTACCCGATTACGTCAGGTTACTGATTTCCCCTCGTAATCGCCGCCGCATGCGGCCAGGGGGCGCCGCAGCGCCCGGGCACTGTGAACGGTGCACTCCCAGGGTGCTGCCGCGATTTGTCAAAATATGGCTTCGGTCGTGGTCCCGTCACCCGGGAATCGGAGCCCGCACGTGAGCGATGCATCACAGAACCCGCCGCAGAACCCGCCGCATATTCTGGTTGTCGAGGACAGTGAAACCACCGCCTACCTGCTTACCTTCATTCTGGAACGCGCCGGTTATCGGGTCAGCACCGTCAACAACGGGCGAGACGCGGAGAATCTGATCGAACGGGATTCGCCGGCCGATGCCGTGGTGCTGGACCTGATACTGCCCTACGTCGACGGATTCCAGCTGCTGATGCGGATGCACGAACAGCCCGCCTGGAAGGCTGTTCCGGTGATCGTCCTGTCGGTGAAAACCCTCGAGGCCGACGTGGTGCGTGCCTTCGAACTCGGCGCCGATGACTTCGTCGCCAAACCGTTCAGACCGCAGGAACTGCTGGCCAGATTGCGACGCCTGCTTCGCCCCCTGCTCGAATCCGGTGTGTCCTGATGTGGCGTGTACGACTGCTGCTCGTTGCCGCTTCGCTGCTGTCGGTTCTGCCGCCAGCCATGGCGAATGCATTCGACATGCGGCAGGTTGAGGCAGCGGTCGACCGCGGCGATTACGACACCGGACGCGAACTGCTGCTGGCCAGACTGCGCGACGCTCCGGACGATACGGCTTCACGGTTCATGCTCGCCAGGGTGTATATGTGGGCCGGCAACCACCAGCAGGCCCTGCGCGAGTACGATTTTCTGCTCAGCCGCCACCCGGATGATGTCGACTACGTGTTCGGCCGCGCGCTGGCCCTGAACGCGGCGGGCGACAGCGACGCGGCCCTGCGGGAGCTGGCGCGCGCGCGTCGGCTGGCACCTGATTACGAAGACGTTTGGCGGGTCGAACATGCCGTGCTGCTGGCGAACGATGTGCGCGGTGACCGCTATGCCGGCTTTCGTCGTGAAGCTGAACGGCGGTTCTTCGACGCGGACTGGTTGGTCGAGGCCCCGGCTGGCGAACGCGCCGCGACGCAGATCAGCTTCGGGGCGGTGCGCGAGACGCTGTCGCGGCCCGTGCCGGACTGGACCAGCCTGTTTCTCGAAGTGCGTCGTCAGCAGTCATCCGGTGGTGCGGTCTACGGACGCGTGCAGAGTGAGGAACGTTTCGGACGACGCGACGTGCTTGCCGGTGGCGGCGCCGAGTGGTCGCCGGGGGCACGCTGGCGCGCCGGTTTCGATGCGCTGGCCGGTGGCAGTGACTTCATGCCCGGCTGGTCGGCGACCGGCTGGGCGGCTGTGTCGCTGTCGAACGGCTGGGAGACCCGCGTCAGCGTGCGTCACCGCCACTACGACGACACCTACGTCAGCAGCACCGCGGGCACCGTGGCCCGGTACATGGGGCGATTTCGTGCCGCCTACACACTGGATCTTGCGCGGCTGCGTGGTGATTCACTGTCGGCCGCGCACGTGGGTTCGCTGATTTATTTTGCATCCGATCGCACCCGGTTCGATCTGACGCTGGCCCGCGGCGAGGAAGCCGAAGCCGTCGCCACCGATGTCGTGCTGCGCACCGATGTGCGCAGCATTACCGTCGGCATGCGGCGCCAGCTCAGCGAACGCTGGCAGCTTGCGACATGGATCGGGTCGCACCGTCAGGGCGATCTGTACACGAGGCGCTATGTTGGATTTTCTCTGGCAGCCGGGCTATGACACCCAGGTAACGATCGCGGCATGGGCAACAGTTGCCGCCGCGGTCACGACACTGGTGCTGATCGCCTACACATTGGGTCTGCGCGCCGCGACGGTGCTCGGCGACCATCGTCGCCGTGCCGTGGTCAGCCACTGGCGCGGCGCGTTCGCCGATACCATGATGTCCGATACACGCGCCCGCGAGGCTGTGCTGCCGCGCGTATCACGCCGCCACCGGACCGACATACTCGAGGAATGGAACGGTCTGCGCGTCACCGTGGAAGGCGACGCGGTCGACAACCTGATTGTCGCCGCCCAGCGATTGGGGCTGCACAGACTCGCGGCAGGAATGCTCGGACGCCGCCGGCTGAGCACCCGGCTACTGGCCGTGGAAACGCTCGGCAACATGCGTGATGCCCGGCACTGGCAGCGGATCGTTGAACTGCTCGATCATCCCAACACGGCATTGTCGATCACGGCAGCCCGGGCGGTTGCGCAGATCGATCGCCGCCGTGCCGTGGACATCCTGATGCCGTTGGTCATCGGTCGTGTCGACTGGCCACAGACAATGGTAGCGCGGATCCTGAAACTGCTCGGGCCGGATCTGATCACGCAGCCCATCGGCAACGCCATACTCACGGGCGATGTCGAAACGGTGGTGCGCCTGCTGAAGTATGGCGAGCTGCTGCGCAGCGAAGCGCTTGAACGGCTGCTGGAGGAGCTGATACGCGAGCGTCGCGAACCTGCTGTACTGAGCGCCGCGCTGAAGGTCTGTCCCGATCAGTCCACGGTGCCGCGCATCGGCGAACTGGTTGAGCACGAGGCCTGGTATGTGCGCATGCAGGCCGCGCGACTGCTGGGCCGCATCGGCCAGCCGCATCAGGTTCCGATGCTGGAGCGCATGCTCACCGATCCTGAGTGGTGGGTGCGGTATCGCGCCGCACAGTCGCTGGTCTCGCTGCCGTTCATGGGGCCTGGCGCGCTGCGGGGGCTGCGGCGCCGACAGTCCGATCGCTACGCCGGTGACATGGTCGGTCAGGCCATGGCCGAAGCCGGACTGGAGTAGACGTGGCGGAGTTCATCATCAATGCGCAATGGGTGTTCGTTTCGTATTTCATCGCGATCAACCTCGGCTATCTGTCGCTCAATCTGATCGCCACCTCAGGCATCCGGCGCTATCTGCAGATCGCGGATCAGTACGAAGCCGAGGGCGTGTTCTCCAATCTGGATCTGCCCATCAGCGTTGTCGTGCCGGCCTACAACGAATCGGTATCCATCATCACGTCGGTGCGCGCCCTGCTGCAGCTGGAATATCCGCAGTACGAACTGGTGGTGGTGAATGACGGATCCACCGACGATACGCTGGAAAAGCTGATCAGCGCCTTCGGTCTGAGGCCGTTTCCGGAAGCGTACCGGGCGCAGGTGGAGTGCAAGCCGGTGCGCGGTATCTATCGCTCGCCGCGCTACCCGATGCTGCGTGTCGTGGACAAGGAGAATGGCGGCAGCAAGGCCGATGCGAGCAATGCCGGAATCAATGCCTGCCGGTTTCCGCTGGTCTGTGTGGTCGATGCCGATTCGGTGCTGCAACCCGACAGCCTGCGCCGCGTCGTGCGGCCGTTTCTCGAGGATTCCACCACCATTGCCGTGGGCGGTACGGTGCGGATTGCCAACGGCTGCGTGATGCGTCGGGGGTTTCTGGAAAAGATCGGCCTGCCGTCCAACTTTCTCGCGCTGGTGCAGGTGGTGGAGTATCTGCGCGCATTCCTGTTCGGACGCATGGGCTGGTCGCCGATGAATGCCCTGCTGATTATTTCCGGCGCCTTCGGCGTGTTTCGTCGCGACGTGCTGATCGAGGTGGGTGGCTACAATCCGCGGGCGGTGGGTGAGGACATGGAGCTGGTGCTGCGCATGCACCGGTGCATGCGCGAATGGCGTCGGCCCTACCGCATCACCTTCGTGCCGGATCCCGTGTGCTGGACCGACGCGCCAGAGACATTGCGGGGTCTGAAGAGCCAGCGCGTGCGCTGGCAGCATGGCCTGGGCCAGGCGCTCTACCTGAACCGGTCGCTGATGTTCAATCCGCGTGGAGGCACCGTATCCTGGCTGGCCATGCCGTTCTATGTGCTGTTCGAACTGCTCGGGCCGGTGATCGAGGCGCTGGGCTACATCATCATCATCAGCGGCTGGCTGGGCGGATGGATCTCAGCGCCAACGGCGATACTGTTCCTGTGCCTGGCGCTCACACTGGGCATCATGCTGTCGGCGAGCGCGATCATGCTTGAAGAACTGTCATTCCACCTGTACCCGCGGACGCGCAGCATACTGCTGCTGTACCTGATCGCGGTGCTGGAAAATCTTGGCTATCGCCAGCTGACGGTGTTCTGGCGACTGCAGGGTTTGTATCGATGGCTGTTCGCGCGTCAGCACAAGTGGGAGGCCATCACGCGCAGCGTCAATCTGAGCGATTCCACGCAGACACTGCGTGTGCCGAAGCAGCAGGGCAGTGCTACCGACGCGGTGGACGCGGCGGATGTGGATGTTCGGAACGGACGCGAATGAATCCGCGGTGATCAGCGCCTGCCGGCCGTGCGTCCGAAGGATTCCTGCAGTACACGCCTGGCATCGTCGGCCAGATCAACCATCCCGAGCCGGTCGTAAGCCTCGATCATGATCTCCAGCGATTGCTCCAGGGCGGGCGCACCGGCGTAGTTCTCCAGCGCGTATCTGGCACGATTGGCGGCCGCCACGTAGGCTTCGCGGCGCATGTAGAAATCGGCCACATGGTTCTGATAGGCGGCGAGGCGGTTGCGCAGGTACATCATGCGTTCGCGCGAATCGGCCACATACTCGCTGTCCGGATACTCGCGTACCACCCGCTGGAACATGTTGAACGACTGCAGCGCATCCTTGGGCGGGCGCGCCGTCATGTCGACGCGGAACAGCCGTTCCAGAATGTTGGGTTCCTGGTCGAAATGCACCACGCCGCGCATATAGATGCTGTAGGCCACCTGCGGGTGGGTCGGATGCTCGCGCTCGAACTGCTCGGCAGCGTCGATGGCGTTCTCCGGCTGATTGCTGCGCCAGTACACGTATATCAGGTCCAGATGCGCCTGACGCGACTCGTTCGCGAACGGATAACGGGTCATCAGCGTCAGGTAACTGCTCGTGGCCATCTCGAAGTTGTTGGCCAGCATCGCATTGCGGCCGCGCTCGTAGAGCACGTCCGGCGCCATGTCGCGGGCGAGTCTGTCGGCACGGCTGCCACAGCCGGCGATCAGGGTGGCCGTCAGAAATCCGAGAACTGCCAGCTGAAGTATTCGTCTCACGTGTATGAGCCATTGCCCGGTTGGCGGGCGTTACCTGGATTGGAGGGCGCAGTATAGCGGAAAGTTTCCCTGGCACCTGCGGGCGATCCACCGCGACGGCCGGCGCCTGACTATACTTGCCGACTGCTGTGGCGCAGGGGCTGGTGTGGACAAGGTATCGCGCGAACTACAGATTCCGGAGGATCTTGCCGGCAGGCGGCTGGATCAGGCCGCCGCCATCGTGCTGCCTGAGTTTTCCCGGACCCGGCTGGTGGAGTGGCTGAAAAGCGGCGCACTGACGCTCGATGGTGCCTCGGCCGCGCCGAAACAGCGCGTGCAGGGCGGTGAAATCCTGTCGCTTCAGGCCACCCTGGAGCCGGTCGTGGCTGTGGAGCCTGAGACCATCCCGCTGGACATCGTCCACGAGGATCCCGGGCTACTGGTGATCGCCAAGCCGGCCGGGCTGGTTGTGCATCCGGGAGCGGGTAACCGTGGCGGGACGTTGCAGAATGCGCTGCTGGCCTTCGATGAATCGCTGGCCACCCTGCCGCGCGCCGGGCTGATCCACCGTCTGGACAAGGACACCAGCGGGTTGCTGCTGGTGGCGCGCAATCCGGCCATGCACAACGCGCTGGTGGCGATGCTCGAGCGTCGTGAGATTCACCGCACCTACCGGGCCGTCTGTGTTGGTGTGGCCACCGGTGGTGGCACCGTGGATGCACCCGTCGGACGCCATCCGCGTGACCGTACCCGCATGGCCGTCACCGAAGGGGGCAGACCTGCCCGCACCCATTATCGGGTGCTGGAGCGATTCCGGGCGCACACCCATATGGAGGTGGAGCTGGAAACCGGGCGTACCCACCAGATCCGTGTGCACTTCGCGCATCAGCGCATGCCGCTGGTCGGCGACCCCGAGTATGGCGGCCGGCCGCGATTTCCACCCAAACCCAGCGATGCGCTGAAGGATGTGCTGGCGACGTTCCGCCGCCAGGCGCTGCATGCCTTTCGCCTGCGCTTCAATCATCCGCAAAGTGGCGGGGAGCTGAGTCTGGAACGGCCGCCGCCGGCGGATTTCGAGCATCTGCTGGCGGTGCTGCGCGACGATCTCAGAAGCCACGAGCAGGATCGGCGCCGGCCGTGACCGCGCCGCCGCAGCCACTGCCGTACCTGACGCCGGATTGGCCGGCACCGCCTCAGGTTCGCGCCTGTGTCACGCTGCGCCAGGGCGGTGTCAGCGGGGGCGAGTACGCCAGCCTGAATCTCGGCACCCATGTGGGTGACGATCCGGCATGCGTGGCGGCCAATCGTCAGCGGTTGCGGGAGGCGCTGGCACTGCCTTCCGGGCCACGGTGGCTGGAGCAGGTGCACGGCACGCGCATTCTTGATCTGGGCGGCTCGAATGATGCGGATGATGCCGCGGACGGCGCCGTCACCGGTGAGGCCGGCGTCGTGGCCGTCGTGATGACCGCCGACTGCCTGCCGGTGCTGTTCTGCGATCGGCAGGGCCGTCGCGTGGGTGTGGCGCATGCCGGCTGGCGGGGGCTGGCCGCCGGCGTGCTGCAGGCGGCGATCGCGGCGCTGGCGGTGCCGCCCGCCGACCTGCACGCCTGGCTGGGGCCGGCGATCAGTGCGCCGGCCTACGAGGTCGGGGATGAGGTGCGAGCCGCGTTCAGCGACCAAGACCGCGACGCGGCATTCAGCGCGAATCCGCGCGGACGCTGGCAGGCGGACCTGTACTCACTGGCCCGTCGTGCGCTGATGCGCAGCGGCGTGGTCAGCATTCATGGCGGTGGCTTCTGCACCTTCGGCGATCAGCGTTTTTACTCACATCGACGCGCGGCGCCGTGCGGCCGGTTCGCGACGCTGATCTGGATGGCGGGGGATGGCGGGCGGTTGATATCAACCTGATCGTGCCCCACATCTGCATCAACCGGGTCTGACTACACAAGGAGCGCAGTGCCATGCGCATGGACAAGTTCACAAGCAAACTTCAACTGGCGCTGGCGGATGCGCAGTCCATGGCCGTGGGTCGTGATCATCAGTTCATCGAACCTGCGCACCTGCTCGCGACGCTGCTGGAGCAGCAGGGCGGCACGGTGCCGGCGCTGCTCACCAGAGCCGGTGTGAACATGAACGTGCTGCGCTCGAAGCTGGGCGAGGCGCTGGACCGCGTGCCCGGTGTCGAGGGCACGGCGGGCGAAGTGCACCTGTCGCAGGAGCTGGGCAAGCTGCTCAACGTGGCCGACAAGCTGGCCCAGCAGCGCGGTGACGCCTACATCTCCAGCGAACTGGTGCTGCTCGCGGCCGTCGAGGCGCGCGGTGAACTGGCGCGGCTGCTGGAGGCGGCCGGCGCGGTGAAGGGCGCAATCGCCAAGGCCATCGACGAGATGCGCGGCGGTGGCAGGGTGGAGGATCCGAACGCCGAGGAAACCCGCCAGGCACTGGAAAAGTACACCATCGATCTCACCGAGCGCGCGGCGCAGGGCAAGCTCGATCCGGTCATCGGTCGCGATGACGAGATCCGCCGCACCGTGCAGGTGCTGCAGCGGCGCACCAAGAACAATCCGGTATTGATCGGCGAGCCCGGCGTCGGCAAGACGGCGATCATCGAGGGGCTGGCGCTGCGCATCGTCAATGGCGAGGTGCCGGAGGGTCTGAAGGACAAACGCATTCTCGCGCTCGATCTGGGCGCACTGATTGCCGGCGCAAAGTTTCGCGGCGAGTTTGAAGAACGACTGAAAGCCGTACTGAACGACCTGGCGAAGCAGGAAGGGCAGGTCATCCTGTTCATCGATGAACTGCACACCATGGTCGGTGCCGGCAAGGCCGAGGGTTCGATGGACGCCGGCAACATGCTCAAGCCCGCGCTGGCACGCGGTGAGCTGCACTGCGTGGGCGCGACGACGCTGGACGAATACCGCAAGTACGTGGAAAAGGACGCCGCGCTGGAGCGCCGCTTCCAGAAGGTGCTCGTGGACGAGCCTTCGGTCGAGGACACGATTGCGATCCTGCGCGGCCTCAAGGAACGTTACGAGGTTCATCACGGTGTCGAGATCACCGACCCCGCCATCGTGGCCGCGGCGACACTGTCGCATCGCTATATCAGCGACCGCCAGCTGCCGGACAAGGCCATTGATCTGGTCGACGAGGCGGGGTCGCGCATCCGCATGGAAATCGACTCCAAGCCCGAGGAGATGGACCGCCTGGAGCGCCGTCTGATCCAGCTGAAGATCGAGCGCGAGGCGTTGAAGAAGGAGTCCGACGACGCGTCGAAACGCCGTCTGGAAGACCTGGAATCGCAGATCGGCAAGCTCGAGCGTGAGTACGCGGACCTGGAAGAGGTGTGGAAGGCCGAGAAGGCCGCCGTGCAGGGCGCGACGCAGATCAAGGAAGCGCTGGAGCACGCGAAGCTGGAGCTGGAGAAAGCGCACCGCGCCGCCGATCTGGCGCGCATGTCCGAACTTCAGTACGGACGCATTCCCGAGCTCGAGCGCCAGCTGCAGCAGGCGCTGGCCAGCGAAAAGGAAGCCGTACCCACGCTGCTGCGCAACAAGGTCACCGAGGAAGAGGTGGCCGAAGTCGTCTCGAAGTGGACTGGCATTCCGGTGACCAAGATGCTCGAGAGCGAGAAAGACAAGCTGCTGCGCATGGAAGAGTTTCTCGAACAGCGTGTCGTCGGCCAGCGCGAGGCCCTGGCCACGGTGTCGAATGCGATCCGCCGCTCGCGCGCCGGGCTGTCCGATCCGAACCGGCCCAACGGCTCGTTCCTGTTCCTGGGGCCGACCGGCGTGGGCAAGACCGAACTCACCAAGGCGCTGGCCGCTTTCCTGTTCGACACCGAAGAGGCCATGGTGCGCGTCGACATGTCGGAGTTCATGGAGAAGCATTCCGTGGCGCGCCTGATCGGTGCACCGCCGGGCTACGTGGGCTACGAGGAGGGCGGCTATCTGACCGAAGCCGTGCGCCGCAAGCCGTATTCGGTGGTGCTGCTGGACGAGGTCGAGAAGGCGCACCCCGACGTCTTCAACGTGCTGCTGCAGGTGCTCGACGATGGCCGCCTCACCGACGGCCACGGCCGCACCGTGGACTTTCGCAACACGGTGATCGTCATGACATCCAACCTCGGCAGCCAGCGCATACAGGAACTGGCCGGCGAGGAAAACTACGCCCGCATGAAGTCCGAGGTGATGGAGATCGTCGGCCAGCATTTCCGGCCGGAATTCGTCAATCGCATCGATGACGTGGTCGTGTTCCATCCGCTGGGCGCGTCGGAGATCCGGCGTATCGTCGACATCCAGCTCCAGTATCTGCATCGGCGTCTGGGCGAGCGCGATCTGAAACTGACCCTGGACGACGCGGCGCGGGCGCGTCTGGGCGAGGCCGGCTTCGATCCGGTCTACGGCGCCCGGCCGCTGAAACGGGCGATTCAGCAGCAGCTGGAAAACCCGCTGGCGCAGCGCATTCTGGGTGGTGAGTTCGGGCCCGGGGATACGATCGCGGTGTCGGCGGGTGAGGATGGGTTGGTGTTTGGTGGGCAGCCCACTTGATTTTGCGGTGTAATGCCCAAAACTAGGCCGCTATTGGCACACGAGGGATCAGGAATGCCTATCTATGAGTACCGCTGCGGGGCCTGCGCGCACACGCTGGATGCGTTGCAGAAGCTGAGCGACCCGCCGCTGACGGATTGCCCCGAATGCGGTGCCGTTGCACTGAAGAAGCTGGTGTCGGCGCCGGTGTTCCGCCTCAAGGGCGGCGGCTGGTACGAAACCGACTTCAAATCAGACAAGGAAAGAAAACGCAATCTGGCGGACGGCGGCAGCGGTGACGGCTCATCGAAGGCCGCGGCCGCGAAGGATGGTGCCGCGGATGGCGCCTCGGGTGCGAAGGACGGCGCTTCAGCCTCGAAGGCTGACAAGCCCGCGGACAAGGACAAAGCCGGCAAGAGCGCCACGGCCAGGGATTCAACCAGCGGAGCGTCGGGCTCGAAAGGCGCCGGGACAGCGGCGGCTTGAGCACTGCGAAGAGCGTCAGCCGGCTGCGTCGCTGGCTGGTCGCAGGCCTCCTGGTGTGGCTGCCGCTGATTGCCACGGTGGTGGTCTTCAAGTTCCTGCTGGACCTGATGGACCAGCTGCTGTTCCTGATCCCCACTCAACTGCGTCCGGAGAATCTGCTCGGGTTCAGGATCCCCGGCCTGGGTGCGATTCTGGCGATCATAGTGCTGGTGCTGACCGGTATCCTCGGCGCCAACCTGCTCGCACGTCTGATGCGTTTTTACGAGGTGCTGATCGAACGCATTCCGCTGGTCGGTTCGGTTTACGGGGCGTTCAAGAATTTCGCCGAGGTGGTGTTCAGCGACTCCACGACGTCGTTCAAGAAGGTGCTGCTGATCGAGCATCCGCGCAAGGGCGTGTACAGCGTTGCGTTCCAGACGTCGGAAAGTGCCGAGGAAGTGCAGTCGGTCACCGGCGAGACCGTCGTCACGGTGTTTTTGCCGACCACGCCCAATCCCACCTCCGGCTTCCTGCTGTTCGTGCCGCGCAGCCAGATCACCGAGCTGGACATGTCGGTGGAGCAGGCGTTCAAGATGATCGTCTCCCTCGGCGTGGTGCTGCCGAAATGGCACCCGGTGCATCCGTCGGACGACAACACCTACGTGGCCGGGCAGCGTGCGGGCGACAAGGCAACCCGCGCAGAGCTTGCGCGCTCCGACCCTTACCCTTAACATCCGGCCGCTCCAACAGCGGGTTTGACGGCGAACCGCCGGCCCAGGGCCCGGAATGAGGTATCCCATGCGCACCCATTATTGCGGCCAGGTCGATCGTTCACTGGTCGGTCAGGACATTACCGTTGCCGGTTGGGTGCACCGCCGTCGCGATCACGGTGGTGTGATTTTCGTCGACCTGCGTGACCGCGAAGGCCTGCTGCAGATCGTATTCGATCCCGATTCTCCCGACGTGTTCGCCGAGGCCGAGCGGATACGCAGTGAATACGTGCTGTCGGTGCGCGGCCGCCTGCGTGAGCGTCCGCAGGGGACGGTGAATCCGGCCATGCCCACCGGTGAGGTGGAACTGCTGGTGAGCGAACTCACGGTGCTGGCGAAGGCGAAGACGCCACCGTTTCAGCACGATGAACCTGTGAGCGAGGAGCTGCGGCTGCGCTACCGCTATCTCGACCTGCGCCGCGCGGAAATGCAGCGCAACCTGCGCCTGCGACATGCCGTGACGCGGGCACTGCGGCAGTTTCTGGATGAGGACGGCTTCATCGATATCGAAACGCCGCTGCTTACCAAGACCACGCCGGAAGGCGCCCGCGACTATCTCGTGCCCAGTCGCACGCATCGCGGCCAGTTCTTCGCACTGCCGCAGTCACCACAGCTGCTCAAGCAGCTGCTGATGATGGCCGGTATGGACCGCTACTATCAGATCGTGAAGTGTTTCCGCGACGAAGACCTGCGCGCCGACAGACAGCCGGAGTTCACGCAGCTCGATATCGAAACGAGCTTCATGGATGAGCAAGCCATCATGAGCGTGATCGAGAAACTGATCCGCCACTGCTTCCGTGCCGTGCTCGGCCTTGAGCTTCCCGACCCGTTTCCGCGCATGAGCTATGCCGAAGCGATGTCGCGCTATGGCAGTGACAAGCCGGACCTGCGCAACCCGCTGGAGCTGATCGAGGTCGGTGACCTGTTCGCCAACGTGGAGTTCAAGGTGTTTGCCGGTCCCGCCGCGGATCCTGAAGGTCGCATCGCCGCGCTGCGCGTACCGGGGGGCGGCGAGCTGACGCGCAGGCAGATCGACATCTACACGGAGCTGGTCGGCCGTTACGGCGCGAAGGGCCTGGCCTACATCAAGGTGAACGACCGCACCGCCGGACGCGACGGGCTGCAGTCACCGATCCTGAAATTCCTGCCCGACGAAGCCATTGAAGGTGTGCTCGAGCGTTGCCAAGCCGCCGACGGCGATCTGGTGTTCTTCGGTGCCGACAGGACACGCGTGGTGAACGACTCGCTCGGCGCGCTGCGGCTGGCGCTGGGTCGCGACCTGGGGCTGACGGAATCCGGCTGGCGTCCGCTGTGGGTGGTGGACTTCCCGATGTTCGAATCGGATGGCGACGGCCGCTGGTCGCCGCTGCATCATCCGTTCACGGCACCGCGCGCGGCCCACCATGCGCATCCCCTCACGCCGGCGGAACTGCGGAGTTCGCCAGGCGATGCGCTGTCGCGCGCCTATGACATGGTGCTCAACGGCACCGAGCTCGGTGGCGGTTCGGTGCGTATTCACGATCCTGCGATGCAGTCGGCCGTGTTCGAGATTCTCGGTATCGGCGAGGAAGAGGCACAGTCCAAGTTCGGCTTTCTGCTCACGGCACTCGAGTACGGCTGTCCGCCGCATGGCGGCATTGCGTTTGGTCTGGACCGGCTGGTGATGCTGATGGCCGGTGCCGAGTCGATCCGCGACGTGATGGCGTTCCCGAAGACGCAGACGGCGAACTGCTCGATGACCGGTGCGCCGTCCGACGCCGGCGAAGCGCAGCTGCGTGAGCTGGGTATCCGTCTCCGGGGTGGCGGGGATGCCGCCGCCCGCTGATCCGGGCGCGTAGGTACAGCGGTGGCAGTTCGCACCCAGGACACTGCCACGGTGGTCGTGCATGGCCTGTGGATGCCCGGTCTGGATACCTGGCTGCTGCGCCGCCGTCTCGAGGCCCACGGTTTCGGCAGCCGTCTGTACCGCTACCACACCGTCAGCGCGGGCCTTGATGAGAATGCCAGGATACTGGCCGCACATCTCACCCGTGTGCCCGGCAATACGATTCATCTCGTTGGTCACAGCCTGGGTGGTGTCGTGATCGTGGCGATGCTGCAGCGCTTCGGATTCGACAGACCCGGCCATGTCGTCTGCATGGGTTCGCCACTGCGAGGCACGGCCGCGGCGCGCGCCGTATCCCGCTGGCCGGGCGCCGCCAGCATGCTGGGCAGCAGTATTCGCGAACTGAATGCGGCCGGCGGCCTGCCGCGATGGGATGGTTCACGGCCGCTGGGCATCGTCGCCGGATGCCGGCCGATGGGAGTGGGTGCGATCATCGCACGTCTGCCGCCGCCTCATGATGGCGTTGTTTCAGTGGAGGAAACCCGCCTCGACGGCGCCAGTGACCACATCATCGTGGACGCTTCCCATGTGGGGCTGCTGTGGTCGCGCGCCGCCTCGCGGGCGGTGCGGGATTTTCTTGGCCACGGGCGGTTTGATCACTGCAGTCGCCGTTGATCGACGATGCCGATGTCGGGATGTGCCACGCGGTTTATCAAT
Organism: Gammaproteobacteria bacterium; assembly: GCA_050485645.1. Classification (GTDB taxonomy): domain Bacteria; phylum Pseudomonadota; class Gammaproteobacteria; order Steroidobacterales; family Rariloculaceae; genus JBJHBP01. The sequence goes on along the minus strand of JBJHBT010000010.1, from coordinate 28,470 downwards.
GGTTCCGGCTGTCACGTAGGGGGAATCTCGACGTCGTAGTGCGATCCGGTTCGCATATTCCTTTCGGTTCCGTCGGTACCATGGTGCGATAACTCCAGCTTGTGTCGCTCGGAGGTGTCATTGTGAGTCAGGCCCGGAACTTCGATAAGTCCGCTGCGTCCGGGAACGGAGCCGCTGAACTCCACGATGAGCGCCTGCGTTGCGTCGTCGAGCTGTCGTCCGACTACTACTGGGAGCAGGACGAGGAACACCGCTTCACGTTGGTGTTGCACCGCGACCAGCCTGCTGTCGCAGACGATCCCCGGCTTTATCTTGGCAAGACAAGCTGGGAGCTGCCGAGCGACGTTCCAGCTGAAGGTCACGGCACATGGAATGATCACCGTGCGGTGCGTGCCGCAATGCAGCCGTTCCACGAATTCGTTGTCAAACGCGTCGGTATGCGCGGCACCGTTCAGTATCTCAGTGTATCCGGACGGCCTGTATTCGACGAGCAAGGTGTATTCCGCGGCTATCGTGGCATCGCCCGGGATGTAACTGAGCAGCGCCGGCAACTACGTCTGCTCGATCTCGAACGGAAGGTCACCGCAATCCTGACCGAGGCCACGCAGAACACCGATGTGTTGCAGGATGCGATCCGCGAAATCTGCATGTCGGAAGGCTGGGAGGCGGGTCGGTTCTGGGCACTCGATGCAGAGAACGACGAGCTGCATTTTAGCGTCGGTTGGCACGTCGCGGATAAGGCAACCGAACGGCTTGTGGAACGGCTAAAGAATCTGCCTTGCGCTCCTGGCATCGGGCTGGTGGGAACAGTCTGGCAGAGCGGCCAACCATTGTGGATTCCGGATCTCGCGCACGACGCGCGCGTGCTGCATATGGACGTCGTCGAGCACACGAACTGCAAGAGTGCATTGCTCGTTCCCGTCTTCTCGCACGGCAGTACGATCGGTGTGCTCGACTTCAACGCGGTGTCCATTCCGGAGCCCGACGCCTACCTGTTGCATGTGATAGGAATGCTGGGTGTGCAGCTTGGGAACTTTCACCAGCGCGCCGCCTCCTTCCAGAGGCTCGCGGAGAGCGAGGAGCGCTACTCGAGTACGGTTGAGCTGGCTGCGATCGGTATCTCCCATGTCGCCCCCGACGGCCGTTTCATTCATGTGAACCATCAGCTGTGCGATATGCTTGGCTATACCCGAGATGAGATGCTCGATCGCACTGTTAAGGACATTTCACATCCAGACGATATTGCGGTGGCCGACGGGCACGCGGTGCGCCTGCGATCCGGCCAGATTTCTTCGTTCAAAATAGAAAAGCGCTACCTGCGCAAGGATGGTTCTGTAATCTGGGTACGGATTACGGTAGCAGAGAAGCGCAGCGAGACAGGCCGGCCGCTGTACGATATTTCTGTCGTTGAGGACATCTCCGACCGCAAGATCGCAGAAGCCAGAGTTGAGTACCTCGCTACTCATGACGAGATGACCGGCCTTCCGAATCGTGCGATGTTCGGGCAGTTGCTTGAGCGCGCGATCGCCTCGTCGCTGCGCTACGGGCGCCGATGCGCGGTACTCTTCATCGACCTTGATCGCTTCAAGATTATCAATGACTCGCTTGGCCACGAGGCCGGCGATACGCTTCTGAGAGAAATGGCGGTTCGCTTCCGCGCGTGCCTGCGTTCGAGCGATGTTGTCGCCCGACTGGGCGGAGACGAGTTCGTCGTGCTGGTCAATGAGGTCAGCGAGCCCGCTCAGGTGAGCGTGGTCGCGCGGCATATTCTTTCGGCCGCATTGAAGCCGATGACGATAAGAGGCCAGGATTGTCGAGTGACCGCCAGCATCGGTGGGGCAATGTACCCGGATGATGCCGGTGATCCGCAGTCGCTGATGAAGAGCGCGGATCTGGCGATGTACTTCGCGAAGGAAGAAGGCAAGAACAACTTTCAGTACTACTCAATGGATATCCGTTCTCTGTCGGTCGAGAGAATCTCGCTGGAGAGCCAACTTGCGACTGCGCTCGAGCGGCACGAGTTTTCCCTGCAGTATCAAGCTCAGGTCAGTGTGCATACCGGTGAGATCCGCGGCGTGGAAGCGCTGTTGCGCTGGTGGAATCCGGACCTGGGAGCGGTGTCGCCCGTGCAGTTCATTTCGGTAGCAGAAGAAACCGGGATGATTGTCGCGATCGGTAAATGGGTGCTTCAGACGGCGTGTGCCCAGAATGTGGCATGGCAACGCAGCGGCCTCGATCCGATCTGCATGGCCGTGAACCTGTCGCCACGACAGTTCAAGGACCCGGGCCTGATCGACACGATCGTCGAGGTGCTCGCAACCACTGGTCTGGACCCGGGCCTTTTGGAGCTGGAGATAACCGAAAGCATGGTCATGCACAACGTCGAGCGAGCGATCGAAACACTCAACGCAATCAAGGAGATGGGCGTGAAAATCGCGATCGACGATTTCGGCACGGGCTACTCCTCGCTTGCACAGTTGAAGTCCTTTCCGATCGATACCCTCAAGGTGGACCGATCCTTCATACGGGAGATACCAGACAGCAAGGAGGACATGGCGATTGCCGAAGCCATCATTGCGATGGGCAGGACTCTGGGTGTGACAGTGATCGCAGAAGGGGTTGAAACGGCTGAGCAACAGCGGTTTCTCAGCTCTCGGGCGTGCGATCAGATGCAGGGCTACTACTTCAGCAAGCCGACCCATCCGGATCAGTTCGCCAACCTGCTGAAAAAGCGGGCGTGATTTCGACCTCAGACACTAGTTCCTGAAGGTATTCTGCCGGGACCTGCATCGATCGTGATCCGGTCTGGGTCATTCTTTCGCGTTACATTTTGTTACAACCGCCGCAGGATTGGCCACCTACCATCCCGGGCACAGGAGGAATCGCGGTCAGAGTCCTGGCCTGGCAGTGATGTCGCAAGATGAACAGTCGCGCACATATTCTGGTAGTGGACGATGATCGAGAAATCCGTTCCCTGCTGAGCATCTATCTGGCGGGAAACGGATTTCGTGCCACCGTGGCGGCTGACGCCAGCCAGACGCGAGCCGTGCTTGGTCGGGAGCGTATCGATCTGACCCGAGGTGAGCGGTCTACATACTTTCTGCTGGGCGTTCCGGGTCTCGCGCACCGTTGCGCGTGAGAGCGCTGAGTTCGTAGAGCAGCGCGAGTGCGTCACGTGGTGTCAGTGCGTCCACGTCCAGCGACGCCAGTCGTTTCGTGAGTACGCAGCCGGGCTCAGTGGGCCGCAGCTTTTCGCCAGTTGCGGTGGCCTGGCACGTACTGTCGTCACGCGCAGCTGTTTCAGGCGTCGGTCCGGGCGGCGACGGGGCGTGGGGTGCCAGCGCCAGCTCCTGTTGCAGACCCGGCGCGGCCAGTTTGCGCTGGTGATCCTCGAGCTGTCTGAGATAGCCGCGTGCCCTGACGATCACGTCGCGCGGCACGCCGGCCAGCTCCGCCACGTGCAGGCCGTAGCTCTGATTCGCCGGCCCTTCTTTTACGGCGTGCAGGAAGATCAGTTCACTGCCGTGTTCGGCCGCATCCAGATGCACGTTCGCGCAACCGGGCAGCTCCGCGGGCAGGCTGGTGAGTTCGAAGTAATGCGTGGCGAACAGCGTGAACGCACCGACTTCGCGCGCGATGTGGTGCGCCGCGGCCCACGCCAGTGACAGGCCGTCAAAGGTGCTGGTGCCGCGTCCGACTTCGTCCATCAGCACCAGACTGCGGCGCGTGGCGTTGTTGAGGATGGACGCGGTTTCCGTCATCTCCACCATGAACGTCGAACGTCCGCCGGTCAGGTCGTCGGTGGCGCCGATGCGTGTGAAGATACGGTCCAGAGGGCCGATGCGGGCGTCTTCGGCCGGCACGAAACTGCCGGTGTGCGCGAGGATCGCGATCAGCGCCGTCTGACGCATGAACGTCGACTTGCCGCCCATGTTCGGGCCGGTGATGATCAGCATGCGACGACCATCATCCAGGCTGAGGTCGTTGGGCACGAAGGGGTGTTCGGAAGACGCCTCGACACCGGGGTGTCTTCCGCCGCGGTAGCTCAGCATCGGCTCGTCGGTCAGTGTCGGCCGGTTCAGTTCCAGCGTCCGCGCGCGCTCGGCAAGTCCGGCCAGCGTATCTACCTCGGCGACCGCCGCGCAGGTCCGTTGCAGAGGTGCGAGACTGGCAGCGATGCGTTCGAGCAGGTCCTCGTACAGCCATTTCTCGCGGGCCAGCGCGCGCTCTTTCGAGCTCAGCACCTTGTCCTCGAAGTCTTTCAGCTCCGGCGTGATGTAGCGTTCGGCGCCCTTCAGGGTCTGGCGGCGCTGGTAGTCGGTGGGTGCGCCACCCGACTGGGCCTTGCTGATCTCGATGTAAAAACCGTGCACCCGGTTGTAGCCGACCTTGAGGTTGGCGATGCCGGTGCGCTCGCGTTCGCGGACCTCGAATTCGTCCAGATACCCGCTGGCGTTGTCGCTGATCTGGCGCAGTTCATCCAGTTCCGTGTCGTAGCCCGTCGCAATGACCCCGCCATCCCGAATCAGGGTCGGCGGCGCTTCCACCAGTGCGCCATGCAGCAGGGCCAGCTCTTCGCCGTGTTCGGAACAGTCCGCCATCAGCGACTGCAACAGCGCGTCGTCGAAATCCGCAAGCGTTGCCCTGAGCACGGGGAGCTTTTCCAGACCATCACGCAGTGCCGCCAGGTCGCGGGGTCTTGCCGAGCGCAGCGCAACGCGGGTCAGGATGCGTTCGAGGTCGGCGATGTCTTCCAGTGCCGTGCGCACGTCGTCGGCGGCCGGTGCATGACGGCGACCCGCGCCAAGCAGTGTCGTCACCGCCTGCTGACGCTGACGGAGCACATTGCGGTCGCGAATCGGCCTGTTCAGCCAGCGGCGCAGCAGGCGGCTTCCCATGGCCGTCACGCAGCGGTCCATCAGGCCCACCAGCGTGTACTCCGGATGCGCCCCCAGCGTGGTTTCGATCTCGAGGTTCCGGCGCGTGGCCGCGTCGATGATGATGGCGTCATCACGCCGCTCGCGCGTCAGGCCGCGCAGATGCGGCAGCTGCGCGCGCTGCGTATCGCGCACGTACTGCAACAGGCTGCCGGCCGCGGCCACCGCGGTGGTCAGCCCGTCGGCGTCGAAACCGGACAGATCGCGGGTGCCGAACTGCGTGCACAGCAGGCGCGTGGCGGTGTCGATGTCGAAATGCCAGGGTGCGCGGCGGCGCAGTGCGGGGAAGTCCGCCAGCCACGGCGGTAGCGATTCGTCCTCGCTCACCAGCAGTTCCGCCGGCCTGAGCCGCTCCAGCTCGGCAGCCAGCGCCTCGGTGTCCTCCACTTCGGTTACCGAGAAGCGTCCGCCCGCCAGGTCCAGCCAGGCGATGCCCGCCGTCGGACCCAGGCGCACGCAGACCAGATGGCGGGTGTCGCGATCGTCGAGCAGCGCGGCGTCGGTCAGTGTGCCGGGTGTGACGACGCGCACCACTTCGCGCGCCACCGGCCCCTTGCCGACGCCAGGCTCACCCACCTGTTCGCAGATCGCCACCGACTCACCCATCCGCACCAGTCGTGCGAGGTAGCCTTCCACCGAGTGCACCGGCACGCCGGCCATTGGAATCGGTTCGCCGGCGCTGGCACCGCGGCGTGTCAGTGTGATGTCGAGCAGCTTCGCGGCCCGGCGCGCGTCGTCGTAGAAGAGCTCGTAGAAGTCGCCCATGCGATAGAACAGCAGCACGTCGGCGTACGCCGCCTTGATGGCGAGGTACTGCTGCATCATCGGTGTGTGCGAAGAATTGTTTGTGGAATCAGTCATCTATGTGGCGCAGGGTGGTTGACCCGGATGCTGCGCCATTGTAGACGACTGATCAGGGCTCGGGGTCTTTGAGCGCCGTGGTGTCTTGAAAAGTGCTATTTATCGTATTTCGGAAGACCTGGCTGAACTGGCCATCTCCGCGGACCTGGCCGTCCACTATGTGCGGGCGGGCTGGGTTATGCGTCTCGCGCGCGGCATGTGCTGCCGTCCGAACGACACTCCGGCGTTGCATCCCGGCCTGCTGCTGCAACGCAAGCTGGTGCGGTTGCTGTTGCCTGATCGGGTTCCCTGTCAGCGATTGCCGAACTTTGCGACGACGCCCACGTTCATCGTATCGATATCGGTAATGTCACCCGCCTTGCGGTAGCGCTGCCAGGTGCCGCGCAGGGCGATATTCCGGCGCAGGTTGAAGCGGATGCCAATTCCGTAGGTGTAGTTGTCCTCGCGCAGCTTTTCCACGAACGGCGTGGGCGTGTTGATGGCAAAGCGAAACTCCGCGTCACCGCGGTAGTAGCCCAGCAGGCCGAACATGGCAACGCGTTCGCTGAGTTCGAATGCCCCGACGCCAGCCAGTTGCACTGTGGTGACTGCAAAGCTGGCGAAGCCGTCACCGCTGAACACTCTGCCCAGATCGGCGTAGGTGGCCTCGATGGCGTAGGTGGGATTGAACTCGTAGCCGATGGTGCCGGACCATCCGGAATCGCTTTCACCGAGCTGGTCGAAGTCCGTATAGCTGTAGTGGCCGCCGACGTACCACCAGGCATCCTGTGCGGTTGCCGTAGCGCTGAAGGTGGCGGTCGTCACCAGGCCGATGGCTGCCCAGGCAGCGCTGCTGTTGATCATTGGAAGCTCCTGCCTCTCATGCCCCCGATTAGGGCAAACCAGCGTACTACAAACCAGCTTGTCGCGGGCACTCCCCCGGCCGGGGAGTCCGCGTCAGTCCTCGGGTGACACGTCGCGCAGGCGGATCAGCCAGCGCCCGTCCACGCGCACCAGTTCATCCACACCGTGGCCCACGGCAGCGATGCGCGGTGCCTCGCCGGGTGCGGTTCCGCCAAATACGGTCATCCAGTAGGACTCCATCCGCGCGTGGTCTGCGTCGGTGAATGTGAGCCGGGAGTTGGCGATCACGTGATACATGTCCGGCGCGGCGTTGTCGCCGCTGCGACCCTGACGCAGGTCGAGCACCATCTGCCTCAGGGCGGCGCGTCCCCTGGTGGCGTTTTCACCGCGGCCGAACTGGCCGTCTTCGGTGAATACGGCCGCGTAGGCGTCGGCGTCCAGCGTGTCCAGCGCCCGCACGTAGCGCCAGATCAGGTCCTCGATCTCCGCGCGGTCGCGGAATTCGCGCAGCGTGGTGTCGTCGGCCGCGGCGGGCAGGGCGATGAAAGCCGCCAGGATGGCCAGCATCGACGGAATGTGAAGTCGCTTCATGAACCTGTTCCCCTCTGTTGTTCGGCTCGCTGATGGCGCTGGATTCATTATAGGGGGAGTGCGCCGGATTATCGCCGCGACCTTTTTCCCCGGCAGCGCATCCCTACCAATGAACCCCTTTGGAGGTGGATTTCCCTCCGATTGCCGCCACCCGGCACGGTCTCCCCCATGCCGTGGCCGGGTGGACGGCAGATTTTCACTGGCCGCCTGCGCTACGATAGGCGCAAACCGGGCAAACAACCGGGCACAACCGGGCTCGCGCATACTGCGGGCATCTGTCCGAGCCGGCTCCAGGGCCGGCGCCGGACGCAGGCAGACAACGCTATGGAGGGGTCAATGATAAGAATGGAAACCGGAGTCGTGGCAACGGCTTTGCTGGCGGCTTCACTGATGGCGGGTTCCGCCCTGGCGCAGGTGGTTCCGCCAACGGCGACGGACAGGGCAGAGCCGCCGATGCCGCAGGGACCGATGGGCCTGGGGCCGGAGGGCTGGGTCAAAGTCGCCTACTCGGTGACGGCTGACGGCAGCACCGCCAATGTGCGGGTACTGGAATCGCAGCCGGCCGGGCTGAACCCTGCCGAGGTGATCGCCACGGTGCAGGGCTGGCGGTTCGAGCCGGCCACTGCCGATGGCACCGCGATCGAATGGCACAACAATGTCGAGATGATTGTGTTCGACATCGACGATGTCGGCATGGTCGTCAGTCCGCAGTTTGCCGAGGCTTTCGGTGAAGTGGCCGAACTGATGGAGAGCGGGCGCATGGACCGCGCGCGTACCCGCAATGCCAGCATGCAGAGCCAGAACATTGCCACCCTCTACGAGTTCGGTCTTGCCAACATGCAGCTGGCGGAAATCGAGATCGCCCTGGAGAACTACCACGCCGCCTACGAGGCGGTGGTGCGCGCAACCAATCCTGAAGTCAGGCAGCTGCCGCCCGACGAACTGCTGGCGGCGCTGCAGTACCGCTTTGCCATCGAGGTGCAGCTGGGTCGCGCGGCCGATGCCATGAAGACCTACCAACGCGTGACGGCGCTGGGCGCGGTGCCCGACGACGATCCGGCTGCCATGCAGCTGGAGCTGCTGTCCAATGAGATCGATGAAGGCGCGATCCTGGCGATCGAGGCGCGTGTGACCGGAGACGTGTGGCGGTACACGCCGATGCGCCGTACGTTCGCCGTGGGTGATGTGGACGGGTCGCTGGACGAACTGCGCATCGAATGCAACCGGCGCACCGCAACCCTGGAGTTCCAGGAGGACGTCGAGTGGGCGATTCCCGACAGTTGGGGTGATTGCAGGATCGAGTTCGCCGGTCGGCGGGGCACCACGTTCGCGTTCTTCGAAATCGAGTAGTATCGGTCTGCGCGGTGCGCAGTTCGTTGCGGTGGCTTAGACGGGTCGGCGGGGCGTGATCGCCTCGCCGACGCTGAAGGGGGACGGGTGAATCAGGCCATGCTGGTCCGCATTGCAACCGGTTTGCCGGTGGCGGCGCTGTTGCTGACCGGCTGTGCGCGTCACCAGGACCCTGCGCAACTCGCCGTCGCGTCACTGCATGAGAGCTGGCCGCTGCTCGAGCGTTACTGCACCGACTGCCACAACCGCGCGGAAATGGCCGGAGACGTGTCGTTCCAGGGATTGATGCCGGAACAGATCGCGTCCAATCCCGCGCTGTGGGAAAAGGTGATCATGAAGGTGCGCGGCGACCACATGCCACCGCCGGACAGCGCCAAGCCCGCACCGGAACGTCTCGAGGCCTTCGTCTCCGCACTTGAGCAGGTTATCGATCACGGCGTGGTCGTGCCGCGTGCCGGTCATGTCGGCATCCAGCGGATGACGCGTACCGAATATGCGGCCGCGGTGAAAGATCTGCTCGCAGTGGAGATCGATCCGCAGGAATTCCTGCCCACCGAGATTGAGGTCGACGGCTTCACGAACATCGCCGCCGCGCTCAGCGTGTCGCCGTCGTTTCTGGAGCAGTACGTGAGCGTGGCCCGCCATGTGGCGCGGCTCGCCGTCGGTGAGCCGGTGCCGAAGGTGTCCAGCACCTGGTATCCGCCGCCGGCTGATGATCAGGACCGCTTCCTCGATGGCCTGCCGCCCGGCACCCGCGCCGGGACGGTGTTCCGGCACGCCTTTCCAGCCGACGGTGAATACCGCTTCACATTGACGGATCTGGATGTCGGGCTGTATCCGCGCGCCCTGGAAACGGAGCACACCGTTGTGCTGCTGATCGATCGCAACGAGGTGTTCCGCACAACCATCGGCGGGCCGGCGGATCTGGCGTTCGTCAATCGCGGCGGTGCACCGGCGCGGGCCGAGTTGATGCAGCGCGTGGCCGATATCCCGGTGCAGGTGCAGGCCGGCGTGCGCGAGGTGATCGCTACCTTCATCGAGCGCAGCCGCGTGGCGACGGAGGAGCTTGCTCACGGATTTACGCCCTATGGCGGATTCAGTTTCCGCGGTGAGCTGCGGGTGCCGCGCATCCTCGGTGGCATCGACGTGGTCGGGCCGTTCCAGTCCACAGGGGTCTCGCGTACCGCGAGCCGTGAGCGGATTTTCGTGTGCGAACCCGACAGCCAGGAGCTGGAGACGGTGTGTGCCGAGAACATCGCCGCGCATGTGGCCCGCCGTGCATTTCGCAGGCCTGTGGACGAGGCCGACATCGCCAGACTGATGCCGTTCTACGAAACCGGCAGGCAGGAGCCGGGCGGATTCGATGCCGGCATCGAACACATGGTGACCGCGATTCTTGCCAGTCCGGATTTCCTGTATCGCGCCATACAGCCACCTCGGCAGCCGGCGGAGGAGGCGTTCCATCCGCTGACCGCGCTGGAGCTGGCGTCGCGGCTGTCGTTCTTCCTGTGGAGCCGGGGGCCGGATGACGAGCTGCTGCAACTGGGCATGTCCGGAGACCTCCAGAACCCGGCGGTGCTCGAAGCCCAGGCACGACGTATGCTCGGTGATCCGCGTGCGCAGGCACTCGTCGACGGCTTCGCGCTACGCTGGCTGCATCTGGACAACCTCGCCGGCATCGTGCCCGACGAGCAGATCTTCCCCGGCTTCAGCGACGACCTGCGCGATGACTTCGACACCGAAGTCGGTCTGTTCCTGCGCAGCATCCTCCTCGGGGATCGCGATGTGCGCGAGCTGATTACCGCCGATCACACCTACCTGAACGAACGCCTGGCCCGGCACTACGGCATCACGTCGGTGCATGGACCGCAGTTCCGCCGCGTGACGCTCGCCGATGAAGCCCGTCACGGCCTGCTCGGCAAGGGAGCGGTGCTGCTGGCCACGTCGTACGGCGACCGCACCTCGCCCGTACTGCGTGGCGCCTGGGTGCTGGAGAAGCTGATCGGCGCACCACCCGCGCCGCCACCGCCGGAGGTCGAAGCCGATCTCACCACGCCGGAAGGGGAGGCGCCGACGACGATACGCGCGCGACTGGAGCAGCATCGCGAGGATCCCAGCTGCGGCGGCTGTCATGCGGTCATCGATCCGTATGGCATCGCGCTGGAGAATTTCTCGGCCATCGGCGAGTGGCGTGAATTCGATCGCACCGCGAATGCGCCGATCGATTCCGGCACGCAGCTCCCGAACGGCATCATGGTGACCGGCCCCGTGGAACTGCGCAACGCACTCGTGGCGCGTCCGGAGCAGTTCGTGCGCGCGCTCACTGACAAGCTGATGATGTACGCGCTGGGACGCGAGCTTGATTATCACGACAAGCCGCAGGTGCGAGCGATCGTGCGCGCGGCCGCGAACGAGGGTTACACGCTGGCGGCCATCGTCGCCGGCATTGTAACCAGCGATGCGTTCAGGTTGCAGGCATGGCCCGATGCCGACGCCGCCATCATGGCTTCGGTGGACTGAGCAGGAGGACTCGCGATGTTCCTGACGAAAAAGCACCTTTCCCGTCGCACCGCGCTCAGGGCGCTGGGCGTATCGGTCGGCCTGCCACTGCTGGACGCCATGATTCCGGCCGCCACCGCGCTGGCCAATACCGCTGCCAGTCCCGCGCTGCGGGCCGGCTTCTTTTATATTCCGCACGGCGCGATCATGTGGAACACCTCGCATGGCGCAGCCATGGATCACTGGACGTCCAGCGGCGCCGACGAAAGCTTCCGTCTCAGCCACATCATGGAGCCGCTGGAGCCGTTCAAGCGCAACGTGATCTCGTTTTCCAATCTGGAGAACAAGGCCACCGCGAACTCCGTCCATCAGCTGCAGCCGGCCACCTGGCTCAGCGGCGTGCGTCCGAGACCCGATGCCACCGGCGCCTACATGGCGCCGACCATTGATCAGATGATCGCCGAACGCATCGGCGGCGACACCCCGCTGCCATCGCTGGAAGTGGCGTCGGAAACGACCATACAGGTGGCCTCGTGCTCGGGTGGCGGCGGCTGTTTCTACAGTTCCACACTGTCGTTTCGCAATGCCACGTCGCCGCTGCCGATGGAATTCAATCCGCGCAAGGTGTTCATGCAGCTGTTCGGGGAAGGCGATACGCCGGAGGAACGCGAGGCCATTTCACGGCAGACGAAGAGCATCCTGGACATGATTGCCGACCGCACGTCAGAACTGCAGCGTACGCTGGGTGCCGGCGACCGCAACGTGCTGGATGAGTACCTCAGTACCGTGCGCGAGATCGAGCGCCGCGTGGAGCGCGCCGAGCAGCACGACATGTCGGGTGTGAACATTCCCGCCGCGCCGATTGGTGAACTGCCATCGTTCGATGATCAGGTCACGCTGATGTTCGACCTGATCGCGATCGCGTATCAGGCCAATCTCACGCGTGTGGCTTCGTACATCATGTCCGCCGAAGGCACGAACCGCACGTACAATCATATCGGCGTACCCGATGCATTCCATCCGCTGTCACACCATGCGAACGATCCTGGCCGCCTGCAGCGGCTGGTGGTGATCCAGCGCTATCACATGCAGCGTTTCGCGGACTTCGTCGCCAAGCTCGCGGCCACGCCGGACGGCGACGGCACGCTGCTCGATCACTCCATGCTGCTGTACGGCTCGAACATGAGCAACAGCGATCGCCACAACAACTATCCGCTGCCGAACGTTCTGGTCGGCGGCGGTAACGGTACGCTGAACGGTGGCCGGCATATCGAACTCCCCGACTACACGCCGCTGACGAACCTGCATCTGACCATGCTCAACAAGGTCGGGTTCGAACTGACGGAGTTCTCCGACAGCACCGGCGAGATCGCCGGCGTCTGACTACCGGCCGGAATGACGCGATGACACAGGCACTGCATCGTCCCGCAACGACCGTCAGCCGGCGTGCACTGCTGCGTGGTACGGCAGCGGCGGCGGTGGCGGCGGCATTGCCGCACTGGCCGCGTCGCGCGGCCGCGGCCGACTCGGCACGGGTCGCCGCGCTTGCCGATGGCTTCCACCTGATCAGTGGTCTGGGTGGCAATGTACTGGTGCGCACCGGGCGCAGCGGTCGCCTGCTGATCGACAGCGGTGATGCGCGGCATGCCGCCGCCCTGATGCAGGCGCTGGGCGACCTGCCCGGTAGCGGACAGGTCCGCACGCTGATCAACACCCACTGGCACCGCGACCATGTCGGTGGCAACGAGACCCTCGGCGCGGCAGGCGCCGAGATCATCGCGCAGGAAAAAACCCGCCAGCGGTTGTCCGTGCCTTACTACCTGCGCGACGAGGATCGCTTCATGCCGGCCCTGCCACCCGCCGCGCGTCCTTCGCAGGGCTTTGTCGGCGATGGCCACCTGATGGCCGACGACGAGCGCGTGGACTATGGCCACCTGCTGCTGGCGCACACCGATGGCGACTGCTTCGTGCACTTTCGCGATGCCAACCTGATCGCCGTAGGTGATGCGCTGTCGCCGTGGCACGATCCGGAACTGGACTGGTTCGGTGGCGGCTGGATAGGCGGACGTGTGGACGGCCTGGCGCTGCTTCTGGCGCGCAGCAACGACGACACCCGCTTCGTGCCGGGTTTCGGCGCTGCCGTGGGCAGGGAGGCAGTGGTTGCCGAGCATGCGCTGATGAACGAACTCTACGAGCGCACCACGGTGATGCTGCGCGGTGGCCTGAGCGCAGCCGAGATGCTGGACGAGGGCGTCATGGACGGGCTGTCCCGGCGGTTCGACGATCCGGCACGCTTCATCGACAGTCTGTACCGCGGGCTGTGGGCTCATCACAACAAGATTTCCCATGACATCGTCTGACCGGCATCGCGGGCGACACACCGTCCTGAACCCTGCCGCGACGCTGCTGCTCGCGGCCGTCCTGTGCGGCGCCGCACTGGCCGACGATCGCAATCTGGCGACGATGATCGCGCAGGGCGATCGCGCCGCGGCATTGCGGGCGCTGGGCAACGGCGTCGATGCGAATGCCGCGCAGGGTGATGGCACCACGGCGCTGCACTGGGCCGTGTATCACCTCGACCATGAACTGACGGCGCAGCTGCTGGCGCGTGGCGCGGCGCCTCACACGGCAAACGCTTTCGGCTCCACGCCGCTGGCCGAGGCGGCCAAGGTGGCCGATGCCGAGCTGGTCGGGATGCTGCTCGACGCCGGTGCCGATCCCGATGCGGCCAATCAGGACGGGCAGACGGCACTGATGCTCACCGCGCGCACCGGCAGCACAGCCGTTGCCGAACGGCTGATCGCGGCGGGTGCCAGCCTCGATGCCCGCGAGCGCTGGCGGGGCCAGACCGCGTTGATGTGGGCCGCGGACAGCCGTCACGAGGAGTTCGTGCGAACCGTCATCACGGCCGGCGCCGATGTGCATCTGGTGGCCAACGCCAACGACTGGCCCACACAGATCACCGAGGAACCGCGTGCGCAGTATCGTCCCACCGGCGGCTTCAACGCGCTGCATTACGCGGCACGTTCCGGCTGCACGCCGTGCGTGTCCGCGCTGCTGGAAGCGGGCGTGGACATCGACCGGCCGAATCCCGATGGTGTCAACGCGCTGATGCTGGCACTGGAGAATTTCGCCTACGACACGGCGCAGCTGCTGCTGGAGGCGGGTGCGAATCCGCATCTGTGGGACTGGTGGGGACGCACACCGCTGTACGTGGCGGTGGACGTCAGTTCGTTCGGCGGCCCGGCCAGCCGCGCGGCGTCTGGCAGCATCGGTGCACACGACATCATTGCGATGCTGCTCGCCGCCGGTGTGAACCCCGATCCGCAACTCAACATGCATCGGCCCACTCGCGGCGGTAACAGCGGACGCTTCGTCGACGATCTGCTCACCACCGGCGCCACGCCGCTGCTGCGCGCGGCCATTGGCCACGACGTCACGGCGATACGCCTGCTGCTTGAGCACGGCGCGCAGGTGGATCTGCCCAATGTGATGGGCGTGACGCCCCTGATGGGGGCGGCCGGTCAGGGCATATCCGTACGCGACCGGCGCGTGAATCTCGACGGCAACGTCGAGAACCGCGTGATCGCCACGCTGCAGGTGCTGCTGGAGGCGGGTGCCGACATCGACGCCCGCGTCACCGATATCGCCAGCCACAACGCGCGTATCGCAAGGCCGAGCACGATGTCCGAGCGTGAGGGTCAGACCGCGTTGTTCGGGGCGGTGAAGTTCGGCTGGAGCCGCGTTGTCGAGTACCTGATTGCACAGGGTGCCGACGTCACGGTGCGCGATGCGATGGGTTTCACGGCCGCGGACGCCGCCATGGGACGCACCGGCGGGCGGGACAACACCGAGTCGGGGCGCATTGCGGCCATCCTGCGTGAGGCCGCGGACGAGGGCGTCTGATACGCGGCCCTGAAAAGCCGGCCGCAGCGCTGCGGACGGACGGTGCGCCTGCCCGTCAACCAGCTATGATCACACCGTGAAAGTGCTGCATCTGGAATCCGGCCGGCATCTCTACGGCGGCGCGGTGCAGGTCGCCGAACTGATCGGCGGGCTGCATTCGGCCGGCGTCTCCAGCCTGCTCGTGTGTCCGTCCGGCAGTTCACTGGCCGGCACCGTCACCGATGCCGAAGTCGTCACGCTGCGAATGAGCGGCGACCTGGATATACGGCTGCCGCGACGTCTGGCCCGGCAGCTGCGCGCCTGGCGGCCGGATCTGATTCATGTGCATTCCCGGCGCGGCGCGGATCTGTATGGTGGCATCGCCGCACGACGCGAGCGACTGCCGGCCGTGCTCACGCGGCGTGTGGAAAGCCATGAGCCGGCGAGTTGGCAGCGTTTCAAGTACCGTCCCTACCAGGCGCTGATCGCGATCTCGGCGCGCATCGCCGAGGCGCTGACGCAGGCCGGAATCGAGCCGGCGCGCGTGCATACCGTGCCCAGCGGCGTGGACACGACGAAGTTCAGACCGCAGCGCGATGCCGGCGCACGCCTGAGACGCGAGTTCGGACTGCCTGCCGCCGCGCCGGTGGTGGCCATGATTGCGCAGCTCATACCCCGCAAGGGACATGCGGCGCTGCTGGATGCACTGTCCGTGGTGGTCGGACCGCAACCGGATCTGCATGTCGTGCTGTTCGGCCAGGGGCCCGAAGAACCGCTGCTGCGACGCGAGGTACAGCGGCGTGGACTGGAAGGGCGGGTACGGTTTGCGGGCTTTCGCGCCGATATGCCGCAGCTGCTGCCGGGCATCGATGTCGTCGTGCACCCCGCGTTTCGTGAAGGCATGGGTGTGGCGCTGCTCGAGGCGATGAGCGCGGGCGTTGCCGTGATCGCGAGCAGCGAAGGCGGAATCAGCGAGGTGATCGAGGATGGTGTGCATGGCCGTCTGATCCGGCCCGGCGAGTCGGCAACGCTCGCAGACGCGCTGATCGGTCTGCTGGCGGACGCACCCGCACGTCGGGCGATGGGCGTCGCGGCGCGCCGTCACGTACAGCAGCGGTTTTCCAGCACCAGAATGGTGGAAGGCAATCTGGATGTGTACCGCGGCCTGCTGGCATCCACCGGGTCGCCGTCCGAGCGGCGGGCGGGTCAGCCGTGAACGCCGGCGCCGACCAGGAGCTGTACACACTCGCCGGCAGAGTCATCGACGCCCTGCGCGCGCGTGGTCTGCGCGCGGCCGCGGCCGAGTCGTGCACCGGCGGCTGGATCGCCAAGGCGATCACCGATGTGCCGGGTAGTTCGGACTGCTTCACGTGCGGCCTCGTCACCTATTCGGATCGGGCCAAGACACGGCTGCTGGGTGTGGACGCGGGCCTGATCGAGGCGCATGGCGCGGTCAGCGAACCGGTGGTGCGGGCCATGGTAACGGGTACCCTGGCATTGACGGGCGCGGATGTTGCCGTTGCGGTCAGCGGCGTTGCCGGGCCTGGCGGCGGTTCGGCGGAGAAGCCGGTGGGTACCGTCTGTGTCGCATGGGCGGGGCCGGATCGCGCCGTGAACAGCCGGCGCCTGCTGTTCGCCGGCGATCGCGAGCGGATACGGCGACTCACGGTGCGCCAGGCGCTGCTGCAGCTGCTGGACGTGACTGGAGAATGAATGCGCGCCGACGCGTCGTGCCGCCGGCCGGCCATCACCGTGCATTTCTGCCCGAACGCAGCCGAAATCGCCCCTGGCAGTTCGGGATTTCTATGTAATAATACACAGTATTCCGGGTGGCACCGCCCGGGCGCCCGACACCCCCAATTCCACCAGAAATCAGGCTGGACACATATGGACGACAACCGCAAGAAAGCACTCGCCGCCGCACTGGGTCAGATCGAAAAGCAGTTCGGCAAGGGTTCCGTGATGCGGCTGGGCGACTCGATCGCCTCGCGCGACATCGACGTGATCTCCACCGGATCGGTGGGTCTGGACGTGGCGCTGGGGATAGGCGGCCTGCCGCGCGGCCGTGTCGTGGAGATCTACGGGCCTGAATCCTCGGGCAAGACCACGCTGACGCTGCAGGTTGTGGCCGAGGCGCAGCGCATGGGCGGCACCGCGGCCTTCGTCGACGCCGAGCACGCGCTGGATCCGATCTATGCCAGGAAGGTGGGCGTCAATGTCGACGATCTGTTGATCTCGCAGCCCGATACCGGCGAGCAGGCGCTGGAGATCACCGACATGCTGGTGCGCTCCGGCGCCGTGGATGTCGTGGTCGTCGACTCGGTCGCGGCGCTCACGCCAAAGGCCGAAATCGAAGGTGAGATGGGCGATTCCCACGTTGGCCTCCAGGCACGGTTGATGTCGCAGGCGCTGCGCAAGCTCACCGCGAACATCAAGCGTTCGAACACCCTGGTGATTTTCATCAACCAGATCCGCATGAAGATCGGCGTGATGTTCGGCAGCCCGGAAACCACCACCGGCGGTAACGCGCTGAAGTTCTACAGCTCGGTGCGTCTGGATATCCGCCGCATCGGGGCGATCAAGAAGGGCGACGAAGTGCTCGGCAACGAAACCCGCGTCAAGGTCGTAAAGAACAAGGTGGCGCCGCCGTTCCGTATAGCGGAGTTCGAGATTCTCTACGGCCACGGCATTTCGCGGCACGGCGAGATCATCGATCTGGGCGTGAAGGAAAACATCGTCGAGAAAGCCGGCTCCTGGTACAGCTACAACGGCGATCGCATCGGCCAGGGCAAGGAGAATGCGCGCGAGTTCCTGATCAACAATCCGGAGATCGCCACCGACATCGAAACGCAGATCCGCAACAGGCTGTTGCCGAAGAAGGGTCCGGTTGAAGTGAACCTCGACGAGGTGGCGGATGAAGCCGGAGGCAGCGCCCGCAAACAGGCCTGAACCGAATCAGTCAGACGCGCCCGACGAGGACGCGCTTGCCGAACCTGATCCGGTGCTGGCGTGCCGGCGCCGTGCGATGGACCTGCTCGCCCGCCGCGAGCACAGCCGCGTGGAACTCACCCGCAAGCTGCGTGCCCGCGGATTCGACACGGCAGTGCTCGGTGCCGCGCTGGACGGTCTGGAGCAGGACGGGCTGCTCGCCGATCACCGCTTCGCTGAATCCTTCATTCGTACCCGTGCCGGAAAAGGGCAGGGCCCCGTTCGCATCCGAGCCGAACTTGCCACCCGTGGCGTCGCCGCCGCGGACGAACTGGTCCGGGATTCAGGTGTAGACTGGTCCGGGATGGCCGTGCAGACGCGCTGCAAGCGATTCGGCCCTGCGGCGCCGGACAGCTTCCAGGAGCGCGCCAGGCAGGCGCGCTTCCTGCATTATCGGGGATTCGAAAGCGATCAGATCGACGCGGCACTGGACGCTGCCGACGAAACTGATTAGCTTGCTCGCCCTTGCCGGCGCGACCGACGGATGAACAGTGTGATGAACTACAGCAGCAAAGAATTGCGACGGATGTTTCTTGAGTACTTTGCCGGGCATGGCCATGAAGTGGTGGCCAGCTCGCCGCTGGTGCCGGCCAACGATCCGACGCTGCTGTTCACCAACGCCGGCATGGTGCAGTTCAAGGATGTCTTCCTCGGCCGTGAGCGGCGCGCCATCGCCCGCGCGGCGAGCACGCAGCGCTGCCTGCGCGCCGGCGGCAAGCACAACGATCTGGAGAACGTCGGCTACACGGCACGGCACCACACGTTTTTCGAGATGCTCGGCAACTTCAGTTTCGGCGACTACTTCAAGCGCGAGGCCATCCACTACGCCTGGGAGTTCGTCACCGGTGTGCTGAAGCTGCCACCCGAACGCCTGTGGTGCACCGTCTACAGGGACGACGACGAGGCCGCGTCGATCTGGCTGGACGAGATCGGCGTGGATCCGTCGCGTTTCGCGCGGCTGGGCGAGTCGGACAATTTCTGGGCCATGGGCGACACCGGACCCTGCGGCCCCTGCACCGAAATCTTCTACGACCACGGTCCTGAACAGCAGGGTGGCCCGCCCGGTTCCGACGAGGAAGGCGACCGCTATGTGGAAATCTGGAACCTCGTGTTCATGCAGTATGAACGCGACCAGGACGGCAACCTGAAGTCGTTGCCCAGGCCCTCCGTGGATACCGGCATGGGTCTGGAGCGCCTGGCGGCGGTGATGCAGGGCGTGCACTCGAATTACGACATCGACCTGTTCGTCAATCTGATCGCGGCCGCCGCGCAGGCCACCGGTACCAGCGATCATCGCAACAGCTCGCTGCGGGTGATCGCCGACCACATCCGTGCCTGCACCTTCCTGATCGCTGACGGCGTGCTGCCGGGCAACGAAGGGCGTGGCTACGTGCTGCGGCGCATCATCCGTCGCGCCGTGCGCCACGGCTACAAGCTGGGCATGGATCAGCCGTTCTTCCATACCCTGGTACAGAGCGTCGAGCAGGAGATGGGCGATGCCTATCCGCTGCTCACCGAGCGCCGTACGCATGTGGAGCGCGTGCTGCACCAGGAGGAGCTGCGCTTCGCCGAAACCCTGTCGCAGGGCATGCGCCTGCTCGACGAGGAGATCGCGGGGCTGGCCGAGGGGGGAGTCATCCCCGGCGAAACGG
The DNA here is from genome assembly GCA_050485645.1 of Gammaproteobacteria bacterium. Lineage (GTDB taxonomy): Bacteria > Pseudomonadota > Gammaproteobacteria > Steroidobacterales > Rariloculaceae > JBJHBP01. Next base: position 8,864 of record JBJHBT010000010.1, on the reverse strand, counting down.
TGTTCAGGCTTTACGACACTTACGGGTTTCCCGAAGACCTGACGGCCGACATCGCCCGCGAGCGTGGTCTGGTGATCGACTCGCAGGGCTTCGAGCAGGCGATGCAGGCGCAGCGTGAGCGCGCGCGCCGCGCGAGCCGCTTCAGCGCCGGTGGCGGGGGTGAACCGAACGTCGACAGCGTCACCACCTTCATCGGTTACGAACAGCTCACCGATGAAGGCGAGGTTGTTGCGGTCTACCGCGACGATCAGGCGGTGGACGCGCTGGAGTCTGGCGAAGCGGGGCTCGTCGTGCTCGATCGCACACCTTTCTACGCCGAAAGCGGTGGGCAGATCGGCGACACCGGGCAGCTGCTGGCGGAAGGCCTGGAGTTCGCCGTCGACGACACCCGCAAACTGAGCGCCGCGCACGGCCATGCCGGCACGGTGCGGCAGGGCCGGATTGCGGTCGGAGACCGGGTGCGTGCGGTCGTCGACCACGAACGTCGCGCGGCCATCGTGCTGAATCATTCCGCAACGCATCTGCTGCATGCGGCGCTTCGCACCGTGCTCGGTGACCATGTCCAGCAGAAGGGATCGCTGGTCGCGCCGGATCGTCTGCGATTTGACTTTTCGCATTACGAGCCCGTTTCGTCGGCGCAATTGCAGCAGATCGAGGCGTTGGTCAACGAACAGGTGCGCGCCAACAGCACCGGCGAGATTCGCGAAATGCCGTATCAGGACGCGATCGCGGCCGGTGCGATCGCGTTCTTTGGCGACAAGTACGGCGATCATGTACGTGTACTGAAGCTCGGCGACGGCTTCTCGGTGGAGCTGTGCGGCGGTACGCATGTGAAACGCACCGGCGATATCGGTCTCTTCAAGATCATCGCCGAAAGCGGTATTGCCTCCGGTGTGCGCCGCATCGAAGCGGTCACCGGACGTGGCGCGCTGGCGCATGTGAACGCGGCCGAAGCCGTGATTCGCGATGTGGCCGGACTGGTGCGCGCCGGGCGCGACGACGTCACCGACAAGGTCGCACAGCTGGTGGACCGCAACCGGCAGCTGGAGCGTGAACTCGACCGGTTGCGGCAGAAACTCGCCACCGGCGGCGGCCGCGACCTGGTTGAAGACGCCGTCGAAGTCGCCGGCATCCGGGTGCTCGCCGCTCGCCTGGACGGCGCAGACGCCAAGGCGCTGCGGGATGCGGCCGACAACCTGAAGACCAGACTCGGCAAGGGCGTGGTCGTGCTCGGTGCGGTGGATGGCGACAAGGTACGGCTGGTGGCCGGCGTCACCGGCAATCTCACCGATACGCTGCGCGCCGGCGATCTGATCGCACCGGTGGCCGAACACGTGGGCGGTCGCGGCGGTGGCCGGGCGGATTTCGCCCAGGCCGGCGGCAACGATCCGCACAGGCTGGATGAGGCCCTCGCCCTTGTCGCACCCGCCGTGGCCGCCAGACTCCAGCCGGCTTAGATCGCGTCTAATCGTACTGGCGCAATGCCCCAAAACGGTCACTTGGCCGAAATAATGCTTTAGTATTGGTCGGGCCGGGGGTGAGTATGGATCGCCCCGGCCAGGGGGACCGGCCCGCCATTCGAATCACAAGTATACCGGCCGGCCTGCCCAAGGACGCCCGCGTTGGCAATTCCGCGGTACCGCGCCGCAACCTGTCGACCGGTCGGAGGGTACCCCGCTGATGCCTGACACAAACACGCGAATCGATGTGTGCGGGGAGCAGCGGCGAAGACCGAGAAGGAGTTTGGCTATGCTGATCTTGACCCGCCGAGTGGGGGAGACGGTGGTGATTGGTGATGAGGTCACTGTCACCGTGCTCGGTGTCAAAGGAAATCAGGTCCGGCTTGGAGTCAATGCGCCACGGCATGTCGCCGTGCATCGTGAGGAAATCTACGAACGCATCAAGCGTGAGCAGGTAGACGACGAGGCGCCCAGAGCCGTGGCCGTTGGCGCGATGCAGCGCTGACGAAGCAATGGCTGGCGCCCGGCCGCCGCTCACCCTGTACAGCGCTCCGGGCGGGTGCGGACACGGCCGGTACGGCGAACAGGCTCACAGCGCCTTCCAGGCAACACCTCGACGCCGGAACGGTCGCGTCAGCAGCTCAGGTTGGAAGCTCGCGCGGCGTTCATCTGGAAATCAGGCGAATGGGTGTATTCGGTGACGGATGCGGGCTAGAATCGCGCCCTGACCTTGCACCCTGCGGAGAGGTGGCTGAGTGGTCGAAAGCGCTCCCCTGCTAAGGGAGTAAGGGTCAAAAGCCCTTCGAGGGTTCGAATCCCTCCCTCTCCGCCAACTTTTTCTCAAGGTATTGAGGGACTTAAATTCGTTTAAGATCCGGTGCCTGCACATATCCGACTGGTACACCGCTGAGGTACACCGAGATGTCGGATATGAGCCAACAGGCCCACCTTAGACTACGGAGTCGATCCGTTAGCCAGCGCCTCACCATGCATACCTGATCCAACAGATCTCGCCCTCATCGAGGGGTTTCGCCGGCCCGAGATTCCAATCACTAACCCAGATGCCACCTCTTCGGCGGCAATTACAGGCTTGAGCTATACAGCGATCCAAGGCGCTTGCGCGCTTTGGTACCGCTCGGTCCAGATTTCTCCTTCCGAGCTCGCGGCGGTTTCCCGCCGCGCATGCAGCCCACCTGCCGGGGGTACGTTCGACGGTTTCCCGCCGCCACGCGAGCGGAACTACCCGCACGTGGCTACGGCGCATGCTCGTGCCGGAGTGGTGTTCCGGCACTGGTCGGGTTGGTGCCCCGACCGTGGCCCTCTCGGGCCAGCGACGATGGTGTTGGGGGCTGGTGAGTTGCTGTGTACGGCGGAATCCGGATGCGGTAGAGGTGATCGTCGGCGATATGGTGCTCGACTCAGCGGCTCAGAAGGAACGAGACGTCGATGTCACCGTGGCGGTTGAGGAGGCGGACGGGAGCATCCGCGCATTCAAGGCCTACGAGGTAAAGCGTGAACGGCGGCCGCTTGAGCTCCGACACGCTCATCCCGCCGAACTTCGACTTCCAGTTGTAGTGGCACGCCGAGCTGATGCCGTACTTCCGGCACAGCTCTTTCACCGGCTGACCGGCTTCGGTTTCCTTCAGGATCGAGACGATCTGGCTGTCGCTGTACTTCGACTTTTTCGTGGGGGTCCTCCTGGCTGCATTTCGCCAAGAATCTCCACCCACGAGTGGTCTACTATTCGGGGGAGCTTACGCCCCGAACGTCCTGCGCAGCGATAGTAGCGCGCGATGACATCGGCTCCGAGCATGAATACGGCCTCCTCCTCGCCAACCTGCTCGGCCGACGCGTAGCCGTGATCCTGGCAGTACAGGGTCGCCAGCTCATCGGCCTGCTCGGCGCGCAGAGCGGGTGGGAGCGGCGAGTCCGGCGCGATCACGAGCCGGACTTCGTCGTCGGGCGTATGCCGGTCCTGCAGCAGGATCCAGTTCGCCGGGGCGCTCAGGCACCCGGTAAGCACAGACACGCTCAATGCAACGGCGTCTGGTGGGGTCAGGACAGGTTTGGCACATGGATCCTGCCAGCGGCATCGCCCGTCGCAGCGAAGTGCGAGTGCATCCGGCGAGTCAGCCGAAGGCCTGCGGACGCTGTCATTCACGACGTGACGTGCTGGGCCCTGGCGACAATTTACCGGGATCGCGGCGAGATACCAGAGGCGCCGTCGATGAGCGCGCGATTGCTGCAGCGACATCCTGGGAATCCTGAGGCTCCTGCATTGCAGGAGTCGCTGACGACGACTCCGTAGCCAGGCACTCAGTTCAACACGGCTATTTTATGATGTTGAATCGCACAAGGTCTGCGCGAATCAGCTCGGGGTTGATCCTGAAGTGCTTGGTAATCATTAAGCCGTTACCCTCAGGAGTACGTGACCGCATCTTTGAATGGTTAGACTGCTCCCACGTAATCCAATAATTTTCTATGTTGTCTAAATTATAGAAGTACGCCTCATGCGCACGGAAACTGCTTTCTGCTGCAGGTGTATTCAACATGGGATCGGTGGAGCCGCTCAAAAGATACCAGACGGCAGCCTTCTTCGCGTCTTTGGTAGCTTCTCTTACCCCATTGTCGTTGAGATCACGGTCAATCCGCCGCTCGCGGGTCTCAGTGGAAATATAAATACCGGTGGCTTCGATCAGAAAATCAGTTACCGATGTACGCTCTACGAGCGTTGCCTGGCGGGAAATCGGCGGCTCCATTGCTACACTGTCTTTTGCTATAAGCAGAAAAATGCTAAGCATCATCAGATAGGTCGTTTGTTTCATCGTCGTTCTCATTAGTTGCCCTCAATAGTAAAGAAAGCCCAGCGCTTCCTTCAGCCGGTCACCGGTGGTGCGCATGCGGTCCCAGCGTTCCAGCGATACATCGCCCTGGCGGAACTCCCGAAAGAAGGTGTTGCTCTGCAGTTGGGTCATGACGGCCTCGATATTCGCGGGGGTGCTCTCGGAGAAGCCGAACTGGTCGCGCAGCCGTTTCATGCGCTCGGCCATTGGGTCGCTGTCGCCCGGGGCGGCCTCGGTAATCTGCACGGACTCCCTGGGCGTGACGAGGATCAGCACCGAACGTTGCAGATCGTTGGCCCTCCTTTGCGAAAAAAGGTATTGGAGCCCGGGCACATCCTGCAGGAACGGCACACCATCGCGTGTCCTGGACGATGACTTTTCGCTCAGACCGCTCAGCACCAGGGTCTGGCCCATATTCATTACCACGTTCGCGTTGGCCGTGGTCTCCGCGATCTCGATCTGATAGGCCACCGACGGGTTGTCGACGGCGGCGTTCAATGCGGTGCGCGAGGCTTCGACCTTGAGCTGCACCCGGCCCTGTGGCAGGAAATTCGGCGTCACGGACAGCCTGATGCCGAAGCTCTTTTCCACCGGTATGACGGTCACGCCGCCTTCCTCACTGGCGGAGACCACGCCGGCACTGAGGTTGATACCCGAGAAGAACTCTGAGGTCTCGCCTTCGATGGCGGCCAGGGTCGGGCGTGCCAGCACTTCGTTGAGCGAACTGTTGGCATTTGCGATGTTCAGGGAGTAGGACAACGCAGGAATGGTGACGGCCCGGGTGATGGACCTGCTCGTCGAGGGCTCCCCGCCGTCGAACGCATCGGAAGTGAAAACCCGCGAATAGGCCGGCAGGTTGTTGGCAAATGAGCCGAGCTGCAAGGTCAGGGCATTGAACAGGTTGACGCCTTTGGACGTGGCCATGAGCTCCTGGGTCGAGAGCAGCACCACGTCCACCAGCAGCATGCGCGGACCATGTTCGAGGTCGTCCATCGGCGGCGCGGACCACGCGGCGTCTGAGTCCTCGAACTCCGCAACTTCGCTGTCGTCGTCGCGCCATCCATATTCTTCGGATTCCGCGCGCTCGGTCGACGCAGTGAAGGCCTGCGCGCGCACCATCAAGGGATCGTTGTAGACAGCCCTCCACTGCGCCAGGCGTCGATCGAGGCGCGCGATCTCGGGCCCTTCGCCTTCAAGCTGGACCAGCGCGGCCCGAATCCATTCGGCCCGGGCAAAGCTCCCGCAGGAGGCATAGACGGGAATACTCGAGCGCAGGAACCCCGCATGAGGCTTTGCAGACACCTTGAGGAACTGATCTGCCATGGCGCACGCCGTCCTGGCGTCGCCGGTCAGGTAGGAGGTCACCATCAGGCCGTAGATCGAGCGCGCGCTTTCCGGCGTCAACAGCAGAACCTCGGAGAACGCCAGCCTGGCGCGGTCGTAGCGGTGCAGATCCATGTAGGCCAGGCCCTGGAATTCCTGCGCAATCCAGTTGTTCGGGTCGATGCGCAGCGCCTGCTGATAGCCTTCCAGCGCAAGCTCGCCCTTCTGCGTATCGCCCTGGCGCGCCTGGAGGTGATAGACAAAACCGTTGAGGAAGTGCAGCTGCGAGTTGCGCGGGTCCAGTTGCAGGGCCTCGTTGACCGCCAGGTGCGCCCTGGGCAGGTCCAGGCGCTTGATGTAGCCGACGGCCACCGTAACCTTGGCCAGCATCTCCGAGTCGTGTGTGCCGGCCGGCACCAGCGCCACTGATTCCAGCATATTCACAAAGGACATGGCGGACTCCCCCGCCCAGGCGGGTGTCGCGGCGCAGAGCGTCAGCGCGACAGCGGCCGCAAACCGGCCTCGGCGCCTGGCGTGGGCAGGTGTTTTCATCAGCGTGATCCTGGGGGAAGAGAGGAGTTGACGAAGCACAGCGCGTGTCAAAGTCGAAGCACAGGGATTGCCCGGTCGCCCGGTGCGGTGTCCCCGGCTGTGACGTCAGCCTGGATAACGATCTCGTTATGTATGGCCTTGACGCCTGCCACGTCCATGGCGATGTTCTGTGCCGTCATCCTTTCCTGCGGGCTTTCCGCAAAACCGGTCAACAGCACCACGCCATAGAGCGTCTCGACCATGATGCCGGCAAGCGCCCCCTCCGCGCTCTGCGCATGACGAGCCTTGATCGTCGATGTGATGACGGTGTCATCGATGTCGGCGGTGGGGATGACCTGGCCGCTTGTAGCGGCACACCCTGAGGCAGCGAGCATGGTAAAAGCCACGCCTGCTGCGATGACGCTCGCTCGTATGTGCATGAGAGCCCTTGGGATCCCGAAGGGGACCGGCAGGCATGCACTGTGCGCCACATTTTCACCAGTTACTGTGATGCAGTAGCGTTATGTGTGGCGCTTCACATCCGATCGCCAAGGCACTGTGTATGCTCAGGCCTCCACCGTACTTTTCGATACTCCAGAATAAGGATGCGCTGCCATGAGGAGAGCTTTCAGCTGGGGTTCCCTGCTGCTGATTCTTGCCGCCGTCGCGTTGATCGCGACGCCGGCCCTGGCGCAGAACCCGAGAGGCGACCTGACCGGCTTCGTGACCGGCCCGGACGGCGCAGCGCTGCCCGGCGTTACGGTCACCGCAACCTCCCCCCAAATGCAGGGCGCAAAGGTCGTCACCACGGACCCCAGCGGCAGCTACAAGTTGACCTTCCTACCCCCGGGCCAGTACCAGGTCACCTACAGGCTGGAAGGCTTCAACACCTCCACCCGTGAAGTGAGGATTTCCGCCGCGCAGAGCACCACGTCCGACATCCAGATGACTCAATAGTAGAGAAAGCCCAGCGCTTCCTTCAGCCGGTCACCGGTGGTGCGCATGCGGTCCCAGCGTTCCAGCGATACATCGCCCTGACGGAACTCCCGAAACAAGTCGATGCTCTGGAGTTGCGTCATGACAGCCTCGATATTCTCGGGAGTGCTGTCGGAAAAGCCGAACTGGTCGCGCAGCCGTTTCATTCGCTCGGCCATGGGGTCGCTGTCGCCGGGGGCGGCTTCGGAGATCTGTACCGACTCCCTGGGCGTAACGAGAATAAGCACCGACCTCGCCCAGCGCGCGGGCTTGAAAGCCACCGATGGCGCACCCCCCGACCACTCCGTCCGCTGTCCCACCACCGTCCCCACCCGCTGACACAACACGCCATCTGCGCACTCGGGCCGCCGGATTGAACTTCCTATCCGCCCGGCACCTACGGAGAACGCTGACGGAACAGGAGGGTCTTTTCCCTCCGAAAAAAGAATTCGAAGATTCCATACAACGCGCCCACGAAAACTACGGACGGCACAAGCGCCCATGGGCCGGCTTCAGGCTGTGGTCCGAGGGCTTGCATGAATCCTCCATAGAGCAAGAACACGAGCGCCAGCCAAAAATTTGTCTCGATGCCTTTAGCCTGCTTCGACAACACAAGGTTAAGTGTCATTACGCTCAGGAAAAGCGTGAAGCCAACGATCAGTATAAACGCGGTTTCAGGAGTCTCCAGGAGGTACCGCGCAAGGAAAAAAGCGCCGCCCCAAAGAGCGATCAATCCACCCACACGAACTTGAAATGACTTGGCATCGTTCCTTTCCCTAGAGTCGGGGGACTCTATTCGTCCCCCAATCTGTTGGACTCCAAACTCTAACCCAGGAACCCGCAGCCAGCCCAGCACCAATCATCATGCCCGCGGCGGAGCCGGATACGAAAGACCCGAGCAGGAAAATCCCGTACACGGTACCTACAAGGGACGCTGCCGGCGCCCTCCATCCTGACGATCTTGGGCCCTACTCACCATACAAGTGCGTATAAGGGGCCATTACGCCAGCAGCCAAACCGTCGGGACCGGTTGCTGTGGGGTAGAGTGCGGCAGATCGAGCCACCCTCTTGGCGGGGCCGGCCCGACCCCTCGACTTTCGGGCACCTGAATCTTCCCCTTTCCCCGGGAAATGTCAGCGCACCCCGTCTCGAGCCCGGACCCACCCGTCCCGCTCGGCGGCACGGGTATCGATGAGGATGACGCAGCGGTCAGACCAGGAGCTTGCCCCGGGGCGGCGCCCGGCTCGGGTTGGCCGGAGCGGACACTTCGCCGTCGCCGCCGAGGTGCCCGAGAATCCGCTCGATCACGGCCTGCTCCTCAGGGCGGAGGGCAGGATGCCCGGAGTCACCCGCGGCGCTTGCAACTGAACGCGACCAGCTTCTCCGCCTGACAGGCCACGCACTTTACCCGAAGGAATCCGTGCTCGAGCAGGCCACACTTGAGATAGGCCTCGAACTCATCTTCCACGTACCGCGGCCTGCGCAATGTCGCGGTCCGGCGCGACCATGCCGTGGTCGATTTCCACGCAGGCCTTGCCCGCAGCCTTGGCGCGATTCACCGCCGCGCACTTCGGCAATCCGAAACCGTACTGGACATATCTTCGCTGTGCGCTGCCAGAACTAGGGGCTCCGGGAGTGGACCCGGGATGAGCCGGGCTACAGGCGGAAATACCCGGAAACGATCCAGTCAGATCAACGGCTTACTGAGAAGGTGGGGCGCTGTCCCATGAGA
>JBJHBT010000009.1:32645-138891 GCA_050485645.1 Gammaproteobacteria bacterium | reverse complement strand
TCCATGCGCCTTGGCCGCGGCCATCCATGGCCGCGGACACCCCGAGAAAGGGGGATGCTCCGCCACGGCACGGCATTTGACGGTGTCGCCGTTCATGCGTGTTCCGGGCTGGTTCCCGCGGTGAGGGATGACACAGACGTCAATCATGGAACCGGCGCAGCTGCGGCGAGTCTGTTACCTGACGGAGATCACAGCCCCCGTCAGGCAAACGAACGGGTAGAATGCCCGCTCTTTCGGCCGGCAGTCACTACAGAACACAGCACGAATGCTCGATATCGCCTCATCTGTTCTTGGTTTTATCGTTGCGGTGGGCATTCTCGTCACCGTGCACGAGTTCGGGCATTTCTGGGTGGCGCGGCGGCTCGGATTCAAGGTTGAGCGGTTTTCGGTGGGGTTCGGCCGGCCACTGGCGCGCTGGCGCGGCAGCGCGCCTGATTACACCGAATACTGGCTGGCCGCGATTCCGCTGGGCGGCTACGTGAAGATGCTCGATGAACGCGAAGGGCCGGTGCCTGAACAGGACCGCGAGCGGGCGTTCAATCGTCGTCCGGTGCCGTATCGGATCGCCGTTCTGCTGGCCGGGCCGGGATTCAATTTTCTGTTTGCCGTGGTGGCTTACTGGGCGCTGTTCGTCGCCGGCGTACCGGGGTTGAAGCCGGTGATCGGTGCGGTCAGTGATGGTTCGGTGGCCGCCGAGGCCGGACTGCTTGCCCAGGACGAGATCCGGGCCATTGGCGGACGGCCGACGGAGACCTGGGAACACGCGGTGCTCGCGATTCTCGACAGACTGCTGGCGGACGGCCGTCTGGAACTCACCGTGCAGGGCGCCGATGGCGATCTCAGGCAGGTGGAGCTGGATGTGCGTGACCGCATCGGCGAACTGACGGAGCCTGATCAGCTGTTCGTGGGGCTGGGCATGCGGCCTGTAGCGCTGCATACGTTTCTGCCGCCGGTCATCGGAGAAGTCGTTGCCGGTGCGGCGGCGGAGCAGGCGGGGTTTCGCGACGGCGATGTCGTGCTTGCCACCGGTGATGCGCAGACGCCGGTCAACAGCTGGGAAGACTGGGTCGAATACGTGCGCGCGAGGCCGGGGGAGACCGTGCCCGTGCAGATCTTGCGTGACGGGCAGAGGCGGACCCTTACCCTGTCGATCGGCGAGACCGAGGATGCCGGCCGCATCATAGGCTGGGCCGGTGTCTGGATGGCCGATCCGCCGCCCGGACTGCTCGAGGAAGTCCGCGATCGGTTGCGGGCGGAGCAGCGTTACGGGGTGCTGGCGGCCATTCCGATGGCAGCGGAGAAGACCTGGGAAATGACGACGCTGACACTGCGCTTTCTGTGGCGTATGGTGGCCGGCGACGTATCGGTGAAGAACATCTCCGGGCCGATCGGCATCGCCACCTACGCTGGTGACAGCGCGCAGGCCGGCCTTGGTGTGTTTCTGAGCTTTCTTGCGGTGGTCAGCATCAGCCTCGCGATCATCAACCTGATGCCCATTCCCCTGCTGGACGGTGGACAGATCCTTTATCAGCTGGCGGAATGGGTAAAAGGTTCTCCATTGTCCGAAAGGGCGCTGATTGTTGGCCAGCAGGTCGGTATGCTGTTCCTGATCGTACTGATGACCTTTGTAATCTATAACGACCTGACACGAATTTTCAGCTGATGAAATCAAAATCCCTACGAGTATACGGACTACGTCTGGCCGCCCTGTGGCTGGCGATGGCGATCTCCGGGTTATTGCATGCGCAATCGGGCGGCCCGTTCGTGGTGAGCGATTTTCGCGTGGAGGGCTCGCAACGAATCGCCGAGGGCACGATATACAATTACCTGCCGATCAGTATTGGCGACACCGTGGATCAACAGCGTGTCGGCGAGGCCGTTCGCGCCCTGTACACCACAGGCTTTTTCGAGAACGTGGAACTGCGTCGGGATGGCGATACGCTGGTGATCGCGGTGCAGGAACGACCGGTTATCGACGAGTTTTCGTTCACCGGCAATCGCGACATCGATTCCGACGACCTCGAGGCTTCACTGCGCGAGATCGGACTTGCCCGTGGCCGCACGTTCGACCGGTCCATGCTCGAAGACGTCGCGCAGTCGCTGACCGAGGAGTACTACTCGCGCGGCAAGTATGGTGCCCGCGTCGAGCCGAGCGTCGAGGATCTGGGCGACAACCGGGTGCGCGTGGCCATCGAGATCGAGGAAGGCGCCCGATCGCGGATACGTCAGGTGACCATCGTCGGCAACACCACCTACAGCGACCGCGAAATCATGCGCGATTTCGAGTCCAGCACCGGCAATCTGCTGTCGTTCATCAACCAGTCCGGCCGCTATTCGCGGGAAGCTCTGCAAGGCGACCTGGAGCGCCTGCGCGCCTTTTACATGGACCGCGGCTACGCCGATTTCAGCATCGACGATGCGCAGGTGTCGATATCACCTGATCGCCGCGACATCTTCATCACCATCAGCATTACCGAAGGGGATCGCTACACGATTTCCAATGTGCGTCTGGCTGGACAGATGGTGGTGCCGGAGGCGCAGCTGCGATCGCGCATCTTCGTACAGCCCGGCGATACGTTCTCGCAGATCGCACTGGTGTTCAGCGAAGAGGCCATCACCGACAGGCTCGGCCAGGACGGCTATGCATTCGCCATGGTGCAGGCGGTTCCGGAGCTCAACGAAGAAACCAGGGAAGTCTCCGTCACCTTCGTCGTGGAGCCGCAGAATCGCGTCTACGTGCGCCACATCAATTTCAATGGCGCGGACAATGTCGCCGACGAAGTGTTCCGCCGCGAGATGCGTCAGCTCGAAGGCGGCTATCTGTCGAATGTGCTGCTGGATCGTTCGCAGGTGCGTCTGCAGCGTCTGCCTTATGTTCAGGCCGCGGAGTATGAAACCTACGCCGTACCCGGCAGTCCGGATCTGGTGGACGTGGACTTCGAGATCGAAGAAGGGCTGCCTGGATCGTTTGGCGGCAGCATTGGTTATTCCGCGGCACAGGGCATGATCCTGGGCGGCAATTTCGTGCACTCCAATTTCCTTGGCACCGGCAACCGTGTCGCGGTGAACCTGCAGGGCGGCCGATACCAGAAGATCTATGACGTCAGCTACACCGATGCCTATCGCAACATCGATGGCCTGACGCGCACGCTGTCGCTGACCTACACCGATGTCACACAGTTCACGTCGGCGAGCTCGGATTTCTCCACGCAGTCGCTGTCGGGCGGTTCAACCTGGGCCTATGCGCTCAGCGAGCGGCAGCAGATGCAGCTGGGTTTTTCCTATCGCCAGTCCGACATGCTGACGGGCCAGTTCAGCTCCTCGCAGGCGCGGGACTGGGTCAGCGCCAACGGCAGGCCCTATACCGTGCCGGGCTTCAGCAATATCTTCGGTACGGAAGTGCGCAGCCTGGAGCTGCTCGCCGGCTGGCTGCTGGACTCCCGCAACCGCGTGCTGTTTCCCGATCGCGGCACCTTTCTTCGCGCCAGTCTGACCACCACGGCGCCACGCAGTGATGTGGAATACTACGTGGCCAACGTCGAGCTGGAACGCTACATCCGGTTGCGCGGCCCATGGCGGATCCGCGTGGCGGCGGATTTCGCCTACGGCAACTCGTACGGCGATACCACCTCGTTGCCGCCGTACCGCAATTTCTACGGCGGCGGTCCCGGGTCCGTGCGCGGATTCCGGGAAACGACGCTGGGTCCGCGTGACTCGCTGAACAATCCGTTCGGTGGCAATGCCATGTTCACCAATCAGATCGAGTTGATTCTGCCGACGCCACAGCGCATGGGCGGCTCGGTGCGCATGGCGATCTTCCACGACATGGGCAATGTGTTTTCCACGTCCCGCAATGTGCGGTTCTTCGACCGCCTGGGTGACCCTATCGACCATCGAGTCGACTATGGTAATTTAAAGCGATCCGTTGGCGTTGCCGTCGAGTGGCTTGCGCCTTTGGGTCTGCTGCGTTTCAGTTACGCGACCCCGCTCAACGCGGACAGGGAAACCGACCGCTTCGTGAGCGATGAGATTGAGCGCTTCCAGTTTTCCATTGGTCAAGCTTTCTAGCAGAGCTGAGAGGTTCTATTGTCATGAACAGATTTCCCTATGCGGCGCGCCTGGCTGCTGGTGCTGCAATACTGGTGGCGTCGCTGTGCCTTGCATCGGCGGTGCATGCCCAGACTTCAAGCCCCAGAATCGGTGTCGTGGATTTCGCCCGTCTGATCGATCAGTCTCCACAGGCACAGTCCATCATGCAGTCGCTTCAGGAAGAGTTCGCCAGTCGCGAGCGTGACATCAACGCGCAGCGCAGAGCCCTGCAGGAGAGGATGGAGCGGCTCGAACGGGATGCCCAGGTGATGGGCGCATCGGAGCGCGAGAATCTGAGTCGCCAGATTCGCGATGAGCAGCGCAACCTCCAGCGTGCTGAAGAAGTGTTTGTTGAAGACGTCAACTACCGGCGCAACGAGGAAACCAACCGGCTGCAGCGGGTGCTGCTGGAAGAGATTCACACCTTCGCCGAGCGCGAAGGGTTCGACGTGATTCTCGTCGACGTGCTTTACTACAGCGAAAGCATTGATGTCACCGCGCAGGTCCTGACAGCGCTGGAAGCAAGGGAACGTCGCTGAGCCTTGCAGGCCCGGTGTCGTTCGCCTGGTGAAGCGGCGCCGGCTCCAGGATCATGCCAGCAACACTTGCTGAACTGGCGCAGCGCTTCGGATGCGAACTGGACGGCGTCGGTGATCGCGTCGTAACCCGGGTCGGCTCCCTGGAGGGGGCCGGTCCGGATGCCGTGACATTTCTTGCCAACCCCGCCTACCGTGCCCGCCTGCCGGCGGTCCGCGCCGGAGCGGTCATCATTGATCCCCGCTACAGCAGCGAGTGTCCGGTCGATGCGCTGTTGACCGTCAATCCGTACGCGGCTTTCGCGCGTATTGCATCCTTTCTGCATCCACCGCTGACGGCCAGTCCCGGCGTGCATCCAATGGCGGTCGTCGAGGCCGGTGCGGTGGTGCCCGACAGTGCCCAGGTGGATGCGCACGCGTATATCGGCGCCGGCGCGGTGCTCGGCGAGGGCGTCATCGCAGGCCCGGGCAGCGTGGTCGGCGCGGGCGCGCGAATCGGTGCCGCCACGCGTCTGGTGGCCAGGGTGACGGTGCTCGACCGGGTCATCGTTGGCGAGCGCTGCCTGCTGCATCCCGGGGCGGTGATCGGTGCCGATGGTTTCGGATTCGCACCCGACAAAGGGGTGTGGGAAAAAGTGCCGCAGCTGGGCAGCGTCGTGATTGGCAACGACGTGGAGATTGGCGCGAATTCCACGGTCGATCGCGGCACGATGGGCGATACGGTGATCGAGGACGGCGTGAAGCTGGACAATCTCGTGCAGATCGCCCACAACGTGCATGTCGGCGCGCATACCGTCATGGCGGCAACCGCGGGCGTTGCCGGCAGTACCCGCATCGGGCGCCGCTGCATGTTTGCCGGCGGCGCGGCGGCGATCGGCCATCTGACGATCTGCGATGATGTGATCGTGGCCGTGCGCGCGACGGTCACCCGCTCCATCGACACGCCTGGTACGTATTCGGGTATTCTCCCGGCCGAACCCGCTGGCCGCTGGCGCCGCAACGCTATCCGGTTCAGACAGCTGGATGACATGGCGGTCAGGATGAGGGCGCTGGAAAAAGCCGCCGGCGCCGATGCCGACGAGTCCGCACAATGAGGAAACAATAATGACTGAAGGCACGGTACTTGGCATCGAGGTCATCGCAGCCAGGCTCCCGCACCGTTACCCGTTCCTGCTCGTGGACCGGGTGACCGGCATCACGCCCGGCGAGTCCATCGTCGCGGTGAAGAATGTCACCGTCAACGAACCCTTCTTTCCGGGGCATTTCCCCGGCTACCCGGTGATGCCCGGTGTGCTGATCATCGAGGCGCTGGCACAGACCGGCGGTGTGCTGGCCTGGGAAACCGCGTCGGAGGAGGAACGCGACTCGGTGCTGTATCTGGTTGGCGTTGATGATGCGAAGTTCAAGCAGCCCGTGCGTCCTGGCGATCAGCTGATCATGAAAGTCGAGTTCGTTGCGAGCCGACGCAATCTGCTGCGCTACAGAGGTGTCGCGGAAGTCGCCGGCAGGATGGTCGCGCAGGCCGATATTCGCATGGCGTTTGGTCCTAAACCTTGATCGATGAACGAGCGGTGGTTTCTGACGATGCGCGTGTCCACGAGGATGCGTACATCGGCCCTTATGCGGTGATCGGGCCGGACGTGGAGATCGGACGCGGAACGCGTGTCGAGGCGCATGTCGTGGTCAGGGGGCCGACGGTCATCGGCGAGGACAACCGCCTGTTCCAGTTTTCGTCCATCGGTGACGATCCGCAGGACAAGAAATACGCGGGCGAGCCGACACGGCTCGTGATCGGCAACCGCAACACGATACGCGAATACTGCACCATCAATCGCGGCACCGTGCAGGATGAGGGCGTCACCAGGGTCGGCGACGACAATCTGATCATGGCCTACACCCATATCGCCCATGACTGTCGTGTCGGCAACGGCACGGTGTTCGCGAACAACGCGACCATCGCCGGTCACGTGCAGATCGGTGACTACGTGATACTGGGCGGATTTACCGCCGTACATCAGTATTGCCGGATAGGCCCTCACGCGTTTACCGCCATATTCACCTGCCTCACCAAGGACGTTCCGGCTTACGTCATGGCGGCCGGCAATCCCGCCGAGCCGCGCGGCGTGAATGCCGAAGGCCTGCGCAGGCGCGGATTCGATGCCGATCAGATCCGCAACATCCGTGATGCGTACAGTACGGTCTATCGTCGCGGCCTTACGCGCCAGGAAGCGATAGTCGATCTGGCTGCCCGCGTGGAATCGCAGCCCGAGCTTCAGCCGTTGCTGGACGCCCTGCGCAGCAGCACGCGCGGACTCACCCGTTAGGCGGCGTGGCCGGAGGCGACGTGCAAAGACGACTGCGGGTTGCGCTGGTGGCGGGCGAGGCATCCGGGGATGCGCTGGCCGCCGGGCTGATGGCGGAACTCTCGGCGAGACTGCCGGACGTCGAGTACTTCGGTGTTGCCGGCGATCGCATGATCGAGGCCGGCTGCGCGCCGTGGTACAGGGCCGACGGCCTGTCGTTCATCGGCCTGACCGAGGTGTTGCTGCACCTGCCACGCATCCTGCGCATGCGCAATGCACTGATCCGCCGTATGCGCGAGAACCTTCCGGATATTTTTATTGGTATCGATACGCCGGCGTTCAATCTGCCGATCGAGGCGCAGATGAAGAAGCTCGGCGTGCCGACCATTCAATATGTGAGCCCGCAGGTCTGGGCGTGGCGGCAGTCGCGGGTCACGCGTATACGCGAGGCCACCGATCTGGTGCTCTGCCTGCTGCCGTTCGAGACCGAGTTCTACGAGGCCAACGGCGTCAATGCACGATTCGTCGGTCATCCACTGGCGGATACCATACCGTTCGAAGTCGACAGGCAGCAGGCGCGTGCGTCGCTGGGTCTGCCCCGCGACGGCACCGTGCTCGCGCTGCTGCCGGGCAGCCGCCGCTCGGAAGCGCGCCTGCTGAGTCGCACGTTTCTGGAGACGGCCGCGTGGCTGCGGCAACGTGGCAGGGAATTCCACGTAGCGGTCGCGCTGGCCAACGACGACATCGCGGCCATCTACGCGACGGCCACGCAGGGCGTGACGGTGGATCCGCCGCCGACGCTGATCACGGGTCGTGCGCGCGACGTGATCGCCGCATCCGATCTGGTGCTGGCGGCATCCGGAACGGTCACACTGGAGGCGGCATTGCTGAAGCGTCCGATGGTGGTGGCCTACCGCATTTCGCCGGTGACGCTATGGCTGTTGCGGAGTATGGGCCTGAGCCGGCTGCAACATTACTCGCTGCCGAACCTGCTCGCCGGGCGCGGCGTGGTACCCGAACTGGTGCAGGACGACGTCCGACCCGAACGGCTTGGCGCGGCACTGCTCGACTATCTGGACGGTCGGCCGGTTGCCCGCGACTGGTATCCCGCCTTCGATGGCATTCACCGCGAACTGCGACGTGACGCCAGTGCCCAGGCTGCGTCGGCAGTGCTCGATCTGCTGGCGGCACGCGGGGTGTATCAGCCAGCGCCACACAGCTGATGCCGGAATCCGCGCCGCACAACTGGTCGGACCCGCAGGTGCATGTGGTCGAGGTCACGGCCGGCGTGGACGAGGCCGGCCGTGGGCCGCTGGCCGGGCCGGTGGTTGCGGCCGCCGTGATCCTGCACCCGGAGCGGCCGATACCCGGCCTGCGCGATTCCAAAACCCTGAGCACCAGGCGGCGCGAAGTGCTGACGCGACAGATTCGCGACAACGCGCTGGCTTATGCCGTGGCGATGGCGACGGCGGCGGAAATCGATGAAGTGAATATCCTGCAGGCGTCGCTGATCGCCATGCGCCGCGCCGTGGAGGCATTGCAGCCAACGGTGACCACCGTGCTGATCGACGGCCAGCATGCGCCGCAGTTTTCCGCGGGCTTCGGGCAGGTTCGCATCCAGACGCTGGTCGGCGGCGATCGTACAATACCGGCCATCAGTGCCGCGGGGATTCTCGCCAAGGTCTACCGTGACCGGGTCATGCGCTGGTGGCACCGGCGCCATCCGCAGTACGGATTCGATCGCCACAAGGGCTATCCTACCGCCGAGCACATGCGGGCATTGGGTCACCATGGCCCCTGTCCGTGTCACCGACGCAGTTTCGCGCCGGTGGCGCGCTGTCTCACGGTTCGCGCAAACCGTCTGTCAGTGACGTGAGAGGAGACTGATGCCGCCGGGCTTCATACATCTGCGAGTGCACAGCGAATACTCGCTGGTCGACAGCGTGCTGCGCGTCGGCGGTCTGCTGGATGCCGCCGAACGCCTGCTCATGCCGGCCATCGCGCTGACCGATCTCGGCAATGTGTCGGCGATGGTGAAATTTTCCAGGGCTGCCCTGGACCGAGGCGTCAAACCCATCATCGGCGCCGATCTGCGCATTGCCGAAGCGGCCGATGGCCGCGAATCCGCGCGCCTGACGCTGCTGGCCATGAATCTGGAGGGCTTTCGCAATCTCAGCCGGCTGCTGACCGCCAGTCATGCCGGCGCCGGCTCACACGGTGTCGCCGCCCTTCAGCGTGATCAGCTCGATCGCGATGCCCTGGCCGGCCTGATCGGCCTGTCCGGCGCGGCGCAGGGTGAGATCGGCCGCGCGCTGCTCGGCAGCCGGCCGGAGCGGGCGCGCGAGGCGCTGACCGCCTGGCGTGAGCTGATGCCGGATCGCTTCTATATCGAGCTGGAACGGATCGGGCGCACCGAAGAGGCTGCGTATCTGCCGCGCGCCGTGGAACTGGCGGCGGCGGAAGGCGTGCCGGTGGTGGCCACCAACGAGGTGTGTTTCCTCACCGCCGATGATTTCGAGGCCCACGAGACGCGTGTCTGCATCAGTCACGGCCGCACACTGGCCGACCCCGGCCGGCCGCGTCACTACACCGAACAGCAGTACCTGAAATCGGCCACCCAGATGCAGGCGCTGTTCAGCGATCTGCCCGAGGCGCTGGCCAACTCGGTGGAGATCGCGACGCGCTGCAACTTCGAGGTGACACTGGGCGCGGTATTCCTGCCCGATTTCGCGTTGCCCGAAGGTGTTTCCGCGACCGAACACCTGCGTACGGAATCGGAACAGGGCCTGGCCGAACGGCTTCGCGCCACCGGCGCCGGTTCCGATCCCGGCAGTGCGCGCATCTATCGGGATCGGCTGGCGCGTGAGCTGGGCGTGATATCCGCCATGGGATTCGAGGGCTACTTCCTGATCGTCGCGGACTTCATCCGCTGGTCGCGCGAGAACGCGATTCCCGTTGGCCCGGGGCGAGGTTCGGGCGCCGGATCGCTGGTGGCCTACGTGCTGGGCATCACTGATCTGGATCCCATCGGCCACGACCTGCTCTTCGAGCGCTTCCTGAACCCCGAACGCGTGTCATTGCCAGACTTCGACGTGGACTTCTGCATCGAGGGCCGTGATCGGGTCATCGACTATGTCAGCCGCAAGTATTCGCGCGAACGGGTATCGCAGATCGTGACATTCGGCACGATGGCGGCGCGCGCCGTGGTGCGCGATGTCGGCCGTGTGCTCGGCCTGCCGTATGGCTATGTGGACCGCATTGCCAAGCTGATTCCGTTCGAGCTCGGCATCACGCTGGACAAGGCGCTGGAAGAGGCCGAACTCAAGGCCGCCTACGAATCCGACGACGACGCGCGCGCGCTGATCGACCTGGCCAGGCCGCTGGAAGGTCTGGCGCGCAACATCGGTACGCATGCCGGTGGCGTCGTGATCGCGCCGGCGGATCTGACCCAGTTCATGCCGCTGTACGTGGAGCCGGACGGTGGTTCACTGAGTCAGCTCGACAAGGACGACCTGGAAGCCATCGGTCTTGTGAAGTTCGACTTTCTCGGCCTGAAGACGCTGACGATCATCGACAAGGCGCTGATCGATATCAACCGCAGCCGCGAGACGGCTGGCGAAGCGGCCATCGATCTGCGCAGTCTGGCCACCGACGACCCGGCCGCGTACGCCCTGCTCAGGCGCTGTGACACAACGGCCGTGTTCCAGCTCGAATCGCATGGCATGCGCGATCTGATCAAACGGCTGCAGCCGGATCGCTTTGAGGATCTCGTCGCCATTCTCGCGCTGTTCCGCCCTGGTCCTCTGCAGTCGGGGATGGTCGAGGATTTCATTAACCGCAAGCATGGTCGCGGCGATGCCGTGATCGACTACCTGCATCCGTCACTGGAGCCGGTGCTCAAGCCCACCTATGGCGTCATCCTGTACCAGGAGCAGGTGATGCAGATCGCGCAGATTCTCGCCGGCTACTCGCTCGGTGCGGCCGACCTGCTGCGTCGTGCGATGGGCAAGAAGAAAGCCGAGGAGATGGCGGAGCAGCGTTCGATTTTCGTCACCGGTGCGATGCAGCGTGGCATCGAGGAGCGTACCGCCACGCATATCTTCGACCTGATGGAAAAATTCGCCGGCTACGGCTTCAACAAGTCGCATTCGGCGGCCTACGCACTGATCGCCTATCAGACGGCCTGGCTCAAGGCGCACTACCCCGAGGCGTTCATGGCGGCGGTGATGACGGCCGACATGGACAATACCGACAAGTTGGTCGTGTACAAGGACGACTGTGTCAAGACGCTGGGCATTACGCTGGAGCCACCCAACGTGAACCGCTCGGCGTTCGCCTTTACTGTGGGTGGACACCGACGCATCGTCTATGGTCTGGGCGCCATCAAGGGCGTTGGACGCGGCATCGTGGACGCGATCATCGCGGAACGGGAAGCGAACGGGCCGTACACCACCCTGCTCGAGTTCTGCAGGCGTCTTGATTCGCACAAGCTCAGCCGCCGCGTGCTCGAAGCCCTCGCCCGGGCCGGCGCGCTGGACGGGCTGGGCGAGAACCGTGCGACGCTGATGTCCGGCATTGCCGACACGCTGACGATGGCGGGACGCAGTGCGCATGCCATGGCCGCCGGGCAGGCCACGCTATTCGGCGGCGAGCAGGTGGAGGACGACATGGCGTTCGTGCTCACGCCGGTGCGTGAGTGGAGCAAACGCGAACGCCTGGACGCCGAGCGTGAGAGTCTGGGCCTGTGCCTGACGGGACATTTCTTCGACGACGTGGCCGAGCATTGCCGCTACTTCACGCACGGGCCGCTGGCGAAACTGCTGGGCTCGCTGCCGTCGGTCGGCACGCCCTACCAGACGCGTCGTGAAGTCACCGTGGCGGGTGTGGTCTGGGGTGTGCGCCGCCGCGGCGGAAGGGTATCCATCGAACTGGATGACAACACCGACCGCATCGAGGTGTCGCTGTTCGATGAGGTGTATGCGCGCTGTCGTCACCTGATCACGCGGCATGCCGTGCTGGTGATCAATGGCCAGCTGCGCTACGACGACTTCCTCAGCGCCTGGCGGGTGACCGCGCAGCGCGTGCGATCGGTGGACGAGGCGATCGAGGAATACGCGCGCCGGCTGACCATCCGTCTGGACGGCACCGCCGCGAACGGCGATCTGGTACACAGCCTGAAAGATACGCTCAAGCCGTTCACGCAGGGAGATTGCATGGTCTGCGTGCAGTACGAGGGCCGCGGTGCGCGGGCGCTGCTGACGCTGTCAGACGCATGGCGCGTGCGTCCGACCCGCGAACTGAGGGAGAATCTCGCCCGGCTGCTGGGCGATGAGCGTTTTTCCATTCACTATCCCAGCCATCTGGTCTGACCAACGCCATCCGCTTCAACCGGGAGTCTGCCCGTCGACGCCCGGATGCCCGGATGCCCGGATGCCGGGGCCGTGGCCGTGGCCGGGCCTGTGGCAGTACAGCCGCACTTGTAAGCCCCGATCGCTTGGGGTTATCGTGATTTGATGCCGCCGCGCTGGCGATTGTGGAGTATCTGACGCCCTATGGACTTGAAATTTCTGGAGTTTGAGCAGCCCATCGCCGAGCTTGAGGCGAAAATCGAGGAGTTGAAGTTCGTCGGCGACGACTCGGAGCTCAACATCAGCGATGAGATTGCGCGACTGCGCAGGAAGAGCGACTCGTTGACACGCAATATCTTCTCCAGTCTCAGTGCATGGCAGATCGCACTGGTCGCCCGCCATCCGCGGCGGCCGTACACGCTCGACTACGTCAGTCGCTGCTTCAGTGACTTTCAGGAACTGCACGGCGATCGCATGTACGCGGACGACCATTCGCTGGTCACCGGCCTTGCCAGGCTCGAGGGTCGTCCGGTGGCGGTGATCGGTCACCAGAAGGGCAGGGACACCAAGGAACGCGTCTGGCGCAACTACGGCATGGTCAGCCCGGAAGGTTATCGCAAGGCGCTGCGTGTGATGCGCCTGGCGGAGAAATTCGGGTTGCCGCTGATCACGATGATCGATACGCCCGGCGCCTATCCTGGCGTGGGTGCCGAGGAACGCGGGCAGAGCGAAGCGATTGCGCGCAATCTGTTCGCCATGTGCGCGCTGCGCACGCCGGTGATCAGTGTCGTCATCGGCGAAGGCGGTTCGGGCGGTGCGCTGGCCATCGGCGTGGCCGATCGCGTCATGATGCTTCAATACAGCATCTACTCCGTCATTTCGCCGGAAGGCTGTGCCTCGATTCTGTGGAAGAGCGCCGACAAGGCGGAGGCGGCGGCCGAGGCCATGGGCATCACGGCGGATCGGCTGCTCAAGCTCGGCCTTGTGGACGAGGTGATTCCCGAGCCGCTGGGCGGAGCACATCGCGATCCGGAGGCCACGGCGGAGACGGTGAAGAACGGGCTGTTGCAGGCGCTCTCGGACCTGGAAGCGTTGTCGGCCGATGACCTGCTGCAGCAGCGCCACGCGCGGCTGGCCGGCTATGGCGTGTTCAGGGAAGCCTGATCACGGGAAGCCCGTGCCTTGAGTTTCATCAGCAGCCTGCGTCGGCGGCTTGATGCCCTGCCGGTGCCCGTGCCGGTGGCGCGGCGCCGCTACGCGGTGGCCTTCAGCGGCGGCCTGGATTCCAGCGTGTTGCTGACGGCAATGGCGCAGGCGCTGCGCACGGTCGCCACGCCGCAGCCGGACAGCGACACGCATGCCGCACTGTCGTTGCGCGCGCTCCATGTGGACCATGGCCTGCATCCGGATTCGCCGCATTGGGCGGAGCACGGCCGGCGTATGGCCGCGGCGCTGCACGTGCCGTATCACAGCGTGCGTGTCCACGTGGATACACTGCGCGGCCAGGGGCTGGAGGCGGCGGCACGCCATGCGCGCTACGGGGCGCTGGCCGGACTGCTGCAGACGGACGAAATCCTGCTGACGGCGCATCATGCCGACGATCAGTTTGAGACGCTGCTGATGCGCATGCTGCGCGGTACCGGTGTGCGGGGACTGCGCGGCATCAGCGAGTGCGACCGCTTTACACCGGGTTTTCTGGCGCGTCCGCTGCTGGACTTCACGCGTGACGATCTCGTCGCTTTCGCCGAGCAGGCAGGCATCATTGTCTGGGTGGAAGATCCGGCGAATCGCGATGACCGTCATGATCGCAGCTACGTCAGACGTGCCGTGATGCCGCAGCTCATGGCACGCTGGCCCGCGGCTTCAGCCAATGCGGCAAGGCTGGCGCGGCGGATGACCGAGACCGAGGAACTGCTGGCCGAAATGGCCGCCTGCGATGCGGCCGCGGCTGGCGGGATGCCAATGGCGCGCGCGGATATCCTGGCATTGACACCGGCCAGGCGCGGCAATCTGCTGCGCCATCTGATCCGTACGGCGGGGCTGCCGATACCCGATGCCAGGCAGCTGGCGAAGATCGACGAGGCGCTGCACGTCGAGCGCGCCGATGCGCGCACCCGGGTGGACTGGCCTGGCGCACAGGCGCGCATCTGGCGTGGGCGCCTGTATCTGGGCGCTCCGCTGCCGACATCGGCCCCCGGCTACAATGGAACGCTGGCACTGCAGCAGCCATGGCAGGGTCCTGAAGGCCGCGTCCGGCTGCTGCCCGCCGGCGCGGACGAAACGCATGGACTGCCCGACTCGCTGGTGCGTGGCGGACTGTCACTCCGTTTTCGTCGCGGTGGCGAGCGTTTTCGTCCCTACGGCAGCGCGCATCACAGGCCGTTGAAGAAATGGCTTCAGGATTCGGGTGTGTTGCCGTGGATGCGTGACCGTATTCCGTTGATCTATGCCGAAGAACGGCTGGTGGCCGTGGCCGGACTGGCAATCAGCGCCCAGGACGCGGTGCCGGCAGGTGCGCAACGCACCTGGACAGTGCATTTCGACGATCATCCGCCACTCACCGCGAAAGACTGAAAAACGCCGTTCATCGAGAAGCGGATCGTCTGACGGGGCGTCGGAGTCAGCCCGATCCGGGCACTGCGCTTTTTTCGTGTCGGATGCAAGGCTGGTGATCACGGTGCCGATTTGATAGTTTGCAATACCGTCTCCGGTACGTTCCCCGGCCCAGCTCCTCCCATCCATCAAAGACGGGTTATGACGCGATTCATTTTTGTTACCGGCGGCGTGGTTTCATCTCTTGGCAAGGGAATCACGTCAGCCTGCCTTGGCGCCATTCTTGAAGCACGCGGACTCAAGGTCCGCATGATCAAGCTTGACCCGTACATCAACGTGGATCCGGGCACCATGAGCCCGTTTCAGCACGGTGAGGTGTTCGTTACCGAGGACGGCAGCGAAACCGACCTCGACCTGGGCCACTACGAGCGCTTCGTCCGGTCCAAGACCAGCCGCAACAGCAACTTCACCACCGGACGTATCTACTCCAACGTGATCGCCAAGGAACGGCGCGGCGAGTATCTGGGCGCCACCGTGCAGGTGATTCCGCACATCACCGACGAGATCAAGGCGTCGGTGATGCGCGGCGCGGAAGATGCCGACGTGTGCATGGTGGAAATCGGCGGCACGGTGGGTGACATCGAGTCGCTGCCGTTTCTTGAGGCGATACGTCAGCTTGGCGTGGAGCTTGGACATCAGCGCGCGCTGTACATCCACCTGACGCTGGTGCCGTTCATGGCGGCTTCGTCGGAAATCAAGACCAAGCCGACCCAGCACTCGGTAAAGGAGTTGCGCTCCATCGGTATTCAGCCGGATATTCTTGTCTGCCGGTCCGAGCATGCGCTGCCGGATGAGCAGCGTCGCAAGATCGCACTGTTCACCAACGTCGAGCCGCGAGCGGTGATCTCCGCAACCGATGTCGACGATCTGTACAAGATTCCGTCCCTGCTCCATCAGCAGGGCCTGGACGAAATCGTGGTCGACAAGATGCGCCTGCAGGTGCCGCCGGCGAATCTTTCGGAGTGGCAGGCGGTGGTCGAAGCCAAGGCGCATCCGGAAGCCGAAGTCACGATCGCGATGGTTGGCAAGTATGTCGATCTGAAGGATTCGTACATCTCATTGAACGAGGCACTGCTGCATGCCGGCATTCATACGCGGACGCGGGTGAATATCGTGTATGTGGACTCGGAGGAGCTGGAGAACGGGGGGCTGGCGAAACTGAATGAGGCCGACGCGATCCTCGTGCCTGGCGGCTTCGGCGAGCGTGGCATCGAGGGCAAGATTCTCGCGGTGCGTCTGGCGCGTGAAAAAGGCATGCCTTACCTGGGTATCTGTCTGGGCCTGCAGGTGGCTGTTATCGAGTTTTCCCGCAATGTTGCGGGACTCGCAGGCGCACAGTCCACCGAGTTCGATCGGGAGACGCCGCATCCAGTGGTTGCGCTGATCACCGAGTGGCAGGATGCCAGCGGTTCCAGGCACGAGCGCAGTGAACGATCGGAGCTGGGCGGCACGATGCGTCTGGGTGCCCAGTCCTGCCGCGTGCAGCCGGAAACGCTGGCGCATGCCATCTACCAGGCGGACGAAATCGCCGAACGGCACCGTCACCGCTACGAGGTCAACAACCGCTACCTCGAGCAGTTGCAGGCGGCCGGTCTGATCGTCTCCGGTTATTCCGCGGACGGCCTTGTGGAGATGATCGAACTGCCCGGTCATCCGTGGTTTCTGGCCTGTCAGTTCCACCCGGAGTTCACGTCCAATCCGCGTGACGGTCACCCGCTGTTCATCAGTTTCATTTCCGCGGCCAGGGCCTGCCAGGGCCTCAAACTGCCGCGTGTAGCCGGCGCTTGAAAAAAGGATCGCAGATGACTCAGATCAAGGAAGTCAACGGTATCGAGATACTGGATTCTCGCGGCAACCCGACCGTGGAGGCCGAGGTGCTGCTGGCCGGTGGTGCTCGTGGCCGGGCGGCCGTGCCTTCGGGTGCGTCTACAGGTTCGCGTGAAGCCGTGGAATTGCGTGATGGTGATCCGCAGCGCTACCTCGGCAAGGGTGTACAGACCGCCGTGCGCAACCTCACGGGTGAGATTCGTGGTGCGCTGATCGGTATGGATGCAGACGATCAGGCCGCACTGGATCAGCGCATGCTCGATCTCGACGGTACGCCGAATAAGTCCAGACTGGGTGCGAATGCGATGCTGGCCGCTTCGCTGGCCGCCGCACAGGCCAGCGCCGCCGAACATCGCGAGCCGTTGTTCGCGCGTCTGGCGCAGTCCACCGGTGAGCGCGAGTTCGTGATGCCGGTGCCGATGATGAACATCCTCAATGGTGGCGCGCACGCCGACAACAGCGTCGACATCCAGGAGTTCATGATCCTGCCGGTTGGGGCGCCGACTTTCAGTGAGAGCCTGCGCTACGGCGTTGAAGTCTTCCATGCGCTGAAGAAACTGCTCAAATCGCGTCGGCTGTCCACTGCCGTCGGCGACGAGGGTGGTTTCGCCCCCGATCTGTCATCGAATGAGGCGGCGCTGGAACTGATTGCCGAGGCTGTCGACGCGGCCGGCTACACGCTGGGGCGCGAGATCTATCTCGGACTGGATGTGGCCAGCACCGAGTTTTACGTGGATGGCGTCTACACCCTGGCATCCGAACAGCGGCGCTTCAACAGCAGCGAATTCGCCGACTACCTCGAAGACCTGGTTGCGCGTTATCCGATCATCTCGGTGGAGGACGCGATGGCCGAGGATGACTGGGAAGGGTGGTCGCTGATCAGCCGTCGACTGCGTGATCGCGTGCAGCTGGTTGGCGACGATCTGTTCGTCACCAGTACGGAGATCCTGGCTCGCGGCATCGAGGAACAGGTCGCGAACAGCATTCTGATCAAGCCGAACCAGATCGGCACCCTCACGGAGACACTTGCGGCCATCGCGATGGCTTCGGACGCCGGCTATTCGTCGGTGGTATCGCACCGCTCCGGCGAGACCGAAGATGCGATCATCGCCGACATCGCGGTTGGCACCCGCGCATCTCAGATCAAAACCGGATCGCTGTGTCGGTCCGACCGTCTGGCGAAGTACAACCAGCTGTTGCGAATTGAGCGTATGCTTGGTGAGCGCGGGCAGAACGCGCGCATGAGGTATGCTGGGGCCGATGCATTTCCCGTGTCTCTGTAGACCCCGTGTCTTCAGTAGACCGTAAGCCGAGGGGGTAGCCGGATCGTGCGGGTGTTGATCGCAGGCCTGATCATTGCACTGCTGTTTCTGCAGGCCCGCCTGTGGTTTGCCGACGATGGGCTCAGCGAGGTCTGGCGCCTGGAACATCAGGTGCAGCTGCGTACCGCCGACAATCGTCGGCTGGATGACCGTAACTCGGCACTGGAAGCCGAGGTGCAGAATCTCAAGGAAGGCCTGGCCGCCGCCGAGGAGCGTGCACGCGTCGAACTGGGCATGATCCGCCGCGGTGAAACTTTCTACCAGATCGCACCGGCCCGCACCGCGACGACCGGCACGGCCACACGACCCGCACGTTCCGCGGAGGCGCCCTGACGAACACCGCGTCTCGTTTGTTTCCGCGACGAGACGCCCGGCCCGCCTTGTTCACCAACGGTGACACCGTCAAAGCCGTGCCGTGCCGTGCCGTGGCGGAGCATCCCCCTTTCTCGGGGTGTCCGCGGCCATGGATGGCCGCGGCCAAGGCGCATGGATGCTCTTCCGCCGTCCCCGAAGAAAGGGGGATGCTCCGCCACGGCACGGCGCGGCACGGCGCGGCACGGTGTACCGCCATGCGCATCTGCGTTCACGAAGAACGACGGCGTCTGTTGAGCAGCACATAGCATGCACCATGGCCGCCATGCCGTGGTCTGGCTGTTACGAACGCCAGCACCGGATTCCAGCGCGGCAGATGATGCTGCACCAGCTGCTTGAGCACCGGGCCGTCCGGTCCGGAACGTGCGCCCTTACCGTGGATGATGCGCACACAGCCCAGTCCCCTGGCCGCGGACTCGGTGATGAATGCCTTCAATGCGATTTCCGCCTGTACGGCGCTCATGCCGTGCAGATCCAGCTCCGCCTCCAGGCTGAACCGTCCCTCGCATAGCGAGCGGAACGTGCGTTCAGTCACCCCGTCGCGGCGGAACGCGATTTCCTCGCCGTTGAAGTCCTGCAGGGAGCCGTTCCAGCTGGCCTCGATCAGCGCTGCGCGTGCCGCGCGGCTCATGCGGGCCCGGGCCGCGGGCCGCTGCGTTCGCTCCGCGCGCCGCTCGCGCTCCAGTCGACGCACGCCCTGCATGGCTTTGCGGAATACGTCGCGGTCGTCGTCGGTCATGGCATCCGTCCTGTTGCGCTTCCGGCGCGTCTGCCCGGATTCGCGTGCGGTGGCGCGGGCCGGACCGTCTGCGACCTGCGCCACGGGCCCGGGGTTCCAGTATAGTTAGCCGCTTCGGGAGGATTCCAGGGAATGGTGAGTGCGGATTCTGTTATCGAACGATGACGGCTATCAGGCGAAGGGACTGCGTCTGCTGGCCGAAAGTCTTGCGGAGGTGGCGACCGTGACGGTGGTTGCGCCGGACCGCAACCGCAGTGGTGCGAGCAACTCGCTGACGCTGGACACGCCACTGCGGGTGGAGCAGGTGGGCGAACGCCTTTACTACGTCAACGGTACGCCCACGGATTGCGTACACGTTGCGATCACCGGTCTGCTCGATGAGGAGCCGGACATGGTCGTGTCCGGTGTCAATCACGGCGCGAATCTCGGTGACGACGTGCTGTACTCCGGTACCGTCGCGGCAGCCATGGAAGGACGATTCCTCGGCCTGCCGGCCATCGCGGTGTCGCTGGTGATGGAAGAGGGCGGCCATTTCGAAACCGCGGTAGCCGTTGCACGACGTTTCGTGCATCGCCTGGTTGATGACCCTCTGCCCCGCGACACGATACTGAACATCAATGTGCCCGATGTGCCACTGGATCAGCTGCGCGGTTACCGCACTACGCGACAGGGATTCCGGCACAAGTCCGAGCCGGTGGTGAAAGCGCTGGACCCGAAGAACCGTCCGGTCTACTGGATCGGTCCGGCCGGCCCGGGACAGGACGCCGGGCCGGGAACGGACTTCCATGCGATCGAATCCGGCTGTGTGTCGGTGTCGCCGATCAAGGTGGATCTGACGGATCACGCGGGCCTGGAATCGGTTGACCGGTGGCTGCAGGCGTGGAGCTGAAAGGTAACGCCAGCGGCATCGGGATGACTTCCGCGCGCACCCGGGACCGGCTCGTCCAGCGTCTGCGCGCCAAGGGCATCAGGGACGAGGCTGTTCTGGAGCGCATTCGTTCCGTGCCGCGTCATCTGTTCATGGACGAGGCGCTGTCCAGCCGTGCATATGAAGACACGGCGCTGCCGATCGGCTTCGGCCAGACGATTTCACAGCCCTATGTGGTGGCGCTGATGACGCAGTCGCTGATCGAGGATCGTCCTGCGCATGCGCCGCTCAACAAGGTTCTGGAGATCGGCACCGGCTGCGGCTACCAGACCGCCGTGCTGGCTGCGTTCGCACGTCATGTCTACAGCATCGAACGCATACAGCCGCTGATCGTGCGTGCCCGTGAGCGGCTGCGTCAGCTGCGTATTTCCAATGTCAGTCTGCGTCACGCCGACGGCTGGCAGGGGTGGCGCAGTCAGGCCCCGTTCGACGGCATCATCGTGACCGCCGCGCCGCCGCAGATCCCGCAGACGCTGCTGGATCAGCTCGCCGATTTCGGACGACTCGTCATACCGTTCGGTCCGCGTGGCCGCCAGGATCTGGTGGTCGTCACCCGTAACGGATCGGAGCTGGAGCAGCGTGAGATTGCTCCGGTCAGTTTCGTTCCGCTGCTCGAAGGCACCGAGTACTGATCACACGCGTTTCGCAATCGCAGGACCCGCCGACTTGAAAATCTTTTCGAAGCTGTATGACCGCGTGCTGCACTGGTCGCGTCACCGATACGCCGAACGCTATCTGGCCGGCCTGAGTTTCGCCGAGTCGTCGTTCTTTCCGATTCCGCCGGATGTGATGCTCGCACCGATGACGCTGGCTGATCCGCGCCGCGGATTCCGGTTCGCCTTCATTACCACCGTGGCATCGGTACTCGGCGGCGTGGCCGGCTATCTGATCGGGTGGGCGGCGCTGGGTGCGATCGAACCGCTGCTGCATTCGGTCGGTTACTGGGAAGGCTACGAGCGTGCCACCGAGTGGTTCGTCACTTGGGGATTCCTTGCCGTGCTGGCGGCCGGGTTTTCTCCGATTCCTTACAAGGTTTTCACGATCGCCGCCGGTGCGATGCACATGTTCCTGCCGCTGTTCATCGTGGCTTCGTTCATCGGACGCGGCGCACGCTTCTACCTGGTCGCAGGCCTGATCCGCTGGGGCGGTGAACCGATGGAGCGACGGCTGCGCGAATATGTGGATATCATTGGCTGGGCGACGGTGGGGCTGATCGTTGTCGGTTATCTGGTCTATCAATTCCGATGATCGGGATGCGATGATCGGCGCCGGGTATGCGTTGACAGTCGAGGGTGATAGCTGGCGTGAAGGGCGGCCTGAAGTTTGCGGCGATGCTGGCCACATCGGTGGCAGTTGCCGGCTGCAGCAGTTCGCTGCTGGACTACGAGGGCCGTGCGGGTGGCGCCCAGCGCGCCCGATCGGCGCCCGAGTCGGGCGTGCATGTCGTGCAGCCCGGCGATACGCTCTACAAGATCGCGTTCCGCTATGGCATCGATCACCGCAATCTGGCGCGCTGGAACGGACTGTCCAATCCCGATCTGATCTTCGCGGGCCAGCGCCTGGTCCTCAGTCAGCCCGCCGGACAGGCCGTCGCCGCGACGCAGCCCGCTTCCGGGGCCGGGCGCGGATCCGCGCCCGCGCCGCTGCCACCGCCACCGCAACTGCCGCCGCCGGCCTGGCAGTGGCCCACCGAAGGCCAGGTGGTCAGCCGTTTCGGCGCCAGCGGGGCAAGCAGCATCGCCAGCGGCATTGCCATCGGCGGTCGCAGCGGACAGCCGGTGCGCGCGGCGGCGCCCGGACGCGTCGTGTACGCCGGCGGCGGATTGATCGGCTACGGCCAGCTGGTCATCATCGTGCATAACGACACCTACCTCACGGCCTATGGCTACAACGCGTCGCTGCAGGTGCAGCAGGATCAGACAGTGGCCCGCGGCCAGCAGATCGCGGTGATGGGGCTGGGACCTGAGCGCGAGCCGCGCCTGCATTTCGAAATCCGCCGTAACGGCATGCCGGTGGATCCGATGCCCTATCTGAATGGCGCTGCGCGTTGAGCCGCCCGGCGTGCAGCGGCGTCCGCCGTGGTCGACGGTGCGTCGGTTGCCGGCTACGGCGCGGCTGGCGACAGCGGGCGCGGGCTGACGAGCGCGGCAACGACCTCACGATGCTCCTGCACCAGCACGTTGAACGTGCGACAGGCTGCGGGTGTGGTCATGACCTCAAGGCCGATGCCGCGCTCGGCGAAAGCCGCCATCAGCCGCACATCCGGCAGCAGGCGCGCCTCTCCGGTGCCCAGCAGCAGGATCTGTGGCTCCATGGCCAGCGCCGCCGCGAAATCGTCGATGTCCAGCCGGTTGAGATCGTCGATGACCCAGTCGTCGACAATCTGCTCCGGCGAGACGATCAGGTGGCCGGTGAACCACTGCTCGCCGATGCGCACGCGGCCGCTTTCCCAGGCGCGTATCAAGTTCGCGTCGCTGTGGTCCCGGTGCAGTTGCATGTCTTCCCGTCCTGGTCCGTGCCGTGGTGGCTGCCATCGTCCGGTCGGTGGCTGGCGTCGGATTATAGACACCGCGACGCTGTCCGCGCGAACCGGGTGACCTGACGCCATGCCACGTGTCCTGTCACGCCAGCCTCTGGCCGGCGCCGAACGCTGGGACTGGCCGGCATCCATGCACCCGGTACTGCGACAGGTGCTGGCCAGGCGGTCGCTGCGTTCGCCCGATGACATGCGGCTTGATCTCAGGTACCTGATTCCGGTCGGCGAGTTCGTCGAGTTGCACGCGGCGGTTGCACTGCTGCTGCGGCATCGTCAGTCGCGCATCGTGATCGTCGGCGATTTCGATGCCGACGGTGCGACCAGCACCGCGCTGCTGGTGCTGGCGCTGCGTGCGCTGGGGTTCGCCGATGTCGGCTACTTCATTCCGGACCGCTTCACGCTCGGTTACGGACTCTCGCCCGCGCTCGTGGATCGGGTGCGGGATCTGGCGCCGGCGCTGATCGTGACCGTCGACAACGGCATCAGCAGCCTGGATGGTGTGGCGGCGGCCCGCGCGGCCGGCATCGATGTGCTGATCACCGATCATCATCTGCCGGGTGATCAGCTGCCGGCGGCCAACGCCATCGTCAATCCCAATGTGCCGGGCAGCGGCTTCGCCGGCAAGCATCTGGCCGGTGTCGGTGTCGCGTTCTATCTTGCCGCGGCGCTGGGCCGGGCGCTGGCGCAGCCCGGCGCGGCGGCCGCGCTGCTCGACCTGGTGGCGCTGGGCACGGTGGCGGACCTGGTCGTGCTGGATCGCTGTAATCGCGTCCTCGTGGCGCAGGGCCTCAGGCGCATCCGTGCCGGTGTCTGCCGCCCCGGCATACGCGCCCTGTACGCGGCCGCGAAGCAGAATCCACGTGATGCGTCATCCACGTCGCTGGGCTATCAGATTGCGCCGCGCCTGAATGCCGCCGGCCGGCTCGAGGAAATGTCGCTGGGCGTGCAGCTGCTGCTCACGGACTCGGACGAACAGGCCATGGAACTCGCCACCCGTCTCGACAACCTGAATCGGGAGCGCCGCGAACTGGAGGCAAGAATGCGTGCCGAAGCGGTGGCATTGATCGACGACGGGCAGCTCTGTGCGCCCGACGATGCCGCCAGCGTGCTGGTGATCCATCGCGACGACTGGCACGAGGGCCTGGTTGGTCTGATCGCCTCGAGAATGAAGGAGCAGCATCACCGTCCGGTGATCGCGTTCGCGCCGTCGTCGACGGGCACCCTGAAAGGTTCGGGACGTTCCATTCCCGGATTCCATCTGCGTGATGCCCTGGCTGACGTGGCGGCGACGGATCCTTCGCTGATCGAGCGGTTCGGCGGGCACGCCATGGCTGCCGGGCTGACGCTGCGTGCCGGTGCGCTGGTCGATTTCCGCGCAGCGATCGAACAAGTGGCGGCCTCGAAACTGAACCCGGAAATGCTGGCACAGACGCTGCTCACGGATGGCGAGATTGCGCCGGAGCACCACACGGTGGAAGTGGCGGCGCTGTTGCGCGACGCCGCGCCGTGGGGGCAGGGTTTCCCGGAACCGCAGTTCGACGGGCGGTTCGAGGTCATCGCCCGGCGGATGCTCAAAGACGTCCATCTGAAAATGACGGTGAGACCGGTGGCCGGTGGCCCGCGCATGGATGCGATCGCGTTCAATCATCCCGATGCCGCACTGAATCCCGGCGACACGCCGCGCCTGGTCTACCGGCTCGGGATCAACGACTACTACAGTCCGGCCAGTGTGCAGCTGATCGTCGAGCACATCGATCGCGATATCTGATCGGAGCGCGGCTTGCCGGTTCCGGGTTCCGGGTTCCGGGTTCCAGGTGCGGCATGCGGCGTGAGGTTTGCGGTTGGCGGCATGCGGTTGGCGGCGGGTGCAGGGTGCGGCACCCGGATCGGGCCGCCCCTGGCCGTGGTAATATCTCGCCGCCATTTCTCACCGCAAGCTTCAGACCTATGGAAACCGGCTCAGTCAACTCACTCATTGCAGACCTCAAGCAGCGCTCTGAAGCGCTGAGGGGGTACCTTTGACTACCCCGCCAAGCGGGAACGTCTTGAAGAAGTAGGTCGTGAGCTGGAAGACCCTGCGATCTGGAATGATCCGGATCGCGCCCAGGCGCTGGGCCGGGAGCGCGCGACGCTGGAGGGTGTGGTGCAGACGCTGGACCGCATCACGCGCGGCCTGGGCGAGTCCGCCGAGCTGGTCGCGCTGGCCGTCGAAGCGTGCGACGAAGACACACTTGCCGATGTGACCGCCCAGGTGCAGCGGCTGGCCGCCGATGTCGGCGACCTCGAGTTCCGTCGCATGTTTTCCGGCGAACTGGATGTCTCCAACGCGTTCCTGGACATTCAGGCCGGATCGGGCGGCACCGAGGCGCAGGACTGGGCCGAGATGTTGCTGCGCATGTATCTGCGCTGGGGCGAGTCACGCGGGCTCGACGTGGAGGTGCTGGAAGTGTCCGCTGGCGAGGTGGCCGGCATCAAGAGTGCCAGCGTTCTGTTCAGGGGTGAGTTCGCCTATGGCTGGCTGCGTACGGAAACCGGCGTGCACAGGCTGGTGCGCAAGTCACCGTTCGATTCGGGCAACCGCCGTCACACGTCGTTCGCCGCCGTTTTCGTGTCACCGGAGATCGAGGATGACATCGAAATCGACATCAACCCCGCCGATCTGCGTATCGACGTCTATCGCGCCAGCGGTGCGGGAGGTCAGCATGTCAACAAGACCGAGTCTGCGGTACGCATCACGCACATGCCGAGCGGCATCGTCGTGCAGTGTCAGAATGATCGCTCGCAGCACAAGAACAAGGCCATGGCCATGACCCAGCTGCGCGCGAAACTGTATGAACTGGAGCGTCAGCAGCGCATGGCCAGACAGGAGGCGCTGGAAGACACCAAAGCCGACATCGGCTGGGGCAACCAGATCCGCTCCTACGTGCTGGATCAGTCGCGGGTGAAAGACCTGCGTACCGGTGTCGAAACGGCACAGCCCGACACCGTGCTGAACGGCGACATCGACGATTTTCTCAAGGCCAGTCTGCAACAGGGCCTGTGATTGGATAGTCTGTGCAGGGCGACACCGGGTGCCGACGACTACAAGGGTTGGGGATGACGACAGAACAGCCGAACAATGCCGCCGATGGCGCCCATGTCGACAATCGGCTTGTCGCCGAACGGCGCGTCAAGCTGGACAGGATTCGCGAGCAGGGCATCGCGTTTCCGAACGATTTTCGTCGCGATGCGCTGGCCGGACACCTGCACGCCGCCTATGACGGGCACGAACCCGAGGTGCTGGCCGAAGAGAACGTGACCGTGC
The DNA here is from genome assembly GCA_050485645.1 of Gammaproteobacteria bacterium. Lineage (GTDB taxonomy): Bacteria > Pseudomonadota > Gammaproteobacteria > Steroidobacterales > Rariloculaceae > JBJHBP01. Next base: position 112,974 of record JBJHBT010000009.1, on the reverse strand, counting down.
GCGTTGCCGGCCGGATGATGGCCAAGCGCGTCATGGGCAAGAACAGCTTCGTGAAGCTTCAGGACAGGTCCGGCCAGATCCAGCTGCTGGTGCAGCGGCAGACGCTGGGTGATGATCTGTATGGTGAATTTCGAAAGTGGGATGTTGGTGACATCGTTGGCGGCGCCGGACGACTGATCAGAACCCGCACCGGCGAGCTGTCGGTGGAAGTGTCCGATCTGCGTCTGCTCGTGAAGTCGCTGCGCCCGATGCCGGAGAAGTGGCACGGCATTGCCGATGCCGAACTGAAGCTGCGACAGCGCTATCTGGACCTGATTGTCAGTGAGCGCACGCGGGAAGTGTTCCGTGTGCGCACCGACGCCATCCGTTTCATCCGCTCGTTTCTCGATGCGCTGGGTTTCACGGAAGTGGAAACGCCGATGATGCAGCCGCTGCCGGGCGGTGCCGCGGCACGGCCGTTCGAGACCTATCACCACGCGCTGGACCGGACGCTGTTTCTGCGCATTGCGCCCGAGCTGTATCTGAAACGGCTGCTGGTCGGCGGTATGGAGCGCGTCTATGAACTCAACCGCGTGTTCCGCAACGAGGGGCTGTCGACGCGACACAATCCCGAGTTCACGATGCTGGAGCTGTACCAGTCGTACGCCGACTATCGCGATCTGATGACGCTCAGCGAAACGCTGCTGCGGGAATCCGCGCGCACGCTGCTGGGCACCACACGGGTGACGTATCAGGGCGAAACCTTCGATTTCGACGGTGAGTATGCGCGCCTGAAACTCGAGGACGTGCTGCTGCAGTACGTGCCGGAACTGACCGCCGCGACGCTGCGCGATCGCGATGTGCTGGCCGGCCTGGTGCGCGGCCAGGGTCACGAGGTTCATGATGGCTGGGGTGTCGGCAAGCTGCAGCTGGAGCTGTTCGAGAAGGCGGCGGAACCGCGCCTGCGCGGCCCGCTGTTCGTCACGCACTATCCGGCCGAGGTGTCACCGCTGGCGCGGCCCAACGACGAGGACCCGTTCGTCACCGATCGTTTCGAGCTGTTCGTCGCCGGTCGTGAGCTGGCGAATGGCTTTTCCGAGCTCAACGACCCCGAGGATCAGGCGCGGCGCTTTCATGAACAGGTCGCCGCGAAGGCGGGCGGCGACATGGAAGCCATGGTCTACGACGAGGACTACATCCGCGCGCTGGAGTACGGCATGCCGCCGGCCGCGGGGCTGGGCATCGGCGTGGACCGGCTCGTGATGCTCCTCACCGACAGCGCCGCCATTCGCGATGTGCTGCTGTTCCCGCAGTTGAAGCCTGAGGCCTGAAGCCGGGGGCGGCCCGCGGGACTTCGCCCGCTTGTGCGTGGCTGCTAGGCGACCGAGCCGGTCTGTGGCGTGATGGGCCTCGGGTCGCCATCGCTCACACGCAACGCCAGGTCACGACCGTCGACGGGTACGACGGCCAGCAGCACCGAGGTGTCGTTCGTGCGCGCGGCACGCACCACGTCGCCGACAGGCTGACCTGATCCGTCGACGATCGCATCGCCCGGGCTGATGTCGAGCGACTGCGGCTGCGTCAGCGTGAAGCGTGCCATGCGGCGTTTCACCTGCCCGAGATTCTGTGTGCGGGCGATCACTTCCTGACCGGGAAAGCAGCCCTTGTTGAAAGACAGTGCATCCAGTTGGTCGAGGTTCAGCATCTGCGGCAGAAAGCGCCCGGCCAGCACCGCGGACACCGCCGGCACCCCGGCGTATATCTCCGCCGCCTCGATGGCGGCAGGATCATGCGGCGGCGCGGGAAGCCCCGCTTCGGCCGGCCACTGATCGATCGCCGCGGCGGGACCGGCCATGTGTACCAGCGCGTCGGCCAGGCGTATCGCCACCACCTCACCACTGCGCTTCACCGAACCGGGCAGCGGATCCGGCTTCAGCCGGGCCGGCAGCAGCGTGTCGCCGATGACGGCCAGAACACGCCAGTCCGTGCCGGCATTCGCCAGTCGCACATCCGAGCGCAGCACGTAGAGCTGCATGCCCTTGATGGCCGCATCGACCGTGTCGGCAGTGGTCATCAGCATGAATCCCCCGTCGGTGCGCAGTACCCGGAACAGCGCGCGCAGGCGGCCACGGGCATCGTGCCAGCCGGCCAGCGGTGCGAGGTCCGCCGGCAGGCCGACGATGTGGCGGCTGAGCTGGGCGTGCAGGAATCGCTCGGCGTCGTTGCCGGAAACGCTGAGCAGACCGACGTGGCGGGCCTGCAGAAGGCGGGAAGGGGATGTTTGCATAGGGATGGCGCTGTCTCCGTCAAGGTGCGTGTTGCGTGGGTTTCTGGCACACTTTAGCGATGCCCGAGCAGGATCAACAAGAGTCTGGCAGCTGCACGGCGGTCGATCCGCGGCGCGGCGACGAAAGCCGAGAGGTTTCGGTTGTGCCCACGGTAGCAGACGAGATCGGTGGCCCCTCGGATCCTGAGCCCACACGCTATGGAGACTGGCAGCGGGCAGGGCGGTGCATTGATTTCTGATTGTGATGTCCGGATTCGCGACGCCGTGCCGGCCGACGACCGCCGCGCACCGTCGACAGCCGAATCCGGCTGAAAGGAAAAAGCACTACATGGACGGCGTTGAGCGGCCCCTGTCGCCGCACCTTCAGGTCTACCGCTGGCAGATCACCAACACGCTGTCGATTCTGCATCGATTGACCGGGTTGCTGCTGTCGCTGGGCTCGCTCGTATTCGCGGGCTGGCTGATGGCGATCGCTTCTGGGGCGCAGACCTACGCCGGCCTGCAGACGCTGCTGGCCGGCCCGCTGTTCAAACTGCTGTACATCGGGCTTGCGTTCGCATTTTTCTTTCACCTGGGCAACGGCGTGCGGCATCTGTTCTGGGATGCCGGCATGGGCTTCGATCATGCCCGCTACCGCGCCAGCGGCTGGGCGGTGGTTGTGTTCACGCTGCTGGCCACCGTCGCCTTTACGGCGCTGGCGGTCATCTGAGGATGATCGGGGTGAGTCTCGTCAATCCACTCGCCAAAGCGCTGGGCCTTGGGTCGGCGAAGAGCGGCGCCGGGCACTGGTGGATGCAGCGTCTGACCGCGGTTGCGCTGCTGCCGCTGGGTTTGTGGTTCACACTGGCGATGATGCGCTTCGAGGACTTCAGTCACGCCGCGGTCGCCGGATGGGTCGCCGCGCCCGTGAATGCCGTGCTGCTGATCCTGCTGGTCATGATCGGTCTTTACCACTCGCGACTCGGCGTACAGGTTGTGATCGAAGACTATGTGCGCGGCGGAGCATCGAAGGTGGTGGCGCTGATGCTGTCGACGCTGACGCATTTCACGCTTGCCGTGGCGGCGGTGTTCTCGATTCTCGTTATCGCACTGCGCTCCGGCACGGGATGAGGCCCGGCACGCGCTCGACTGATGCTGGACCGAATCCGGACGTACAGGTTCGGGCCTTTTTTCTGTGTACTGACTACTTCCGGATTTCCTGATGAGCAGCAGCGACTACGAATTCACGGATCATCGTTACGATGTCGTTGTCATCGGCGCCGGCGGCGCCGGGCTGCGGGCAACGCTGGGGCTCGCCGAACAGGGTCTCACCACGGCGTGTGTCACCAAGGTGTTCCCGACACGCAGCCATACCGTTGCGGCGCAGGGTGGCATCAGCGCGGCGCTCGGCAACATGGGTGAGGACGACTGGCGCTGGCATATGTTCGATACCGTCAAGGGCTCGGACTGGCTCGGTGACCAGGACGCCATCGAGTTCATGTGCAAGGAAGCACCCGCTGCCGTCATCGAGCTGGAACATTACGGCGTGCCGTTCTCGCGCACCGCGGACGGGCGCATCTATCAGCGGCCGTTCGGCGGCATGACCACGCATTTCGGCGAGGGTACGGCACAGCGCACCTGTGCGGCCGCCGATCGTACCGGCCATGCAATGCTGCACGCACTGTATCAGCAGTCGCTGAAACAGAATGCCGCGTTTTTCATCGAGTACTTCGCCATCGACCTGATCATGCAGGACGGTCAGTGCCGTGGTGTCGTGGCACTGGACATGGCGACCGGACGCCTGCACCGCTTCCTGTCGCACAGGGTGATACTCGCCACCGGCGGCTACGGCCGCGCCTATTTCTCCTGTACATCCGCGCATACCTGCACCGGTGACGGCAACGCGATGGTGCTGCGCGCCGGCCTGCCGCTTCAGGATCTGGAATTCGTCCAGTTTCATCCCACCGGTGTGTATGGCGCGGGCATGCTGATCACCGAAGGTGTGCGCGGCGAAGGCGGTTACCTGACGAACTCCGACGGCGAGCGCTTCATGGAGCGTTACGCACCGAACGCGAAGGATCTGGCTTCGCGCGACGTGGTCAGCCGTGCCATCACCATCGAGCTGAGGGAAGGGCGCGGAGTGGGGGCACGCAAGGATCACGTGAATCTGCACCTGGAACATCTGGGTGCCGACGTGATCGAGGAACGGTTGCCCGGCATCCGCGAGACGGCGAGAATCTTTTCCGGCGTCGACGTGACGCGGAAGCCGATACCGGTGTTGCCCACGGTGCACTACAACATGGGGGGCATACCGACCAATTTCAGAGGCGAAGTGCTCACCCGGGACGCCGCCGGCAATGACGCGGTCGTTCCCGGTCTGATGGCGGTTGGCGAGGCCGCCTGTGTCTCGGTCCATGGCGCGAACCGGTTGGGCTCGAATTCGCTGATCGACCTCGTTGTGTTCGGCCGTTCCGCGGCCCGGCGCTGCGGCGAGGTGATTCAGCCCGGCCAGCGTCATGCGCCGCTGCCGGCGGGGGCAGGCGAGCAGGCCGTCGCGCGACTGGACAGACTGCGTCATGCCAGCGGCAGCCGACCGACCGCACAGATCCGACTGGACATGCAGCGTGTCATGCAGGATCACGCGGCCGTATTCCGTTCCGGCGAATCGTTGCAGGAGGGGATCGATAAACTGGAACAGGTGTTCGCGTCGTTCGCCGATGTGGGCATCGCCGACCGATCACTGATCTGGAACACCGATCTGGTCGAGACGCTGGAGCTCGAGAACCTGCTGCTGCAGGCGATGGGCACCATCAAGTCGGCCATCAACCGCACCGAGAGTCGCGGCGCGCAGGCGCGTGAGGACTATCCCGATCGCGACGACCGCCACTGGCTGCGACATACGCTGGCCTGGGTCAACGACCAGGGTGCGGTGCGCTTTGACTATCGGGCGGTGCAGCTGTCGACGCTGACCGGCGAAGTCGATTCGATACCACCCAAGGCAAGAACCTACTGAGGTGCAGCATGGCGAAGTTTCGCCTTCCGGCCAACTCGAGAGTAACAACCGGCAAGACCTTTGGCCGACCGGAGGATGCCCGCGAGCCGCGCGCATTCGCCGTCTATCGCTATGACCCGGACAGCGCGGACAATCCGCGCCTGGATACCTTCTGGGTGGATATGGCCGACTGCGGCCCGATGGTTCTGGATGCGTTGATCAAGATCAAGAACGAAATCGATCCGACGCTGACGTTCCGCCGCTCCTGTCGCGAAGGCATCTGCGGTTCGTGTTCGATGAACATCGACGGAGTGAATTCGCTGGCCTGCCTGAAAACCGTCGAGGAAGTGAAGGGTCCGGTAAAGGTCTATCCGCTGCCGCACATGCCGGTCATCAAGGATCTGGTGCCGGATCTGACGAATTTCTATGCGCAGTACGCGTTGATCAAGCCCTGGCTGCAGACGCAGACACCGGCGCCGCCGGACCGCGAACGCCTGCAGTCGAAGAAGGACCAGGAAAAGATCAACACGCCGTCGGCCTGTATCCTGTGTGCCTGCTGTTCGGCTTCCTGTCCCAGCTACTGGTGGAACCCGGATCGCTACCTCGGTCCGGCAGCCCTGTTGCAGGCCTATCGCTGGATCGTCGACAGTCGCGACGAAGCGACTGGCGAGCGCCTGGACGCTCTCGAAGACCCGTTCCGGCTCTATCGCTGTCACACGATCCTGAACTGCACGCAGGCGTGCCCGAAGGATCTCAACCCCGGACGCGCGATCGCCGAGATCAAGAAACTGATTGCCGAACGCCAGCACTGAGCGGCAACGCGTGACACCACCATCCGACGCCTCCGGCATATCGCCTCGCGGTGCGGTCTCCGTGACCTTGACCGGGGTGCCTCCCAGACTGCGCTGGCGCTGCCGGCGCGGCATGCGTGAGCTGGACGTGGTGCTGGCGTCATTCCTGGAGCACGGGTTCGGCGCACTGGACGAGGCCGATATCGCATTGTTCGAGTCATTTCTGGAACTTCAGGACCCACAGCTGCACGCGTACCTTTGCGGGCGTGAACAACCCGAGAATCCGGCGCTCGCGCGTCTCGTCGACCGCATCCGGCACAGCCATACTCCTGCGCCCTGAGCGCTCGCGCGGTCTGCTTCTGTGGTGGGTGCTGCTGCACCTGCTGCTGGCCGCGGCGCTGCTGCTGGCCGCGCCGCCCGCACCCGTGATGTTGTTGCTGGGCGGCGTTGTGGCCCTGCACGCGGCGTTACGGCAGCCCTGCGAAGCGCCACCCGTACTGTACAGGCGACGCGACGGCACCTGGTCCGTGCCGCGTCATGGCGGTGGGCGGCTGCGGATGGGTGCGGGGTCGGTGCTGGGGGGCGTCTGGCTCAGGCTGGTGCTGGTCGATCAGCGTCGGCGTCTGGTGGTGGTCCTGCTGCGCGATCAGTTCGAGGCGGAGGTATGGCGGGTGCTGCAGGCGAGGCTGCGCCAGACTTTGTGAAGCGGTTCAGGAGGTTTGCCGATCCAGCCGCTGCCGGTTAACCTTGTGGTGACCAGCCGGGTGAGCCGTCACGCTCTGTAGTACAGTACCGCCGGCCAGACGGACGGATCCGAGAGAGGAGCGAACTTTTTGGTGTGTTATGGGGTCTATCGAGAAGCGCGTGACAGGACCGGCGGTGACTGCCAAGGGCGATAACAAGCCCTCGGATCTGGCCCTGATCAAGCGCGTTCAACAGGGCGACAGGTCGGCTTTCGATCTGTTGGTTATCAAGTATCAGCACAAGATCCTGAAGCTGATCATGCGATACGTTCGCGACCCCTCCGAGGCACTGGACGTGGCACAGGAAGCTTTTCTCAAGGCCTACAGGGCGGCGCCGTCATTTCGCGGCGACAGCGCGTTTTATACGTGGCTGTACCGTATCGCGATCAATACTGCGAAGAATCACCTGGTTTCGGCCGGCCGCAGACCGGTAAGCTTCGATCTCGACCTTCAGGATCCGGAGCAGTTCGAAGTGCTCGGCCGCCTCAAGGAGATGGATACCCCGGAACATCTGGCCCTGTCGGATGAGATACGTGACACGGTCAACAGGGCGATCGGGGAACTGCCGGAAGATCTGCGTACCGCCATCCTGCTGCGGGAGATTGAAGGCATGAGCTATGAGGAAATCGCCCAGGCGATGGAATGCCCCGTTGGAACCGTGCGCTCACGCATTTTTCGTGCGCGCGAGGCAATCGATAAACGAATCGGTCCACTGCTGCAATGACAACCATGACACAACAGATTCACGATCAGATGTCCGCCTTCTGGGACGACGAGCTCTCCGCGGAAGAGTGCGCATTTCTGGTGCGACGCCTGGAGCATGATCCGGAAGCCCGGAATATGATGTTGCGCTACGCAACCATCGGCTCGGCGTTGCGTGGCGAAATGCTGCGGCCCGACCCGAACGTGCTGCGTCGGCGTATCAGCGATGCGCTGGATGGCGCCGCGCCCCGGCAGAGCCGTCCGGCGGCGGTGCCCGGATGGCGGACGCGGGCGTTCAGGCCGGCCGTCGGATTCGGAATCGCCGCGTCGGCCGCGCTGGTTGGCATATTCGTACTGCGCTCGATCAACGGCGTGGATGCCGATGCGGAAGCTTTGCAGGCCGCTCAGGCGCAACAGGACGTGCCCGGCTATGTAGTGCCGCGCGAGTTTGTCGACCAGCGCAATGTTGTGGTGCCACCCATCCGCCTGACGAACTACCTGATGCACCATGGCGAGTACGCGTCACACCTGAGTCGCACCACGGTGCATTCCAATGTGGTTGGCGCGCGCGAGAATCCGCAGCGCGCCGTCGCGCCGGATATTGCCGAGGAGGCCAGCGCCGTTGCCGAACAGGCGCTGGACTGAGCATTGTTGCGGGGGAAGCTCATCAGACAGATCGCGTCACTCGTGCTGGCGCTGATAATCGCCGACGCGTGGGCCGGTGAGGCACGCACCTGGCTGGAGCGGATGTATCAGGCGGTTGAGGAGCTCAACTACGAAGGTACGTTCGTACATGTACAGGGCGGCAACGCCGAGAGCCTGCACATCGTGCATCGCAACGAGGGCGGGCAGATCAGTGAACGCATCGTGTCACTGGATGGCGCCGGTCGCGAGATCATCCGTCACGGCGACGAGGTGCGGAGTATCCTGCCCGACCGCAGGGTGGTGCTGCTCAAGCAGCGTTCCGGCAGCGGCTCGATCCTGTCCACGATGCCTGTATTCTCCGGCAACTTCGATCCTTACTACGAACTGACCATGTACAGCACCGCGCGTGTGGCGAAGCGCAGCGCGCAGGTGATCGGCATCAAACCGCGCGATGGCTACCGCTACGGTTACCTGCTGTGGCTGGACATGGAAACGGCGATGCCGCTGAAATCGCAGATTCGCGATGAAAACGATCAGATCCTCGAGCAGATCCTGTTCACCAATCTGCAGATGCTGGATTCCGTGCCTGATTCGGCGCTCAGGCCTTCGGCAAACACGGAAGGGTATACCTGGTTCCGCGCCGCCGACCCGACCGACTCGGGCTACGTCGGCGAAAGCTGGGTTGCCACGGACGTGCCGGACGGGTTCTACCTGGCGGTGTCGCAGCGCAGTCTCCTGGCCGGCGCCGACTTCCCGGTTCTGCACCTCGTCTATTCCGATGGCCTGGCGACGGTGTCTGTCTTTGTCGAGGATCCGAACAACGCCACCCAGGTTGCCGAAGGATTTTCCACCGTCGGCAGCACGAATGCGTTCTCGCTCAATGTCGAAGGGCGTCGCGTGACGGCGGTTGGTGAAGTGCCGCGTCAGACGGTTCGCGGCATCGCCACTTCGCTGTCGCTGCGTTGAGCGCGCCCCCCAGCGGGTGCCGCTCGTAGCCGCCATCAGGGTTGCCATCCATGGACACGTCCAGCTCCACGACTTCCGCCTGCATGACAAGTGCCGCGATCGTGCGGCAGGTGCATGGTGACGGTACGGTGGACGTCGAACTGAGCGCTGGCGCCGGTTGCCGCGGCTGTGAAGGCGCCTGCACCTGGCGTCGCATGCCGGCCGTTACCACGATCGCCGTCAGGCATGTCGATCCGGCCCTGTCCGGCGCATTGGCGGCGGGTGATGCCGTGAACATTACGCTTCCCGCCGACCGCGTGCTGGCGGGCGCCGCGCTGCTCTATGGCGGCCCGATGGCCGGTCTTCTGGCCGGCGCAATTGTCGGTGGCTGGCTGGGCGCATGGTCGGACCTGGCCGTTCTGGTCGGCGCCGTCACTGGTGCCGCGGCTGTCATCGCCGCGCTGCGTCCGGCCAGATGCCGGGCGGAGGTGTCGACGGTCGGACAGCTGAGGCTGGTGGGACGTCTGTGACCCGGCTGCTGCTCTACAGTCGGCCCGGGTGTCACCTCTGCGAGCTGCTGCTGGACGAGGTACGTCCGCTGCTGGGTGTCGAAGACACCGTTGCCCTGGTCGACATCACCGACGACATCGGGTTGGAGCGTCGCTACAGCCTTAAAATCCCGGTGCTGGCCGCCGCCGACGGCACCGAGCTGTCGGGATATCCGCTGGAGCGGGAGCGTGTTCAGGCGTTTCTCCGCGCCAATCTCTAATATACTGCCCACCGCTACCGGATTTAGCAGGATATTGCATTGGACTTTGCGCTGATTCTCGTTATCGCGACCCTTGTCACAGGTGTCATCTGGGCACTTGATTCATTGCTGCTGCGCCGTGCACGGCTGGCGCGTGCCGGGAGCGGCGGCTATCGCGAACCCGTCATCGTCGAGTACGCAAAGTCATTCTTCCCGATTCTGCTCCTCGTACTCGTGCTTCGCTCGTTTCTGTTCGAACCCTTCCGTATTCCGTCCGGATCCATGATGCCCACGCTGCTGGAAGGCGACTTCATTTTTGTGAACAAGTTCGCTTACGGGCTGCGCTGGCCAGTTCTAAATAGCAGGTTCCTGGAAACGGGAGATCCGGTACACGGCGATGTGGTGGTTTTCAGGCTGCCGTCGGACCCGAGCATCAACTACATCAAGCGTGTGGTGGGATTGCCCGGGGACGTGGTCAACTACGATCAGGGCAGCAAGCGATTGACCATCAATGGAGAACCGGTCTTCATGGAACTGGCCGGCAACTACAAGGACGACCCTTCCGGCCAGCTGGCGCGCGAGATTCTGGGTGAACGGGAGCACTCGCTGCTCCTGACCCGGGGACGCCTCAGTGCTGGTGGAACGTATCGGGTGCCCGAGGGACACTACTTCATGATGGGTGACAATCGCGACCAGAGCCAGGACAGCCGTTTTCCGGAGGTAGGCTTCGTGCCCGAGGATCTGCTGGTCGGCAGGGCTGTCAGGGTCTGGATGAACTGGCGCAGTCCATCGGAAGGCGGGCCGCGCTGGGAACGGATCGGCAGAAGTATTCACTGACGTGAATCAACTTGATACGGGACGGCACATGAACATACCGCGCATCCATGGTCCGCGCCGGCAGGCAGGCATTACCGCGCTGGGATTCCTGATACTGGCGGCGCTTTTCGGGGTCGTGGGCCTGGCCGTGATCAAGGTCTTTCCGCTCTACCTTCAGAACTACAAGCTGTCGCGGGTGCTGGACGACGTCCAGTCTGACCTCGATGGCACCGGCACCACCGCCGGCGCGATACGCAATGCGATATCGCGGCGCTTCGAGATCGAAGATGTCCGCCTCTCGCCGGACAACGTTTCCATCAATCAGGTCAGAAACGGCTACGAGGTGCGTATACAATACGAGCATCGCACCCACTATGTTGCAGACGTTTGGCTGTTGGTCGCATTCGACAAGCAGGTGGAAATAAGACGCTAGCGGTCCGCGAACAGTGGGCGGCGGCTCGTCTCGACTATTCATTCACCGATCCCGGGCTGCTTGAGACTGCGCTGACCCACCGCAGCGCTTCCGGGCGGAACAACGAGCGCCTGGAATTTCTGGGCGACGCCTTCCTCAGTCTGTATGTCGCCCGGCGACTGTATGAACTGCACCCGAGCGCCAACGAGGGTGATCTGAGCCGCCTGCGCGCCGCATTGGTCAGGCGCGACACACTGGCGGAAATCGCCCGGGAACTCGACGTGGACTCACACCTTATTCTTGGCGCCGGCGAAGTACGTTCCGGTGGCGCGGGTCGGGAGGCGGCCCAGGCTGACTGCCTGGAAGCGCTGATCGGCGCCGTGCTGCTCGATGGCGGTCATGATGCCGCCGACCGGCTGCTGGAGCGCCTGTTTGCCGACCGCATGTCCTGCCTTCCGGACTCCGCATCGCTGAAAGACCCCAAGACCCGTCTTCAGGAGTGGCTGCAGGCGCGCTCGCTGAAACTGCCGGTATATCGCGTCGACAGCGTGCAGGGGCGCGACCATGAACAGCTGTTCATCGTGAGTTGCGAAGTATCCGACACGCGACAGCGGGCGGAAGGCCGGGGGCGCAGCCGGCGTCGCGCCGAGCAGGCGGCGGCGGAGTCGATGCTGGTGGAACTGACAGGTCATGAATAACACAGAAGCCCGCTGCGGTTACGTGGCGATCATCGGACGGCCGAATGTCGGCAAGTCGACACTGCTCAACGCACTGGTCGGGCAGAAGATCAGCATCATTACCGACAAGCCGCATACCACGCGGCACCGGATTCTCGGCGTCCTGAATCGCGACGAGGATCAGGCCATCTTCATCGACACGCCCGGCCATGCCCGGCGTAGCGAGCGGGCGTTGCACAGGCTGATGGCACGCGCCCTGAGTCAGGCGGTGTCGGAAGCCGATCTGGTGCTGCTGGTGGTCGATGCGCGGGGGCTCAAACCGGAAGACAGGCAGCTGATCGAAGAACTGCGCGATCGCGATACGCGCTGCATTCTGGTTCTCAACAAAATCGATCGCCTGGCCAGCCGTCAGGCGCTGCTGCCGACGCTCGATAAGCTCGCCGCCGATTACGACTTCGCCGCTTACGTGCCGCTGTCGGCGCTGTCCGGAAACAATGTCGAGGCGCTGGTGACGGAAATCTTCCAGCGCCTGCCGCGTGGTCCGGTGCTGTTTCCGCGCGATTTCGTCACCGACCGGGATGTGCGCTTCCGTGCCGCCGAAATCGTGCGCGAAAAGTTGATGCAGGTGCTGCATGAGGAGCTTCCCTATGGTCTCACCGTGGAGATCGAACACCTGGGTCGCAACGATGATGGGCAGTGGCTGGTACACGCGCTGATCCATGTGGAACGTGAAAGCCAGAAGCCGATCGTGATCGGCAAGAGCGGTCGGGTACTGAAGGATGTCGGTTCCGCGGCACGACTGGAGATCATGGCGCTGCTGGGTGGCCGCGTGCACCTGGCGATGTGGGTCAAGGTTCGCGAACACTGGTCCGATAGTGAGCGGGAACTGCAGCGCCTGGGATACGGGCAGTTCTGAGTCTCGAGCCTGTCAGGGAATGTGCTCGATGAGTGAAGTCGAAAAAACGGGCTTCACGGCGGCATTTGTGCTGCACCAGCGACCTTTTCGTAATACCAGTCAGCTGATCGATCTGATTACTGCCGACTACGGGCGCATCACCCTGGTGGCCCGCGGTTCGCGGCGGCCGAAGCCGGGGCGCAGGGCGCTGCTGCAGCCTTTCATGCCTGTCCGTGTGTCGTGGACACGTCGCGGCGAACTGGGCAGCCTCAGTGATGTGGAAGCGTCCGGCCATGCGCCGGCGCTGCAGGGTGACGCGTTGCTCGCAGGCTTTTACATCAACGAGTTGCTGCTGCGGCTGACGGCTCGCGGCGACGCCAACAGCGAGGTCTATTCCTGCTATAGTCACTGCCTTGCCGAGCTCGCAGCCGGTGCCCATCTGGCATCCGCGCTGCGTCTGTTCGAGCTGCGACTGTTGACGGCACTGGGCTACGGCCTGGAGCTGGAACACGATGCTCGCAGCGGCGAGCCCATCCATCCTGACAGACGCTATCTGTTTGAACTGGAGCGTGGGCCGGTGGAGGTCGACTCCGCCGCTCACGGTGACGGGCTGTATTGGGGGCGCGAGCTGATCGCGCTGCGTGAAGGCAGGCTCGGCGGGTCGGACATGCAGCGTCTGGCGAGAAAGCTGCTGTCGAAGGTGCTGCACAGCTACCTTGGAGAGCAGCCGCTGAAGAGCCGTACGGTATTGAAGGACATCTACTCCAGAGGGCTGGTGGAATGATGGACGAGAAGTCACTGTCGCGTGCCGCGTCCGGACACGGCGCCCGCAATGCGTCGCTTGCCGACAACCCGATCGCCCTGGGTGTCAACGTGGATCATGTGGCGACGCTGCGTCAGGCCCGCGGCACCCGCTATCCCGACCCGGTGACGGCGGCGCTGATCGCCGAGCAGTCCGGCGCCGACAGCATCACGATCCATGTGCGCGAGGATCGCCGGCACATCCAGGAACGCGATCTGCAGATCATGCAGTCGACCTTGCTGACGCGTGTGAATCTGGAAATGGCGGTTACCGACGACATGATCGCCATCGCCCGTCAACATCGACCGGCCGACTGCTGTCTGGTCCCTGAGCGGCGCGAAGAGCTGACGACCGAAGGCGGCCTCGACGTGGTTGCGCAGCAGCAGCGCGTCACGGAAGCCTGCGCGGCGCTTGCCGATGCCGGCATACGCGTATCGCTGTTCGTGGACCCGGACGAGGCGCAGCTCGATGCCTGTGCGGCGGCAGGCGTACCCGTGGTCGAACTGCATACCGGCGCCTACGCCGATGCGCGGGATCGCAACCAGGCTGCACGGGCGCTGGAGCGCATCCGCGCGGCCGCCGGCTATGCCGGCCAGCTGGGCCTCACCGTGCATGCGGGCCATGGTCTGCATTATCACAATGTCATGCCGGTGGCGGCGATCACCGGCATTGTCGAACTCAACATCGGTCATGCCATTGTCGCGCGCGCCGTGATGGACGGTATGGCGGCGGCGGTCGCGACCATGAAGTCGCTGATGACGGCGGCGCGCGGCAACCGTGCATGAATCCGTCCGCTGCGAATGATTTGCGCGGTGTGAGTACGTCGCGATGATTTTTGGTATCGGCAGTGACGTCGTGCAGCTGGCGCGTGTGGAGCGAACCTGGAAACGTTTTGGCTCGCATTTCGTGAACCGCCTGCTGCTCGACGAAGAGCGCGAGCTGTTTGAGCGCAGCCGACGGCCGGTGCGCTTTCTGGCAATGCGCTTTGCGGCCAAGGAAGCGGTGGTCAAGGCGATGGGAACCGGCTTTGCCAATGGCATGTGGGTGCGTGATGCGGGTACGGTGCCGAACCGGCTCGGCCAGCCGCAGATCATCTATTCCGAACGCGGGCGCGCCATGTGCCGGCAGCTGGGCATAGGCGAGGGCCACCTCACGCTCACCGATGAAGCCGGTCTCGTGGTCGCCGTTGCCGTGCTGATGCGGTCAGGGGTTCTGGAGTCCCGATGATGAATACACTGGTCTTTGATATCGAAACGATCCCGGACATCGCGCTGGGGCGCAGACTCTACGATGTGCCTGATCTTGATCAGGAGTCGGTAGGCAAGATCATGTTCTTCAAGCAGCAGCAGGCGAGGCAGACCACCTTTCTGCCGCTGCCGCAGCACCGCGTCGTGGTGATTTCGTGCGTGCTGCGGAGCCGCGATGGTCTGCGCATCTTCAGCCTCGATGCACAGGGTTCCAGCGAGAAGGAAGTGATACAGCGCTTCTACGATGGCCTCGAACGTTACAGCCCGGAGCTTGTTTCGTGGAATGGTTCCGGCTTCGATCTGCCTCTGCTGCACTATCGCGCACTGCACCACAGCATCAGTGCGTCCCGCTACTGGGAAATCGGCGATGCGGATCGCGAATTCCGCTACAACAACTACCTCAACCGCTTTCACTGGCGGCATCTGGATCTGATGGATGTCCTCTCCGGTTACCAGGCGTCGGGCCGCAGTTCGCTGCAACAGACCGCCCAGCTGCTGGGGCTGCCGGGCAAGCTCGGCATGAGCGGCGACAAGGTCTGGGACTGCTGGCTGCAAGGCGGGCACGATGCGATCCGTAACTACTGCGAAACCGACGCGCTCAACACCTATCTGGTGTACCTGCGGTTCCAGTTGATGCGTGGCATGCTGGACCGTCGCATGTATGTGGCCGAGCTGCGTATGGTCGAGGAAAAGCTCGAGCAGTCCGACGAAGTCCATCTACAGGAGTTCCTGGCAGCATGGCGGGCTGCACGCGAAGAGTCCTGCGATGGCGGGTGACCGGCACGCCCTGACCACGCGTGTCATCGACCTGACGCACGAGGGACGCGGTGTCGCCGACATCGATGGTCAGAGAGCTTTCATCAGCGGTGCGCTGCCCGGCGAAACGGTTTCCATCGCGCCGCGGGGCAGGCGGCGTCGCTACCAGGACGCGGAACTGCTGGCGGTTCTGGAATCGTCGTCGGATCGCGTGGAGCCGCCATGCGAGTACTTCGGCCGCTGCGGCGGCTGCGCGTTGCAGCACATGTCCGTGGAGGCGCAGCTCCGCTTCAAGCAGCATTCGGTGGAGCAGACCCTGGCGCGCGTGGCGCGGCTGGCGCCGGATACCTGGCTTGAGCCGGTGACCGGGGCGCCCTGGGGATATCGCCGCCGGGCCCGACTCAGCGTGAAAGACGTACCACGCAAGGATCGTGTGCTGGTAGGGTTTCGCGAACGCGCCACACCGTATGTGACCGACATGTCGGCCTGTCCGGTGCTCACGGCACCGATGGACACTCTGATCGGCGCGTTGTCGGAGCTGATTGGTCAAACCAGCCTCAGACAGAAGGTTCCGCAGATCGAGGTGGCTGTGGCTGATGCGGCGCAGGCCGTCGTGCTGCGCGTACTTGCCCCGCCGACCGCCGCGGACCTGCAGCTGTTTCGGGCGTTCGCTGTCACCCATGGCGTGGATGTGTATACCCAGAGTGGCGGGCCGGGCACGGTTGCACCGCTGGACCCGGGCAGCGCGCGACACCTGACCTACACGCTGCCCGAGTTCGATATCGAACTGCGCTTTCTGCCCACCGATTTCGTACAGATCAACGCCGCCGTGAACCGGCAGCTCGTGCACCGGGTTGTCGAACTGGCCGACCCCACGCCTGCTGATCGCGTGCTCGATCTGTTCTGCGGTCTGGGCAATATCAGCCTGCCGCTGACGCAACGGGCCGGTGAAGTGGTCGGTGTCGAAGGCGAGGCCGGTCTCGTTGCCCGGGCGGTGCAGAATGCCGAACGCAACGGCATCACTAATGCACGGTTCGTCACCGCCGACCTCAGCCAGCCGGACTGGAGTTTCTTCCGCGAGCAATGGGACGTGGTGGTACTCGATCCGCCGCGCACCGGCGCGGAGGCCGCGGTCGCGGCGATGGGGCGGATGGCACCGCGCCGAATCGTGTATGTGTCCTGTCATCCGGGCACCCTGGCCAGGGATGCGAAGCTGCTGACCGACACGCATGGCTACCACCTTGAGACCGCCGGCATACTCGACATGTTTCCGCATACCCATCATGTTGAAGCGATCGCGCTGTTCGTTCGCCCCTGACCTGAACGCCCCCGCCGATGGGCGCGTGCCTGCTGCTATGATTCGCCGATGCCACGCGAGATCGAACGCAAGTTTCTGCTCAGGGACGACAGCTGGCGTGACCATGCGGCCGGTTCCCGGGTCTTGCGTCAGGGTTATCTGGACAGCACCCGACCGTACCCAGCACCGGATGCCAATGCCGGCACCGCGCCCGATGCCGGCGCCACCGGCGTATCGGTGCGTGTGCGCACGGTCGGCGAGGAGCGCGCGTTGCTCAACATCAAGGCCGGTGGTCTGGTTGCCTCGCGTCTGGAGTTCGAGTATGAGATTCCGATCGCCGATGCGCTGGAACTGCTCGCGCTCTGTCGCAGGCCGCTGATCGAGAAGGTTCGCCATCATGTGTACATTGGCGACGCACATTGGGAAATCGACGAATTTCTCGGCGACAATGCCGGCCTGATCGTGGCCGAAATAGAACTGGACAGTGAGGACCAGGCCATCGAGCCGCCAGCCTGGCTCGGTGTGGAGGTGACCGCACACCGGCGCTACTACAATGTCTGCCTGGTCGATCACCCGTTCGCAACATGGAGTGAAGCGGAGCGATGTCCCTCGGTCCCCTGATGATCGACCTGCGTGGCCCGGCGCTGGCCGATGACGAGCGTGGTTGGCTGCAGTCGCCGGCGATCGGCGGCGTGATCCTGTTTTCCCGCAACTATGAGAGCCGCGAGCAGCTCACCGCTCTGGTTGCCGAAATCCATGCGGCGCGCAAGCCTTCACTGCTTGTGGCGGTGGATCAGGAGGGCGGGCGTGTGCAGCGTTTTCGCGAGCCGTTCACGGAACTGCCGCCGTTGCGCAGCCTGGGCCATCGGTACGACATCGATCGAGTCAGCGCATTGACCACCGCCGGCGCCTTCGGATGGCTGATGGGCGCCGAGCTTCGCGCCACCGGCGTGGACCTGAGCTTTACGCCGGTGGTGGATCTGGATCTGGGGCTGGCCGACGTGATCGGCGATCGCGCGCTGCACGAAGACCCCCGAACGGTATCCGAACTTGCCGCAAGACTGGTGGACGGCGCAACCAGGGCGGGTCTTGCCGTCTGCGCGAAACATTTTCCGACTCACGCGGGTGCGGTAGCCGACTCCCATTTCGAAATCGCCACCGACAACCGCGAGTATGCCGACCTTCACGAAGACCTCGAGCCCTATCGCCATCTGGTGGCACGTGGCCTGCATGCGGTGATGCTGGCGCATGTGAGGTTTCCTCAGGTGGATCCGAAGCCCGCCAGCATGTCGTCGTGGTGGACGGGCACGGCCTTGCGGGGACGGCTGGGTTTCAGCGGTGCCGTGATCTCCGACGACATGAGCATGCGCGGCGCCGCGGCCGCCATCGGCGGCCCCGTGGATCGGGTCCGGCTGGCGCTGGATGCGGGCTGTGATCTGGTACTGCTGTGCAATGCACCCGATGAGATTCCCGCTGTGATCGAGAGTCTGGAAAATTACGTCAGTCCACCGGCGAAACTGCGGCTGATGCGACTGCGGGGAACCGCCGGCATGGAGTGGGAGGCGCTGCGCGCGACGCGCGCCTGGGCGCAGGCGCGCGAACTGCTGGCGGCACTGGTGGAACGACCGGCACTGACACTGGAAGGATGATGGCGGTTGCGGAAGTTGGCGATGCGGTCTGACATCGCTCTGATCGTCGGTTCCGGCTATCGGCTGCTCGGCCTGGAGGTTGTCGCACGCAGCGCGACGAAGACAGCGTACGGCCCGCCATCCAGTCCGATTCTGACGGCGGCATTCGGGGATGCGCGGGTTGCCGTGATTCTGCGGCATGGCGAAGGTCACGGCATCGCGCCGCACCAGATCAACTACCGCGCGAACATCCGCGCACTGCAGCAGATCGGTGTCCGCCGCTGTATTGCGCTGAACACGGTCGGCACCATCGCCCCGGATTTTCAGCCCGGTGAATTGGCGGTGCCGGAGCAGCTGATCGACTATACATGGGGGCGCGAACAGACCTTCGGCGGCGACCAGCCGGTGCACGTGGAATTTACACAGCCGTTCGACCGCCGCCTGGCTGCCCATCTGCGCAGACGAATTCAGCGGGCCGGGCACCGTTGCGCCGGTGGCGTCTATGGCGTGACACAGGGGCCGCGTCTGGAATCGGCGGCTGAGATCGACCGGCTGGAACGTGATGGCTGCACGATGGTCGGCATGACCGCAATGCCGGAGGCGGTGCTGGCGGCGGAGGCGGGAATTGCGTATGCCTTATGTGCGATCGGCGTCAACCAGGCCGCGGGCCGGGGGCCGGAAAATACGTCCATTCATGCCGCGATGGAGCGCCATCTGACGCTTGGACTGTCCCGTACACGAGAGCTGCTTGCCGGATTGATTCCCGAGCTTGTGCTGCAATGTGAATCAGGTCATTGAACTGTGACGTTCTGTTAACCACTATCAGTCGCATGGCAGGTCAGGAACATAGCGGAAACGGACAACTTACCCGGCAGGTGCTGGAGCAGGTCGTCAGGCATGCCTCCGAGGGGATCGTGCTCGCCGACGCCCGTGCCGACGGTTTGCCGGTGATCTACGCCAATCCCGCCTATGAGACCCTCAGTGGCTATACGCTGGAAGAACTCACCGGTACCGCGTGCCCGCTGCTGCGCGCCCAGTCGCAGGAACAGCCGGAGATGGCCAGGCTCCAGCAGGCCGTGGGCAGGGCTGAACGCTGCGAAGTGGTGGTGCCGGACCTGCGCAAGGACGGCAGTACCTGGTTCAGCCAGGTCAACGTCGAGCCGTTGTACGGATCCGAGGGCGAGGTCCGCTATCTGCTGTTCCGGCAGAAGCCTGCCGCGCCAGGCCAGGCCGACGCCACGGCGAAGGAGGTGGATCTGCTGCAGCGCGAACTCGGACGCGCCCGCCAGAAGATCGACAGCCTCAATCGCGTCGATTCACTGACCGGCGTGCTGCGCATTGAGTATTTTCGCGAACTCGTGCAGCGTGACCTGGGCATTGCGCGTCGTGATGGTACGGGCGTTGCGCTGCTGATATTCGACGTACAGGAATTCGATGCCTATCGCGCCACGTTCGGATCCAAGGCCGGCGAATCCTGTCTGCGCATGATCGGCGCCCAGCTCAACGGTACGCTGCGACGTTCCGGCGATCTGACGACGCGCTGTGCGGAGACAACCTTTGCGGCCTTCGTTCGTGCCCGCGACTACGAGGAGGCGCGAGCCATCGCCATGCGAATCCAGCGCAATGTGCGTGGACTGGGACTGCACAACCCGCGTGCCCGTGGTACACGCTATGTGGGCGTAGCCATCGGCCTGATGGTCGTGGTGCCGGGCGAGGGAGACGACGTGGACAGCCTGATTATGCGGGCACGAGAGTCGATCGGCCACAGTCAGCCGCAGATTCCCGATCAGGTGCTCGGGTAAGCCTCATCCGTCACTGATTGCGACGGTACCGCTGACTGGCAGTGCAGGTCCGCCATGCGCCTTGCGCGCGGATGACGACGAGTAGACCCCACGGACACGCGTCGCCGGCCCGTCGCAGAAGTGTCGGTGTCAGGCTGACGGGGCGCCCTCATCGGTGCCGTTCGTGTGACGCGGCTGCGGACGGATCATGATGATGACGCCGAAAGCCGGGTGATCCAGATAGTGCAGTTCGCCGTTGCGCGGAATCCGTCGTTCTTCGTTCAGCCGGAACCGTGGGCCGGTTTCGATTTCACCCAGTCCGCCGCCAGCGTCGTTCGCGCCGACACCGGGCAGGTAGCTCAGATCCACGTTGACATGTGGAAAGCGGCTCAGGTGCAGCGTGACCGTGCCGCGCGGATTGAAACGCCCCAGATAGGCAATGTCGAACGGGGTAGCCTGCCGTTCCGGGCGTGCTTCCTGAATCCATCCGCCATGCAGGATCGGCGTATAGGCCTGCAGGCGTTGCAGCGAATTCCAGACGCTGCGCAGCTCCAGGTCATCCTGGTGCAGCAGGCGGAAGCCGAAGCGCCGCAGAAGCAGTGATTCCGCGTCTTCCGCCTCCAAAACTGCTTCGGATTCCGCTTCTGCCGACGGTGTGCCGTGTGGTTCAAGGGGGGCGATGTCCAGCAGTGCGTCCAGTTCACTCTGGTCCCCGAACAGCCGTTCGCGCATCTGCGGCAGCGTCGGGGAGGGACGGGCAGCGGATTCCACGCGCGGCTGTTCGAACAGCTCCTCGCTGCGGTCGAAGTCACGATTCGCGAATATGATCAGCTCGATGCGGTAAAGCGGGGCGCTTTCCGCGTCCGCCTGGGCAACTGCGGATGACGGCAGTACGAGCAGCAGCAGCGCGGTCAGCAGCAGGGCTGATTTCACCAGCGGGTCCGACCGGACGGGTGTGTTCATGGCGCTATTATAGCCCTGCCGCCCGCAGTTTGCCGGAAGCCTCCCGCGCGGTAGCCGGCTGCTTCGTATCGCCCGCCAGCTTGCCGCCTCCCAGGCTCCCGAGCAGCTTTTCCAGCGCCGGCAGACGCGCCTCGTCGCTGTCCAGCCTCCAGCGGAAGCGCAGTTTGTAGGGTCCGTCCATCCTGTAGCGTTCAGGTTCGCTGGAGAGCATGCCCGCCAGGGCCACCAGATCCACCGACGCACGGGCGCCGAACCTGAGCGTGCCGCCTTGCGCGCCGGCCTGGATTTTCACGATGCCCAGTTGCTGCGCGATGAGCTTCAGCGCCGTGATCGCGAACAGATTTCTGGCAGGCGCCGGCAGCAGACCGAAGCGGTCGATCAGCTCCACCTGTAAAGAGTCCAGATCGTCGTGACTGGCGGCGCTGGCAATGCGTTTGTAGTTCACCAGCCGCATGTGAACGTCGGGAAGGTAGTCGTCGGGGATCAGCGCCGGCAGCCCGAGCTCGATTTCCGGTCCGTGTGCGAACGGGTCCTCCAGATCCGGCTCGTTGCCGGCCTTGAGCGCGGTCACGGCGCGGCTCAGCAGTTCGTTGTACAGCGTGAAGCCGACAGCCTGTATCTGACCGCTCTGCTCATCGCCGAGCAGTTCACCCGCACCGCGAATCTCCAGATCGTGCGTCGCCAGCGTGAAACCCGACCCGAGATCTTCCAGCGCCGCTATGGCGTCCAGTCGCTTCTGGGCATCGGCTGTCAGTGCCTGCTTCGGCGGCGCGATCATGTACGCGTAGGCCTGATGATGCGAGCGCCCGACACGGCCGCGCAGCTGATGCAGCTGGGCAAGCCCCAGCCTGTCGGCCCGGTTGATGAGGATGGTGTTGGCACTGGCCACATCGATGCCGCTTTCGATGATCGTGGTGCACACCAGTACATTGAAGCGACGGTGGTGGAAGTCCAGCATCACCTGTTCCAGTTCGCGCTCGGACATCTGTCCATGTGCAACGCGTATCTCGGTTTCAGGCAGCAGTTCGGCGAGCTTCGATGCGATGGACTCGATGTTCTCGACGCGATTGTGCACGAAGTAGACCTGTCCGCCGCGACGGATCTCGCGCAGAACGGCGTCGCGTATCTGCCGGTCGCGCCATTCGCCGACAAAGGTCTTGACTGCCAGTCTATCGGAGGGCGGCGTGGCGATGATCGACAGTTCACGCAAGCCGCCCAGTGTCATGTTCAGTGTGCGTGGAATCGGCGTAGCGGTCATGGTCAGCACATCCACCTCGGCACGCAGCGCTTTCAGGCGCTCCTTGTGCTTCACGCCGAAGCGGTGTTCCTCGTCGATGATGACGAGCCCAAGATTGCGGAACGCAACTTCCCTGCCGAGCAGCTTGTGGGTGCCGATGACGATGTCGACGGTACCGGCTGTCAGACCCTGAAGGGTTTCCTGCGTTTGTCGGGACGTGCCGAAGCGCGACAGCTGCGCCACGCGCACCGGCCAGTTTGCGAAGCGATCCTGGAAGGTGCGAAAGTGCTGTTGCGCGAGCAGTGTGGTGGGCACCAGCACCGCCACCTGATAGCCGGCGTTCGCAGCGATGAACGCCGAACGCAGAGCCACTTCCGTCTTGCCGAAACCCACATCACCGCAGATCACGCGATCCATCGGCTGTTCACCGGCCAGATCGGCGAGTACCTGATCGATGGCTTCCTGCTGGTCCTCGGTTTCTTCGAACGGAAACTCCAGTACGAAACGTCGGTAGGCGTCGGCATCGCGCTGCATTTCGTGGCCGGACCGTGCCGCGCGGCGTGCATACAGATTGAGCAGCTGCGCGGCCGTGTCGCGCGCCTGCTGCGCGGCCTTGCGGCGCGCCTTCGCCCACTGGTCCGAACCCAGACGGTGCAGCGGAGCGTGTTCTGGCGGTGCGCCGGTATAGCGGCTCACCAGATGCAGGCTTTGCACCGGCACGTACAGTTTGTCGCCGTCCGCGTACTCCAGCAGCAGGAACTCCGTCGGCATGCCGTCCACATCCAGCGTGGCCAGGCCGCGATAGCGGCCGACGCCATGGTCCTCATGGACCACCGGTGCCCCGGCCCGGAGGTCGGTGAGTTCACGGATGATGGTTTCCGGATCGCGTGCGGCGCGCCGTCGCCTTGCCCGCTGGCGTGCGCGTTCCATGCCAAGCTGATCGGCGGTGAGTATGCGCAGGCCGTGTCCGGGCAGCCGCAGCCCCTCGTCCAGCTCGCCGACGGTGACCGCCAGCCGTTCATCGCCGTTGACGAACGTGGCCCAGTCCGCGACGACGGTTGCACGATACTCGCGACCACGCAGCAGCTCGGCCAGCATCTCGCGGTGTCCGGGCGATGACGCCACCAGCAGTGTGCGGTCGTTCGCCGCGGCTTTCATCCAGCGGTCGATGCGGTCGAGCTCGGCGGGCACTTCGCCGGTGAGCGCATGTCCGGTGTCAGCGGTGAAGCAGGGCACGTCGTCACAGTGACCGGAGGTGGTGAGCTCGAGCCGCAGCGTCCGCTGGAGTTGTTCGCGCACCGTGGCAGGCGACCAGTATGCGGCGTCCGGCGCCAGCAGCGGGCGTTCGGAGTCGACGTTCATCTGCTCATGGCGATCGGAGATCAGTGCGAAGTACTCGTCCAGTACCGCGAGCGCACCCTCCGGCATGATCACCAGGGCGTTGTCCGGCAGATAGGCGAACAGCGATACGGTCTGCTCGAAGAACAGCGGCAGATAGCATTCGATTCCGGCGGGCAGCAGGGCATCGGAGATGTCGCGATACACCGGACAGCGTCCCGGCTCGACTGCGAACGTGTCGCGAAAGCGCTGGCGGAAGCCGCGTATACCGTCGGCGTCGAACGGGAACTCCCGCGCCGGCAGCACCTGTATGTGCTTGATCTCCTGTGTTGTCAGCTGGGTCTGCGGATCGAACTCGCGCAGCGACTCGATTTCGTCATCGAACAGATCGATTCGTACCGGCGCGTTTGCGCCGCTGGGAAAGATGTCGAGCAGCGCTCCGCGGACGGCAATCTCGCCGGGGCCGGTGACCTGTTCAACGCGCTGGTAGCCGTTGGCGGTGAAGCCGGCGATGGCCGCGTCGCGATCAAGTTTTTGCCCGGCATGAAATACGATCGCCCGCGCGGCGATGAACTCGCGCGGCGGCAACCGGTTCATCAGTGTGGAGGCGTCGGTGAGCAGTGTAATGGCCGCGCCGCTGTGCAGGCTGTGCAGGACGCGCAGCCGATCCGCAATCAGATCCTGCGGTGGCGAGAACGGCTCATAGGGCAGTGTCTCGTAGTCAGGAAAGCGTTCCGGCGCACGCCCGGCGAAAAACGCGATCTCCCGCTCCAGCCGGTCAGCCTCCGCTGCTGTGGCGGTGACGATCAGCACCGGCCCATCGTGGCGCGCACAGGCTTCGGCCGCCGCCAGCGCCATGGCGGCGCCATACAGAGGCGTCCAGCGCACCAGCGGGCGACGGGGTTTGGGCAGCTTCAGCCCGGTCAGCAGCGGGCCGGAGGAAGGCGGCAGAGTCATTGAGCGATGGGACGAGACCTCGGGGGGCGGCATTATCGCTGAAATCGCCGCGCCGGATCGAATCGGCGCCGGAAGGCCCTGCGCGGGCCGATCGACCAGGCGCCTGAGCCCGGCAGGCGGCTAGCGCCGCGCGACGGCGTGAATCACCTGGCGGTGCTCGAAGTAGACGATGAAGTCGGGGTATTCCCAGCGGGTGATCGGGGGGTCGCCGACGGCGCCACGGCGCGCCTGCGGCTGGCCAAAGGTCGACTCCACGCGTTCCATGGTCATGCCGCGGCTGGGCCGCTCGGGCACCACCTGGGTGCTGCGCTCGAGCTGGTCGATCAGCAGTACGTCCGCGGTGGCCAGCGGCGCACAGCAGGCAAGCAGCAGAACTATCGCAGTTTTTCGCAACATGATCGTTTCTCCTACGAATGCGCGGAAATATAGCATCCGCGCGAAGGTCGGCGTTGACCGTTCGGCGCTGTTTTGAGCGCTGGATCACAGTTCCGGCCGCTGGCGGCATCGCCGGCGGTGGCAGTCGGCGCGGCCCGGCTATGGTTTAATGCCGCACGATGTTCCAGCCGGTCGAATGCTTCATCGGATTGCGCTATGTGCGCTCGCGCCGCCGTCGCGGCGTGGTGTCGTTCATGACAGGTGCGTCGCTGATCGGCATCGCGCTGGGTGTGGCCGCGCTGATCGTGATCCTGTCGGTGATGAACGGCCTGGAAACCGAACTGCGTACCCGGCTGCTGAGCATGAGCGCCGGTGCCCGGGTGTGGGTGCCGGTTAGCGGCATGGCGCAGTGGCAGAGTGCCCGCCAGCAACTGGCGGAGGAGCCGGGAGTCGCGGGTGTGGCGCCCTATGTGATGCTCGAGGGCATGCTCAGTCTGGGCGCCAATCTCAAGCCGGTGCTGACACGCGGCATCGCACCGGACGAGGAATCCGCCGTATCCGATCTCACCCGCTTCATCGATGCCGACACGCTGGCGATGCTGCAGCCGGGCAGCCGGGCCGTGATCCTCGGGCGGCTGCTGGGGTTGAACCTGGGTGCGGTGGAAGGCGACCGCGTGAACCTGGTGGTGCCACGCGTGCAGGCTGGCCGACTGATGCCCACGCTGGCGAGTTTTCGTGTCGCCGGATTCTTCGAGGCGGGACTGCAGGATCACGATGGACAGCTGGCCCTGATCCACATCGCCGATGCCGCCGACCTGGCTGGCCTGGGTGATCGCGTGGAAGGTCTTGCCGTGCGCATGCACGACCCGATGGCGGTGCGCGGCCTGGGTCCACGGGTGGCTGCATTGTTTGGCGAGGGCCACGAGTACACAGACTGGACGGAAGAACACCGCAATCACTTTCGCGCGATCCGCATCGAGAAGACGATGATGACCGTGATTCTGATGTTCATCGTCGGTGTGGCCGCGTTCAATATCGTTGCGTCGCTGATGATGGTGGTGACCGACAAGGAGCGCGACATCGCGATTCTCAGAACCTGCGGACTGGAACCCAACCGCGTGGCCAGAATTTTTCTCGTGCAGGGGCTGGTGATCGGTGTTGCCGGCACGCTGCTCGGCACTTCGCTGGGGCTGGCGCTGGCTTTCAATGTCGACATCGTTCTGCCGTGGCTGGAGGGCACCTTCGGCTTTCAGATCATGCCCGGCGATGTGTACTACGTAACCGATCTGCCATCGGAGGTGCATTTCCTCGACGTGTTGCTGGTTTCCTCGCTGGCATTCGCGGTGGCGGTGCTGGCTACGATCTATCCGGCGCGGCGCGCCGCGGCCATCGCGCCGGCACAGGTGCTGCGGTACGAATGATGATCAGGCAGCCGTATCAGATCTCAGTCGCATTCCGTTATCTGCGCGCCCGCAGCCGCAACGGATTTATCTCGTTCATCTCCGCAGTTTCCATGATTGGTATCGGACTGGGTGTTGCGGTATTAATCGTCGTGTTGTCGGTGATGAATGGTTTCGAACATGAACTGCAGCAGCGCATTCTCGGTATCGTTTCCGATGCCACGATCACCGGGCTCGACGATCCGCTGGAGGACTGGCGGAGCACGCGTGAGCGTGCACTGCTGCAGGAGGATATCGTTGCCGCGGCGCCCTTCATCGAGGGACAGGGCCTGTCGGTGGCCGGTGAAGCCGTGGCCGGTGTCACGATTCGCGGCATCGAGCCGACCCTGGAAGGGCAGGTCACAGGCATTGCGGGCATGATGGCGACGGGCAGTCTCGAGGCGATGGTGGCCGGCGAATTCGGCATCGTGATCGGCGGCCGGCTGGCCGATCAGCTGGCGGTCACCACGGGCGACCGCGTGGTGCTGGCGCTCGCCGAGGCCATCGTCACGCCTGCCGGAATGATGCCGCGCACCCGCTCGTTCACCGTTGTCGGCATCTTTGATGCCGGCATGTACGAGTATGATCGCGGCCTCGTGTTCGTGCATCTGGAAGATGCGGCGCGGCTGTTTCGCACCGATGGCCGGGCACACGGTCTGAAGCTGGCGGTCACCGACATCTACTTCGCCGGACGCAGTGTGCGCGATCTGGCGCTGGCACTGGGCGGTGGCTACTACATCAGCGACTGGACCCGGCAGCACGTGAACTTCCTGCGTTCGATTCAACTGACAAAAGGCATCATGTTCGTGGTGCTGTCGCTGGTGATCGGTGTGGCGGCGTTCAACATCGTGTCGACGCTGGTGATGGTGGTGAGGGAAAAGCGCGGCGATATCGCGATCCTGCGCAGCATGGGAGCGCCGCCGTCGTCGATCATGGCGGTGTTCGCCACCCAGGGCACGCTGATTGGTGTATTCGGCACCGCGTTCGGACTGGGACTGGGGCTGCTGGTGACCAGCCAGCTGGAAAACATCGTCGTGCTGCTGGAGGCATGGATGAATACCGATCTGGTGACCGGTGAGGTCTACTGGCTGAGCGACCTGCCGACCCAGGTCCGTGTAGTCGAGGTACTGCAGATTTGCGTGCTGGCCGCGGCGCTGGCGGTGGCAGCCACGTTCTACCCGGCATTGACCGCGGCGCGTCAGGCGCCGGCGGAGGCGCTGCGTCATGACTGAGGCACGGTTTCAGAAGGCGGGCGTGATGCTGTCGGCCAGCGGCCTCACCCGGCGATTCGTGGAAGGCAGTCGCACGCTGGATGTGCTGCGCGGCGTCGATCTGACGGTGCGCGCCGGGGATCGCATCGCGATCATCGGCGCGTCGGGTTCGGGCAAGACCACGCTGCTGCAGCTGCTGGGCGGGCTGGATGAACCGACCGCCGGCGAGGTCACGGTGGGTGGTGAATCGATGAGTCGGTTGAGCCAGACGGCGCGCGGTCGGCTGCGCAATCGTGCACTGGGCTTCGTCTATCAGTTCCACCATCTGCTGCCGGAGTTCACGGCGCTGGAAAACGTCGCGATGCCGCTGCTGGTGCGTGGTGACCGGCCGGCGTCCGCGCGGTCGCAGGCCGCGGACATGCTGGAGCGTGTCGGGCTGGCCGAACGGTTCAGTCACCGCCCGGGACAGCTGTCCGGTGGTGAACGGCAGCGCACGGCCGTGGCACGCGCCCTGGTGACCAAGCCGGCCGTCGTACTGGCCGATGAACCCACAGGCAATCTCGATCGCAGCACCGGCATGCGGGTGTTCGACCTGCTGCTCGAACTCAACGCTGCGCTGGCGATCAGTCTGGTCGTCGTTACGCATGATCCCGATCTCGCCGCACGCATGGACAGCGTGCTGGAGCTCGAGGATGGCGTACTCGTCAGGCGCTGAACGCGGCAAATTCCGCCGGAACGTTCGCGCCGGGCGACGTTTGGTGGCCGGACTGCCCGGCGTTGCCCTGCTGTGGCTGGCCGGTACGATGCTGCTGCATCAGCTGCCGCGGCTGCCGGACCCGGCGTGGTATCCGACATTGCTGGCGGTGGCGGTCGGCGCCGCGGTGTGGTGGCGCACACGCTGGCTGTGCTGGCTGGTCGCCGGATTCTGTCTGGCCGGTGTCGCAGCCGGGCAGCGACTGGCAGATCGACTGCCGGCGGAACTGGCGGGTCGGGACTTTCGCGTGCAGGGCTGGGTGGATGCCTTCCCCGACAGCACACCTGAGCGCCAACGGCTGTCCCTGACGGTGACTCACGCCGACCACCCTGATGTGCCGCGACGGCTGCGGATCAACTGGTATGACAGCGATCGCGACCTGTATCCCGGGGACGGCCTGGACGTCGTCGTGCGATTGCGCCGCCCACGCGGCACGATGAATCCCGGCGGCTTCGACTACGAACGCTGGTTGTTCATCTCGGGCTATGGCGCCACCGGCTATGTGCGTTCGGGCGATCTGTCCGACGAGGTTCCCGAATCTCTGGGGCGCAGCTGGCTGCGGACGCGTGCCGCGCTGGCGGGGCGACTGCACACGGCAGCCGGTGGTGGTGACGCGGCCGCGTTGCTCGTGGCGCTGTCGCTGGGCGAGCGCGGCGGGTTCGACGACGAGCACTGGGCACAACTGCGTCGTACCGGCACGAGTCATCTGGTTGCGATTTCAGGCATGCACGTCGGGCTGATCGCGGCGCTGGTGTTCGTAGTGGTTCGGCGTCTGTGGCTGCACATGCCCGGCACGCTCGCGCACCATGACCTGGAAGCCGCTGGTCTGGTCTCACTGGCCGCGGCTGCGGTCTATGCGGCGCTCGCGGGCTTCGCGATCCCCACGCAGCGGGCGCTGATCATGGTTGCCGTGGCGCTGCTCATCACTGTCAGCCGACGCCACACCGGGCTGTTCAGCGGACTCGCGATGGCATTGCTGGCGGTGATAATTTTCGATCCGCTGGCGCCGCTCAGCGCGTCATTCTGGATGTCGTACTTCGCGGTACTACTGCTGTTGATGACCGCGATGAGCAGACTGGTCGTCGATCGTGGTCGCACACTGCTGGCCGGCTGGCGAACCCGCGCCATGCAGCTGGCAGGTCTGCAGTGGTATGTGTCCCTGGGCCTGACGCCACTGGTCGCGCTGTACTTCGGTGAATTCTCGGTGGTGTCGCCGTTCGTGAATTTCGTGGCGATTCCGTTCTTCTCGCTGCTGCTGGTACCGGGCACACTGCTGGCTGCCCTGCTGATATCGATTCACGGGCCCACAGGCACCGTGGCGGTACAGGCCGTCGCCTGGCTGGCGGAGCACACCTGGCTGGTGCTGGGCGGTGTGGCGGCATTGCCGTGGTCGGCTTTTGATCTGCCCGGTGCGTCTGCTGCCGCGTACGCGGTCGCGGTGGTGGCCGTGCTGCTTGCGGTGCCGGCGCATCCACTGGCGGGGCGACGCCTGTTGTGGCTGACGCTGCTGGTGCTGGCGTGCCAGCCGCGGCCGGACAGTCTGCGCAGCGGTGAGCTGCATGCGGTGGTGCTCGATGTGGGCCACGGTCTGGCCGTGCTGGTGCGCACCGCCAGTCACAGTCTCGTCTACGACGCCGGTGCGCGGTATCGCAGCGGCTTCGACAATGGCAGCGAAGTCGTGATTCCTGCCATCCGGGCGCTGGATCTGCCACCGCCCGCCAGAGTCGTCATCAGTCACGATCACAATGATCACACCGGCGGCATCGCATCGGTGCTCGCAGCTTACCCGCGGGCCAGCGTGCTGAAAGGCCCGGATGTGGGCGAACCTGAGGGCGAGATCTGCGCAACCGGCATGACGTGGGTCTGGGATGACGTCGTGTTCACTGTGCTGCACCCGTCGCCGGACTTTC
Source organism: Gammaproteobacteria bacterium (assembly GCA_050485645.1). Classification (GTDB taxonomy): domain Bacteria; phylum Pseudomonadota; class Gammaproteobacteria; order Steroidobacterales; family Rariloculaceae; genus JBJHBP01. The sequence continues at coordinate 82,668 of JBJHBT010000009.1, read as the reverse complement.
CGTGGCGTGGCAACGAAAGTTCGTGCGTGCTGAAGATCAGCGCCGCCGGCGGTTCGATGCTGCTCACCGGCGACATGGAGGCCCATGGCGAACGGGCGATACTGGATGATCCGGCGCTGCAGTCGGATGTGATTGTCGTCGGCCATCACGGCAGCCGGACGTCATCCTCGCAGCCGTTTGTCGACAGGGTACGGGCGGCGCATGCGCTGATTTCCGTGGACTATTACAGTCGCTGGCAGTTTCCGGACCCGGATGTGCGACGACGCTGGCAACGCGCCGGCGCACAGGTGCATGTGACAGGGGAGGTGGGGGCACTGTCGGTCAGTATCACTGCCGACGAAGTGCGTGTGCTGGCAAACCGATTGCGCCGTCCACGCTACTGGCAGGCCGACTCCATGCCCCTTTCTGGTGAATCAGGGGCGGGCGCGCTATAGTTCAGGCCAATTTCGGAGACGATGGGTTTTTCATGCCTGAGATCGTGCAAGCCGGCGGCTGGCTCATGCTGCCGATCATTGCGTGCTCGATTATTGCTGCCGGCATCATCCTGGAGCGCCTGTGGACGCTGAATCCGAAACGTGTCCTGCCCAGGGATCTGACAGCCGACGCGTGGGACCGTGTCAGCAGCAATCGGCTCGATCGCGACTATCTGGCTGAGCTGCACGCCAGCTCACCGCTGGGCCAGGTGCTGGCGGCGGGCCTGGTCAATCGCCACGCGTCGCGTGAGGTGATCAAGGAAAGTGTCGAGGACAGCGGCCGTCACGTCGTGCACGATCTGGAGCGTCTGCTCAATACGCTGGGCACGATTGCCGCCATTACGCCGCTGTTGGGACTGTTGGGCACCGTAATCGGCATGATCAAGGTCTTCCAGGCGATCACCACATTCGGTGTGGGGAATCCCGGAGTGCTGGCTGGCGGCATATCTGAGGCGCTGATCACCACGGCGGCCGGACTGAGCGTTGCGATTCCGGCGCTGATCGCCTATCGCTATCTGCGCGGACGCGTCAACGCGCTGGTTGTCAGCATGGAAAAGGAAGCAATGAAGCTGCTGGAAGCATTGCTGCAGCTTCAACAGTCGGAAACGCTGGCACGGGCCGATGAACCTTCGCAGTCGCTCAAGAGAAGAGCCTGAAATCAATCTGACGTCACTGATCGACGTCGTATTGTTGCTCCTCGTGTTCTTCATGGTGTCCACCAGCTTTGTGCGCGAGGCGGAAATCACCCTGCGTCTGCCGGAAGCGGCGTCCGAGACCGTGCCCGCCGAAACAGCCGACCCACTGGAGATCACCGTCACCGAGTCCGGCGCGTATCTTGTCAATGGCCGGCCACTGGTCAACAACGAACGACGCACGCTGCGCGCCGCCATCGAACGTCTTGCCGGCGATGAACGTGGTACCCCCGTCGTGATCCGCGCCGATGCCATGGCCACGCATCAGTCCGTGATAACAGCCTTGGATGTGGCTGGCCAGCTTGGCTTCGTGGAAATCAGCATCGCGACGGTCACGCCGTCCGATCGTCGCTGAAGGTGCGGCCGGTCATGGCAGGCCCGGAACCTTCCGACGTCATCGGTGTGTATCGCCGGCTGCTCGGCTACCTGAAGCCGCATCGCTACGTCATTTACGGCGCGATGCTGGCCAGCGCCATTTATGCGGCGGCCAATGGTGCGGTGCCCTTCATCATGGAGGCGATTACCGAACGACTGCAGGGTGAGGAGACGGCCGGCGGTGCGCTGGGTATCCCGCTGCTGATCCTGCTGGTATTCGCGGTTCGCGGCTCCATGGATTTTCTCTCGGTCGTCGGCCTGAGCTGGGTGGGCCGATCAGTTATCCACGATATGCGCCGCGAGCTGTTTGCGCATTACCTGAACCTGCCGGTCAGGTTTTTCGATACCACGACGTCGGGCAACCTGATTTCCAAACTCACCTACAACACCGAGCAGGTTTCCGAGGCCATCTCCACCGCGATCGTCACGGTCACCAAGGACTCGCTGACCATTTTTCTGATGATTGTGATGATGGTCTACTACAGCGCCAAACTGACGCTGCTGGTGGCCGTGATCGCACCGATCATCGCGATGCTGGTCAACTACATGAGCAAGGCCTTCCGGCGTTACGGGACCCGCATCCAGAATTCCATGGGCGATGTCACCCGCGTCACTGAGCAGTCGCTGCACGGTCAGAGGATCGTCAAGGTGTTCGATGGTCACGACTACGAGCAGAAACAGTTCGGTGGCATCAATCGCAGGAACTTCCGTCTCAACGTTCGCCTCGTGGCTACCCGAGCGGCCGGCGACTTCCTGACCCAGTTCACTGTTGCATTCGGTTGCGCGGCGATCATCTTTCTGGCGTTCTCGGACTGGGTTGCGCAGGATCTGTCGGTGGCGGAGTTCATGGCCTTCATCACCGCCATGGCGATGCTGCTGCCACCTTTGAAGCGTCTGACCAATATCAACGTTGCGGTGCAGCGCGGCATCGCTGCCGGTCAGAGCGTGTTCGAGCTGCTCGATTCGCCGGCGGAGATCGACTCCGGTACGGTGCCGCTGGATCGGGCGCGCGGCGATGTCGAATACCGCGATGTGGTATTCAGTTACGACCAGCGCAAGGGCGGTGTACTGAAGGATGTGCACTTCACGGTGTCTGCGGGTCAGACCTGCGCCGTCGTCGGGCGTTCCGGTAGTGGCAAGTCGACGCTGGTCAGTCTGTTGCCCCGGTTCTATGACGTCAGCAGCGGCCAGATCCTGCTGGATGGCGAAGATATCCGCGCCTACCGACTGAACGATCTGCGTCGCCAGATCGCGCTGGTCAGTCAGGATGTGGTGCTGTTCGATGACACGATTGCGAACAACATCGCCTACGGTGGCCTTGCAACGCACACGCGCGAGGACATCGAGCGTGTGGCGGAGGCGGCCTACGTGGCCGACTTCGCCGCCGAGCTGCCGGACGGGCTGGACACTGAAGTGGGCGAACGCGGCGTGCTGCTGTCCGGAGGGCAGCGTCAGAGAATCGCGATTGCGCGCGCGCTGCTCAAGGATGCGCCGGTGCTGATTCTGGACGAGGCGACTTCGGCGCTGGATACGGAATCCGAGCGCCGTGTACAGGGCGCACTGAGTCATCTGATGCAGGGCCGCACGACACTGGTGATCGCGCATCGCCTGTCGACGGTGGAGAACGCCGACCGGATCCTCGTCATGCATGACGGAGAGGTTGTGGAAACGGGCACGCACACCGAGCTGATGGCGCGTGACGGTCACTATTCGATTCTGCGCCGACTCCAGTTCAGCGAATAGCGATGCGGTACCGGCTCGCGCGATGGCTAGAGTCAGTCTGGTACGGTCGCGGGCCCGCACGCTGGCTGCTGTGGCCGCTGGCCATGTTGTATCGCTGCCTGAGCAACAGGCGCCGCGCGCGCCATCTGCGCGGCGCCCGTCCGGTGTTCACCTGTGCGGTGCCGGTGATAGTGGTCGGCAACATCACGGCGGGCGGCACCGGCAAGACGCCGCTGACGGTGTGGCTGGTGCGGGTGCTGGCGGAGCAGGGGCTGCGATGCGGCATCGTCAGCCGTGGTTACGGCGGCCGGTCGCCGGTGTGGCCGATGGACGTGCTGCCGGATTCGTCCGCTGAACTGGCCGGTGATGAGCCGGTACTGCTTGCACGTCGTACCGGTGTGCCGGTGGTGGTCGCGCCGGATCGGGTCGCGGCCGCGCGCAGGCTGGTGGCAAGGCATGCGGTGGATGTCGTGATCGCCGACGACGGCTTGCAGCACTATCGCCTGGGGCGCGACTTCGAGATTGCCGTGGTCGACGGCATCCGTGGTCTTGGCAACGGCCTGTGTCTGCCTGCCGGGCCGTTGCGCGAGTCACCGGACCGGCTGCGGCATGTGCAGGCGCTGGTGGTGAATGGCGGCAGCCGCGATGTGATCCCACGGCACATCGTGGTGCCGACCTACCAGGTACGCATGGTTGCCAGCAGGGTTCGTGAGCTGGCCGGCGACGGGCTTCGCGAACTCGCCGCCTTTCGTGGCATGCGGGTGCACGCCGTGGCCGGTATCGGTCGGCCGCAGTCGTTTTTCGAATTGCTCCGATCGTCCGGAATCGACGTCACGGAGCATGCATTCGCCGATCACGCGCGTTTTGCGCCGAGCGACCTCGAGTTCGGTGACGACGCGCCGATCCTGATGACGGAGAAGGATGCGGTGAAGTGTGCTGCCTTTGCGCGACCGGGCATGTGGTACGTCATCGCGGATCTGGTATTCCCCGATGACGATGGTGGCAGGCTGCTCGCCAGCATTAACGAAGTTCTGGAGACACGACGCTCATGACGGCCATGGATTTCGTTGCGGTCATTCCTGCGCGATATGCGTCCACCCGATTGCCGGGCAAGCCGCTTGCGGACATTGGCGGCAAGCCGATGATTGCATGGGTGCACGAGCTTGCCTGTGCCAGTGGCGCGGGTGAAGTCGTGGTGGCAACCGACGACGAGCGTATCGCCAAGGTGTGTCGCGAGTTCGGCGCCGACGTCGAGTTCACATCAGCCGATCATGTCAGTGGCACCGACCGCATCGCCGAGGTGGCGCGTCGCCGGCAATGGCCCGACAGGCGCATCATCGTCAACGTGCAGGGTGACGAACCGTTGCTGCCGCCGGCATTGATCACCCAGGTGGCGCAGCTGCTCGACGCAAGGCCTGAGGCGGCCATGGCAACGCTGGTGACACCATTCACCTGCGAGGCCGACTGGCGCGATCGTGATACCGCCAAGGTGATTGTCGATCACGATGGATGGGCACTGTACTTCAGCCGCGCCGCGATACCGTTCGTGCGCGACGGCGGCATGCCCGAATCAGCGCTGCGTCATATTGGCCTGTATGCCTACCGCGCCCGCGACCTCCAGGCGGTGGCCGCCGAACCGGCGTGCAGCCTGGAGATGGCCGAGCGGCTCGAGCAGCTGCGCGTGCTGTGGATGGGCAGACGGATCGCTGTCGCGATCGCCGACCGGATGCCGCCGCGAGGCGTGGACAGCGAGGCGGACCTGCTCGACGTGCGGGAACTGGTGGCGCAGCGGATTGGCGATGGCGCAGCTGTTCGGTAAGTTACAATGCTGCCGCGCGGTCATGCGGCCGCGCCTGGATCGTGGGCCACGTTGATGGCCGCTTTGATCACTGCAACCCGGAAGCAGCCGCCTTGAAACCGTTGTTCGACAAATTCAAGCGATCGTCCCCGGACCACGCCAGCGAGCCGGCCGGGCGCCAGGAGGCTGAGCAGGTCCATGCGCACCGCGTACTGTTCGTGTGCATGGGCAATATCTGTCGATCTCCCACCGCCGAAGGCATGTTCCGCAAGGTGGTGGCCGAGCATGCACCGGATCTTGGTATCAGCATTGATTCGGCCGGCACCCACGGCTACCACGTCGGCGAGCCGCCGGATCCCCGCTCGGTACGCGCCGCCATGCGTCGCGGTGTTGATATCAGTGGGTTGCGTGCCCGTATCGTAGTGCCGGAAGACTTCCAGCGCTTCGATCTGCTGCTCGCCATGGATGAGCTGAACGTGGCCATGCTGCACGATCTTGGCGGAGCCGAACACGAGCATCGCGTTCGGCTGCTGCTGGACTTCGCACCCGGCGCCGGCAGGTCGACAGTGCCCGATCCCTACTACGGTGGCAGTAACGGATTCGAGCACGTGCTCGACCTGGTCGAAGAGGCGTCACTGGGCCTCTTGCGTCACCTCAGGGAGAGGTCCGGCTGCTAGTCCGGAACCTGGTCCCTTGCCTGGTCCGGTCGCGTCGCTTTCCTGCCACCGTTCTCTGGGGATGAGGGAGCGGTACGCGGTGTACTTTCCTTTGGGGCCGATGGCGCTTGGCCGGCCTCTGCACCACTGCTGGCAGCGGGCCCGTTGTTCGCGGGCTTAGGCTGCTCAGGCGCAGACGCCGGTCCCGGCGCAGAAGTGGGCGCAGGCGCGGATGTCGGCGCAGGTGTTGGTACTGCAGCAGGTGCAGGCGCCTGCGCAGGTGAAGGTGCAGGCGATTGCGTGGGTGCAGGCGCAGGCGCAGGCGCAGGCGCTTGCTCGGGCGCAGGCGCCTGTGGCGCCGCTCGTGGCGTCTCGGCCTGGGCTGCAGGCTTCTCGCGACCGGTTTCCCGCGGCCGTTCGGGCGCGGGGGGTGAGGTCGGCTGCCCTTCACTGCCGGCAGGCGATTCGCCTGAGCGCTGTGGCCCGGGTCTGTCCGACCCTGGTTTGCGTTCGGTGTCGGCATCGCCGCCATTGTGCCGGGACGTGGTGCGCGAGCTCTGATTCGAGCCTTGACTCGAGTCCTGGTCTGAACGCTCTGAACGCTCTGAACGCTGGCCCGAACCCGAACCCGAACCCTGATCCTGGGCCTGCCCCGAACTCTGCCCCGAACCCTGGGCGGCGTTCTCGCCGGCGCTTCCGCCCGCGTTCTGCTCCGCGCCCGTAGCGGCTCCGGCGCCAGATGCACCGGCGGCGCCGTCCTGGCGGCGGTTGGCGCCCGAACCACGACGTCCCCTGGATCGTCGACTGCGTCCGGATCCGCTGCCCTGGCCCTGTGAGCCCCGGCCCTGCTGGTTTCCCGCCTGCTGGGCGCTCTGACCGGCCTGGCTGTCGGCCTGTGAAGCCGCCTTGTCGGTGGTCTTCTCGGCCGCCTTCTCGGCCGCCCTGTCGGTCACCTTGTCCGTCGGTTCGTCGCCGCGGGGCTCGCTGCGTGCATTGCGACCGCGTCGGGCCTGACTGCGATCCCTGTCCTTGTCGCGGCTTCGGTCACGATCGCGATCCCGGTTTCGCCGTTGCCCCTGGCTGCCGCGACGGGTATCACGGTCTTTGTCATTGCGTTCGCGCGTGGAGCCGCGCCGCTTGTCACTGCGCCTGTTGGTTTCCGATTCGGATGCCGCCGACTCGCCCGCGCCGAACAGCCATGTGAACAGGCGACGGATGACGCCGGGTCCTGCGACGACGGCCTTGGCCGGCTCTTCGCTGGTCGGGGGGTAGGGCGCGGGAGCCGGCGGCAGCACTGCCGCAACCGCAGCCTCCGCGGCAAGCGGCTTGCGTCTGGATTCCTCGTAGGCGATCGCCGGATCCTCGGCGGGCTCGGCCAGCCTGTAACTGGTGGCACTGTTTTCCGGCAGTCCCGCTTCATCGTCGCGTACTCGTCGAATCGAGTAGTTGGGTGTCTGCAGCGCCGGATTGCCAATCAGTACGATGTCGACTTCATTGCGTTCCTGAATGCCGTGCACCCAGTCGCGTTTTTCATTCAGCAGGTAGTTGCCCACTTCAACAGGCAGCTGGGCGATGACCCTGAACGTGCGGTCCTTGCGGGCTTCTTCGCCAACCAGGCGCAGCACGGCCAGCGCCAGCGACTCGATGCTGCGGACGTTGCCGGTGCCGTTGCAGCGCGGGCAGACCGACTGCGTGGATTCTTCCAGCGACGGACGCAACCGCTGCCGTGACAGCTCAAGCAGTCCGAAGCGCGAAATCCGGCCGATCTGGATGCGCGCACGATCCTGTTTCACGGCATCGCGCAGGCGGGTCTCCACGTCACGCTGATTGCGATGCGGACCCATGTCGATGAAATCGATAACGATCAGTCCACCCAGATCACGTATGCGCAGCTGACGCGCGATCTCGTCCGCGGCTTCCAGATTGGTGTTGAAAGCCGTGTCTTCGATGTCCTCGCCTTTGGTGGAGCGGGCCGAGTTGATGTCGATGGCGGTGAGCGCTTCGGTGTGGTCGATCACGATGCTGCCGCCGGAAGGCAGGTGCACCTTGTGAGCGAACGCCGATTCGATCTGGCTCTCGATCTGGAAACGGGTGAACAGTGGTACGGTGGGGTCATCGTACAGCTTCAGCTTGCGCAGGCTCTGCGGGAGAACACGTTCCATGAACTCCTGAGCTTCCTTGAACACGCGTTCGTCGTCGATCAGGATTTCCCCGATATCGTTGGAGAAATAGTCCCTGAGTGCGCGCACGATGGCGTTGCCTTCCTGATAGATCAGGAACGGGGCAGGGCGGGTGACGACCACCTGTTTGATCGATTCCCACACATTGAGCAGGTACTCGAGGTCCCATTTCAGTTCCTCGGTGCTGCGGCCGACGCCGGCGGTGCGCACGATGCAACCCATGCCGTCCGGCGGCGCCAGGTCTTCCAGCGACTGCCGGATGATGTCGCGGTCCTCACCGGTGATGCGGCGGGATACGCCGCCGGCGCGGGGATTGTTCGGCATCAGGACGATGAAACGGCCGGCGAGGCTGACGAACGTGGTGAGAGCGGCACCCTTGGTGCCACGCTCTTCCTTGTCCACCTGGACGACGATCTCCTGACCTTCGCGGAGGACGTCGCGGATCTGTACGCGGCCACCGGGTTCGGGTTCGCGAACGAAGTATTCGCTGGAGATTTCCTTGAGAGGCAGGAAACCATGGCGCTGCGCGCCATAGTCGACGAACGCGGCCTCGAGACTGGGCTCTACGCGGGTTATTTTACCCTTATAGATGTTAGCCTTGCGTTGTTCTCGTGACGGTACCTCGATATCAAGATCGTAAAGCTTCTGGCCATCGACCATGGCCACACGCAACTCTTCCTGCTGAGTTGCATTGACTAGCATGCGTTTCATAAACCCTCAGAATGTTACGGGCAACCCGAACAGCAGCCTGAAGCGGTTGCGCCGCGAGATCAGGCGGGGGGGATTGACTGGCCATATGCCGTCTCATGATGTTCGCCCCTGGGTCCGAATTGCCTTTGTTGCAAAGTTGTATTGGCCGCGATCCGGCGTTGTGGTGCCGGATATGCCGTCGCCGGGACGTGCGGCCTGTGTGCCGCTCGCCGGCTCAGATCGGCCGACCATCCAAAAACTGTCGTACTGTACGTGGCGGTCCGGCTGTGCCGGCCGCGAAACCAACTGCCGGTGGTTTTCCCCGGTGTTTCTCCGTGTCATGCGGTCCGCTGTCAGCGGCCACAATTGGCGGTTAACATAGCATATCACACGAAGTCTCGATCTCAATTCTAAGCCGTTGAATCATCCCGACAAACCGTCAAATCCCGGGGTTACCTACCGGGAGGTGGATGCCGACACCGCAGGGCAGCGACTGGACAACTTCCTGATCGCCCACCTGAAGGGTGTGCCGCGCACACTGGTCTATCGTCTGATCCGCTCCGGTCAGGTACGGGTCAATTCCGGGCGCAGCCAGGCCGGATACCGGGTGCAGGCGGGCGATCGCATCCGTGTCCCGCCCGTGGCGCAACGCCAGCCGGCCGCCGTTGTCGTGCCACGTGAAGGGCTGGGGTGGCTGGCGGAGCGCATCATCCATGAAGATGGGCGTCTGCTGGTACTCGACAAGCCGGCTGGTCTGGCAGTGCATGGTGGCAGCAGCATCAATCTGGGCGCGATCGAAGCGCTGCGGGTGCTCAGGCCGGATCTCGCCGGCGCCGAACTGGTGCACAGACTGGACCGGGCGACATCCGGCTGTCTGCTGATCGCCAAACGTCGACCCGCCCTCAGGGAGCTGCATGTACTGCTGCGCGAAGGCACGGTGGACAAGCGCTACCTGGCGCTGGTGCGTGGTGTGTGGCCGCAACGCCGCAGAGAAGTGGATGCGCCACTGCTCACCCGACGCAATGCGGCCGGCGAAACTCGAGTTGTCGTCGATGACACCGGCAAGACGGCGTTAAGCCGTTTCGAAGTGCTGGAGACGTTTGGTGATCTCGCGACGCTGGTTCGGGTTTCGCTGCCGACCGGGCGCATGCATCAGATTCGTGTGCATGCGGCGCATGTCGGTCATCCGGTTGCCGGCGATACGCGCTACGGAGACCACGACTGGAACGCGCGGCTGATACGGCTTGGCCTCAATCGCATGTTCCTGCACGCGTCGGCAGTGTCATTCCGCTGGCCGGAGAGCGGCGAACAGTTCGCGATCGGCGCGCCGCTGCCACGGGAACTTCTCCAGCTGCTCGATCGGCTGCGCGGCCCCCGGGCAGGGGCAGTATCAACCTGACGCACGCCGTTTCAATACCGGGCAACCGGCGGTGGCGAGCGCGCCGCTGAGCCAGATCAGCGGCAGTCCGATCAGTGCGGTGGGGTCTGTACTGCGGATCTCCTCGAACAGGGCGATGCCAGCGCTTTCCATTCTGAAGCCCCCCGCGCAGTCGTACGGCTGGTCCAGATGCAGATAATCGGCCAGCTCCGGTTCGCCGAGCCTGCGGAAACGAACCGTCGTTTCGTCCATGCCATGCAGGCGCCGGTCGTCGTACAGGACGGTCACGGCGGTGTGAAAGACCACTTCGCGACCCTGGCAGGCCAGCAACTGACGCAAGGCGACTTCGTGGCTGCCAGGCTTGCGCAGCAGCGCTCCATCCAGTGAGGCGACCTGATCCGAGCCGATGACCACCACGCCGGCCCCGGTCGCCGCGCCGCCGCCGGCTCTGGACAGCACCGTCCGGGCTTTGGCTTCGGCCAGTCTTGCGGCCATGGCCGCCGGCGATTCTCCCGGGATGGCCTGTTCGGGGACGTCGGCGGTCAATACGTCGAATGGCAGCATCAGCCGGCCCAGCAGTTCGCGCCGGTAGCGCGAGGACGAGCCAAGAATCAGACGTTTGTGTTGCTTTTCAGAAGGTTCGGGCATTGGCGGTTGTCCGGCAGGTCATACAGGCGGCGGTCAGGAGGCTGGCGGCGGCCCGTGTGGTGATCGGGGCAGCACGATAGCTGTCGGCACGGTCTGGCACATTTCGTAAGCTTCGGTTTTGACAGTATAAACGTGAGAACGTATGATGCCGCGCCTATGCCGGGCCCGCTGCACAGGTGGTATAGTCTGCCGGATCTGCAGACACTGGGTCAGCGTGCGGCTGAGTTTGCAGACGACATCCGGCTGCAAGGTCTGAAGCGCCTGACTGGCCTGCTGCATGCCAGTGACGGCAGTGTCAGTGCCAGCATGGGAATCGAACTGCTTCCCGGCGGATGGATCGCGCTGCAGCTGCGATGCGAGGCTTCTCTGGAGCTGTTGTGCCAGCGATGCCTGTATCCGATGACTTTCCCCGTATCGCAGCAGACGCGATTGGTGGCGGTCGAGTCCGATGCGATGGTGTCGCGTGTGCCGGAGGGATTCGAGCCGCTGGTTCTGGAACATGACCGTCTGCGCCCTGCGGATCTGATAGAGGATGAACTGTTGCTGGGCCTGCCGCTGGTGCCCAGACACGCGACGGATGTTGACTGCGATCGTGCACGACGGCGATCGTCATGACATTGTGGTTATAGCTTAAATTTCAGGGGTCGCGGCGGCCGTATGCTGCTCGCCCTCGAGTGATACAGGGAGAGTTTGACCATGGCTGTACAGAAGAGGCGCAAGACCCCGTCGCGACGTGATATGCGACGATCTCACGATGCGCTGACAGGCCCGACACTGTCGGTGGATCCGGGTACCGGAGAAACCCACAGGCGCCACCACATTACCGCGGACGGCTATTACCGCGGCCGCAAGGTTATCGAGCTGCGCGAACACACTGAAGAAGACGAAGCCTGAGCCGGCGCGGGTGATCGCGCCAGACAGGTTTTCGTCCCGCATTCCCGAACCTTCAGTCACCGACAGATTCAGCACGCCATGAGTCGCAAGGTCACAATTGCCTTGGACGCGATGGGTGGCGACCACGGTCCCGGCGTGGTCGTTCCCGCAGCGCTCGCCACGCTGGACAAGGATGATTCGGTCAGCCTGGTGCTGGTCGGATTGCCTGACGTGCTGGCGACGGTGGAGAAGCAGGCCGACGGCAAGTATGGTGAACGGCTGCGTTTTCGCGGCGCGTCCCAGGTCGTTGGCATGGACGAGCACCCAGGCGAAGCCCTGCGTCGCAAGAAAGACTCCTCGCTGCGCATCGCGATCGAGCTGGTGAAATCGGGCGACGCCGATGCCTGCGTCAGTGCCGGCAATACCGGGGCGCTGATGGCCACCGCCCGTCACGTGCTCAAGACACTCCCCGGCATCGATCGACCGGCGATCATTGCTGCCGTGCCCGGCATCAAGGGTCCCACCTACATGCTCGACGTCGGTGCCAATGTCGGCTGCACGGCGCATCAGCTGCTGCAGTTCGCGTTGATGGGCTCCATCGTCGCAGGCGATATTCTCGATATCGAACGACCGCGTGTCGGACTGCTGAACGTGGGCATCGAGGACATCAAGGGCAATGATATCGTTCGTCAGGCCGGCGAGCTGCTGTCCGCCAGTGGCCTGAACTATGTCGGATTCGTCGAAGGTGACGGCATATTCCATGCGGATGTCGACGTGGTTGTCAGCGACGGCTTTGTCGGCAACGTGGCGATCAAGACCATGGAAGGCCTGGCCGCCATGATCGGGTCTTTCATGAAGCAGGAATTTCACCGCAATCCGCTGCGTCTGGTGCAGGGGTTTGCAGCGGGTTCCGCGCTGCACGCGATGCGCGCGCGACTGGATCCGCGCCGCTACAATGGCGCCAGTCTGGTGGGGCTCAACGGCGTCGTGCTGAAAAGCCATGGCGGTGCCGATCAGGTGGCTTTCGAAACCGCGGTTGGTACCGCCGTCGTCGAGGCTCGCAAGGGAGTACCCGTGCAGATCGGTAAACTCATCGAGGAACAGCCGCTCGCATGTATTCGCGCATAATCGGCACGGGCAAATACCTTCCGGAACGCATTCTCACCAACCAGGATCTGGAGAGGATGGTCGACACTTCGGACGAGTGGATCAGATCCCGTACCGGCATAGAAAGGCGGCACATCGCCAGTGATGACGAAGCGACCAGTGATCTCGCCTATCGGGCGAGTCTGGCTGCGATTGCCGATGCCGGTCTGGAGCCGAATGACATCGATCTGGTCGTTGTGGGCACCACCACACCGGACCTCATCTTTCCGAACGTCGCCTGCCTGCTTCAGGACAGACTGGGCATCGTCAATGGTTGCCCGGCATTCAGTCTTGAAGCCGCGTGCAGCGGATTCATTTACAGTCTGACGGTCGCCGATCAGTTCGTGCGCAGCGGTCAGGCGAAACGGGCGCTGGTGGTCGGTGCCGAGACCATGTCACGTATCGTGGACTGGACCGACCGTGAAACCTGTGTGCTGTTCGGGGATGGCGCTGGCGCGGTGGTGATCGAGGGCGCCGACGAACCGGGTCTGCTGTACTCGGAAATGGGCGCGAACGGCCGTTACCGCGATCTGCTGTATGCATCCAGCGGCGTATCGACCCGCTTTCGTGCGGGCAACGATGCGGCGTTGAGGATGAAGGGCAGCGAAGTCTTCAAGGTGGCGGTCAAGACGCTGGAACAGATGGTGGACAGCGTGCTCGAGCGGAACGGGCTCGGCAAGGGCGATATCGACTGGCTGATTCCGCATCAGGCCAATATCCGCATCATTCAGGCAACCGCGAGGCGTCTGCAGATGCCGCCCGAACGCGTGGTCCTGACCGTACAGGAACACGGCAACACCTCCGCGGCCTCGGTGCCCATGGCGCTGGATACCGCGATCAGGGACGGACGGATACGGCGTGGCGATCTGCTGCTGCTGGAGGCCTTCGGCGGCGGCTTCACCTGGGGCGCGACGCTGGTCCGCTACTGACTCCGGCTGCAGCGGCCCTGTGATCGTCGTCACGAATCAGTGTTCTGGTTCAACGACACGTTGTATGACAGGCTCCGGCCTGTAGAATGAGGTCCCGTATGAACGCCAAACCGTGCAGTCTCGGATACAGGGTCACCGCGATCATGACGCTGATCATGAGCGCCGTGTTCATCGGCCTGCCATCCGCGCAGGCAGCGGAATTCCGGCTGCATGCCGACAGCGACCTGATCGGCGATGTCATCGTCCACACGGCCAGGCACGAGGACACCTTCGCCAGGCTGGCGCGCGAATACAATGTCGGCGGTCAGGAACTGCGGCGTGCGAACCCGGGTGTGGATGAGTGGCTGCCCGGTGAGGGTACCGAGATCATCATTCCCCGGCAGTACGTACTGCCGAATGCGCCGCGACGCGGCGTGGTGATCAACATTGCCGAGTACCGGCTCTACTATTTCCCGGATGGCGACAGCGGACGGGTATACAGCTATCCGATCGGTATTGCCAGACTCAATCGTTCCACGCCCCTGGGTCTCACGACGGTGACCCGCAAGGCGAAGGATCCAACCTGGTATCCCACCGAATCGGTGCGGGCCGAACAGGCTGCGCTGGGACGGCCGCTGGCATCGGTGGTGCCGCCCGGGCCGGATAATCCGCTGGGATCCCGTGCACTGTATCTGGGGTTCCCGCTGTACCTGATACACGGTACCAACGAGCCGCATGGTATCGGACTGCGGGTCACCGCCGGTTGCTTCCGGATGTTTCCGGCGGACGTGGAAGAGTTGTACGACATGGTTGATGTGGGCACGCAGGTGCGTATCGTCAATCAGCCGTTCAAGCTTGGCTGGACGGACGAAGGACTGTATCTGGAGGCCCACCTGCCTCTGGAAGAAGAACGTGATACCGGGCAGTGGACGGCCACCGAGCTGACGCGCCTGTTCGTTTCCGTGACTTCCGAGGATGACGCCCGCGAGGTGCGGGTCAACTGGCTGGAAGCCGAGCGGGTGATGGAAGACGGGCGCGGTATCCCGCAGTTCGTGTCGCACCCGGTTGCGATGGCTCGCGAGCGCGAGCCGGACCCCTCCGTGGCGGACAACGAAGCGCGCAGCTTCTGAAGCCTGGGGCCGGCCCCGAAACGGTGGCTGCCTGACACCCGGGTATCGGGGCACCACCGCCGATTCTCCCCGCCAGTCACCCAACCGCAGCGGGCGATTCTGCAGCCGGCGATGCCCGAGCGTCCTGATCAGGGCATTTTTCACGGGCTTTTCACGGGCCAAAAAAAAAAGCCGCCTGTATTTACAGGCGGCTTTGCAATTCTGTTGAGTTTTTCTAATTGTTCAGGAACGATGCAACCGGATTATTTCGGCCGCATTTCCTCGAACATGCGATCCACGCGCTGGTTGGTCGCGTCGCAGCAGGCCTGAGCAGCCTGGGCAGCCTGCAGAGCCTGGGTCGCGGTGCTCTGTGCAGCCTGGGCAGCCTGACGGGCCTCGTTGGCCGTACGCTGAGCGTTTTCGGATGCAGTCTGCGCGGTACGCGCTGCCTGCAGAGCCTGATCCGCCGTTTCCTGGATCGCGTTAATCCTTCCTGCGCAACCGGCGGAAACAATAATTCCGACGATCAGCGCGACCCGGAGAATGTGTTTAGTCATTGAGTATCCCCTGACTTAGTGAGTGAACAAACGGAAACAATTATTTCCTAAAGCGAACGCTACTGCAATTGACTATTTATACGTAGTCATTTGGCGACAGTCGTTGCGTGGTCATTTCACGACAGTCATGGCAATGCCAATGCCTGATATTGCGGTCAGGGATCGTGCAGTGGTTCACGGGACGAGCCGGCTCGCTTCGGCTCGATCCGGAAGTTCGTCGACCGGGGAAAAATCCTGACGGTTTTTCAAGGGAAGGCTTGACGTGCCAAGAATGCTGTATATAGTAACAGCACATGGTTTTTCATACAGATGTGGCAATGCGTGAACTGACACCGAGACAGAGACAAATTCTCCAGCTTATTCAAAAAGTTATACAGAAAAGCGGGATGCCGCCCACGCGTGCGGAAATTGCCGGAGCCCTGGGTTTCCGTTCGGTCAATGCGGCCGAGGAACATCTGCGGGCTCTCGAACGCAAGGGTGCGATCGAGCTGATGCCCGGCACATCCCGGGGCATCCGTCTCAAGGATACGCTCCGGGAGCAGATCGGATTACCGCTGATCGGGCGCGTTGCCGCCGGCGAGCCGATCCTGGCCGAGGAGCATGTCGAAGCACATTATCAGGTGGACCCCGACCTGTTCAGGACGCCGCCGCACTTCCTTTTGCGCGTTCACGGCATGAGCATGCAGGGTGCCGGCATCCTGGATGGTGACCTGGTTGCGGTGCATCGCACCACGGAAGTACGTAATCGTCAGATCGCGGTGATACGGCTTGAAAACGAGGTCACCGTCAAACGCTACCGGCAGGTTGGCCATAGCGTCTGGCTGTTGCCGGAGAATCCCGACTTCGAACCGATGGAGATCGATCTTCGCGAGCAGCAGATCATGATCGAGGGCGTTGTTGTCGGCGTCGTGCGTAATGCCATGTAAGTGATTCGAGACCAGATCGGCTCACGATGGACGAGTCTCTCGATCCGCGGCAACGTCTTCTGTCCCGGCATGTCTGGCGCGGCGGTGACCATTGGCGATTCGACAATGTGCTGGCCACCGGCTATCCGCAGCTCGATCAGCTGCTGTCGGGCGGCTGGCCGCTGGGAGCGATTACCGAGATTCATCTGGAGCATTACGGCATCGGTGAAATGAGCCTGCTGATGCCGGCCCTGGCCGGTCTGAGCCGTGCGCAGGAAGGCGGCAGGTGGATCGTATGGGTGGCGCCACCATTCGTGCCGTATGCCCCGGCGCTGGTGCAACAGGGATTGCGACCTGATCGGGTGCTGCTGGTGCATCCATCACCGCGCAGGCAGGACGGTCTGTGGGCGGTGGAGCAGGCGCTGCGTTCCGGTGGCAGTGTGGCGGTACTGGCCTGGGTGCGCAGTGTGGATCGTGCGGTGCTGCGACGTCTGCAGCTGGCAGCCGAGGAACAGCGTTGCTGGGCGATCCTGTTTCGTCCGATCGATGCCGGCCGCGATGCTTCGCCCGCCGCGGTGAGATTGAAGTTGTCCGCGCATGGATCGGAAACACGCGTTGAAGTGCTCAAGTGCCGTGGTGCCCGGCCCGGTTACGCCGATATTCAGCTCATGAGTCGGAATCACTACGAATGAGATCGAATGCGGGCGGGTCGCATACGGGCGAGTACGGGCGAGATTGAAAAGTAAGAGTGGGATCGAAGAAGGGCCATGGTTCATGCACCGGCATCGCTGGCAGCTGCGCAGCTCGCCCCACTGGAGGGCGCTGCGGGACGGTCCGTTGTCACGTCCGGCGCACGGAGCTTTCTGTGGCTGGCGGTGCATCTGCCTGATCTGGATGCCGCAGCGAAGTCCTTCCCCGCTGACTCCCTGGCCACCGAGGCTGACAGAGCTGACAGGACGGCTGCGGCAGCCGCAACCCTGAACGCACTGGCGCATGCGGCGCTGAGGTTCACGTCTGTGGTCAGTGTCCAGTCGCCCGCCGCGGTGTTGCTGGAACTGTCCGGCAGTGTACGGCTGTTCGGTGGTCTTGAGCCCATCCGGCAGGCGCTGCTGGCGCATATGCAGCGCCGCGGGTTGCATGGCCGGCTGGTCGCCGCGCCCGCCGCACTGGCGGCCTTGTGGCTGGCCAGAGCGGGCGGCCCGGATGCGTTGGACCGGCGGCGCCTGGCCGGCTGTCTGGCACCGCTGCCGCTGACAGTGACCGGTTGGCCGGATGCCGTGATCTCGCTGCTGGCCGACATGGGGGTACGCACGGTGGGAGACTGCCTGCGCCTGCCGCGTGATGGATTCACGCGCAGGGCGGGAAAGGAATATCTGCGCGAACTCGACGTGGCATTGCTCAGGGTGCAGCAGCCGCGCCCGCTGTTTCAGCCTGCCGATCGCATCGAACTCGAGCAGCAGCTGCCGGTGGAAAGCTGCGATCTGCATTTGCTCATACAGGCCGCTGATCGGCTGCTGCAGCGGGCGGTCGTCGTGCTGCGTCAGAAACAGGTTCGTATGACGGGTATGCAGTTCCGGTTTCATCACCGGAACCGGCCACCCACGCATTCCTCGCTGACGCTGGTTGAGCCGGTGGATGAACCTGAGCGGCTGCATGCACTGATGCGTGATCGTTTCGAACGCATCGCGTTGCCGGCGCCCGTGCGGGCGATCACGCTGCGCAGTGGCCGGCTGCTGGCAAAGCAGTTTCGCGACGCCTCGCTGTTCGACAGTGTCACCAATGCGGAGCAGACGGTGGAAGCGGAGAGGAATCTGCTGGAGAGATTTCTCGGCCGTCTGGGTGGCAGGCGGGTACGAGGCGTTGCACTGGCGGCCGATCACAGGCCGGAGCGCGCCTGTATCGATCTGCCAGCCGCTCAGGTTCCAACCGCCGACAGCCATGCCGCCACCAGTTCCACGGCTGCCGGCACGGCCGGCTTGGCCGGTTTGTCGCCCTCCCGGAATGGCCGGATGCTGCCGCGTGACAGGCCCCTGTGGCTGCTGCAGACGGCGCAGTTGCTGAACCCGGGGCATGGCTGGGTCTGGCTGTCGGGGCCGGAACGTATCGACGCCGGCTGGTGGGATGGTGAGGATGCACAGCGCGATTACTACACGATCAGAACCGCGCAGGGGCAGCGGCTGTGGGTGTATCGCGATCGGCGCGACAGGTCGGGGGCTGGCAGGTGGTATCTGCATGGGCTGTTCGGCTGAATGGCCATGTCCGAGGGCACCGCAGAATCCGGCTATGCCGAGCTGCATTGCATCAGCAACTTCACGTTCCTGCGCGGCGCATCCCATGCGGAGGAGCTGATACAGCGGGCTGCCACACTTGGCTATGCCGGGCTGGCGCTGACCGACGAATGTTCGATGGCCGGTATCGTGCGTGCGCATGTGGCCGCGCGCTCGGCATCCGTGAAGCTCGTGGTCGGTACGGAACTCGCCTGTGTCATGACGAGCGCGGTGCCCGGCAGCGACCATGCCGCCGCCTCGGCAGAGCAGCTGCTGCAGCTGGTTGCACTGGCGCCCGACCGCGCCGCCTATGCGGCACTGTGTGGACTGATTACCGACGCGCGGCGGGCTGCCGACAAGGGGCGGTATCGGCTGGACGCCGACGTTCTGCTGCGGCGTCTGGCGTCTTCCGGCTGTCTGTTGTTGTGGCTGCCCGGTGAGCATCCGGATACGCGGTTCGGGGCATGGCTGGCCGAGCATTTTCCGGCACGCGTGTGGCTGGCCGCGGAGCTGCATGCGAACGGCAACGGCCGCGTGCTGATGCAACGCTGGCGCGATACCGCGCAGCATTTCGGCTTCCGTCTGGTGGCCAGCGGCAATGTGCATATGCATGTTCGTGAGCGACGCAGATTGCAGGACACACTGACCGCCATACGGCATCGCAAACCACTCGCCCGGTTGGGCTACGAACTGCATTCCAACGGCGAACGGCACCTGCGTACGCTGAAGACCCTGCGCCACCTGTACCCGCCTGAACTGCTGAACGAAACGCTGGCGATCCTGGAGCGGATGACGTTCTCGCTCGATGAACTGCGTTATGAGTATCCGTCGGAACTGGTGCCCGAAGGCAGCACCGCCGCCGATCATCTGCGCGAACTCACCGGGCAGGGCATGCGCCGACGCTGGCCGGCCGGCGCATCGGCTGAGGTGCGGGGGCTGGTCGAAAGGGAACTGGCGCTGATTGCCGAACTCGGCTACGAGAAGTATTTCCTGACCGTGCACGACATCGTTCACTACGCGCGCAGCCAGGGAATTCTGTGTCAGGGCAGGGGGTCGGCGGCCAATTCCGCCGTCTGTTACTGCCTTGGGATCACCGAGGTGGATCCGCAGCACATGGAGCTGCTGTTCGAACGTTTCATATCGAAGGAACGGAACGAGCCGCCGGATATCGACGTGGACTTCGAGCATGAACGGCGCGAGGAAGTCATCCAGTACATCTACCGCAGGTACTCGCGCGAACGGGCGGCGCTGGCCGCGACGGTCATCTCCTATGCACCCCGCAGTGCGATACGTGACGTCGGCAAGGCGCTGGGGTTGCCCGTTGCGGCCGTCGCCAGACTTGCCGGCTCGCTGGCCTGGTGGGATGGCACGCGGGTGGACGCGGAGCGGATGCGGGAGTCCGGGCTCGACCCGGATGATCCGAGGATTACGCTGCTGTTGCAGTGTGTCACCGAACTCATCGGCTTTCCGCGTCACCTGTCCCAGCATGTGGGGGGCTTTGTGATCTGCGGCCATCCGCTCAGCGATCTGGTGCCGGTTGAAAACGCCGCACAGGCCGGGCGTACGGTGATCCAGTGGGACAAGGACGATCTGGAGGAGCTGGGACTGTTGAAGGTGGACGTGCTTGGTCTTGGCATGCTCAGTGCCTTGCGGCGCAGTTTCGATTTGATCGGCGGCTTCCGGGGCAGGATGCCGACGCTGGCTGACATACCGGCTGGAGACGCGGCGGTGTACGACATGATCTGCGCGGCCGATACGGTGGGCGTGTTCCAGATCGAATCGCGCGCGCAGATGGCCATGCTGCCGCGCCTGCGTCCCCGCAGTTACTATGATCTGGTGATCCAGATCGCCATCATCCGGCCAGGCCCCATACAGGGCGACATGGTGCACCCGTATCTGCGGCGTCGTGCCGGCGAGGAGCCGGTGGACTATCCCGGCCCTGAAGTACAGACGGTGCTGCAACGTACGCTGGGCGTGCCGATCTTCCAGGAGCAGGTGATGCAGCTGGCCATCGTGGCGGCCGGTTTTACGCCGGGCGAGGCCGATCAGCTGCGCCGTGCGATGGCTGCGTGGGGGCGACGCGGAAACCCCGGCCAGTTCGGTGAACAGCTGGTCAACGGCATGCGCGCGCGCGGCTATTCACCGGAATTTGCCGGGCGCATTGTCGATCAGATCAGGGGATTCGGCGAGTACGGTTTTCCCGAGTCCCATGCAGCCAGTTTCGCGTTGCTGGCCTATGCATCGGCCTGGCTGAAGCATCATGAACCGGCGGCGTTTTTCTGTGCGCTGCTGAACAGTCAGCCGATGGGGTTTTACGCGCCGGCACAGCTGTTGCGTGCGGCCCGACGGCATGGCGTGGAACTGCGTGCGGTGGATGTACTCGCCAGCGAATACGACTGCACACTGGAAGCGGATGAGCGCGGCGAGCCCGCTTTGCGGCTGGGGCTGCGTCTGGTGAAGGGGCTGTCACGGGCGGGTGCGGAAAGAACGATCGCGGTACGCGGTACACACGCATTCACCGACATTCAGGATCTGGCAACGGGCGCGGGGCTGGATAAGCGCGATCTGGGTGCACTGGCATCGGCTGGAGCACTGGCCCCGCTGGCCGCCAACCGTCATCGGGCACGCTGGGACGTGGCCGGCGTGCAGGCGCCGGTGGGGCTGTTCAGGTCCCTGCGCGTGGCTGAAGCCACGCCCTTGCTGAATGTGCCCGATGAAGCTGAGAACATTGTTGCGGACTATCGGTATCTGGGCCTGACGCTGGGACGTCACCCGCTGGCGCTGCTGCGTGCGCGTCTTGCGGTTCGTGGCATTGCCTCCGCGACGGAGGTTGCCGCGCGTATGGACGGTGAGCGTATACGCACGGCCGGACTGGTCATCGCCCGGCAGCGTCCCAGCAGTGCGTCCGGTGTCGTCTTCGTGACGCTGGAGGATGAGACCGGCTATCTGAATCTGATTGTCTGGGACAGTCTGGTGCGGCGTTCACGCAGTACGTTGCTGGGTGCCAGGCTGATGGCTGTGCAGGGGCGAGTACAGAAGGAGGGTGAGGTGCTGCATGTGATCGCCGAACGGCTCGAGGATCTCAGTGCGCTGCTTGGCGAGCTTGCGGTGCAGTCTCGGGACTTTCACTGACCAAAAAACGTCAGAAATCGTAATCTTCGAAGTCCTCCAGTTCCCGCAGCGAACGCTTCTGTTCCATCAGCTCTTCCAGACGACGCCGCGCCGCGATTTCATTGCCGAGCCGTTGTGCAAGTCCCTGTGATTCGAGTTCGGTGATCAGATCCTCGACATTGATCTCCACGGACGGATCGCCGACGTTGTCGGAGCCGTCTTCCTCTACGGCTTCGTCGTCGCCGGTGGCATCTTCCTCGATGTCGTCATCTTTTTCCGGCTTCACCTTCATCGTTCCTCCGGGCGCGACATCACTGTCGGGCGCGCATCCTGTGGTGCGCGCCTTTATAAACCCAAGCGCGCGTGGTACGCAATACCCGTCAGAAAGCTGCGGTGACGCGGCGCCCCGACGGTGACCACCCGGCGAGGAGGCGAATCAGAGAACGAGCTGGTTCATCTGGAAAATGGGCAGCAGGATGGCCATAACGATGGCCAGCACGACTGCTCCCATAACGATGATCAGCAGGGGTTCGAGCGCACTGAGCAGGGCGCCGAGCACACTGTCCATTTCGTTTTCCTGGTGCGTGGCTGCGCGCGCCAGCATCTGGTCGAGATCACCGCTGGTTTCGCCGCTGGAAATCAGGTGGATGCTCATCGGCGGAAAAAGCTTCGATTCGGCGAGCGCACGACCGATCGAGCCGCCCTCACTGACGCGCACGGAAGCGGCTTCGACCGCATCGCGCATCGGCAGATTGTTCACCACCGAAGCACTGATGCGCAGTGCCTCCAGTACCGGTACGCCACTGGATGTGGTGATGCTCAGCGTTCTGGTGAAGCGTGCGGTATTGACGCCGCGAACGACACGACCGATAAGCGGCGTTTTCAGCAACCAGCGGTGGACACGCCGTCGCGGACCTTCGTTGCGCAGGATTCGTCTGATGGCGGCAACAATGCCGATAATGGCGAGCAGCAGCGCCAGCCACCAGCTCTGCAGAAAATCGGATAATGCAATCAGCGCCATGGTGAGAAAAGGCAGCTCCTGGCCGGAGGATTCGAATACGCCGACCACCTTCGGTACGACGTACATCAGCATCATGACGACGATGCCGATCGCCAGCAGCGTCAGCACGATCGGGTAGACCATGGCGTGACTGATTTTCTGTCGCAGGCCGTGTCGTGACTCGGTGTAATCGGCGAGCCGCTCCAGCACCGTGTCGAGCTGGCCGGCCATTTCTCCGGCCGCCACCGTGGCGCGATAGATCTGCGGAAAGGCCTGAGGAAAGCCATCCAGGCCCGATGCGAGTGTATGGCCTTCCACAACCTTGGCGCGCACGCCGGCCAGTATGCTCTTGATGCGCGGTTTCTCGGACTGCTCGGCCACCGCCGACAGCGCTTCATCAAGCGGCAGCCCGGCGCGCGCCAGCGTGGCCAGCTGTCGCGTCAGCAGAGCAAGTTCCAGTGTCGATATGCTGCGCCGCAGCGTCCATCGCGGGGCGCTTTGCCCCTTGCTGCGTGATTCGGTTCTGGTCTGAACCTCCGACACCTGAACCGGCAGCAGCTTGCGCTCGCGCAGCAGCTGCCGCACATGACGGGCTGTGTCGCCTTCCAGCACGCCTTTGTGTTCGCGGCCGCCGGTATCGACGGCGACGTACTGGTAAGCACCCATCAGTCACCCCGCGTGACGCGCAGGACTTCCTCCAGCGTCGTGATGCCGTCCAGCACGCGACGGATGCCGTCCTCGCGGATGCTTGGGCCATGACTGCGCGCGTAGCGTTCCAGTTCATGCTCGCCCGAGCCGTCGTGAATCATCGTACGCATGGTGTTGTCCACGCAAACCAGTTCGTAGATGCCGGTACGGCCGCGATAGCCATGTTCGTCCTCGGAGGCGCGATAGAGGGTTGGCGGATGCGTCGGATCGATGCCCATCAGACGGCACTCGTACTCACTGGCTTCGTAGGGCACCCGCGTATCCGGATTCAGCACACGCACCAGACGCTGGGCCAGTACGCCGATCAGGCTGGACGACAGCAGGAACGGTTCCACGCCCATGTCACGCAAACGCGTTACCGCGCCGACGGCGGTATTGGTATGCAGTGTGGACAGCACCAGATGCCCGGTCAGGCTGGCCTGTACCGCGATCTCGGCGGTTTCCAGGTCACGTATCTCGCCGACCATGACAACATCCGGATCCTGTCGCAGGATCGCGCGCAGGCCGCGCGCGAATGTCATTTCCATCTTGGTGTTCACCTGCGTCTGACCGATGCCGTCGATGTGGTATTCGACCGGATCCTCGACAGTGAGGATGTTGCGACTGGCATCGTTGATGCGCTCGAGCGACGCATACAGCGTCGTGGTCTTGCCCGAGCCAGTAGGGCCGGTGACCAGCAGGATGCCGTGCGGGCGATGGATGAGTTCGTCCATCGTCTGCTGATCGGAGGCCGACATGCCGAGATTGTCCAGCGTCAGCCGTCCGGCCTGCTTGTCGAGCAGTCGCAGCACCACCCGTTCGCCGTAGCCGGACGGTATCGTCGATACGCGCACGTCGACGGCGCGTCCGGCGATACGCAGCGAGATCCGGCCGTCCTGCGGTAGTCGTTTCTCGGCGATGTCGAGTTTGGACATCACCTTGATGCGCGACACCAGCAGTGGCGCCACGGCGCGCCGCGACTGCAGCACTTCACGCAGCACGCCGTCGATACGGAACCGCACGGTGAGGCGGTTCTCGTAGGGTTCGATGTGGATGTCCGACGCGCCGTCCTTCACCGCCTGGGTAAGCAGTGCGTTGATCAGGCGGATGATCGGCGCCTCGTCGTCGCTGTCGAGCAGGTCCGAGGGTTCGGGCAGCTGCTGTGCGACCGCGAACAGATCGGTGTCGTCGTCCAGGCCTTCGACCATGGTCATGGCCGCGCCGCTTTCGTAGGCGGCCTGGAGGCGGGCGTCGAAGGTGTCGGCGTCCACCGCGGTGAACCCCACCGGCATGCCGGCGAAGCGCCGCACTTCGGCGAGCGCGGAGGGCAGGGCGCCTTTGCGGAACACCGCCAGCGCGCGGCCATTGTCCATCGCGTGGATCAGTACCCCATGACGTTTGGCGAATGCGAACGGCAGGCGCGGAACGGCCGTGACGCTCGGGCTGGAAGGTTCGGGATTGGCCGCCACGTTCATGCTTACTCGGTTTCGGTCACGTCGATGCTGGTGTCGGGTACGGGCACGGGCACGAATTCCGGGAGTAGCGGACTCTCTTCGCCACGCAGCAGGCCGCCGCCGCGTTCCTGCTGCTCGAGCTGAAGTTCGCGCACGTAGTTGTAGCGGGTGCCGGTCTGGTAGCTGGCCTGAACGTTGTCACGCAGTATGGTCGGACGGATGAATACCATCAGGTTGGTCTTCGTGCGTTCGGCGTTGCGGGCGCGAAACAGCCAGCCCAGCCCCGGAATGCGGCCCAGCCCCGGAACGCGCTGCTCGCCCTGCAGCAGTTGTTCATCCATGAGGCCGCCCAGCACGAGAATGTCGCCGTCCTCGACGAACACCCGCGTGCTGATGTTGCGACTGTTGGTGATCAGGTCCACCGCACCGGTGGCCGTCTGACTGAGGCTCGAGATTTCCTGCGCTATGGACAGGTTGACGCCATAGCCTTCGTTGATGCGTGGTGTGATGCGCAGACTGGTGCCAACTTCCTGGCGCTGAATCGTCTGGAACGGCGTGACCACACCGGGACCCGCCTGCTGGCCGGAAACGTACTGGCCGGTCAGGAACGGCACCTCCTGGCCGACACGGATCTCCGCTTCCTCGTTGTCCTGCGTGGTCAGATACTGGTGCCACATGATGTTCGTCGAGGAGTCGCCGTGCAGCGCCTGAAGCAGCGCGGCCCAGCTGGTCGAGCCGTCACGCACGCGGCCGACGCCGGCGGTGATGCCCTGCGGAATCGCGCCGGGCGATGGCGTGTCACCGGCGGCGGCGGCGCCCAGCGGCAGCAGGCCGCCGGGATTGATGCCGAAGTTTGTCAGACTGATCGGCGTGTTCGTGCCCGACCCGAGCAGCGCCCAGGTCAGACCCAGTTCCGCCGCCTTCTGTTCGCTCACCTCGACGATGATGGCTTCTATGACCACCTGCGCGCGACGAACATCGAGCTGCTGGATGATGTTCATGATCTCTTCCTGCACCGGCAACGGTGCGCGAATGACCAGCGCGTTGGTCGCCAGGTCGGACCAGATCGTGACGGGGCCCTCGCCTTCCTCGCTCACGGACCCGAACTGCGCCTGAAGTTTTTCGGCCAGTTCTTCGGCATGGGCATAGCGCAGGCGGTACACGCGTGGACCACCGCCGCGCTCCACCGGTTGATCGAAATAGGAAATCAGCGCCCTGTAGTGCAATCGTCCTGCCGATGGCCCGGCAAGGACGATGCTGTTGGTGCGTTCATCAGCGAACAGCGTCGCCGTCGGAGCGCCCCCCGACGTCTGCGCCGACTGCTGGATCACCGGGTTCATCATGCGCACGATATCGGCGGCGGATGCATTGTGCAGCTGAATGAAGTCGAAGTCTTCCTCGGCGCTCTGATCCAGCTCACGCACCGTTTGCATCAGTCGATTGACGTTGCCCTGCCGGTCGACGATGAGCAGTATGTTCGAGCCCTGCACCGCCGCCAGATGGCCGTTCTGAGCGACCAGCGGGCGCAGAATCGGTACCAGCTGCGCGGCGGCAACGTTGTTCAGCCTCACCCACTGCGTGACCCACGTTTCCGCCGTCGGGACGGATTCGGTGCTGTAAGACGTGCGCACGTTGGCGTCCGGGGAGATGACGATAAGGCCGTCGACCTCCCTGGCGATCATGCCGTTCGCCGCGAGGCTCTGTTCGAATGCTGCGTAAAGCTCGTTCGGTGTCATTGGTGTATCGGAAATCAGCGTCACCTGACCGCGCAACCGGGTATCTGACAGGATCCTTCGACCGGTGGCTTCGGCGATCTGCTCGACGACCGCGCGGATGTCGGTGTCGCGATAGTTCACCGAGATCTCGATCTCCTGCGCCGCGGACCGGCCGGCGAGAAGGATCAGCAGCATGGCTGTGGCGGCTGCACCATACGCGGTTGCGCGACTGCGGCGTTGGGGGATGCGTTTCACGGGAACTCCGGGACAGAGGTGAATGTGGGCGGAACGGCAGCGGGCGGCGTTCATTGCGTGCCGTCGGCGATGTTCTGCAGCTGGTTCGTGTCGATGGCCAGCACCTGCGGCGTACCTTCACGCATGATCGTGATGTTGGCGACGGTGGTCTCGCCCAGCGATTCGTAGAGCTGTTCGGCGCGCGCCGGGCTGTCCATGACGATGCCGTTGATTTCGGTGACCACATCGCCCGGCTGCAGGCCGGCCTGCGAGAATGCTTCGCGATTGGGTCCGGGGTTCAGACGGAAGCCGATCATCTGCCCGCTTTCCAGGTGCGGCGAAAGGCGTACGATTTCGCTGAAGCGGGCGGCATTGGCGCTTGCCGTTTCGCGCAGGGTGACCGTGGCCTGCGGAGTGATGGACGCAGCCGGCGCCTGCCTGCCCGTGGCACCGGCCGAGGCCGGTGGCGCGGCGTTGTTGAGTTCACGATACAGGCTCAGCGATTCCGCCACGCCGCCGCGGATCAGGATCACACGGTCCGCATAGATTCTGTCCAGGGTTGCGTTCGTCCCTTCAATCGGATCCCCCGGAAAATAGAGCTTATCGACGTTGCGGCCGGTTGCGATGATGGCGCTGCCCAGTTCATCGTCCTGATAGGCGGCAATGCCGGTCAGGCGCAGATTGAGGGTGGTTTCCGGAGCCTCGATCATCACCGGAACCGGCTCCGGCGGCCGCTCCTCGGCGCGTCCGAACAGGTGGGTACCGGCGAGTACCGACAGGTCCACAGCCGGAACAGTGGCGCGGCTGCCGTTTGCCAGCGGCGCCGCAACAACCGGCGCCGGCGCGTCCCCGGCTTCGCCGGGCAGCAGCGCGCGCGTGATCGTGGCGCCCTGATAGGCCAGGACAACCACCAGCACGGCGATCGCGACTGGCGGCAGGTTGCGGTTGGCTGCGGCAAGCCATTGTTCAGGCGAGCCGTTTTGCCACTGGCCAAAGCGGGTTATCGCATTCATGAAGGCCCCCTTGTACCCCCGGCGTCCGGGGAATTCCAGCCCGTGATGATAACTTCGGCCAGCCAGTGTACCAAGTCGCCGGCCGGCCACAAGCGGCGCGGCAGGCCGCCTGTGACGCGAGTCCGGAGGGCGGCCGTTTGCCGGCCTGCCGGTGAACCTCCAACGCGTTCGCAGGTCAACCGGTCAGGTGGTCCTGATTTGTGAATTCACGCCCGAAGGTCTATAGAATGAGCGCTGTATATGTTCGACGATTCATCAAGAATTCATTGCAGTGGCGATCACGAGGACGGCACCGCCGGGGACGGCCATCATGGGCTGGCGATCGAGGAAGCGCGCCCGCGTCTGAAGAAGCCGCCCCTGTATCGGGTCGTGCTGCTCAACGACGACTACACGCCCATGGAGTTCGTCGTACAGATCCTGCAGAAAGTCTTCGGCAAGGATCGCAATACGGCGACGCGGATCATGCTTGAGGTGCATACGAAAGGTAAGGGTATCTGCGGGGTATACACTTACGAAATTGCCGAGACCAAGGTTGCCCAGGTAACCGGCCTCGCCCAGCAGCACCAGCACCCGCTGCTTTGCACAATGGAAGAAACCTGATGCTGTCAAGCGAGCTCGAATATTGTCTGAATGAGGCGTTTCAGCGGGCACGCGAGGAACGCCACGAATTCATCACCGTTGAGCATCTGCTGCTCGCCCTGCTGGACACGCCGCAGGTGATCGAGGCGCTGAAGGCCTGTGGCGCCGAGATCGGTCGATTGCGACGCGAACTGAAGGAGTTCATCGACGACTCCACGCCGCGCGTGCAGGACGGCGATGTCGATGCCGATGTGCAGCATACGCTGGGATTCCAGCGCGTTCTGCAGCGCGCGGTGTTTCACGTCCAGTCCAGCGGCAAGAAGGAAGTCTCGCCGCTCAACGTGCTGGTGGCCATATTCAGCGAAAAGCAGTCGCAGGCCGTCTATCTGCTTGGCCAGCAGGACATCGCGCGTCTGGATATCGTCAACTACATTTCCCACGGCGTCAGCAGAGCCCCGGGCGCGAAACCCGATGGCGAGGAAGGCGTCACGATGGAAGGCGAACCCGGCGCGGCCGACGGCAGCGCGCTGGAACGGTTCACCACGAACCTGAATGCGTTGGCCAGGGAAGGGCGCATCGACCCGCTGATCGGCCGTGAACACGAAATCGAGCGCACCGTGCAGATCCTGTGCCGGCGCCGCAAGAACAATCCCCTGTACGTGGGCGAGGCGGGCGTGGGCAAGACCGCGCTGGCCGAAGGGCTTGCGCGGCTGATCGTCGAGGAAAAGGTGCCCGAGGTGCTGCGCGAGAGCACGATCTATGCGCTGGACATGGGCGCGCTGATCGCCGGCACCAAGTACCGCGGCGACTTCGAGAAACGTCTCAAGAGTGTCGTCACCGAACTGAAGAAGCAGCCGGGCGCCGTCCTGTTCATCGATGAGATCCACACGCTGATCGGCGCCGGCGCGGCGTCCGGTGGCGTGATGGATGCCTCCAACCTGATCAAGCCCGTGCTCGCCAACGGCGAGCTGCGCTGCATCGGCTCCACCACCTACACCGAGTTCCGCGGCATTTTCGAGAAAGATCATGCGCTGGCGCGGCGCTTCCAGAAGGTCGATGTGAACGAGCCGTCGGTGCCGGAAACCGTCGAGATCCTGCGGGGGCTGAAGAGCCGTTTCGAGGAACACCACGGCGTCAGCTACGAGGATGCCGCACTGGTTGCTGCGGCGGAGCTGTCCAGCCGCTACATCAACGACCGCCACCTGCCGGACAAGGCCATCGACGTGATCGACGAGGCCGGTGCCAACTGCCGCCTGCAGCCGGAAGCGCAGCGCAAACGGGTGGTCGACGTGGAGCTGGTCGAAACCATCGTCGCGAAGATCGCGCGCATTCCGCCGAAAACGGTGTCGGCCTCCGATCGCGATGTGCTGAAGAACCTGGAGCGGGATCTGAAGCTGGTGATCTTCGGTCAGGATCGCGCCATCGAGGCATTGGCCGCCTCGATCAAGATGGCCCGTTCCGGGCTGGGCGACGAGCGCCGGCCTGTGGGCGCGTTCCTGTTTTCCGGGCCAACCGGTGTGGGCAAGACCGAGGTGACCCGGCAGCTGGCTCTGACCATGGGTGTGGAGCTGGTGCGCTTCGACATGTCCGAATACATGGAGCGCCATACCGTGTCGCGGCTCATCGGCGCGCCGCCGGGCTATGTGGGGTTCGATCAGGGTGGCCTGCTCACCGAGGCCATTACGAAGAACCCGCATTGCGTGCTGCTGTTCGACGAAATCGAGAAAGCCCATCCGGAGGTGTTCAACCTGCTGCTCCAGGTAATGGACCACGGCACGCTGACCGATAACAACGGCCGCAAGGCGGACTTCCGCAATGTCACCATCGTGCTGACGACGAATGCCGGTGCGCAGGAAATGAGCCGGTCATCCGTGGGCTTTACGTCGCAGGATCACTCCAGCGATGCGATGGAAGTGATCCGGCGCATTTTCTCGCCGGAGTTCCGCAACCGGCTGGACGCCATCATTCCGTTCGATCCGCTGGATGAGAAGTCCATCGTCCGCGTCGTCGACAAGCTGATTCTCGAGCTCGAGGCGCAGCTGGAAAAGAACAACGTGACGATAGAACTGGAACCGGCGGCACGCAGCTGGATTGCCGAGAAGGGATACGATCGGCTGATGGGCGCGCGTCCGATGGCGCGTGTGATTCAGGAGCACATCAAGCGCCCGTTGGCCGAGGAACTGCTGTTCGGCAAACTCACCGGCGGTGGCCATGTGCGCGTGGACCTGGCTTCCGGTGATGACTCTGACGCCGGTGAACGGCTGGTGCTGATGACCGAGCCGGCCGTGCGTGAGCTGGAACATCTGCCACAGTAGCGGCCGGTGCCCGTCGGGGCGACTCACCGCCGCCAGCCGCCGCTGAGGCATTGGCCGGCCCTCGGGCTCCAGGTGAGGCCACTCAGGGATCGGTGCGTGCGGGTATCTGCGCGAATCTCTGCGCGAATCAGTGCGATCGGCAGAAATCAGTGTGATCGGTAGAGCTAGCGTGATCGGTAGACGATGCGACCCTTGGTCAGATCGTATGGCGTGAGTTCAACGGTGACGTTGTCGCCCTTGAGGATGCGGATGTAGTTCTTGCGCATCTTTCCGGAGATATGGGCGTTGACCACATGTCCGTTCTCGAGTTTTACACGGAATGTGGTGTTCGGCAGTGTTTCCACCACCGTGCCTTCCATCTGTATTGCATCTTCTTTTGACATTCAGTGACTGTGTTCCGGCTCGCGCGGCGCGGAATTGTTGCATAGCACCGCGCCGGCCGCAAACGCCATTTCGCCGCAGCCTCGACCTCCCGCCTCATCCCCCGCCTCATCCTCGAATACCCCGACCTCAGTGGTCTCCGGGTTCCGGAGTGGCATCCTGCCCCTTGCACTGCAGCGCCGTGACAGGCCATGGCGGCGGCTCGATGGCCGTTTCGCACCAGCGTTCGAGCAGTTCGAGAAATTCGCTGCGAGGGACCGATCGCGCGCCCAGGCTCTCCAGGTGCGCGGACGGCAGCTGGCAGTCGATGAGTTCATACCCCAGCGGTTGCAGCGCATGGACCAGACTGGCCAGAGCAGCTTTGGAGGCGTCCGTGGCGCGCGAAAACATCGATTCACCGAAGAATACCCGTCCGATGGCAACGCCGTAGAGACCGCCCGTCAGCCTGCCATGCTGCCAGACCTCAGCTGAATGCGCCCAGCCGAGGCGGTGCAGGCGGCTGTAGGCATCAGACATGTCGTTCGTGATCCACGTGCCGCCACTGGCCGGTCGCGGTTCGGCGCAGGCACGGATGACGGCATCGAAGGCGCGGTCGAAAGTGATATCGAAGTCGCCACGCCGCAGCCGCCGCCGCAGGCTGCGCGAAAGCTTCAGGTCGCCGGGAAACAGCACGCAGCGCGGGTCCGGACTCCACCACAGAATCGGCTGGCCGTCCTCGTACCACGGGAAGATGCCGCGACGATAGGCCGCCAGCAGGCGTGCCGGCGCCAGGTCGCCACCGGCGGCGAGCAGTCCGGCGGGTTCCGTCAGCGCGGCCGATACGGGCGGAAACGCGTCCGGCGCATCGCCGGCCCGCAGCCAGCGGATCATGGGTGGTCGCGATTCATGCGGTCGGGATGCTCCGGTATGGCACGGTTCGCATCGGGTTGCAGGGTGATTGGATCCTGGCGCCATGGCAGATGATCGCCGGCATCGGCCATGTAGGCGTCGACATGCCGGGTTTCGCTGTGCAGAAACCGCTCAACCGCCTCGCGAAAGTCCGCATCGCGCAGCCAGTGCGCCGACCACGTGGCGGCGGGCGCGAAGCCGCGGCTGATCTTGTGCTCGCCCTGTGTGCCCGGTTCAAAGCGGCGCAGCCCTTCGCGTATGCAGTATTCGATGCCCTGGTGATAACAGGTTTCAAAGTGCAGGCTGTGAAAATCGGCCAGGCTTCCCCAGTAACGTCCGTACAGGGTGTCGCCGCCGCGAAAGCAGATCGCCGCCGCAATCGGTTCGCGGTGCAGACGCGCCACCATCAGCACCAGATTCTCCGGCATCGTGCGCGCGACCTCGGAAAAGAACTCGCGGGTCAGATACGGCGCGCGCCCGCGACGCAGGAACGTGCGTGCATGAAAGTCGTAGACGGCATCCCAGTCGCTGCGTGATGCCTCATCGCCGCGCAGATGCTCGAACGTGACCCCGGCTTCGCCGACCCGTCGCTTCTCACGACGCGCCTTCTTGCGCTTGGCCGAACTGAAACGGCTGAGGAAATCATCGAAGTCGGTATAACCGTCGTTGTGCCAGTGAAACTGACAGCTCTTGCGTGCCAGCAGCCCCTGATCCGTCAGCCAGCTCTGCTCGGCCTCGGTCGGGAAGAGCACATGCAGCGACGATGCGCCAGCGCGTTCAGCCAGCGCCAGCGCGCCGCGCAACAGCTGCCGGCGCGCATGGGTGGCATCGATATCCGCTGCGATCAGGAGGCGGTTGCCCGTGGCTGGCGTGAACGGTGTGGCACTCACCAGCTTCGGATAGTAGGCGCGTCCGGCTCGGTGAAGGGCATCCGCCCAGCTCCAGTCGAACACGAACTCACCCAGCGAATCCTCCTTGAAATACAGCGGCATCGCCGCCTGAAGCCGGCCGTCGCCCGATCGCAGCAGAAGGTGGCTGGCCCGCCAGCCGGTGCCAGGTCCCGTACAGCCGGTGTTTTCCAGCGCGAGCAGAAATTCGTGGCGCAGAAAAGGATTGCCGTCGACCAACCGATTCCATTCGCTGGCGGCTATGCTGTGCAGACTGTCGATGTCCTGCAGATGAAGTTCCATTTCACCGGGTATCTTAGCGCCACCGGCGGGTGGCTGCGCGTGCCATGCAATAGAGGCTATGCCGAATGACTGCTAACTGTATAATCAGCGCGTTATCGGAATTTACTCGCGTAGAACTTGAGCAGAACCAGGTCCACAAGCACGGCCGGGGCATATTTGATGCCTAGGATCAGAGGGTTGCGTGAATCCGCGTTCTGGATACTCACGGGCCTGAGTCTGATTCTGTTGCTGGCGCTTGTCAGCTACAACCCGGACGACCCTGCCTTCAGCGTTGCCGGCGAGGCGCGCGATGTCACCAACCGTATGGGACCTGTCGGCGCATGGTTCGCCGATCTGGCTTTCCTGCTGTTTGGCCAGCCGGCGTTCCTGTTTCCCGTGCTGGTGCTGCTTGGCGGCCTGATGCTGTTCCGCACCCGCGATCGCGACACTCCCGTGCCCACCCATGTGATCGTTCTGCGCGCCACCGGTGTCGTGGTCACGATCATGACCAGTTCCGGGCTTGCGACCCTGCACTTTGCCGCAACGACGATGCGTGAGACCGCCGGCGGCGTGCTCGGCCAGATCGTCGGCAGTGGCCTGTCCAATATGCTGGGACTGCTCGGTGCCACCGTGCTGCTGCTGGTGCTGTGGCTGGCTGCCGTTTCAGCGGCAACCGGCGTGTCGTGGCTGGCCGTGATGGACCGCACCGGAAGACTCGTGCTGGCCGGTATCGCGCAGACGAATGATGTGGTCGGCCGCGTGAAGATCTGGCTGGAAGGACGGCGCGCACGTCAGCAGCGCCATGCCGTGGTCAGCAAGTCGCGCGCCAGGCCGCGCATCACGACACCCAAGATCGAGCCGGTGCTGGGCAAGCTCGAGCCCAGTGACCGCACCCACAAGGAAAAGCAGGTGCCGCTGTTCGAGCCGCCGGCCTCTGGTGAGCTGCCGGCGCTGTCGCTGCTGGATGATCCGCCGCCGCGCGTGGGGGGGTATTCGGAAGACGCGCTCACCGCCATGTCGCGGCTGGTGGAAATCAAGCTGGGCGATTTCGGTGTCGAGGCCGAAGTCGTCGCCGTGCACCCCGGGCCGGTGGTCACGCGCTTCGAGATCAAGCCTGCGCCTGGCGTGAAAGTGAGCCAGATCAGCAACCTGGCAAAAGACCTCGCGCGTTCGCTGTCCACGGTCAGCGTGCGTGTGGTCGAGATCATTCCCGGCAAACCCTTTGTGGGACTGGAAATTCCGAACGAGACGCGCGAGCTGGTGACGCTGGGTGAAATCGTCAAGTCGCAGGTCTACGACGAACTGAAATCGCCGCTGACGCTGGCGCTGGGCAAGGACATCAGCGGTCAGCCGGAAGTGGCCGATCTTGCGCGCATGCCGCACCTGCTGATCGCCGGCACGACGGGTTCGGGCAAGTCGGTGGCGCTGAACGCCATGGTGCTGAGCCTGCTATACAAGGCCACGCCCGACAATGTGCGCATGATCATGATCGATCCGAAGATGCTGGAGCTGTCGGTGTACGAGGGCATTCCGCATCTGCTCGCCCCGGTGGTCACCGACATGAAACAGGCCGCCAACGCACTGCGCTGGTGTGTGGCCGAGATGGAGCGTCGCTACGCCATCATGGCCGGACTGGGCGTACGCCACCTGTCCGGCTACAACCGCAAGCTGGCGGATGCCGCGGCGCGCGGTGAGCGCATTCCCGATCCCACGTTCCGCCCGTTGCCAGGCACCGAGGACGTCGGGCCCGACCTTCAGCCTCTGCCTTACATCGTCGTGATCATCGACGAGCTGGCCGACATGATGATGATGGTCGGCAAGAAGGTGGAAGAGCTGATCGCGCGTCTGGCGCAGAAGGCGCGCGCGGCCGGCATTCACATGATCATCGCCACGCAGCGTCCGTCGGTGGACGTGATCACCGGACTGATCAAGGCGAATATCCCCACGCGCATCGCCTTCCAGGTGTCGGCCAAGGTCGATTCGCGCACCATTCTCGACCAGATGGGTGCCGAGCAGCTGCTCGGACACGGCGACATGCTGTATCTGCCACCCGGAACCTCCATGCCCACCCGCATTCATGGCGCATTCGTGTCGGACAACGAAGTCCATGCGGTGGTGAAGGCATTGCGCGCGTCCGGCACGCCTTCGTTCATCGAGGAGGTGCTGTCCGGTCCTGGCGGCGACGGTGTGTCCGGGCTGGATTCGTCCGGTGATGGATCGTTGGACGGTGAGCAGGATCCGCTTTACGATCAGGCCGTCAGGATCGTGACAGAGTCGCGCAAGGCTTCCATTTCGGGCATTCAGAGGCGCCTGAAAATCGGCTATAACCGCGCGGCGCGAATGGTCGAGACCATGGAGGAAGCTGGCGTTGTCGGAAGCCTGCAAGCGAATGGAACACGCGAAGTGCTGGCGCCCCCGCCGCCCGCGGACGAATGATCCGTTGAAACGTGCTGTGCTCATGGTGCTGGCGCTGGTGGCCTTTGTGGCCTGCCCGACGCACGCCCAGCCCAACGATGCGCCGGCCGGTGGAGCGGCCGCGCTGGACGCGTTTCTCGATTCCGTCGACAGCTTCAGTGCCCGATTCCGCCAGGAATTGTGGAGCGCCGATCACGATCTGCTTACCACCGCTGCCGGCGAACTGCTGCTGAAACGCCCGAACCGCTTTCTGTGGCATTACGTCGAGCCGCATGAGCAGCTGGTCGTTGCCGATGGCGTCAACCTGTGGATGTACGATGTGGAACTGGAGCAGGTCACCGTTGCCGGGCTGGAGGAAGCCGGTGGCGCCAGTCCTGCGTTGCTGCTCAGTGGTGATGCGGCGGTGCGCGACAGCTTTCGTGTGACGGCGGATTTCGTGCACGAAGGCATCGTCTGGGTGAAGCTGGAGCCGCGAGCCGGCGGCAGCGATTTCTCCGCGGTGCTGGCCGGCTTTCGGGACGGTGAACTGCGCGTTCTGGAGTTCGTGGATGGTTTGGAACAGACCACGCGCATCGAAATGCTGGAGCCCGTTGTCAACCCCGAACTGCCCGACAGCCGGTTCAGTTTCGAGCCACCACCTGGCGTGGATGTGCTCGGCGCCGCGCACTGAGCAATGTTGCCCCTGCGTTTTCCGTGGCTGTGGTCCGTGCTCGGCTGGGGCATGGTGGCCGCCGTGTGTGTCGGCAGCCTGATGCCCGGTGAGATGATGGGCGACGTGCGCATCGGCGACAAGCTGCTGCATGGCGGCGCGTATTTCCTTCTGATGGTGTGGTTCACAGGCCTGTATCGACGGCGCTGGTACGTGCCGATCGCGGTGGTGCTGTTCGCCATCGGTGTGGCGATCGAGTTCATTCAGGGTGCGCTCCAGTCGCGTCACTACGACCCCATGGACATGGTGGCGAATGGCGTTGGCATCCTCGTTGGTCTGGCGCTCGGCTATGCGTGGCTGACCGGCTGGTGCCAGCGGGTCGAGCGACTGATCTCGGCGTAGTCCGGGTCGCCGTGCAATCTGGCGGTTTCTTCCTTCGCCGCGATTGCTTACCATTGCCGCGCCATGCTGGACATCAGACAGTTACGTCACGACCCCGATAGCGTTGCAACCAACCTTGCGCGGCGCGGCGTTGTCTTCGATCGTGCGCGTTTCGATCATCTGGAGGTCGAGCGCAAGCAGTTGCAGGTGGCCGTGGAAGGCTGGCGCAGGGAACGCAACGAGATTTCCGCGCAGGTGGGTCGTGCCCGGCACGAAGGTCGGGATGCTGACGCACTGATGGCGCAGAGCACGGCGCTGGCCGCGTCACTGGCCGAGGGCGAGGCGAAGCTCCATGACGTGGCGGCGCAGCTGGACGATCTGCTGGCGCACATTCCCAATCTGCTGCACGATTCGGTACCGGACGGACACGATGAGTCGGCCAATGCCGAGCAGCGTCGATACGGCCAGCCGCGCGAATTCAACTTCGAGCCTCGCGATCATGTAGCCATCGGCGAGCTGCTGCACGGCATGGATTTCGCCGTGGCCGCAAAAGTGGCGGGCAGCCGCTTCGTCGTGTTGAGGGACGCCCTGGCACGCATGCACCGGGCGCTGATCGGGTTCATGCTGGATGTGCACACCCGCGATCACGGTTATCGCGAGATGTATGTGCCGTATCTGGTTAACGAGGCGTCGCTGTTCGGCACCGGTCAACTGCCGAAGTTCGCCGAGGATCTGTTCGCGGTGGAAGGCGAATCCGGCCTGCGGATGATTCCCACGGCCGAAGTGCCGCTGAGCAATCTGGTACGCGACACGATCGTCGATGCCGATGAGCTGCCGATGAAGCTGGTGGCGCATACACCGTGCTTCCGTTCCGAAGCCGGTTCGTACGGCAAGGACACGCGCGGCATGATCCGCCAGCATCAGTTCGAGAAAGTCGAGCTGGTGCATCTGACGGCGCCGCAGGATTCGTATCGCGCGCTCGAGGAGCTGGTCGATCATGCCGAGGAAGTCCTGCGGCGTCTGGAATTGCCGCACCGCGTAGTCACGCTGTGCAGCGGTGACACCGGTTTCTCCGCCGCCAAGACGTACGACATCGAAGTCTGGCTGCCCGGCCAGAGGCGCTATCGCGAAATTTCCTCGTGCAGCAACTGCGAGGCCTTCCAGGCACGACGCATGCAGGCACGCTGGCGCAATACGGCCACCGCCAAGCCCGAGCCGCTGCATACGCTGAACGGCTCGGGCGTTGCCATCGGGCGCGCGCTGATCGCGGTGCTGGAGAACTATCAGCAGGCCGATGGCTCGGTGGTGGTACCAGAGGCGCTGCGGCCGTATATGGGTGGCCTGGAGCGGATCGTCGTCTGCGAGGATCCGTAAACGTCAGCAGACGTCTGCACCGGCCGGTGTCAACAGCGGACTTTTCAGCTGAAGCAGGGCCCCAGTTCGCGCACTTCCACCGTTGCCCACTGAACCGCCGGGCATTGTGCGGCGATGTCCAGCGCCTGCGCCTGGCTGTCGCAGTTCAGCAGGAAGAAGCCGCCGACCATTTCCTTGGTCTCGGTGAACGGACCATCCACTGTTGTGTGTCTGCCATTGCGCACCTGAACCCGTGCGCCTTCGCGGTCCGACCGCAGTGACTGGGCATCGACCAGCACACCGCGCTGTTTGAGTTCGTCGGCGAACTGCATCATGGACGCGAACAGCTGCCGGCCTTCCGCTTCGGTGCGCTGGTCGCGCTGGCCTTGCGGTTCGATGATGAGGAGCATGTACGACATAGGCGGGGCAGGATAACGCAAGCCGGGTGGCGATCCAATCCGGTTGAGGGCGTCTGACCGGGGCGGGCCGTGCGAGGTGTCTGGTGGGGGCGTTCGGGAATCCGGGCGGAAAAAAGTGTCCGGAGCGGCTCCTCGGGATCAAGCCGCCCCGGACGACACGGTTCAGTAACAACAGGACAGAAAACGGTTCATCGGTCTAGAAAAAGTAGGTGTAGTTCATGTGGTACGTTCGTGGTGGGCCGAGTCGACGGAACATGAACGGCTCGGCCGGATCGGAGCCGGCGATGTTGGTCTGGTTGACAAGATTCGCATAGGTCTTGTCCGTGGCGTTCTCCACGCGCAGATTCACCCGGTGGCGCCGTTCGCCGCCATCCAGGTAGAGATGCGCGCCAAGGTCCACGACATGCGTATCGCCGTATTCCTGACGACCGAACGAACTCAGCGTGCGGGACTTCAGTCCGATGTACTTGAACGCGATGTTCATGCCAAACGGACGGTCCACCGGCGAGTAGGCGAGTGACCCCTTGTACTGGCGCCGTGGACGGTCGGCAAGCTGCTCGCTGCTGCCACGCTCGATCTCCTTGCTGTATGTGTAGCTGACGCCGAAGGATGTCGACGGCGTGATCGGGCCGCGCAGCAGGAATTCGCTGCCGGTGACCCTGACCTCGTCCGGGACGTTGACGAAGATGCGAGCGAAGCCGGGAGGATAGGCGTCAAGCTGGTCATCCGGTATCGGGGTGCTCATGATCAGGTTGTCGACGCGACGGTTCCATGTGTTGACCTGCCAGGCCAGCGGCCGCTCACCGGCGCCGATACGGCCTCCGACGGAGACATTCAGGCTGTCGCTTTCCTCGGGCGCGAGATTCGGATTGCCATGCAGGCAGTTGGTGCCCGACGGACAGTGGACGCGATACAGGTTCTCGGCACTGGGTAGCATGAAGGAGGTGCCTACCATGCCCTGCAGGTACAGGTACTCGTTGATGTCCCACAGCGCCGAAGCGCTCCACACCGTTGCGTTGTTGCCACCGGTCTCGTTGTAGCGCGCGCCGAAGGCGAAGCTCACACGGTCGGACAGGTCGGTGGTGCTGCGCGCCTGCGCGTATACGGCATGCACTTCCTCGCGATTGCCCG
The DNA here is from genome assembly GCA_050485645.1 of Gammaproteobacteria bacterium. Classification (GTDB taxonomy): domain Bacteria; phylum Pseudomonadota; class Gammaproteobacteria; order Steroidobacterales; family Rariloculaceae; genus JBJHBP01. Next base: position 43,397 of record JBJHBT010000009.1, on the reverse strand, counting down.
TGATCACCAGTAGGTCATCCTGACCCTTGTAGCTCTGGAAGTCGTATCCGATGTGGTATTCGAAACTGCTGTGCGGGCGCAGCAGCGTTGCCGCACTGAGGCCGAAGTCGTTGTAGCCCCAGTACGCGGACGGATTCGGCGGTGTGAAGTAGTCGGTATCCCAGGCGTGGTAGTAACTCTTGAGAAAGAACTGCGCACCCTGGTCCGGCATGTAGTCCAGCCGCATACTGACGATGTTCTCTTCGCGGTCGTTCACCGACGTGTTGGACACGTTTGGATAGTCGAGCCGTGCCTGGGTGTGTATGCCCATCAGCGTGATGCTGAGGTCGCTGCTGAAGTCGTAGCCGTATTTCAGGCCGGCGCTGTCGACTTCGTAGCCGCGTTTGCGGTTGATCGCGTTGGGCTGATAGGCGTCGTAGATTTCGTAGCCATCGGTCTGGTCGCGTGATGCCCAGAAGACGAACTGATGATCGCCGAGACTGCCACGGCCATAGCCATTCAGCCGCATCAGGCCATGGCTGCCGGCGCCCACCGTAATCGCGCCATCCGGCTGGTCGGAGAACGAACGGGTGACCACGTTCACCACGCCGGCGATGGCCTGCGTGCCGTACAGCAGGCCATGGCCGCCTTTCAGTACCTCTGTCCGCTCCACCATGCTGGATGGCAGCGTGTCGGCCGGGCTGGTGCTGTTGTAGAGGCGGTTGTTGATGCGTACGCCGTCGACGGTCCACAGCACGTCGCTGCCACGTGAACCCTGCATCTGCAGGTTCACATAACTGAACGCGCCGGCCTGCGACGTCAGGTGCACGCCCGGCACCAGCATCTCCAGTGCCTGGGCCACGTCGACGAAACCATGCGCGCGAATCTGCTCTTCCGTGAGGATCTCCAGGTCTGCGCCGTAGCGGGCCAGCTCCAGGGGTAGCGTGGTTTCCATGCTGCGGGCGCCGGTGACGATGATTTCCTCCAGCGCCGGGTCGATGGAACGACCACTGGCCGCGGTCTGGGCCTGTGCGACGCCCGATCCGAGCAGGATCAGGGCAATGGTGCCGGCGGTCATGGTCTGACGATGTCGCCGCAGAGCTTGATTGGGTGGCGTCTGATTGGGTCGCGTCACGAATGCGTTCCTGGGTTGAGCGGGGACCGTCACCGTAGGCGGCCACGGTGGGGCGCTCAAGTTAATAACGGTTATCCTGCAAGGGGCCGCGGAGAAAACTGGAAAGCACATTAAAAACAATGGATTGGAAATTCGCTTCGAGGCTGCATTAACGTTTACCGTAACGTTAATGCAGTGCGCCACGGCGCGTTCAGTCGGTGGCCAGTGTCCGTGGTGTGAGGATGCGGCGGACCCGGCGGAACAGGCGGCGCATGTGCCTGGCAAGGCGTTTCACACTGGGCCACAGGGTGGTGGCGCTGGCGACGACCCCGCCGATGCTGAGCGCGATCACGACGATGTCCCACAACGGACGGCGGTTGTACAGGTAGGGAAAATCAAGGTTATGTAAAGCACTGTACAGCCAGCGCTGGGCGCGGCTGCGTCGGTGCTGAAGCAGCACGTCGCCCGTCTGCGGCACCAGATAGAGCCAGGTGGCCTGATCGTCCTCGTAGCGGACTCGGAGTACCGGCAGTGGCCGCGTGCCATCGCGGCTGCGATAGTAGTTGTCGTATTCATGCAGCCATGTGCGATCCCTGACGGGAATGTCCGGGTTCATGATGCGATCGGCGATGTCTTCCATCGCTCCGGTGTCGAAGCTGTCGAAGACACCGCGTTGCGGCGCCGCCAGGGCCACCATCTGTCTCGCTCGCCTCTCCGATCCGGCATCGCTCGCCGGGTTGATCCGTGACGCCGGTCGCGTGCCGGTCAGGTACAGCGCTCCCTGGAACTGACGCAGGGACATTTCCTTGGCGCCGGTGGCCTCTGTCAGTGCCGCGGAGGCCGCCTGCAGCGCCTGCAGTGACAGGTCGGAGATGTCGAAGGCGCCACCGCTGATGATGTCGCGCTGCGCACGGTCCAGCCCGCTGCCGGAGAACATGCCGTAGGGATTGAGCGAGAATGCGCCACTGAGCACCCACGTGAACGCGATCACGCCGAATCCCAGACCGAAGTAGTGATGCCAGCGCATCAGCCCCGCGTAGGGTGAGCGTGACGGTGTGCCCTTGCGGCGGCCGAAGCGGGCGCTCATCGAGAACCGCCAGATGCCGATCACGATGCCCAGCACGCACATCAGTGCCCCGGCGAAGGAGCTCCAGATGATGAACTGATTCCACAACGGTCCGTGCCGGCGCAGTGGCGTGAAATACACCCAGTGCAGGACACCACTGACGAACCCCTTGATGCGGCCGGCACGATCGGTCTTCATGATGAGTTCGCCGCTGCCTTCGGCGACGTAGTAGCGAGTGTCACGTTCATCGCCGACGGCGATGCGGTGTACCGGCATGTGCCGTCGCTGGGCGCTTTGCAGCGTCCACTGGTCGCTGTCTTCGAGGTAGCGGTCGTAGCGCACCGTGTCGGCGTGCTCGGGCAGCCATTCGCGGATGATCCGTACGGCGTCGTTGGGACCGGTGGGCGTGACTTTCACCCGTTCACCAGTGTCCGCGTAGACCGCATCCTGTCCGAAGCGGTAGATCGGCCGGTCGCCGCGCATGGCGATATCGAGGCCGGTTGCGCTGATCTTATGGCGCTGTGCCGCTTCGGCCGGTGAGACGGCAGCCAGATGCAGATCGATGACCGCCTGCCGATCCAGGCGCTCGCCGGGATCCAGCCGCGGCATGCCCCAGTACATGAACGCCACACCGGAGACGAACCAGACCGTGAACAGCAGGCCCAGCACGATACCCAGCCAGCGATGACTGTAGATCAGCAGGGCACGCCAGTTGAGCAGTTTGCGCCAGTACATGTGCCTGTTGCTTGAGAGTTTGCTGCTTGAGCGGGAGATTGGACGGAGCGTGAAGCGGGCATGGCCGAGTGAACGTTGCCGACACACCTTCATGGGTGGTGGCAGGTCGTTCAAGTTAATAACCGTTTACGCAGCGCGACATCGGCAAGTCGTTGTTTTCCCGCCGGCTGCCCGAGGGAGCGCCCTGTGCTCCGGCCTGCTGCTTTAACGGCCGATTAACGTCCGATACGCATCCGATACGGCGGCGTCGGCATCCGTGGTGGCGGGAGTGGCGGGGACAGGCTGCTAACGCATGGCATCAAGAAAGTGCATGTGCCGTTCATACTGATCCAGCACGTCGTGAATCACTTCGGCGGACGACCAGCCCATGATGTCGTAACCCTGGCGTCCTTCGCGAAGATAGACTTCGGCGCGAAAGTATTTCAGCGCCTCCTGGCGTGCCGGGCGTGTATCGCGCAGCACGAAACTTGGTGGCTCGTAGGCCCGTGCGCGCACCGAGTAGAAGAAGTCGATTTCGCGGCCGTGCAGCACTTCGACCCATGCGCGGTCATCGTCCGATGTGCCGAAACGCGCATCCAGCCCCTGCTTGCGCAGCTCTTCCGCCACCTCGGCGAGGGCGGGTTTCACAGTCGATGCAATGAATGCCCGCACTTCATTGTGCCGTGGCTGGTGGATCAGCGTTCGCAGGCGCTGGCGCCACTGACCGGCACTGCCAGGTGCCAGTGGCGCAAGCCGTGCCTGCTGAAGCGTGGTTTGCTTCACGGCATCCACCCGCAGTGCCCGCATCAGTCCCCAGCACATCACGATCATGACCACGGTGAACGGCAGCGCACTGGCGATCGACGCGGTCTGCAGTGCGCCCAGGCCGCCGGCAATCAGCAGCGCAATCGCCACCAGCCCTTCCACCACGGCCCAGAACACACGCTGCCAGGTTGGCGAATCTTCGCGGCCACCGGATGTCAGCATGTCCACGACCAGTGACCCGGAGTCCGAGGATGTGACGAAGAAGGTGATCACCAGCAACGTCGCGATCGTCGAAGCCAGCGTCGACAGCGGCAGATTGTCGAAGAACTGAAACAGCGCGACCGAGGTGTCGGCGGCCACCGCATCGGCGAGACCGGTGATGCCCTGGACCATCACCATGTGGATTGCCGTATCACCGAAGAACGTCATCCAGACGAACGTGAAGCCCACCGGTACGAACAGCACGCCAACGATGAACTGCCGGATCGTCCGACCCCGCGATACACGAGCAATGAACATGCCGACGAACGGCGACCAGGCAATCCACCAGCCCCAGTAGAACAGCGTCCAGCCGCCTATCCAGCCGGTGGGTTCGTAGGCGTAGAGATTGAAGGTCATCTCGAACAGTTCCGACAGATACATGCCGGTGTTCTGCACCATGGTCTGCAGCAGGAACACGGTCGGACCGGCAATGAGCACGAACACCAGCAGTGAGATGGCGAGAATCATGTTCAGTTCGGAAATCCGCCGGATGCCCGAATCCAGTCCCAGCACCACCGATACCGTGGCAATTGCCGTGATGCCAGCGATCAGTCCGATCTGGACGAACTGATTGTTCGGTACGCCGAGCAGGTACTCGAGGCCGGAGTTCACCTGGATCACGCCGAATCCCAGCGACGTGGCTACACCGAAAATCGTGCCCAGCACCGCGAAGATGTCGACGGTGTGACCGATCGGCCCATGGATGCGTTCGCCGATCAGTGGATAGAGCGAGGAGCGGATCGTCAGCGGCAGCTTGTGGCGGAACGCGAAATACGCCAGCGACAGCGCAACCACGGCATAGATTGCCCAGGCGTGAATGCCCCAGTGAAAGAAGGTGATGCGCATGGCCTGGCGTGCCGCTTCGGCGGTTGCGGCATCGCCGATCGGTGGGCTGCTGTAATGCATGATCGGTTCGGCGACGCCGAAGAACATCAGACCGATGCCCATGCCTGCCGAGAACAGCATCGCGAACCAGGATGCATAGCTGTACTCCGGCTCCGCGCCGTCCGGACCGAGCGGTATGCGGCCGTAACGCGAGGCGGCGAGCACCAGGACGAAGACGAGAAACCCCGCGACGCAAAGCACATAGAACCAGCCGGCTTTTTCGACGATCCATCCCTGTATGTGGTCGAAGACCGTGCCGGTGCCATCGGGATGGACTATGGCCAGCGCGCTGAACAGCAGGACCAGGCCGCTGGAAATCAGAAATACCGGTGCATTGATCACCAGTCGCGGTTTGGTTTTCTGCTGCTCGGCGTCGCCCACGTGGTGCTCCCTGAAGCGGCTGAACGGCGTTTCATCCTATAGAGCTGACGCTTGACCGCAACCCCGTGCGGGTTGCCCGGGTCGCGCCGGGCGGCGAATTCCGCTGCGCCCGGCCGATGCATCGGGCCGGCATCTTTACGTGCCGGCTCGGCTGAGGTATGGTCGCGCACCATGATTGCGCCGCTGCACAAGACGATCGGCATCAAAACCAGCTCCATGGCGGGGCCGGGGCATGGCGTGCGCTGATCGCAAGCGAACACGAAGACCCTGAAGGCCCCGTCGGGTTCCGGCGGGGCCTTTTCATTTCCGCGTGCCGGGCAGCGGCGTGCCGGTTGACCTGACAATTCGGAGTTCACAGATGAGTGCGAATAACCCCGTTGTTGCGGTGGTCGGTGCGACCGGCGCGGTGGGTGTGGAACTGGTGCAGTGTCTGGAGCAACGCCGCTTCCCGTTGTCGGAACTGCGGCTGCTGGCTTCGGCGCGCTCGGCCGGTAGATCACTGCGATTTCGTGATGCCGATGTCACGGTTCAGGAGCTCACCGAAGGCAGCTTCGAGGGCGTGGACATCGCGCTGTTCTCGGCAGGCGGTGGTATTTCGCGAAAGTTCGCACCAGCCGCCGTGCGCAGCGGGGCCGTCGTGGTCGACAACTCCTCCGCGTTCCGTATGGACGAAAATGTGCCGCTGGTGGTCCCCGAGATCAACGCGGATCTCGTGCGCAGTCATCAGGGCATCATCGCCAATCCGAACTGCGCAGCCATCATTTCCGTTACGCCGCTGTGGCCGGTGCACAGCCGCAACCCGGTTCGCCGGCTGATACTGTCCACTTATCAGGCCGCTTCGGGCGCCGGTGCGGCGGCGATGGAAGAGCTTCGTGAAGCGACGCGCGCCTATCTGGATGGCCGGCCGTTCCAGCACAAGGTGCTGCCGCATCCCTACGCGTTCAATGTCTTCAGCCACAACACCGCCATCGATCCCGCCACCGGCTACAACGAGGAAGAAACCAAACTGATGCAGGAAGCGCGTAAGATCATGGCGGTACCCGATCTGCGCATCAACGCCACCTGTGTCCGTGTCCCGGTGCTGCGTGCGCACTGCGTGTCGATGACGTTCGAGTGCGAGAACCCGATAACCCCCGAAGAGGTTCGTGCGCTGCTGGCCGATGCACCGGGCGTGACCATCGTCGACGATGTGGAACGCAACTATTTCCCGATGCCGGTGGATGCCACGGGCCGGGACGAAATCCTGGTCGGCCGCATCCGGTCGGACTCAAGCGATCCGGGTGGTCGTTCGCTGTCGATGTTCGTTGCCGGCGACCAGCTCCTCAAAGGGGCTGCGCTCAACGCCGTACAGATCGCCGAGCTGCTGATCGCAAAGTAGGGCGCCTGGTCTACGCAGGACGGATCCGGAAAATCCGTTCGGCGTTGCCGTGACACACCAGGTGGCGTTCCTCGCTGGAGAGCGGAGCCTGTTCGATCCAGCGCACCGCGGGCGTGGTCGGCTGATAGGGATAATCGATCGCCCACATCACACTGTCGACGCCGAGTTTGTCGATGCAGTAGCGCAATGCCAGCGAGTCTTCTACGCCGCTGGTGGTGATCGCGAAGTTGCGACGGAAGTATTCACTGGGCAGCAGGCTGATCGGTGACCGGCCGCGCTTCGGATTGCCCATGTGATCCAGGCGCCAGAGCCAGAACGGTATCGCTTCTCCCATGTGGCCGAGAACGATCCTCAGTTTCTCGAAGCGGTCCAGCACACCGCTGAGCAGCAGCCGTGCGGCGTGGGTGCCGGTCTCCATGCCATAGCCCCATACCGCCGAGTCCATTCGGTAGTCCTGGAACGGTGCCGCCATACCCTCCGACGGCGCACGCGGATGAATGTAGATCGGCCTGTCGAGTGCTTCGGCGGCCTCCAGTATCGGCCAGTAGGCCGACTGATCCAGGTACTCGTTGTTCGTGTGCGAGTTCACGATGAATCCGTTGAGGCCCAGGTCGTTGATGGCCCGCTCCATCTCGCGTACTGCGCGTACGGGGTCCTGCGGCGCGAAGCACGCCAGTCCGGCGAAACGGGCGGGGTGCCTGGCCACCGCTTCGGCGATACGATCGTTGGCCATGCGGGCCAGCTCGCAGGCGGTGTCGGCGTCGAACATCTGCACACCCGGTGCCGTCAGCGACAGAAGATGCATGTCCACGTCATTCTCGTCCATGACGGCCAGGCGGCGCTCGTCCAGATCCAGCAGCTGTGGCAGCAGCGGGCTGGGCGCGTCGGCGGGCGCATCATAGATCTGCGCGACCAGCTTGAGGTCCAGACTGCGGCCACCGCGACGTGCCGCATCACGCAGCGCGGCGGCCACCTCCGGAGTCGAGCAGGCCTCCTCGGTGGCGATCTTGCGTACCCTCCGCGCTCCGGGTCGGTTGTCGGCGGTGTTTTCCGCGGCCGCGGGCTGCTGCCCGGTTGAGTTCACCGTATCCGTCATTGCTCGTTCCCCCCTGCCGATCGAACGGTCGATCGTATGAGCTGCCGTCGGCCGAACGCGCGGCGCGGTTCGATGCCGCCCGCGCTCCGGTCGATGCGATTACTGTTCCGGCTCCGCGTCCAGCCGCACGATCCAGCCTTCGGTGTCTGCGCTTGAGGCGGGATAGCGTCTGATCACCTGTGGATCATGGCCCGGAATGATGTGTTGTGGCGAACTTGCCAGCTTCAGCAGTGTGTCGTAGCCGGCCAGCAGTTCCTGCAGATTGTAGAGAATCGGGAACGCCCGACGCTGTTCCATATGGGCATACAGATGACTGGCGTCGGAAGCGAGAACCACCCAGCCGCGGGCCGTTGGCACGCGCACCACCTGAAGGCCCTTGGTATGGCCGCCGATACGATGCACGGTGATGCCAGGCGCTATCTCGCTCACGCCATCGTGAAACTGAACCTGTCCCGCGAACAGTCTGCGCACCATGCCGGCCACATCGTCCGCTTCGAACACACAACGGATCTGGTGGTGGCACATGGCGCGACCGGTCACGTACTCCATCTCCGCATCCTGGAGATGAAAGCGTGCATTGTCGAACAGCCCGATGTTGCCGGCGTGATCGTAGTGCATATGCGTGATGACCACGTCGGGAACATCGGACGGCCTGATGCCGAGCATCGCAAGCCCGTCCGACACGGAGTTGGTGATCTGCCGTCCGCGTTCTGCAGCGGTGTTCTGGCTGAATCCGGTGTCGACGAGAATCGTGCGTCCGTCACCGCGAATCGCCCAGACAAAGTAATCCAGCGGCATGTCACCGGTTTCGTGCGGATCCACGTCGGTGAACTGCTGCAGGGCGATGCGCGGGTGATGAGCGTACCGGATGGCGTGAATTTCGTACGTCGGTGTCATCCTCTGGCGTCCGTGTGCCGCGTGGGCTCAAGCAGCCGTGTGCGGCCGTCTACTGCCCGATTTCCTCGAGCGCGGCTCTGGCGATGCGGAAAGAATCCACGGCTGCCGGCACACCCACATAGATGCCTACCTGCAGCAGGATCTCGCGGATCTCCTCTTTGGATACGCCATTGCGGATGGCGCCCTGAATGTGCAGCTTCAGTTCGTGCGGACGATTCAGCGCGCTCAGCATGGCGATATTCAGCATGCTGCGTGTCTTGCGCGGCAGCTCCTCGCGACCCCAGACCTCGCCCCAGCAGTAGGCCGTGACCAGCTCCTGCATCGGGCGGTTGAAATCGTCCGCCGCTTCGATCGCCTTGTCGACGTACTCCGCACCGAGCACCGCCTTGCGAATCTCCAGTCCACGTTCGAACATCTCTTTGCTCATCCCTGACTCCCCGGCCATTGGTTGATTCGGAAGCCCGCCAGTATAGGCATTTTCGTGCGCCATGGCTTGCCGGGTGGCGGCGCCAGCGAGACGCCAGTCCGGATGCGGCATCGTATTTGGCGGATTCCGCCCTCTGGAACGTACTGTCCACAGGGGAACGCTGATCCGGTCTGCGACGAGGGGCGCAACAATGGGTTCTGGCGGTTGAACAGTCATACGTATTCGGGCCCGTCGTGAGCGGCGCCTCCGACTTCGCCGGCGGGCAGACGCACGCCGACCTGGTCGGCGAGCTGTTCAACCGGCTGCGCCAGCCGCTGAAGGCCTACCTGCGCCGATTGCTCCGAAACGACGCGGACGCCGAGGACATCGTGCAGGAGACCTGCGTGCGCCTGCTGGGTTCGCTGGATTGTGAGCGCGATGAGGAGAGCATGCGTGGCTATGCCTATCGTGTTGCGACCAATCTCGCATTCGATCGGATGCGCCGTCTGCGCACGCGCGGGATCGAGCGGCCGCTGGAGACGGTGGAGCTGGCCAGCGCCGACCCGTCACTGGATCACACCATCGATCTGGAGCGGGACATCGAACTGCTGAAACAGGCCATCGTCGACATGAATGCCCGCTGTCGTGACGTGTTCATTCTGCGTACCCGTGAACAGTTGTCGTACGACGAGATCGCGTCGCGTCTGGGGATGGGCAAGCGCACGGTTGAGCGTGCCATGCGCGAGGCGCTCGAGCATTGCCAGAAGAGACTGAAACCCTGACCTTTGGGCAGTAGGAGGGAGACGACAGTGAACCGGTCCAGACGAAGTAAATCCGCCCCGGGGGTTTCCCGGTCCGCGGCGGCCTGGTTCGTTGCTCTGGATCAGGGCGAACTGACCAGAGCGCAGAGTCGCGAGTTCGAAAACTGGTTGCTGGCGGACCCCCGGCATAAGGAAGCACTGGCGCGTTGCGCTCACGCCGTCGAGCTTGGCGCGCATATCGATCCGGCGCAGTATCCGGCGCCTGCCGGGATGCCGTCCGGGATCGCGGCGGGGCGGGGCAGGTTCGGTGGCCGGCTGGCGGCGTGGCTGCGACCTCTGGGGCAGCCGGCCGTCGCCTGGAGCATCACTGCCGCCGCATTGATATTCGCCTTCGCGTCGTGGCTGCACGCGCCGCCAGCCGCTGACACATCTGACGTAACTGTCGCATCAACCGTGTCGGATGCACCCACCGAACCAGCGGCATCGACTGCGGTTCATCTGGCGTTCGACAATATGCCGATGGGGCCGGTCGTGTTGCCGGGCAATCTGGTGGTTGACGCGCTGTCTTTCGGCGTGCGGCGGTTCCTGCCCGCTCACGCCGATGACGTCGCCGATCGTCGAGCGGCCAATGAACTGTATGACCGCATGACCCTTCGCCTTGCCTCGGTGCCGGGCTTTTACGTACTCGGAGCCGGATCCACGGATCCTTATGCAGCGCTGGATGTGGAACCTGTGACCGTTGCGACGCAGCTGGGGGTGCGCGCGATCGTGCAGGGCACCGTATCTGCCCAGTCCGGTGAGATCCATCTCGATCTTCGCCTGATCGATGCGTCACGCAATGTTTCCTTTCTGATCCGAGGGCAGTCGCAGTCGATGGCCGGGGTCGATGCGTTGCTGGACGACATGCTGCAGGACATCTCCGATGCGATAACCGGCCCGATGCGGGTATCAGCCGCCTGGAACGAGAACTGAAAACCTTACGGGAGTGGAGCAATGAAGAACGTTACATGCCTTGTACTGATGCTGTTGCCGTTTGCTTCGGCAACCGT
>JBJHBT010000009.1:0-32635 GCA_050485645.1 Gammaproteobacteria bacterium | reverse complement strand
GCAGCAGCAGCAGCAGCAGCAGCAGCCGCCACAGCAGCAGTCGCAGCAGCAGCCGCCGCCGCCATCAGCTGCCCGACCCGCCCCGTCGGCCGCCGCCGGAAGGATGGAGGCGGATGTCCAGTTCTCTGATCTGATCGCCAGCGTCGAGAGACGCACCGGCCGGCGATTCCTGGTCCACGAGACGGTTCCGCCGCAGATCTATCTCGGTGGTATAGAGGTCGACGACGTCGACTACCCCCAACTGCTGCTGATACTTCGCAATTACGATCTGCTGGCCATGGAGTCGGACGGCTGGGTCAATATCGTTCCGCCACACAACGCCAGGACGATGCCGATGCGGGTGGTCGGAGTGGATACGCCGGAAGTGCCGCGCGATGAAGTGGTCACGCTGGTTGTTGCGACCCGAAACGTTGAGGCCGCCCAGCTTGTGCCCGTGCTGCGACCGATGGTGTCGCAATGGGGTCATCTCGCCGCAGCCGGCTCCACGTCCGACGGCAGGCCCCCCAGCACGCTGCTGATCGTCGACCGCTATGCCAATGCGATGCGTATCGCAGAGTTGATCCGGCAGCTGGACCGCTGAACGGAACAGCCCGCTGGCCGCCGGCCGGCGGGCTTCCCCGTGCCCGACAGGCTGCTAGTCGGCGTTCTCCAGGATGATGTGTCCGACCGCCGTCGATGACGCCGGCACGTGATAGAAGCGATACACCTCTTTCACGCGGTCGCTCAGCGCGCCGCGCATGATCAGCCACATCACGAGTTCGATGGCTTCGGCGCCTGCCTCGCGCAGGTATTCCAGCGGCGGAATCCTTGCCAGTCGCTCGGGATCGCGCGACAGGTCGTCCAGAAACGCCTGGTCGAATGCCTTGTTGATCAGGCCGGCTCGCGGGCCCTGGATCTGGTGCGACATGCCACCGGTGCCGAAGATCACGACGTTCAGATCTTCGTCCCATTGTTCCACAGCTTTGCGGATCGCCTTGCCCAGCATGTGGCAGCGATTGCCGGTGGGAGCCGGGTACTGAATCACGTTCACCGCCAGCGGAATCACACGCAGCGGCCACGCTTCGGGTTGGCCGAACAGCAGCGTCATCGGCACGGTCAGGCCATGGTCGAGCTGCATTTCGTTCACGATGGTCATGTCGAACTCGTCCAGCACCAGCGACTGCACGAGATGGGCGGCGAGCTCCGGATAACCCTTAACCGGCGGCACCGGGCGCGGCCCCCAGCCTTCGTCGGCGATCGGGAATTCCTCCGCACAGCCGAGACCGAATGTCGGAACGATCTTGAAGTCGAACGCGTTGACGTGGTCGTTGTAGACGACGATGGCGACGTCGGGCCTGGTTTCGGCCATCCATTTCTTCGACGGCTCATAGCCGTCGAACACCGGCTTCCAGTAGTCCTCGTTGCGCTTGCCGAGGTCGGCGGCCGCACCAATCGCGGGTGTGTGCGAGGTGCCAATGCCTGCAATGATCTTCGCCATCAGTCTGTCCTTTCCGATTTCGAGCGCCAGCCGTCCGGTGATCGGCCACCCGCCAGCATCATTTTCACGTACTCCTCTTCAGGCACGCCCACCATCTGAGAGGCCATGAACTGATAGGATTTCTGATCGGTAAACGCGAGTTTGGCCAGCGCGTACGACACGCCGCCCAGCGCCAGCAGCTTGTTCCATTCGCGGTTCACGACCGCGTCGCGCTGTTCCTCGGACATCGGCCACTTCTGCAGATACTTGCGCTCGTCGGCAAGAAATTCGGCGCGATTCTCCGCTTTCATCAGCGAATACAGGAACGCGTTCAGGTGGTAGCCCTTGCGGGCCCGCTGGGCGTCGAACACCCAGGTGCCCGGGATATCCTCGTAGGCTTCGGGTTGCTTGCTCATCGGTTCACTTCCAATCGTTCGGGACGGTAATTTTGCGCGGCACGTTACCACACACTGGCCTGCGTTACCCTTCAGGCGTGTACGGTCCGGTGCCTGCGGTCTGCCGGCGCCTACGGCCTGAAGAAGGAGATCGTCCTGATCTCAATACTTTCGCGGGGTGGCGCATCCGGATCGGTGTCCGGATGCTCGAACGCCGTATGCGCGGTCCACTGCACGGCATCCGGGTTCGAGTCGTACAGTTTGAACACCAGCACCTCGTCGGGCTGCATCCGCGGCACGTAGTACCAGCGTTGATCCGGATTGAAGCTGACCGCGTGCCCATACAGCGTGGGGCGGTTCGGGTCGCCGAGGCCTCCGCGGACCTCGCTGGTATTCAGATCGGATGCCTTGATGGTGCTGGCGTCGCAGACGGCGAATGGTGAGCGCTGGACAACCGAGATCGGCCGCCAGACGTTGATCAGCATGTAACGACCCTTGAGCCGGCGTTCGGCTTCCTCGCGACCCAGCAGGTCGATGGCGAACCGGCGCACCGTGTAGTCACCGTAGTCGACGTGCGCACCGAAGGCGGGAAGATTGCCCTGCGGTGTATCCTTGCGGTTGGTGCGTATCATCGTGCCGAATGTGATCACCTTGTCGGCGCCGTTGGTTTCGGCAACCAGCTGACAGACCTCGGGGATGTAGACGCGCTCGACTTCCTCCGGGTCCCAGAAATTCTTCACCTCGGACCGACGATTGACCAGTACGAACCCGTTGCGCTCCAGCGCCAGCTGATCGGCAACACGGCGGGCGTCATAGACCGTGACCGGGTGCGGGCGATACGGCCAGTGTGAGCGGGCGCGATCGGTGGGATAGAAGATCACCGTTTCGCCGGGGATGCAGAAGTCGATGGAGGTGGCGACACCCCGGTCGGTGTCTTCGTCCGTTCCCCGCTCGTGCTGTTGGCCTTCCTGTGATGTGCCTGATGCGGACACGTGTCCCCCGATTTCTCCCGTTCGTTGCAGCGCATTCTATCCCATGTGGGTGCGGGGCCGACCTGCGGATTCTACCAACGGCCGGTCGGTTTCAGCCGTGCCGGTCCGTGCCGGCCCAGAACCGTCTGCGATATACTCCGGCGGCTGCGGAACGGCTGCTACCTGCGTACCGCAGCCGGACTTTCGACTCGCGTGCGGCAGGGAATACCTTCAGATGATCCACTACGACTTCAGCGACCGATGCATTCTGGTGACCGGGGCCGGCCGCGGACTTGGCCGTCACATGGCGCGATTCCTGGCGAACAGCGGCGCAACCGTTGGCGTGGTCGATGTCGTCGAAGATGCCGTCCGGGACACGGCGGCCGCGATCAACGATGCCGGCGGCAGGGCGCTGGCATGGGGAGCGGATGTGGGGCAGCAGCAGTGTTTCCAGGAGGTTGCGGACGACTTTGCCGCACGTGTCGGGCGGATCGACGCCATCATCAACAACGCGATGATCCTGCACTATTGTCCCGTGGAAGACGTTGAGGCCGACAGACTCGGTGCGATGCTCGATGTCGGTATAAAGGCGCTGTTCTGGTCTGCGCAGGCGCTGCTGAAACATTACGATGCCGAGCGCGGTGCCTGCATGATCAACCTGGCTTCGCCCGTGGCCGTGCGCGGATATCCGGGCACTTCGGCCTATACCACGGTAAAGGGTGCCGTCGTGGCCTTCACGCGCGTGCTTGCCGCTGAACTGGGGCCGCGCGGTATCCGCGTGAACGCCGTATCGCCGGCGTCGGTGCCGACACCCGGCGCGATGGGCCTCAATTCACCGGAGGAATACGCCAGACGTGCCGTGCGGATTCCGCTGCGCCGCAACGGTACGGAAGAAGACAATACCCGCGCCATCGCATTCCTGTTGAGCGAAGACGCGAGCTTCGTGCACGGTGAAATTTTCAATGTGGACGGTGGTGTCTCCGCGTCCGCCTGAGACCGTCACTGCCGCCTGAGGCCTGCCCTGGTCCGTGAGCTGTTGGCCCTTGCTACAGCTCGCAGCGATACAGCGCGTCGATCAGGCGCGCGGCACGCGGACCGTTGGTGCCGACCGCGTGCATCCTGTTGCAGGCGTATGAGAAGCCGATTCCGGCATCCGGGTCGCAGAAGCCGATCGAGCCGCCTAGGCCGTGATGGCCGAAGCTTCGCAGGTTGGGTCCCATGTACACCGCCTCCGGGGTGTTCAGCAGGATACCCAGCGCCTGCCGATAGGGGCGTTCCTGAAGTGATTCCACCTGATTGTGCTGCAGGGTGATCATCGCTTCGATCTGCGACCGGCTCATCAGTGTCACGCCGTCCAGCGTGCCGCCGTTGCCAAGCGCGCCATAGATGCGGGCCACACCGCGGGCGTTGCCGTGGCCATTGCCGCTGGCGATCTCCACCTCGCGCCACTCGGGTTTGTTGAGTGTCACGGCCCACGGCTCGTCGGGATTCTGCCGGAAGGCCAGCGCCTTCAGCGAAGCTGTGTCCGTTCCATCCTTGGCCGCGAACAGTTTGGCGTTCATGTTGGGCATGACCTCCGCCACCAGCGCCTGTTCGGCGTCTGTCATGCCGCCGATATGGTATTCGGCACGCAGCGGAGTGGCCACCTCGTCGCGAAGAAAGGGGCCGACTGTCCTGCCGCAGACCCGGCGCATGATTTCACCGAGCAGAAATCCCTGATGGTGCACGTGGTATGCGGCTCGGGTGCCGATTTCCCACAGCGGTGCCTGTTCCTCCAGCGCGCTGACGATGGCTTCGCGGTTCATCATGGCACCCGGCCACAGCGGATTGGTGGTCAGCACCGGCACAGCGGCCGTGTGATCGAGGATGTGGCGGACCCGTGTTTTTTCCTTGCCATTGCGACCGTACTCGGGCCAGTACTCGACAACGAGCGCATCGGCATCCACCAGTCCACGGTCGATCAGCATGTTGAAACAGATCGCGGTGATGCCCTTGGCCACGGACATCATGCAGACGGTGGTCGGCGCATCCCAGCGCGTGGTCATCGCGCCGTCGCGCCAGCCTCCCCAGACGTCCACAACGGTACGTCCACCCAGCATCACGGAGCAGGCCGCGCCGACTTCATCCTCGACCCTGAAATTCTCGATGAACGCATCGACGACCGGAAGAAATTCCGGACTGAACATGCCGGCGAGATGGAAGGTCGCGCCGCGCGCGGCGCAGATGTGTTCGAATGGCTGCATCAGGCGATTCCATCGCAAGGCGGAGACGTCAGGGCAGAGGCGGCGTGACCTGTGATCGGGCCACGCCGCCCTGAGCGTGCGCGCCGGTGCGGCGATCGCGCACCGGCGGTGGTGTCAGTCGAACTCGTGGAGGGTGAATGTCGTGCCGCGTCGACCGTTGAAGGTCAGCGTGCAGGCCCCCCAGGAGGCCGGCAGCGCCCACTCCACATCTTCCTGGTAGCTCAATGTGGTTTTGGAACGGTTGCATTCCACTTCGATGTCACGCAGGCGACCATCGACCTCATCCAGCGCGATCGTGCGTCGCGTAGGTTCGTAGACCCAGGGTTGCCTGTCGATCTGACCGCGAACCGCGATCGGGTGCCGATCGATGTTGGCGGCGAGGATCCGTCCCTGCTGGCCCAGTGGAGTTGACTCGTCCATCGGTTGCACGGCGATGCGCCGGCGGTAGGTCTTGAGCGCATCGGCGGCCCGGCCCAGCTGCAGTTCCGCGACGAAGCGATAGTCCAGCCCGAAAATCAGGTCTTCCTCGTCCAGGATGTAGATGCCAGGCTCGGTGGCGGGTAGCACGGCGGCGTACACGCCGTCGATGTTATCCATCTGTGCCTGGATTTCGGCCATCTGCAGATAGGCCAGGCCCACCTCGAACAATCGGAACGAGGATTCATTCAACATCCGTTCGTTGCGGGTCTTGGCCTGTTCCAGGCGACCGGCTGCATAGTGCTCGGCCACCTCCTGGAAAGCGCCCGCGAAGAAGGGGTTGGGCTGCCGAGGGGCGCCGGGATACTCGAATACCACCAGTGACACATTGTTGTGCCATTCAACGGGCGTACCGTCCACCGTGGCCGGCCTGAACTTCCAGTCATTCTGAACCGCGGTGACAGCCCGCCGTGTGTCGTAGGACGGCGGTTGCACATCGATTACCCTGACGTCGGTCGCGTTGCCGTCCGTGGTGACGGAGTAACGCACCTTGACCCAGCCCTCGGCGCCGGGGCCGAACTGGCCAGGCGGAATGGGTGGTACCGGTTTCTCGATGATCTCCGGCGGGACCATCTGCGCCGCCGTGACAAGCGGAACGCCACCCGCTATCGCGCAGGTGATGGCCGCGCAGGCCATTGCTCCAAATCTGAATCGCTTCATGTGTCGCCCCTCCAGTGTTCCAGTTATTCTGATCTTGTTGGAGCGCCCGGATACGCTCTGGCTCCCGGTCTGGCAGCGGCCATTTTCTGTGCCCCCGTTTCCGTCTGCCCGACGACGCCAATCGTACCGCAACTGTGCCGCAGGTCGAATCATTTTGTGTGCAGCTTCGTGGACGGCGCGGCCGGCCTCACGCTGCGGTGATTCGGCATACGATTGCGTTGACTGCCTGTCAGCCGGCGATCAGCACCGGCCGTGCACGGGTGAAGGCGGGTGGACCACAACGCGGAAGAATCTATACTGGCGCGGCTCACTTTCTGAGGAGTCACAGCGACCATGTCCAGCCAGCCATCGAATCTTGATGCCGATCGCCTCGCCCATCTGAAATCAACCATTGATGCCGACATTGCGGCCAATCGATACTTTGGCGCCGTCATTGCGGTGGCGCGGAAAGGCAGGCCGGGACTGTTCGAGGCGATCGGGTTCGCGGACGAAGCCCGCACCGGAAAGCTGCAGCTGGATTCAGTGTTTTCGCTGTTCTCGCTGACCAAGGCGTTGACCAACGTGCTGGCCCTGCGCGCCATTGAACTGGGGCAGTTCGCGCTGACGACACGGGTCAGTGACATCATTCCAGAGTTCAGGGGCGGCGCGCGGGAGCGCGTCACTTTCTTTCATCTGCTGACGCACACGTCCGGTCTGCCGCCGGTGTGGATACCCCGGCCCGGCATGTACATCGATCGACTGGATGAGATCATCGAGGCGATCTGTCAGAACATCCATTCCATCGCACCGCCCGGCGAGCACGCACACTATTCTCCGCTTGTGCACCACGCGCTGATGGGAGAGGCGGTGCGTCGCTGTGATCCTCAGGGACGCAGCTATCGCGATCTGCTGCAGGATGAGGTGCTGACGCCGCTGGGGATGAAGGACACCGCGATTGGATTGCGTCGCGATCTTGCCGGTCGTCACGTGTTCCCGGATTTTCGCGGGCGGCCGCCGCAGGAGCATCTGGGACGGAGCAACCTGGGCCCGCAGGGCGCATTCAAGGAAGAACAGGCCGAAATGCCCTGGGTGGGTGGTGTATCGACGGTGCCCGATCTGTTGCGGTTCGCGGAGATGCTGCGTCTGGGCGGCGCGCTCGACGGCGCGCGTATTCTGTCACCCGCCACGCTGCGGCTGGCGACCCGCAACTGGACCGGTGACAAGCCGAACGAGCTGTATCGCGGCATCGCGATCAACCACGGCTGGGCGCCATATCCCGCCTACCTGGGGCTGGGCTTCGGCCTGCGCGGCGACACCGTGTGCCCGAACCTGCTCGGGACGCTGACGTCGCCCGGCACGTTCGGCAATTATGGCGCCGGCAGCACGTTGTTCTGGGTCGATCCGGCGCTGGACATGACGTTTGTCTGCCTGACGGCCGGTGTGATGCAGGCGGCACCGAATATCGAACGCTTCCAGCGGTTGTCGGACATCGCGGCGTCCGCCGCCATCTGATGCCCTGATTCGTCCCATCCCATCCCCCCATCCCATCGCATCCCGTTCCGTCGCTTGCGATGTGGTGACGTGGCGACGCGCGGAACTTACAGCGCCGGCGGCAAAGTGAGACATCCTTCAACGCGCGTGCGTTGGCTTATGCGTAGTGTCTGACCCGGAATCCACGCGCTGCGTGGTAATGGGGGCTGCTCACCATGTCTACCGTCGGTATCCGCCCGCACCGAGCCAGGTGTAAGAGAACCGGCCTGTCGGGTGCACGACCATGAATGATTCCCGATCGACCCAGGCTTCGGCCGCCAGGCGCGCCGCGAGATCCGCCGTCGAGGCGGCAGGCCCGGTGCTGCCTGTCGGCAGTCCGGCGGAGCTGGTTAGCAGGATCAATGAGCTGAAACGTCGTGGCTCGGTCAGGCTGGGGCAGGCTCTGCTGGATCTGGGTCTGGTGGACGATTCGCAGCTGGCTGAAGCGCAACGGATCCAGCAGTTGGATCCCTCCCGCCTGCTGGGTGACATTCTGTGCGACGCCGGTATCGCCGACGATGAGGGCATTCGAGCCGGACTGGCTTATCAGCTGGGCATACCGGCCGTCGATCTGCGCCACTGGAACTTCGCCCCCGAAGTGCTGAATCAGCTGCCGCCAGCGCTGATCGAGGCTTGCCGTGTGGTGCCGGTGCACCTGAATGGCAACGTTCTGCACGTGGCAATGAGCAATGTGCTCGATCGGGATGCGCTGGATGCGATGCGTGTAGGCACGCCCCTGATCGTGCAGCCGGCCTATGCGCCCGCTGCCGACATCGACTGGCTGCTGAACCGGCACTTCAGAAGTGCTGCTGCCGAGCCTGTGAGTGATGCGGACCTGGAGCGGCATCGCGGGCAGTATGTCGGCCACGCGTCATCGAACATCCAGACCCATCTGGCGGCCAGCGATAACGTTATCGTACGCCTTGCCGATCAGATCATCGCGGAGGGCTGTCGCGACCGTGCCTCGGACATCCACATCGAGCCGCTGCCGGCGAAGGGTGATACGGTTGTGCGTGTTCGCATCGACGGGCGCATGCATGTGAAGCGCACGATACCGTGGATGTACCGCGACGCTCTGGTGTCGCGGTTCAAGGTGATGGCGAACCTCAACGTGGCCGATCATCGGTCGCCACAGGACGGCAAGATCGTCTTCCGCCGCACCGGCTCGCATATCGAACTGCGTGTGGCCATCCTGCCCACGGCCGGCGGCGTCGAAGACGTGGTGTTGCGGATACTCGATTCCAGTACCGCGCTGCCGCTCGAGGCGGTGGGGCTGCGCGAACACGACCATGGCCGGCTGCGTACGCTGATCGAGAAACCGCATGGGATATTGCTGGTCTGCGGACCCACCGGATCCGGCAAGACCACGACGCTGCACTCGGTGCTGCGGCATCTCAACGACGGATCGCGCAAGATCTGGACGGCCGAGAATCCGGTGGAGATCACCCAGGTCGGACTGCGGCAGCTCGAAGTCAATCCCAAGGCCGGGCTGACGTTCGCTGCGGCGCTGCGGGCATTCCTGCGCGCGGATCCCGACGTGATCATGGTCGGTGAGATCCGCGATGGAGAGACCGCCAAGACCGCACTGGAAGCATCGCTCACCGGTCATCTGGTGCTGTCCACGCTGCACACCAACAGCGCGCCGGAGAGTGTGGTGCGGCTGCTGGAGATGGGTATGAACCCGTTCAATTTTTCCGATGCGCTGCTCGGTGTGCTGGCGCAACGTCTGGCACGCAGTCTGTGTGTGCACTGCCGTGTGCCGGAGGAAGCGACCGAGGAGATGCTGGTGCGACTCGCCAGCGAGTATCTGGAATCCGAAGCCACCGCAACACCCGGCCGCGATGCGCTGGTGGCCGACTGGATGGCGCACTACGGCCGCGCCGGTGTGCTGACGCTGTATCATGCCAAGGGCTGTGAGGAGTGCGGCGGCACCGGCTACAAGGGGCGAACAGGCCTGTTCGAGCTGATGCCCGCCAGCAACGAGATCAAACGCGCGATTATCAGCGGCGCACCCGCCGCCGAACTGTTCGCCCTGGCGATGCATCAGGGCATGAGCACCCTGAAGCAGGATGGAATCCACAAGATCCTGGATGGCACCACCGATCTGGCCCAGGTGCTGGCGGTAAGCCAGCGCTGACGCCGCGGCACGCGAGGCGGTGCCGATTGTGTTACCTTGAACGGCAAGCGAGAGTTGATCCGGACAGACAGATGTACGATCGCACGCGTCCGTTCGCGACCGCGTTGACCGCGCTCGCCACGTTCATCACGCTGGTGCTGCTGCCGCTGGTGACAGGGGGCGAAGTCAGGTACTCCGCGGCGCCGGGGAACGACACAGAATATGCATCGCCACGCACCCCATGGGGAGATCCCGATCTTCAGGGTGTATGGGACTATCGCAGTATCACGCCTCTGGAGCGTCCGCATGAGCTGGGCGACCGCGAGTTCTACAGCGATGAGGAAGTCGCGCAGCTGGAGGCACGGGCGGCGCGGCGCATGGATGAGCCGCCCGGCGACGATGCGCCGACCAATCTGGTCCACGCGCAGTACATGACCGATCCTGGTCGTCGGATCGACGAGTCGCGCCGCACTTCGCTGATCGTCGACCCGCCGGATGGGCGGCTGCCGCCCTTGACGGACGCCGCGCAGGCGCGACGTTCGCAGGCGGCCACGGCTGCTCCGCTCGCGGCGGACGCGGATATCGAAGCCGCCATGAACGCGTGGCTTCACGCCCGTTCTCCCCTGGAGCGATGCATCTCGTGGGGGTTGCCGCAGGCCATACTGCCGGGCCTCTACAACAACAACATTCTGATCGCCCAGTCACCCGGATACGTCACCATCGTTCACGAGATGGTTCATGAGGCGCGTGTGGTGCCATTGGATGGGCGGCCGTTCGGCGAACTGACGAGCTGGATGGGCGAGTCGCGCGGCTACTGGGAAGGCGAGACGCTGGTCGTGGAAACCCGCAACTTCAACGGCCGCTCGCGCTATCGCGGCGCTGGTGGGAACATGCACCTCACCGAACAATACACCCGCGTTGCCGACGACAGAATCGAGTTCCGGCTCACCGTCGAAGACGACTCGCATTGGACACAGCCCTGGACTGCTGCGTTTTCCATGCGGCCGACCGAGGGTGGAATGTACGAATACGCCTGTCATGAAGGAAACTACGCGTTGCGACACATGATGGAAGTGGCCCGCGATGAACTGGCTGTGCGTGACCGGCAGGACGAGCCATGAACAGGTCAGCCGCCATGTACAGGATTGCGGTGGCGGCCTTTGCCGCCTGCCTTTGCCAGGTGTTGGCTGCACCGGCGGCGGCGCACCACGCATTCGTTGCCGAGTTCGACGCCAACCAGCCGGTTACCCTGAGCGGCACGATCGTGCGCATGGAGTGGATCAATCCGCATACATGGATGCACATCGATGTTGTTGAGGACGACGGCACGGTCACCCGCTGGATGATCGAGGGCGGCACACCCAACACATTGATACGACGCGGCTTCACACGGCAGTCGGTTCGGGCCGGCACGGAGATCGTGGTTGAGGGGTATCGGGCACGCAGCGGCGACAACCGCGCCAACGGGCGCGATCTGATACTGCCCGACGGCTCGAGACTGTTCATGGGGTCCTCGGGTACCGGTGCACCTCGCGACGGCAGGGATCCGGAAGAACAATAGCCGAATGGGCGACCTTGCGGTTCAGCTCACGCCGATCTTCGTCTACTTTCTGATCGGCGTCATGCTCCGGCGTGCCGGCATCGCCGAGCAGTCCCATGGCGACTTCCTGCTCAAGCTCGTCTTCTTCGTGACGCTGCCGCTGCTGATACTCACCACGCTGCCCAATGTCGTCCTCACGAGCGACAAGGCCTTGCTGCCTCTGGCGAACATCGTCGTGAACATGCTGTGCCTGGGAGCGATGCTGCTGGCAACCCGACGCATGGGCCTGGACCGCGGAACGCTCGGTGCCATGGCCATGAACACGATGATCGTCAACAACGCGTTCATGTTTCCGTTCATTCTGGCGTTCTACGGCGAGAGCGGTTTCGCCGACGCGGTGCTGTTCGATTTCGGGAACGCACTGATGGTCGCCACGGTAACCTATGCCACTGCGTTCCGCTTCAGTCCACAGCCGTCCGCGCGGCTGATGGTGCTGGGCCGCGTCTTCAAGGCACCGGTGTTCTGGGCATTGGCGGCTGGCGTGCTGCTGTCGGTAAGCGGTACAGCGCTGCCGGCCGGCATTCAGGCGACTGTTGAGCCGGTTGCGCGGATGACTGCGCCGCTGATCCTGATCGCGCTGGGCATATTCTTCTCGCTGTCGCTGAACAGCATTCGGCTGATCGGGCTGGCGCTGTTCATCCGCATGGGTCTGGGATTCGCGTTCGGTCTGGGTTTTGCGTATGCGGTGGGACTGGAAGGAGAGACGCTGGCCGTGGTTGCGCTGTGCAGTGCCGCGCCGATCGGATTCATGGCGCTGGCGTTCTCTTCCATGGCCCGGCTCGATACCGAACTGACGACCAGCGCCGTGTCGCTGTCGATTCTGATCGGGCTTTTCTATATTCCGTTGCTGTGGCTGTTCATGCCGTAATCATGATCGCAACGTTCAGAGGCCGGTGACCGCGTTCGTCGCGGTACACCGGCCTCGCTGATTCAGTCGCGATCTCTGGGCAGCACGTGCTGGAACAGCAGTTCTTCGGAGAACGGCACGCAGCGGAACTCCATCAGTTGCGCGTCCGGTTCCAGGTCGCGGTACAGCAGCAGGCTGAAGGACCAGATCCGCGTGAACACCTGGGGATTTTCGATCGTGACTTCGTACTGTATGTGCGCATCGCTGATGGCCGTGAAGCGTTCGGTGACCGTAGCTGCGGCGCCGACGAAATTGCCGGCGCGGTCAAGCCAGGTTTCACCGTTCAGGCCGATAGTCTCCACGACCAGCGTGTCGCCATCCCAATGGCCGTTGGAGACGCCCATCCATGTGTCCACGGGCGGTACGCGGTGCTGATCCATGAATACGACGCGATTGGCGCTCGCGTATTCGTAAACGAACAATATATCGCCTTCACCGTCCTGGATGATCTGGAACGGGTAGGGCATGTAGTTGGCGCGAGGAATGCCGGGCAGATAGCACTTGGCTTCCGGATCGGATGCCGGCCAGGCGGCGCGGTTGGCATCGCGTTCCGCGCGCGCGGCGTCACGGTAGGGGATTTCACCGTCGGCGACGACACCCCGACCGCCCGGAATGGCGGCGATTGCGCCCATCTGCCAGAAGTCTTCCAATGCTTCGGCATTCTGCGGTTCGAGATTCCAGTGAGCCGTGCTCATGGCGCGCCAGATACCGTTCAGGTTCGGTTGATCGCCGATTTTCTCGGGTCGTTCCTGCGCCTGCACGCCGACAGTCAGCGCAAGCATCGCGGTTGTGGCAATTGCCGCCCACACCGCCGTATGTCGGGCGTGATGTTTGAGTTCAGGCATCGGCAAGTCCCCTCGGCATATTGATGAGTCTGAATGAACAACGGGCAATTTTGACAGTAAACAGGTAGTTTGCCTATGCTTTATGGTCGCGGCGAACCGGTTTCCACGCCGTTCACCTGTTAATTATCGAATGGCTTGAGGTTGATCCCATGGATAAACGTTATCTGGCATTGAGCGCGCTGTCGGTTTCGCTGGCGCTTGCTGCATGCTCGGATTCGCCATCCGGCGACATGAGCGCGGGATCCTCGACGTCGATGTCGGGATCCGGCTCCGGTGCGCAGGCGCGCCCGTCTGATTCCGGATCGTGGACTGTTCCGCGTACTTCGTGGGGTGATCCGGATCTTCGCGGCAAGTGGCCACTCGAATCGGTGGGCGGCACGCCGATGCAAAGACCGGTGAATCTTGGTGACAAGGCTTATCTCACCGACGAGGAATATGAGGAAGCACTGCGTCAGGCCGACGTGACCGCCACCGCCTACGAGCGCGACGAGGATGCCGATCGGATCGGTTCGGGCCACTGGTTCGAATGGGGCCGGCCACTGCGCCAGACGTCGCTGATCATGGAACCTGCCAACGGCCGGATTCCGCCGATGACGGAGGCGGGTCTTGCCGCCGCGGCAAACATGAAGAGCAGCTGGTCCGAGGAGTATTTCGACGACCTCGACGATTTCAACGCCCTGGACAGATGCATCACACGCGGCCTTCCCGCATCGATGGTTCCTTTTCCCTACAACAACGGTATCGAGGTTTACCAGTCTCCCGGCTATGTGGCGCTGCGTCTGGAGATGATTCACGAAACCCGCATCATTCCACTCGACGGACGCGATACGGTACCGCCGCAGATCAGGAACTGGATGGGTGAGTCCCGCGGACACTGGGACGGCGACTCGTTGGTCATCGAAACCACGAACTTCAACGGACTGTCGCCGATGGTCATCGTCGGCCCCAGTAACGAACCGGTGCCGACGAGCACATCGATGCGTATCACCGAGAGGCTGACGCCGACGGGACCTGATTCCATCCAGTACGAAGCATGGATCGAGGATCCCGAAATGCTCACGGCGCCGTTCAAACTGGAATTTCCGTGGACACGCAACGAGGACTACGAGATCTACGAGTACGGTTGTCATGAAGGCAACACGGTGGTGCCCAACTATATCGAGACCACCAGTCCGCGCTTCATGGGGGATCAGGCCGGCGCCAACTTCAATACCATGGAATGGCTGCAGATGTCGGTTGACCGCTTTGCCGTGGATGACGACGAAGCGGATGGCGAGGATTGAGCTGTCCTGAATCCGGTCGCAAGCCGCCCGGGAGGTGATGCCATGAATGTTCACGGGATGCTGCGATCGACCCTGCTGCTGGTGACACTGGCGCTTGTCGGCAACGGAACCGCAGCCGATGAGCACGACGAAAGACCGGATTTCAGCGGCTACTGGATGCCGAATGTGGGTCAGTCGGTTGGCTGGCCGTTCGACGGTCCGCCGTTCACCGAACATGGTCGCGCACTGTGGGACGCCTACGTGACGGACTTCGATCGCGATCTGGATGATCCTGCCCGTCTGTGTGTTCCCGAGGCCATGCCGCGCTCGATGATTCAGCCGCCATTCCCGATCGAGCTGATTCACAGAGACCACGACATCACACTGTTTTTCGAAGCCTGGTCGCAGTATCGCAAGATCTTCATGGTGGACCATGATCATCCCGAACCCGTTCTGCATACCCGCATGGGACACGCCGTGGCGCACTGGGATGGCGATACGCTGGTGATCCATACCACGCACCTTCAGGAGCGGGAGATGGGCAAGATCCTGTTTTCCGATCAGGCGCGCATGGAAGAGCGCATGCGTTTGGAAGTCTCGGAAGCAGGCACGAAGCGCCTGATCAACGACCTCACCTTCATCGATGACATCACCTATTCGCGCCCGGTGACGATGCGCGGCGTCTGGGACTACTCGCCGGAAACACCGATACTTGAATACGTGTGCTCCGAGGAGGTCTGGGATCTCTATATCGATGCGTTGCGTGCAACGGGCGAGCGGATTTTCTGAAAATTACGTATGGTCTTCGCCCGGGTGCCAGCGGCGCATGTGGCTGGCATGCGTCTTGAGGTACGCGCCCGAGGCGTAATGGGTGTCGTAGAACTCGGTGTCCAGATGCACGGCCTGTACGAAACCGGGCAGCACAATGGTCGTGAACGTATTCGGAAATCGACCGTAGCTGTCCAGCACGTACTGCGCCACCGTTGTCAGGCAGTCGATGAATTCCTCGCTGTACGGCGACACGCTTTTCTTGACACCGGCGCTGTGTTTCCACGCGCCCGGCGTATCGGGATCGTACGCTCCGCCAGGTCCGAACTTGCGCTTCACGAAGGCTTCCACGGCTGATTGCATGTCGGCATGGTAGGGCGGACACAGGGCTTCGTAGACGCCGTCCAGACCCACCGGGTTCGGTAGTGTCCAGCGCTCGTCATGCACAAAGCGAAAGCCGAAGCCCTGAATGCCTTTGGCGGCGAAAGCACCCAGAATGCTCCAGCGGTTCAGGCCGTTGAGGTATAGCCCTCCCAGTCCCATGGCCTGCAGCGTCAGCACGATGTTGTGGCCCATGAACGCAAGCTCCGAGCAGTTGGCTTCATAGGCCATCTGCTGGAGAACCGAAATCGGTACTCGCTTGTTGTCGGAGATGAGTCCGCTGCGTACGAAAGGTTGCAGGTCGCCGGCCGGCCTGCCAACTGCGTCGTCCACGATGGTGTTGCCGTTCCCGATCGCTAAGGCAAGCAGGGACAGCACCTGTTCACTGGCATCGCCGATCGGCATGAACAGCGTGGAGCCGGGTGCGTTGGCCATCCACAGATTGGGTTCGAGCATATGCGGCGGTTCGGCAGGCAGATCCAGCCGCGTGTCGGACAGCTTCATGGTGTGCTGCCGTATCACTGAGAGGATCTGTTCGGTATCGCTGGCCGCCCCGCCCGGTGGCTGACCGGGCTGCGGCCGGACATCGCGCGTATTGGTGATGAAGGTGCCGTCATCATTCGTGAACAGTAACGCGGGCGTGCCGAATCCGCCGGCGGTGGGCGCAGTGCGACCAGTGAAACGCAGTGTGTAATGTGCGTGCTCGTCGGGCCGGTCCGGGCCGAACGGCACACCGAAGCTCCAGCCGGATACCCCGGTGGCTGCGGCAATCAGCAGTGAGTGTTCCAGTTCGGAAAGTGGTTTCGCGGCGTGACGGGACCGGAACGCCAGAGGGCCCGACGGGATTTCCATGCCAAGGCCGAAGCGCCGGGCACGTCGTCCGAACAGCGCGTTGAACAGTGGATAGCGAAGCAGGTCAGCTATGGGGGCGTCGTCAGGCATGAGGCTCACCTCTCGTTCGGGCGCGGGCAACGATCAGCATGGGCCGATGGCGTGGCATTGGCCGATGGCGCGGGAGTAGGGCAAGGGTCGCGAAGCGTGCCTATGTTGTCAATGCGCTGCCGAGCTCTGAGACGTACACAGGAAACGGCGTCGACACCGGAGGCATCGGCAAGTGTGCTGGCACCTGCTCACTACCGGCCCACAATCCTACGCGTCGGGGCCAGGCGCGATCGCCCGCTCATGGCGTCCCTTCTCATTCTGATGTTGACTGTGTGAGATCAGGCGCCAGGCACGCATTCCATACTACCAGCATCACCTGCACATTCCAGTGTGGTTTTTACCGCCACCGAAGGCGCGGGTTTTCGTATCGCCTGCCGGGCGTACAGGTTCGCCTGTGCGCCAAAGCAGTGCGCAGCGGGCACTCGTGACGTCCCGATTTGGTGCCTGTTCCCGGGGCGACCGCTCAGGGCGCCGTCAGTTTCCCACGCAACCTGTTGAAAGTATGAGTGAGCGAGAGTTGGCCCTGATCTTGCTTGGTAACCGCGTGGCAACTGGTGAATCGACAGCGAGGCGCATGCATCCGGACCGTGGCTACGGTCGTTGCATTACAACTTGTGAAATGGGCGGCTAGGGTTCCGGCCCGCTATGGCGGGTGACTGGTCCGAGAGCTGCCGACCTCTCCTCACCGGGAGGTTACACGGCGGGACAAAAGCCCGGGAGGTCGAGTTTGATTCTCCCGTTTGCCGTGTTTCCGATCCAATGGTTTATATGAGGAGCAGGTATCATGAGTCAGACCCGAAAACGGTTTCGCCACCTGGTCGTGAGCACGGCAGCCGCTCTGCTCGTCTTCACACTGTATCCGGCGGGTTCGGTCGCGCAGCAACGCGACAGCTTCCGCATAGCCTGGAGCATCTACGTGGGCTGGATGCCATGGGGTTATGGCGAGGAGGCGGCCATCGTCGAGCGCTGGGCCGACAAGTACGGCATCAGCATCGAGGTTGTTCAGATCAACGACTACATCGAGTCGATCAATCTGTATACAGCCGGCGCCTTCGACGGCGTGACGCTCACGAACATGGATGCACTGACAATACCGGCCGCGGGCGGCGTCGATACCACGGCGCTGATACTTGGCAGCGCGTCCAACGGCAACGACGGCCTGGTACTGAAGGGCTCCGACGACCTGGCGGCCGTCGCGGGACGCAACATTCACCTGGTGGAGCTCTCGGTATCCCACTATCTGCTCGCGCGTGCGCTCGACAGCGTGGGGCTTTCCGAGCGCGATGTGCGCGTGGTCAATACGTCTGATGCCGACATCGTCGGCGCGTGGTCATCGCGCGACGTGACCGCCGTGGTGGCATGGAATCCGCAGCTTGGCGAGATCCGCAGCATGTCCGATGCGCATCTGGTGTTCGATTCGTCCAGCATTCCCGGCGAAATCATCGACATGCTCGGCGTCAACACGGCCGTATTGAATGCCAATCCCGACTTCGGCAAGGCGCTGGCCGGCGCATGGTACGAAATCATGCAGCGCATGGCCGCGGAAGACGAAGCGGGCGGCCGGGTACGCGCGGCCATGGCGGATGCGGCGGGCACCGATCTCGCCGGCTACGAAGCGCAGCTCGCCACCACGCGCATGTTCTACGAACCGGCGGACGCGGTGGAGTTCGCAACCAGCGCGCAGCTGGTCCAGACCATGGACTCGGTGCGGCAGTTCGCGTTTGCGCACGGCCTGCTCGGTGAATCGGCACCGAATCCTGACTTCGTGGGCATGAGCTTCTCTGACGACAGCGTTCTGGGCAGCGGCAGCAATGTTCGGTTGCGATTCAATGCCGACTACATGCGCATGGCCGCGGACGGCGAACTGTAGCGCGTCGGCGAACCGCAACGGGGCGAACTGCAACAGCAGGCGTTTGCCGGGGGGGCACGCGTGAAACGACTGATCAACCGCAGGCCGGACAGAACCACAGGTCCTGTTCTGAGTGTGCTGCCGTTTCTGATTCTGCTGCTGATCTATGTGGCCGCGTCGTCGGCCAGACTGGCGGAGAATCCGGATGACAAACTGCTGCCGTCGCTGTCATCGATGGCGGACACGATGCAGCGCCTTGCCACGGAACCCAACCGGCGCACCGGTGAACTGGTTCTGTGGGCCGATACGGCGGCCAGTCTGACGCGGCTGCTCACCGGCGTCGCGATCAGTATGGGGATAGGGCTGTGCGTTGGTATCGTCACCGGGCTGATTCCTTACGTCCGCACGTCGCTGTCGCCGTTCATCCGGGTCGTGTCGATGATTCCGCCGCTGGCGGTCCTGCCGGTGCTGTTTATCGCGTTCGGGATCGGCGAACTGTCCAAGGTGGTGCTCATCGTGTTCGGGATTGCGCCGTTCATCACCCGTGACATACAGCAGCGTGTGGAGGAGCTGCCCACCGAGCTGTTGATCAAGGCGCAGACTCTGGGTGCCTCGACCTGGCAGCTCGCCTTGCGTGTGGTGTTGCCGCAGGTGATGCCGCGTCTGCTCGACGCCACGCGACTTGCGCTTGGCACGGCATGGCTGTTCCTCATTGCCGCGGAGGCCATCGCGGCGACCGAGGGACTGGGCTATCGGATCTTTCTCGTGCGGCGTTATCTGGATATGGAAACCATACTGCCCTATGTTGCATGGATCACGTTGCTGGCGTTCGTGCTCGATTTCGGGATGCGTCTGATCGTGCGCTTCGCGTTCCCCTGGTACGGCGCAGGTGCCACTCGATGAGTACGGTACAGGTGCATCGTCTGTGGAAGTACTACGGACGCCAGGTCGTTCTCGAGAACATCAACCTCGATATCGCTTCCGGCGAATTCGTCACGATTGTCGGTTCGTCGGGGTGTGGCAAGACGACGTTTCTGCGCCTCCTGCTCGGCGAGGAACGGCCAACCCGCGGTGAAATACGCATCGATGGTGAGCAGCTGGCGGATGAACCCGGTCCGGATCGCGGCGTCGTATTCCAGAAGTACTCCGTGTTCCCGCACATGTCGGCCCTGGACAATGTGCTGGTCGGTGCCGAGTTCGCAGGCGCCGCACTGAGCGCACGGCTCTTCGGACGGGCGCGTCGCGTGGCCAGGCAGCAGGCCGTGGACATGCTGGCGGCCGTGGGTCTGGCGAACGCCGCGAACAAGTATCCGGCGCAGCTGTCCGGCGGCATGCAGCAGCGCCTTGCCATCGCGCAGGCGCTGATCAAGCGTCCGCGCATCCTGCTGCTGGACGAACCTTTCGGTGCACTGGACCCTGGTATTCGCAGCGACATGCACGAGCTGATACTCGACCTGTGGCGCGACATCGGACTGACGATCTTCATGACCAGCCATGACATCCGGGAGAGCTTCTATCTGGGCGGGCGGCTGCTGGTATTCGACCGTGTACGCGATGATCCGCATGAACCGGAAGCCTTCGGTGCGTGCATTACCTACAACCTGCCACTGGCTGGGCACGCCAGGGATGCGTCTGCACCGCCGCAACACAGCGCTCAGCCGCATCGGCGGCGCCAGGCGGAGTCCGTGACCGGGATGGAGCGTCAACAGTGAATGCGAAAACTGTGAGGAAAGTGCCACCGGCAGGCTCGGTACATGCCGAGACGGTACCCGGGGGGCGCTACTGGTCGATGGTGATACGGCGCGGCTATTGTCTGCGTCTGGTGGATCCGACAGGGCATGCCAACGCCGCGATGCTGATGTTCAATCCGGACAATCTGCTCGAACGCTACAACATGTCCGACACATTGAAGGCGCAGCATACGGCGATGCTCACCAAGGGCAACATGCTGTACTCGGACATGGGCCGGGTGATGCTGTCCATCATCGACGATTCGCTGGGCTGGCACGACACCATCGGCGGCGTGACCACACCCGAAGATATCCGGCGTCAGTACGGAGAGTCCAGCTATCAGCGCGATGGCAATGCGTTTCATCGCAGCGGTCGTGAGCTGTTTCTGATTGAACTGGCGAAATGGGGGCTCGGTCGTCAGGATCTGGTGCCCAACGTGAATTTCTTCAGTCGCGTGTACGTCGCCGCGGACGGAGAGATCGTCTATGCGCAGGCTCATTCGAGTCCGGGCGCCAGCGTGGAGCTGCGTGCGGAAATGGATACGCTGGTGGTGCTGAACACCGCGCCACATCCGATGAACTCGTCATCCGAGTACGCGCCGGGCGCCATCGATCTGCTGATCAGGCGCGGGGCGCCGGTGCAGGCCGCCTACGACTACTGCATCAACTATCGCCCGGAGAATGCCCGGGCGTATGCCAACACCAGCATCTACAACTGCCAGTTCGATGAAACGAGGACGGGAAGATGAGTTCAGTCACACCGGTGATCAGTCCGCTGGACCCGGCTTCGGCCGTGCGCAGTGACATCGTGCCGGCTGGCTCCGCGTGGCTGGCGGAAGTCATGCGCGGACAGACACTGCGTATACTCGACCTGGAAGGCAATCAGGCGGTGGACACGCTGTTCTACAGCCTGGCGCGTCCCACCGAGGAACGCTAC
Organism: Gammaproteobacteria bacterium; assembly: GCA_050485645.1. Lineage (GTDB taxonomy): Bacteria > Pseudomonadota > Gammaproteobacteria > Steroidobacterales > Rariloculaceae > JBJHBP01. Next base: position 11,587 of record JBJHBT010000009.1, on the reverse strand, counting down.
TGCGCGACGACGACGATACGCACCCAGCGCAATGCCTATCTGACCACCGGCAGCCGCCTGATGTCCGGTTCCGGCAACGTGATGCTGACCATCACCGCCGATACCTGCGGGCGACACGATACGTTGGGCGGCGCCTGTGCGGCCGAGTCCAATCAGGTGCGCTATGGCCTGGGCACCAGGCCAATGCATTCGTGCCGCGACAGTTTTCTGTACGTGCTGGCCGAAGCCGGTTACGGGCTGGGCAAGCGCGATCTGACCAGCAATATCAACTTCTTCATGAACGTTCCGCTGACGCCGACGGGTGGCCTGAGCTTCGAGGATGGCATTAGCGATGCCGGCAAGTATGTGGAGATGCGGGCGGAGATGGATGTGCTGGTGCTCGTTTCGAACTGCCCGCAGCTCAACAATCCCTGCAACGCCTATAACCCCACACCTGTGGAGATGATCGTCTGGGACTGAGGGCCGATGCCCGCGACCCGACCCGCCTGGGACGACTCCGGCGGAATGGATCCACGGCGGGACGGCCCGCCCCGTAAACATGGCACTCACAGGATGTTCGACACTGTATTGATCGCCAATCGTGGCGTTATCGCATGCCGCATCATGCGGACTCTGCGCCGACTCGGCGTGGCGTCGGTGGCGGTGTACTCCGACGCCGACCGCAACTCACTGCATGTGGCCGCTGCCGATCGCGCCATGCACATCGGCGAAGCGCCGGCCGTGAGTTCCTATCTGGATGCGGATCGCGTGCTGGCCGCTGCGGCGGCCAGCGGTGCGCAGGCCATCCATCCGGGCTACGGCTTTCTGTCGGAGAATGCTGTGTTCGCCGAACGCTGTGACACCGAGGGCATCGTGTTCATCGGCCCCACCGCCGAACAGATGCGAGCATTCGGCCTCAAACACACGGCTCGACGCATTGCATCGGAGAACGGTGTGCCGCTGCTTCCGGGCAGCGGATTACTCGAGTCGCCCGACGATGCGCTGGCCGCGGCGCGCGACATCGGCTATCCGCTGATGCTCAAGGGTACCGCCGGCGGTGGCGGCATAGGCATGCAGGCCGTGCATGGCGAGTCGGATCTTTGCGAGGCGTTCGAGTCGGTGCGCCGGCTGTCGCGTAACAACTTTTCCAACGGTGGCGTATTCATCGAGAAGCTGGTCGAGTGTGCCCGTCACGTGGAGGTGCAGATTTTCGGTGACGGTCGCGGTGAGGTGGTGGCGCTGGGAGAACGCGACTGCTCGCTGCAGCGGCGCAATCAGAAGGTGATTGAAGAGACACCGGCACCGGATCTTCCCGATGGCGTACGCGCCGCGATGCTGGATACCGCGGAAAGGCTGGGCCGAGCCGTCTGCTACCGAAGTGCCGGTACGGTGGAGTTTCTCTATGACGCTGCGACGGCGGAGTTTTATTTTCTGGAGGTGAACACCCGGCTTCAGGTTGAACATGGCGTGACCGAAGAGGTGGCCGACGTGGACCTCGTCGAGTACATGCTGCGCGCGGCGGCCGACGAGCCGATCGATCTGGGCGCGTTGCGCGGCCGGCAGCGCGGTCATGCCATTCAGGCGCGCCTGTATGCCGAGGATCCGGCACGCGACTTCCAGCCCTCGGCCGGCGTGATCACGGATGTGCATTTCCCCAGTGTCGCCCGCATCGAGACCTGGGTCGAGAGCGGCAGCGAGGTGCCTGCCTGGTACGACCCTATGCTTGCCAAGCTGATCGTGCATGGCGCGGACCGCCCTGCGGCCATCGCGGCACTGCAACAGGTTCTGGCCAATACCCGCATAGGCGGCGTGGAAACGAATCTCGCCTACCTGCGTCAGATCGCCGCCGATCCGGTTTTCGCGGTTGGTCGGCAGACCACCGCGTACCTGGCGGGTGTGCAATTCCACAGCGACGCGGTTGAAGTCATCGCTGGCGGTACACAGACCACGGTGCAGGACTGGCCGGGCCGCATCGGTTACTGGCACATCGGTGTGCCGCCATCCGGACCCATGGACACCCTGGCGTTTCGTCTCGGCAACCGGCTGCTGGGCAACGGCGATGACGCCGCCGGACTGGAAATGACGGTGACGGGACCGACATTGAAGTTCCGCGCGGATGCCGTTATTGCATTGACCGGCGCAGCCATGCAGGCGCGGATCGATGGTCGCGAGATCGATCACTGGCGCGCCGTGCACGTTCGTGGTGGCGAAACGCTGACCCTGGGGCGCGTCGATGGCGCCGGCGCGCGCTGCTATCTGCTGGTGCGCGGCGGCTTCGATGTGCCGGCCTACCTGGGCAGCCGGGCAACATTCACGCTGGGCCGGTTTGGTGGTCACGGCGGGCGCATGCTGCGGGCCGGCGATGTGCTGCACCTGGCGCACCTGCCCACGGTTGAACCGGGCGTGCTCGACCCGGCCCGCATTCCGCACTACGCACATCACTGGCGGTTGCGTGCCATGTACGGACCGCACGGCGCGCCGGACTTCTTTACGCCGCGCGACATTGAAACCTTTTTCGCGACCCGTTGGGAAGTTCACTACCACTCCAATCGCACCGGCGTCCGGCTGATCGGGCCGAAGCCCGAGTGGGCGCGTCCGGATGGTGGTGAGGCAGGACTTCATCCCTCCAATATTCACGACAACGCCTACGCCATCGGCACCGTGGATTTCACTGGTGACATGCCCGTGGTGCTGGGTCCGGATGGCCCGAGTCTGGGAGGTTTCGTTTGTCCGGCAACGGTGATCGCGGCCGATCTGTGGAAGCTTGGCCAGCTGGGTGCCGGCGATACGGTGAGCTTCGAGCCGGTGGACGCGGCCACGGCGCATCGGCTGACAGCCGAGCAGGAAGAAGCCATTGCCTCCTGCCAGTTCGCCGCGATGCCGGCGTGCGGCGCAGCCGCCGCGAATCCGGGGTCTCCGATTCTGGCATCGCTGTCGCCCCCGGCGCACCCGGTTGGCGTGACCTACCGCGCCGCCGGTGACCGCAATCTGCTCGTTGAGTATGGCCCCAACGTGCTCGACCTGAATCTTCGCTTTCGTGTGCAGGCGTTGCTTGACTGGCTGCGGTCGCAAGACCTGCCGGGCATGCTCGAACTCACACCGGGCGTGCGCAGTCTCCAGGTGCACTACGAGCACAAAACGCTGCCACTGCCGCGGCTGATGGACCTGCTCATGCAGGCCGAGGACGAGCTTCTGGATCTGTCGCGGTTCGAAGTACCTTCACGCATCGTGCATCTGCCGATGGCCTGGGACGACAGCCAGACACGCCTGGCCACCACGCGCTATATGCAGTCGGTGCGTTCGGATGCGCCCTGGTGTCCGCGCAACATCGAGTTCATCCGTCGCGTCAACGGGCTGGACTCGGAGGATGAGGTCAAACGCATCGTGTACGACGCGTCCTATCTGGTGATGGGGCTGGGCGATGTCTACCTTTCGGCACCGGTGGCCACACCGATCGATCCACGCCATCGGCTGGTCACCACCAAGTACAACCCGGCGCGTACCTGGACCCCGGAGAATGCCGTCGGCATCGGCGGCTCGTATCTGTGCATCTATGGCATGGAAGGGCCGGGCGGCTATCAGTTCGTGGGCCGCACACTGCAGATCTGGAACCGCTATCACGTGACGGCGGCGTTTCGCGAGCCGTGGCTGCTGCGGTTCTTCGATCAGATTCGCTTCTACGAGGTGAGCGAGTCCGAGCTGCTGCGCATGCGCGAGGATTTTCCGCGCGGTCGTTGCGATATCGAAATCCGGGAGACGACCTTCTCGCTGGCCGATTACAACCGCAGCCTCACCGACAACGCCGCCGAAATCGCCGCGTTCAAGGCACGCCAGCAGCGGGCCTTCGAGGCCGAGCGCCAGCGCTGGCAGGAAGCCGGTCGCGCCGAGCCTGCAGCGACGGAACCGGCGGCGCCCGAGGCTGCCTCGGGCGCCTCGGCGCTGGTTCTCGATGCCGGCGAGACCGCGGTGGAAAGTCCGGTGCACGGCGTGGTCTGGCAGCTGACGGCGAAAGAGGGCGAACAGGTGCAGCCCGGGCAGGCGCTGCTGGTGCTTGAGTTCATGAAGACCGAACTCACCGTGACCGCCGCCGTGGCGGGCACCGTGACGCGCATGCTGTGCCGTGAAGGTGCACAGGTTGCGCCGGGTCAGGCGTTGCTGGCGATTGCACAGGGAGTTTGACCGATGACGGACATGAGTATTCCCGGACTGCTTGCCGACTACCGTGCCGGCAGGCGATCCCCGCGCGAGGTAATTGCCGAGTCGATGGCCATGGCACGGAGTCAGCAGCCTGCGAATGTCTGGATCTCGCTGCTCGACGACGACATGCTGGCGGCGTTGCTCGAACGGCTGGAACAGCACCGGGCCGGGGAATTGCCGCTGTACGGCATCCCGTTCGCGATCAAGGACAACATCGATCTCGCCGGTGTGCCGACCACCGCGGGCTGTCCCGCCTTCAGCCATGTGCCCGACGCCCATGCGCCGGTGATTGCGCGACTGCTCGCGGCCGGGGCGGTGCCCATCGGCAAGACCAACATGGATCAGTTCGCCACCGGCCTGGTCGGTACGCGCTCGCCCTACGGTGCCTGTCACAATCCGTTCGACGCGACGTACGTGTCCGGCGGATCGAGCGCGGGGTCCGCCGTTGCGGTGGCGACCGGCTGCGTCAGTTTCGCACTGGGCACCGATACTGCCGGTTCCGGTCGCGTGCCTGCCGCGTTCAACAACATCATCGGCCTCAAGCCCAGTCGCGGGCTGCTCAGTACCCGTGGCGTGGTGCCTGCCTGTCGCAGCCTGGACGTGGTATCGATCTTCGCCGGCACGGCCGCCGATGCCCGCACGGTGTTCGACGCGGGTGCTGAATTCGATGAACAGGATCCGTTCTCGCGTGCGCCACGCGCGCCGCTGCTGGGACGCGGGTCGGTGCGACCGGATGCGTTCCGCTTCGGTGTGCCATCAGTGCGGAATCTGGAGTTCTTCGGTGACGACGATGCACGGCGGCTGTTCGACGAAGCCGTTGAGCGCCTTGGCACGGTGGGCGGTGAAGCGGTCAGCATCGATCTGGATCCCTTCCTTGAGGTTGCCCGACTGCTCTACGAGGGACCGTGGGTGGCTGAACGCTATGCCGCGGTCGGGGCATTCGTCGATGCTCAGCCGCAGGCGGTGCTGCCGGTGATCCGCCAGATCATCGGCGGCGGAAGTTCGATCACGGCGGCCGAAGGATTCAGTGGCGCCTATCGCCTTCGCGAACTGCGTCGACACACCGAGCGTGTGTGGAATGATATCGACCTGCTCGTCACGCCAACGGCAGCCACCATCTATCGGATCGAGGAGCTGCTGGCCGACCCGGTGATGCTCAATTCACGCCTGGGCCGTTATACCAACTTCGTGAACCTGCTGGATCTGAGCGCCGTTGCCGTCCCAGCGGGCTTTCGCGGCGACGGTCTGCCGCTGGGCGTTACGCTTGTGGCGCCGGCGTTCTACGATCAGGGCCTGCTGGCGATCGCGGACCGTCTGCATCGGGCGTCCGGTGTGCCGCTGGGTGCCACCGGCAGGCCGCTGCCGCAGTGTCCGCCGGTTGCCAATCAAGCTGATGCTGATGCCGGTACCGATGGTGTGCCCGTGGCAGACATCGAGATCGCTGTTTGTGGCGCGCATATGAGTGGCCTGGCGCTGAACTATCAGCTGACGCAACGTTCGGCGCGGTTGGTGGCCGCGACGCGGTCGGCGCCGCTATACAGGCTGTACGCGCTGCCAGCTGGTCCGCCACTGCGTCCTGGTCTGGTGCGGGTGGCAGAGGATGGCGCGGCGGTGGATCTGGAAGTGTGGTCCATGCCGGCTCACCGCTTCGGCGGCTTCGTTGACGCGATTCCGGCGCCGCTGGGCATCGGTCGCGTGCGGCTTGCCGACGGCAGGGATGTGGCAGGGTTCCTGTGCGAGTCCGTCGCGGTGGCGGACGCCACAGACATCACGGCGTTCGGCGGTTGGCGCCGATACCTCCTCGAGAGGGAGTAGCCGGGTCGTGGTTGCTGAGGGGAAGCCGGAGCACTGCGCGACGGTACCGGTGGCCGATCACGTCCGGCGGACTCTGGACAGGTCCGCCGGACGGATCAGATCTCAATCAGCGAAAATCAATCAGCGAATGTCAAAGGCATAGTTGAAGCCGAAGACGATCTTGTTCTTCTGCCGCAGGCCATCGCGATCCTTGCCACCCATGGTGTAGGTTGCGAACATTGTCGCCGGCGATTCACCGATCTGGCGCGCCAGCGTCACGTCGAAGTGACGGAAATTCGAACTCTCCGTGGAGGTGATGAATTCGCCGTTCCTTTCGTAGGTGAAGTGTCTGGCAAGCAGACCGAGTTCGAAACCGGCGCCGATGTCGAAATCCAGCGTTGCGGTGTAGTACGTGTCGCCCTTGTTGCCCCAGTCGGTGTCCGTGGCCAGATAATTGGCGCCGATCGAGAACGGACCATAGCCAACGGCCACATAGGGTTCGAATCCGTTGGAATCGGACGAATCCATGTAGTAGTAGTAATACAGGCCGACGTCGTAGAAGAATTCGTCGCCGCCGCCGACGCCGAAGTACAGCCCGTTCTCCACGGTCGTAGCCAGGTTGTCAGTGCCATAGCCAAGGCTGGACGCCCACCATCCGGCATAGAAGCCGCTGCTGTGCTCCATATCGAATCCGCCCTGCACCGCAGGACCATCACTCTCACTGCCCGGCGTGGTGATACCCCACAGCACATAGTCCGACACGATGCCGATATTCCCGCTGGCTGAAATTTCCGCCTGTGCCTGCATCGTGGCCAACGCGCTGGCAGTCAAAATCAGAACTGCGCAACCGGGAACGATGCGACGCTTTGCCGTTTCCTGCATGATCGGAGTGCTCCTTAAGGTAAGTAGGCTGTGGTCCGGCGCACCATGCGCGAGACCCTCTGGCGCCGTAGCCCTGAACAGCCGTAAGCCAGCATCGGATGCCGGCGCCCGATGTTCCAAAGCAAACGTCGTGCCATAGGTGCTGTCTGTTTTTCAATCAACCAGTTATGACAACGCGCGTCGTCCGGCTGAGGCGGTCGGCAGGATCACCGCACTGAATCGGGGAGGCCGATGGGGCGAGCTGCACCAAAATGGCGCGGAGGGTTGGTTGGCCGCCGGTTACCTGAAGCGCATCCAAGGACTCGGCGCATCCGAGCCGCGCGGCTTCTCGGCGTTCGCCGTTGCACAGCACAGCTGCGGACCGGGCCGACGCCCTCCAGTCGCGGATGGATCGGCAGGCGCTGCTGCTGAAGTACTCGCGCACCATCCGGATGTCGGGTGGGCCGCACGACACGCACAGTTTCAAGGGTGGAGGAATCATGACAAGGTCGATGACACTGCTGGTTGCGCTGCTGATGCTTCCCCAGGCCGTGCAGGCGCAGGCGCATGGCACGCACTCGCCGCACACCGGGCTGGAACAGCGCGACATCCAGGCGCTGTCGGACGACGATGTGCAGGGTTTCCTGGAGGGCCGCGGCATGGGCTTGGCCGTGCCCGCGGAACTGAACAGCTACCCCGGGCCCCGTCACGTACTGGACCTGGGCGGCGAACTGGAATTGACCGACAGCCAGGCAGCAGCCATCCAGGCCATCTACCAGGAGATGCACGCGGCGGCTGTGCCCCTGGGGCGGCGTTACGTGGAACGGGAGCGCGAGCTGGACCGCTTGTTCGCCGAAGCACGCGCCGACGAGGAACGGCTGCGCGAACTCACCAGCGACGCCGGCCGCATCCTCGGCGAACTGCGGGAAGTGCACCTCCGTGCCCACCTGCGTACCACTGCGTTGCTAACGCCCCACCAGGTCCGGCGCTACAACGTGCATCGCGGCTACGCTGGCGGCGCGGCCGGGCACGGTCACCAATGAGCGCCGTCGCGGCTCCTACTGACCTATGTGCTGCCACGCCGGCCGGTCACGGATCGCTCCGCCTTCACCGATAGTGACCGCTTCAACCGTCTCGGGCATGGGCAGGCTCAGGAGTACGGTTTCGGTCATCGTGGTCAGATCGCCCGCAGGCGCGTGGACAGCTCTTCAGTGAAGTCACAATCTGCGATAATCAGCACGTGAGCAGTCGCACGATCAGACGTCAACGCATGTGGTTCACGCGGAGCATTGCGCGTGGATTCGCATCCGTTGCGCTTGTCTTCAAGCTGCTGATTCCGGTCGGTTACATGCCCGCTTCACTGGCTGAAGGCGGTCCGGTCCGGCTATGCAGCGACGTGTTCTCTACCGCTGGTGGGGTACCGTTGCCGACTGCCACGGATGATGTCCGGCCCTCATCGACCGTTCAGGCCATTCACAGTCAACAGGGGAAGCACGCCGCCCACCCCCACACCCACCCCCACATTCACGGCGAACACGACTACCGCCAATACGAACACGGGCACCATCACGATGACGACGTAGCCGGGCACCATACCTGGGAACGCTGCTATCTCGGCGGTCTGTCATTCCAGGCCGCGCTCACTTACGAGTGGCGCATGCCGGAACCGGCTCAAGCGCCGTCATTCGTTTTGCCCGCAGACACCGAACACCTGACTCGCTCTGCTATCGTGGCGTTTCGCTCACGAGCGCCTCCCACCACTCCTGTGTAGTTCCCGGCAAGCCAGTTTCTGAAGGAGCGGCACACGTTTGTGTGTCCGGGCTCTTCCTCATTTATACAGGAGCGATCCATGAAGTCTCGAAACACATGGTCGGCGCGGTGTTGCGCCGGCCGGAATCTTCCGCGCCGAACAATTCTTTTAGCAGCTCTGTTTGTAAGCCCCGTCGCCGCGGATGCCGCCGACGATCATGAGTCACCCGAACAGGTGGTCGTGGTCGGCCAGCACGGGTATCCGGTCGTCGACAGTGTTTCGCCACCGTATTCGGAAGTGGTGGACACCGCCGAGTTGCTTCGTCAGCTTCCCGGCGCCAGTCTCAATGGCAACGGTACTTTGTCCGGTGTTGCGCAGTATCGTGGTCTCTACGGCGACCGCGTTGCAGTCAGTGTCGACGGCCTCGGTCTGGTAACTGGCGGGCCGAATGCGATGGACGCACCGCTATCGTACGCATCGCCACTGTTGCTGGAGCATCTCAGCCTGGAGCGAGGTATTGCCAGTGTCTCCAGCGCGCCTGAATCAGTTGGTGGTCATATCAAAGTCGCCTATGACCGCGGCGAGTTTCGCGATGCGCCCGAGTTCGGTTTTTCCGGTGCAGTCCGGACCCGACATGCCACTAATGGCAATCTCGGCAGTACCGCCGCACGTCTCGTAGCGGCCAATCATCGCCATCGCGTGACATTTCTCGGTCAGCGCGACAGCGCCGGAGACCTTGAATTCCCGGGGGGGCGGCTCAAGCCGACGCGGCTGCACCGAGAACGCCATGAAATAAGCTATGGACTTAGCGCGGGACGCGTGCAGGGACTGGTTTTCGCCGGGCGACTCGATACCCGGGATACCGGTACGCCTTCACTACCCATGGACATCCGTTATATCGATACCGCACTGTATGGTGCAAGACTCAGCGCAGAGTTTGGTCGCACGCGCCTGGATGTGGCCGTCGGCTACTCCGATGTCGAGCATGTCATGGACAATCATGCACTGCGGAACCCGCCGGCAATGCCGGCAGGGTTCAGGGAAACGCTGGCGGAAGGCGACGGCTATGACTTCCGGCTGGGGACACTTACTCGGCTTGGCGCTGGAGAGCTGCAGCTTGGCATCGATGGCCGGCGGGCAGACTATTCCGCAATCATTACGAATCCCAACGTGCCGGCTTTTCGAATAGACAACTTCGCCGGTGTGGAGCGCGATGTCACCGGCCTTTACCTGCAGTGGAATCACGCTGCGGGTGAATTCGACTATGAAGCCGGAGTGCGCGTGAATCGCGTGGTTTCTGCTTCCGGGCCAGCCAGCGCCGTCATCCCGGCAATGAATCCGATGATGGAAATGATGGCCGCAAATGCCGCCCAGCTTGCTGATGCATTCAACGCGGGCGCGACTGATCGTCGCGACACTAACGTGGATGCCGTCTTCAAGCTGGCAAGAGTGGTGGGCAAAGGGCGTAACGTTTTTGTTGAAGTGGCGCGCAAGACTCGGTCGCCGTCGTATCAGGAGCTGTACCTCTGGCTGCCGCTCGAATCTACGGGGGGGCTGGCTGACGGGCGCAACTACCTCGGTGATCCGACACTGAAAGTGGAAGTGGTGAAAGGCATCAATGCCGGCCTTGACTGGGCCTCGCAGCGTGTCTGGTTCTCGCCACAGATCTTCTATCAGCGTGTCTCCGACTACATTCAGGGCGTGCCCTCAGCGGACCCTGTGGCCAACGCGGTTGCAATGATGATGAGTGGTGCGCCAGCCTTGCAGTTTGCGAACACCGATGCACGGATTCACGGACTCGATGTCGGATGGGGCGTGTATGCAGGCGATTCATTCGTGATTGATGGTGTCGTAAGCTACGCACGAGGTCGTCGCACGGACGAACGTGACAATCTCTACCGGCTCGCGCCGGCCGGATTGCAGCTGGGTATACGCTACGAGGCCGACAGCTGGATGGCCGGGTTGGACTTCGTTGCCAATGCCAGCCAGCGACGCGTCGCCGCTTACAACGGTGAACGTTCCACCGGCTCGCATGCCATCGTCAACGCATCTTTCCACTGGGAGCTGAGATCCGGACTTCGACTGTCCGCGGCCGCGACGAATCTTCTGGACCGGCGCTACCGCGATCACCTTGGTGGTATCAATCGTGCCGCGTTGACAGATGTGCCCGTTGGTGAACGTCTGTTCGGACCGGGCAGAAGCTTCAGCCTGGGAGCACAGTACAGCTGGTAGACAGGATGACCCGATGCACGCCCGGATCTGGACAGGGCTGCTGGTCTGGCGTTCGCCGGCATCGCGGTGCTGTGGCTGGCGATACTTGCGACAGTGATTCGGCGGTTCACTGGGGCGTGCGCGCCGCGAGCCGGTGAATGCCGACGCCGAGCTGCGCGGTCTCGGCGCTGCTCAACATCGTCGGTCTGATCGATGCGCCGTCGAGAGGGCAGTGCTACTTTGACGATCAGGAGGTGTCGGGTTACTCGGAAAACCGCCTCGCGGACCTACGCAAGGGCAATGTGGGCTTCATCTTTCAGAGCTTCAATCTAATCGACGAGCTCACCGTACTCGAGAACGTGGAGCTGCCGCTGCTGTATCAGACGATGCCTAAGGCACAGCGCCGCAATCTCGTGCGCGAAGCGCTCGAGCTCGTGGGTCTTTCGGCATGCGCGAAGCACAAACCCGAGCAGCTCTCGGGCGGCCAGCAGCAGCGCGTCGCGGTCGTGCGCACCGGATCGTGAACCTGCTCGACGGGCGGATCGTGCCGGCGAACGAGTTCGAGATCTGAGCATGAAACCGCAGACTGGCACCGCCTCGTTAACCGATCAGAAGTCCGGCTTCCGGAATCGTGGTCGATGCAATGCTTGCTCGATTGACATGATAACCCCCCGGCGTTTCCCGAACCGTGTCCGGCGGTTTCGCGCTGTGTGCAATCTCGTTCAGCCAAGCCTCGGCCGAGCGGCCCTGCAGGTGTACAGGATCCGGCGCAGCGTCTTCGACGCGATAACCGCA
>JBJHBT010000008.1:0-146260 GCA_050485645.1 Gammaproteobacteria bacterium | reverse complement strand
GATACACGTTCGCATGAATGAGCTCATGTGCGGTTGTATTGGCCATGAACTCGGAAGGGCGCGAGGGATTAGCCGGGCAAACAAAGGGGCCTCCGGGAAGTCCGGGGGGACTGCTCTCCGGCCACAAATCTTCTGCGACATAGATATCATATGGATCTAGAACCAGATCCCCCTCCATTCTCCAAACATTCTGTCCGTCCACGCACCTTTGGACGCATTCCAATCCCTCTGAATTGGGCTGCGCCGTCGCCAAACCCACTACATAGGACATTCCTACTTCATAGAAATCCAGGTACGAGACCTCTGTCGGCGTCGGGACGGGCTGAAGTGGCGGCGGTGTATAGCCCGGATCAACGCACGGCGGCGGCGCGTCCACTTGGACATTGTCCTGAGTCGTTCCGAGGTCTTCGTCAAACGTCATGCTGAACTGCTGACACCGAGGCACACCGAAAGGCGGGTCGACCTGCGGTGCAAAACAGATGCTCTGAAACCACTGCTCACGGGCAAGATGTTCCGCAACCGCAGTCCATGTCCCGTAATTCGAACCAGGGTTAAACAGATAGCTGACGTCGGCATAGGTTGTGCCCACGTTGGACACAAAGCCAGCCGGCACACCACCAGGCGCGTACAGCCAGGCATTGACGCGAACCTCAATCGTCTCCTTTCCGGTGCAAACCTCGACAGGCCACTCTTCACCGAACTGCCATATGGTGTCCCAGTAGCATTGCATGTCGTAGACGTCGCCGTCTGTCACGGAAAACCGGCTCAACCAGGTGCCGTCGAAGTCGAGAATCGTATCTGTATGGTACTGCGCGAACGTGCCTGGTGACGCCAGGAAGAAGAGAAGCGGTAGCAACAGACAGGAGACTCGTCCACAGGCTCGGACACTACGCGCCCTGCCCTCCCCGGGCGAGTACTGCTGGTCGTCCAAATTCATTGGTAGCCCCCTCGCAAGTCCAACAAAATCAGCCCCAATCTGACAAATGCAGTGGGTGCAACGACCCAGGCAACAGCTGGCCTTCCATATATTTTCTGTATTTCTTGAAATACCACCATATGCACAATTCATTGTCAATAAGACGATCACTTTTACGCATCAATCTGACACATCGCATGTTGAGGGCGCATTGCACAAGACTGCCTCTTCGCCCGCTATACTGCCGCCATGCAATCTACGGAATTACTGGAACTCGCCCTGCAACCGCACCGCGAAGTACTCACGGTCTCCGCGCTGAACCGCGAGGCCCGCACCGCGCTGGAGCAGGGGTTCGGAACGGTGTGGGTGGAAGGCGAGGTGTCGAACTTCTCCCGTCCCGCCTCCGGGCACTGGTATTTCTCACTGAAAGATGCGCACGCACAGATCCGTTGCGCCATGTTCCGCGGTCAGAACCGCCGTGCAGCGGCGCAACCGGCCAATGGCCGCCAGATCCTGGTGCGCGCGCGCGTCACGCTGTATGAGCCACGCGGCGACTATCAGCTGGTGGTGGACTATGTGGAGGAAGCCGGCGAGGGTCTGCTGAGGCGTCGCTTCGAGGAACTCCGGCGCAAGCTCACCGCCGAGGGACTGTTCGACAACGAGCGCAAACAGCCGCTGCCGGCGCTGCCGTCCCGGATCGGCGTGATCACTTCGGCCACCGGCGCTGCGCTGCGCGACGTACTCACCGCGTTGCGGCGCCGCTGCCCCTCGGTCCACGTACTGATCTATCCGACCCCCGTGCAGGGTGACACCGCCGCGGCCGAGATTGCGCGCACGCTGGAACTGGCCGACCGCCGCGCCGAATGCGACCTGCTGATCCTGACCCGCGGCGGCGGTTCGCTGGAAGACCTGGCCGCGTTCAACGACGAGCAGCTGGCGCGCTGTATCGCCGCCGTGAAGATCCCGATCATCGTCGGCGTCGGCCACGAAACCGACTTTACGATCGCCGACTTCGTCGCCGATCTGCGTGCGCCCACACCCTCACAGGCCGCGGAACTGGCAGCGCCAGACCAGTCGGAATGGATGACGCGGCTGACGCGCGCGCAGGCTTCGCTGTCGCGTTCGATGACGCGCTTGCTGACCACACAATCCGGCGCGCTGCGGCATCTGGAGCACCGGCTGCAGCGTGCGCATCCCGGCGTCAAGCTGCGCGAATCCGAACAGCGTGCCGATGAACTGGTCGCCCGCCTGACGCGCGCCATGGAACGACGGCTGGCCACACTGGCACTGCGCCTTCAGGAACTGCAGGCCGAGGTCAATGCCGCCAATCCACGCCTGCGCCTGATGCTGCTGGGCGATCGCTGCACAGCCGCACGGCAGCGCCTGCGCCAGTCCATGCTGATCAGCCTGGATGGCAGGCGACAGCGCCTCGGGCTGGCCTCACGCGCGCTGGCAACCTTGAGTCCGCTGGCGACGCTGGACCGCGGCTACGCCATCGTCTCGGCCGGCGACGGCAATGTGATACGCAACAGTGATGCGGCCCCGGCCGGAACCGATCTGGATGTGCGCCTAGCGCGTGGTCAATTGAAGGTCACCGTCAGGAGTACGCAGTCGGAGCGGGATAGCTGACTTTCGACACGCGGGCCGATACGCAGAAGTCGCCGGTCTGCGTAAAAAGACCCGCGCAAGGCAGAGAGATTGCATGGAAAGAACCCGTCTCATCAGCACGCTGAAACAGGCGCTTCGCGCGCGAAAGATCACCTACGCCGATGTAGCGAAGCACCTCAACCTCAGCCTTGCGAGCGTCAAGCGGCTGTTTCAGCGCAGCGATCTGACGCTGTCGCGGCTTGAACAGATCTGCGACCTGGCAGGAATTCAGATCGCGGAGCTGGTCGAGACCATGGCTGCCACGGAGCCGCTGGTCAGCCAACTGACATCCGAACAGGAGTGTGAGCTGATCAGCGACGTGCGGCTGTTGCTGATGTGCTACCTGCTCATCAATCGCTGGGAGATGTCCGATATCGTAGAGCACTTCCGAATCGAGCAGGACGAGGCCCGAACGCTGCTGCGCCGGCTGCGTGACCTGCAGCTCATCGAGATCCTGCCCTTTGACCGCATCAAGGTTCTTACAGCGCGCAACTTCAACTGGCGGCATGACGGGCCCGTGCAGCGTTACTTTCTCGAGCAGGTCGAACGGGATTTTTTCAGTGCGCCGTTCGATGATGCGGGCGATGTGCGTTACCTGATGACGGGCGTTTTGTCCGATGCTTCGCGACTGCGAATCGCCCGCAGCATGCGCCGTGTCGCAGCCGAGGTTGACGAGCTGTCCAGGCAGGACGCCGGCCTGCCGCGCGCCGAACGCGAACCCTTTGGCGCGATACTGGCATTGCGTTCGTGGGAGTTCGCGGCGTTCAGCGCACTGCGACGCCAGTAACGCGCACGCCCGTCGCTGGCACGCGGGCGAACGACCAGTCTGGCATCATAATACGAGCCTTTATGGCGCTCATACCGCGACGATACAGAAAGTAAGACCAATCCTGCGACACCCATGACAGACTCCGGCGCCATAGGCCGCCCAGGAGTCCCGCATGCCATCCATACCTCGATCAGCACCTCGTGGGCGCATCGTCGTATTGCCCGGCATCTACAACACCCGATTTCAGCTTTTCCCGTTCATTCGCGCCGTACGGCGCGCGCTGCCGCGCTTTGAAGTGGATGTGTACCGGTGGGGGGTTCCCCTGCTCGGGCTCCATAACCTCATGGCGCACGCGCGCAATACGGAAACCGCCAAGCGGATCGCCGGTGACCTCGTGCAGTGGCGCGGCAGGCATCCCGACGCACCGCTTTACGTGGTGGGCTATTCAGGTGGCGGCGGTATCGCCACCCTCGCCGTGGCCGCCCTGTCCGCGGGCATGTGTGTCGACCGATTGATTCTGATTGCCCCGGCCATATCGCCGACGTTTCCGATGGCCGGCGCAGTGCTGCCGCGGGTCAATGAGTTTGTCGTCAACTATGCAAGCCACAAAGACCTGCAGGTCAGTCGCGGCACGAAGTACTTCGGCACCATCGATCGAAAGAAGACTGCCGGTGCCGGCGCGGTTGGATTTCGATCCTCCGACCCCAGGCTTCTGCAATGGCACTGGTCCGAGCGAAATGCACGCCACGGACACCTGGGCCATCACTTCTCGTATCTGTTCCCGCGATGGCAGACGGCCACGCTGCTGCCCGCGTTCGATCCTTGCGTGGATGCGCGCGCGCTGCTGGCCGCATGGAACCGATGACTGCGCCGAGCCGCGACCGTATGACCCTTTACAGCCTCAAACCACGATTTCTTCAGTGCCTGCGTCCGGCTGCCGCATGTCCGGCCGGGGCCGACATCACCGCCAATCAGGTCACGCTGGCAGCCGCCGCCGTGTCGCTGGTGATCGGTATCACCAGCGCCGCCCTTGCCGATGTGCGCGGTCTGTTCCTGCTGCTGCCCGCCTGGCTGCTGCTGCGCATGATGCTCAACGCCATCGACGGCATCATTGCCAGGGAGCACAACCAGCGTACGCCGCTGGGGATGTATCTCAATGAGCTGGGCGACGTCGTCTCCGACGTTGCGCTCTACGCACCGTTCGCATTCGTCGCACCATTCTGTGTGGTCTCGGTCGGCGTAGTGATCGTCGCTGCCGTCATCAGCGAACTGGCGGGCGTCCTCGCCGTCGTGGTCGGTGCAGACCGGCGCTACGACGGACCCATGGGCAAGAGCGACCGTGCGCTCGTATTCGCCACGCTCGCCATCTGGATTGCCACGGGCCAGGCGTTGCCGTCATGGGCCGCCTGGCTGATGCCGGCTCTGGCCGTGCTGATCGGCGTGACGACGTTCAACCGTGTCCGTGCAGGTCTGCGCACAGCCCGCAGCGCGGACCAGGCGGCATCCACCCGGATTCACAGCACACCATCGGGGAGACCTTCACCATGAGCGTGAGCCACAATCACGTCGCCAGAGTCAGTCAGGAACACACATTCGTCACGGAAGATGGCGAGCGGATTTTCTACCGCTACTGGCCATCGCAAGCCACTCGGACACGCGGCGCTATTCTGCTGTTTCACCGCGGCCATGAGCACTCGGGCCGAATGGCACATCTGGTCGACGAGCTGAATGTGGCGGAGTTTGCATTCTTCGCATGGGACGCCCGAGGCCACGGCCGCTCGTCCGGCGCACGAGGTGACAGCCCGGATGCCGCGACCTGCGTTCGCGATATCCAGGCATATGTCGATCGCGTTGTCACACACCATCGAATTGCGGCGCAGGACATCGCAGTACTGGGGCAGAGTCTGTCTGCCGCGCTGCTGGCTGCCTGGGCACATGACTATGCTCCGCCGGTGCGCGCCATGGTCCTGGCCTCACCGGCGTTCTCGATAAAGCTCTACGCGCCATTCGCGTGGCCGATGCTTCGGCTCGCCCGCGCAATCCGCGGAAACTTCTCTGTCACCAGCTTCGTCAAGGCCCGCTTTCTGACGCATGACGAGCAGCGGATCGCCTCATTTGAGTCCGATCCGCTGATCGATCGGGCGATCTCGGTCAATCTGCTGCTCGACGTGCATGATCAGGCGAAGCGCATTCTCGCCGATGCCGAGGCGATCACTGTGCCGACACAGCTGCTGATCTCCGGCCGCGATCTGGTGGTTCACGCAAGCCCTCAGCACACGTTCTTTGCACGCCTTGGTGCCGCCGTAAAGGAACGGCATGTGTTCCCGGGCTTCTATCACGACACGCTGGGCGAGAAGGAACGGGGGCAGGCTGTAGACAGAGCACGCGATTTTCTGCTGCGACAGTTTGCCGATGCTCGCTCGCCGGTTTCCTTCCTTCACGCGGATAAAACGGGCTTCACGCGCCGCGAGGCGGACAGCCTGGCATCACCGCTGCCACTGCTGTCGGCACATGGCCTGTACTGGGGGCTGCAGCGACTGGCTGTGCGCGTCGGGAGCTGGTTTTCGGCAGGACTGCGCACAGGCGTGGACACCGGATTCGATTCCGGCCTGTCACTGGACTATGTGTATCGCAACCGGCCGACGGGTCGAACGCGCATCGGCCGATGGATCGACCGCGGCTATCTGAATGCCGTCGGCTGGCAGGGGATACGACAGCGCAAGATGCACGTCGAGTCCACCCTCGCCGATGCGATCACCGGATTGCGGGATGCCGGCCGGCCGACGCGGATCATCGACATTGCAGCCGGCGGTGGTCGCTACGTACTCGATGCGATCGATCCCTGCGACCCGCCGGATACCGTTGTGCTGCGTGATTACAGCGCGGCCAACGTCGCGGCGGGAACTCGTCTGATTCAGGCGCGCGGTGCCGATGCCTTCGCTGCGTTCGAGCTGCGCGATGCGTTTGATGATGCGGGGATTGCGAGTACCGGACAACCGTTCACGATCGGTATCGTCTCCGGGCTCTACGAACTGTTCAGCGACAACGAACCGGTATGCCGCTCATTGCAAGGGCTTGCCGGGGCAATGGAGGACGGTGGCTATCTGATCTACACCGGCCAGCCCTGGCATCCGCAACTGGAGATGATCGCGCGCGTGCTGACCAGCCACAGAGGCGGACAACCCTGGGTCATGCGCCGACGCACCCAGGTGGAACTCGACCAGCTGGTTGCCGCGGCCGGGTTCACGAAAATCTCGCAGCGCATCGACGCGCAGGGCATGTTTTCGGTCTCGCTGGCGAGAAAGTCGGGTCACGCGCGGTCGAATCCGACGGCTGCTACCCGGATTCGTCATCGGGGGATGAGTCCGTGCATACAGTAACCCGCCTGATCGCGCAGCTGGCGGGCGCCGGCATTGTGCTGTTCGCGCGCCTGCTGACGGCCGTCCGGAGCAACTGGCGTGATGGCCAGCCGGCTTTGGCTCAGCGTATCTATTTCGCGAACCACACCAGCCACGGTGACTTCGTGCTGCTCCTGGCCGGGCTGCCATCGGTCGCCCGCGCCAGCGTGCGGCCTGTGGCAGCCGCCGATTACTGGCTGCAGGGGCCGCTGCGCCGATTTTTCATCCGCCATGTCTTTCGCGGGGTACTGATCGACCGGCGGCGCGATGTCGAGCGGGCCGATCCGATCGAGGTCATGGCGAGTGCGCTGGATGACGGTGCCTCGCTGATCGTGTTCCCGGAAGGCACACGCAACGGCACGGACCAACCCCTTCTCGCGTTCAGAAGGGGGATTCATCGCCTTGCCATCGCTCGGCCGCACATCGAACTGGTACCCGCCTGGATCACCAATCTGAACCGTGTGCTGCCGAAAGGTGAGCTGCTGCCGGTTCCGCTGCTGTGCACGATCACGTTCGGCGCACCGCTGCGCCTGACGCCGGGTGAACCCGAAACGGCATTTCTGCAACGGGCCCGACAGGCGCTTCTGACGCTTGGCACGGAATCGCCTGCGTGCGCAGCTGGAGTTCAATCGTGATCGAAGAGATCGAGATCCTGGCGCTGCTCACCATCGTGACCGGTACGCCGATGTTGGCAACACTGGTCGGGCGCGTGCTGGCCTCGCGTCATGCCGGACACGACGCGCAGCAGACGGTCACCAACTTCAAAGACCGCGTGAATGCGTGGTGGGCAATGCTTGCCGTGGCAGCACTCGCGTTCGTCTTTGGTGTATCGGGCGTGATCGTGCTGTTCGCACTGCTGTCCTTTCTTGCATTGCGCGAGTTCATCACGCTGACCCGGTTACGTCGCGCTGATCACTGGTCTGTTCTGGCCGCGTTTTTTATTGCGATACCTGTCCAGTACTACCTCGTGTGGATCGAGTGGTACGGATTGTTCTCGATACTGATCCCGGTCTTTGCGTTTGTGTTGCTGCCGATCTCGTCGGCCCTTCGAGGCGACAGCGTGGCCTTCCTCGAACGCGTCGCCCAGGTGCAGTGGGGCGTGATGATCGCCGTCTTCTGCCTGTCGCATGTGCCGGCGCTTGCGACATTGCATATCCCCGGCTACGAGGGGCGGGCATTACTGCTTGTGGTCTATCTGTTGATCATCGTGCAGATGAGCGACGTCTTTCAGTACTTTGCCGGCAAGCTATTCGGGCGGCACCGCATTGCACCTTCGCTGTCGCCGATGAAAACCGTGGAAGGAACGGTGATCGGCGTTGCCGGTGCCACGGTACTGGGTAGCGCGCTGTGGTGGATCACGCCGTTCACGTGGTGGCAGGCCGGGCTGCTGGCGCTGATGACGACCACGATGGGCTTCTGCGGTGGACTGGTCCTGTCAGCAATCAAGCGCGACCGCGGCGTCAAGGATTGGGGATGGTCCATACCCGGTCCCGGCGGCGTGCTCGATCGGCTCGACTCGGTTGTCTTCGCCGCGCCGGTATTTTTTCACCTGGCACGCTACGGGTGGGCTGGTTAGCGACGAGCCACATGCCGAGGTGGCAGCGCCCCAACCCTCGTCAAACGCTTCAACTGAGAATTCCCACGTACCGCAGGTGGAACAACTCTCCGGACAGGTTACAATTCGCGATCGCCGGGCTCGCCGGGATCGCCGGCGAGCACGCGCAATGCGCCAGACAATAAGCTCAGGGGGCTCAACAATGGTCGAATTTGATGAAATCGTGGTTCCAGTCGATGGCTCCGAGGGCGCCACGCGTGCCGCATCCTTCGCTGCCAGGCTGGCCGCCATGGTCCAGTGTCCGATCCGGCTGGCGTATGTCTTTCCGGCGACATCCATGGCGAATATCGGTTTCGCGAAAATGAATGCCGACGATTTCAAGAAGGCGCAGAACAGCGCGGCGAAGGAAATCTTTGCGAAAGCACGAGCAGCCATCGGCGACACCGCGGCTGCGGTCGAGGAGCTGGTACTGCTCGGCGATCCCGCACACGAGCTGATCGGCTATATCGACCAGCATCCCAAGGCGCTGGTGGTGATGGGCCGGCGCGGCCTGTCACCCATGAAGTCGCTGTTAATGGGTAGCGTGAGTGAAAAGGTTGCACGTCACGCCAAGGGCGCCGTCACCCTGGTGAACTGACACGCGGGCAGCCGCATTGACTGTGCCGGGAGCGCCGCTGACTGCGGCGTCTCAATCGCGGCCAACAGTTCGGGTTTCACCAAGGAGGTGTTCCCGCATCACCGGATCGTCGATGTGCTCGGCGATCAGGGCCTCAGCGCGCGCGAGGTCGCGAGCGCCCAGTGCAGCAAAGGCGCGCGCCGTCCCGTCGAATGCGGTGGCGCGTGCGTTCGCAGAGCTGAACGCATCGAGGAGTTGCGGGTCAACCGCGCCGCGCGCTGCGATTCCCTGCTCCAGCAGCGCACTCAGTGCCTGATCGCGCATCTGGCCTCCCGGCAAGCCGAGTACCTGCGCGGACGCCGCACCCGGATCGAGGGACGCCCACGCCGCCGCCGCGGCGGAGACCCCGATCGAACGCACCTCAGGATCAGCTTGCCCCATAGCCCAGCGATACGCCTCGTCGGGATCGCTGTAGGCCCAACCGGATGCAACGGTCGCAACGGCCTCCAGGGAGGGTTTCCGCACATCGTTCAGCAGCTGCGCTGCCGCCCGTGAATCGCCAGTCGGACCATGAGCCAATCTCTGCGCGGCGGAAGACATCCACGCGTCGTAATCCGGTTCACCGCGAAAGGCAGTCAGCCAGCGCGACGCCTCGTCAACATCGCTCCGTGCCAGTTCCTGAGCGACTCCGGCGATCAACTCGCCCCTCAGGTCTGCGGGGAGGCTGGCCGCCATCTGTACGGCCGCGTTCACATCACCACGCGCGAAGCCCTCCGCAACCCTTTTCACTACTCCGGTATCCAATGCCGAGTTGTTGGCCAGCGACCATGCAAGCGCCGCTTCCGGCTCGACCGTCGACCAATACGCAACCAGGCTTTCCAATGATGCGTCCAACCCGACACCGAGCAGGCGATCCGCTACCACGCCGAGTTGTTCGATGTTGTGCGAAAGCGGCGCCAGCACCGGGGGTGGCAAGGGATAACGCAGCAAGTCTCTCAGAACAACTTCAGGATCGGGCGTGGCCAGCGCCAGATCAACTGCACCAGCCAGATCCGAAAGCCCGATCTGCAAAGCGATCGCCCGATACGCCGTGATCGACGACGAACGTTCCAATGTCTGCGCCCACGCCAGCGCATCGACGGGATCGACCCAGCCGTAGGCTCTTGCCAGGGCATTGATCGCACTGGCTCTGTCACCCCCTGCAGGCAGGCTCTCCACATAGGCAGTCGCCGCGACGGCATCGCGCGTTGCCATCACCCACAAAGCGGTCGTGCGCAATGTGTTCCTGACAGCCGAAGGCATGCGCTCGGCTGCACGCAGCACGCCTTCCGGATCATCCGCGGCGATGCGCATCATCGGCGCCATGAAAGCGCGAATCTCCAAAGCCTGGTACCCTGCCGGGCTGGCAAGAAAGGCAAGCGCCGCATCAGGATCGAAGCGCGCCCATTCCTCTGCGATCTGCGCACTGCCCACAACCTGCAGCGCAAGGTCACCGACCTGCCGCATGGCTTCGAACGCAGCCAACGGATCCTGACGAGCCCAGGCGCCTGCAACCTCCTGAACCGTACGCGTACGTGTCCTCGAGTCACCAAGGGCAATCGCCTGTGTCAACGCACCACGTGGATCGCGTTCCGCAAGGCGTCTCAATCGCTGGGTCTCGAACGTTCCTCGGTGCAGATGGTCAACCACCGCCTCACCGATCCCGTCGATGACATCGCCCAACTGCAACGCTACCGCTCGAGCCAGACGCTGATTGCGGTTGTCGCGCAACTCAGCCAGCACCGCGTCCGGATTGCTCGCAGCCCACACACGATACAGGTGAACGATCAGATACATTTCAACGCCATGCCGATCAGCCAGCCGAACGGCGTGCTGCGGCTCGATCTCAACCAGACGGAGCAACAACGGTTCAAGCGCACGATTCCGCTCGCCAGGCTCCGGCAGCTCGGCGGCTCGTTCGATCGCGGCCGAAAGATCTTCGGCGTTTGCCATGCCAGCTGCTTCGAGGTAGCCGGCGAGCCCAGTGGCGACGATGGAAGCGTTGGCGGGCCCGGCCACATCCCTGTCAATCGAGGTCGTCACTCCGCCGACTGATCCAACGGGAATCGCGGCAGGCGCATCGAAACCTACTTCGGTCGATGACGGCGGCTGCCTGTTCGGGTACGCAAGATACGCCGCAATGCTTCCGAATACGAAGCCGATCAAACACAACGACAAGTCATTCCTGATCATCGACTGGACTCCGATTGCAGTTGCCGACCGGCGCGATCATCGCGGACTTTACGGGTCAGACAGGTAGCCGAGCGCTTCGCCTCTGATCAGGCTGTCCGGCAGACTCTGCGCCCACTGACTCGCTCCGAGAGCATCGGACTGTCGCCATACGCTGAGCGACGACCGCAGAGCACGCGCCCGTGCATCGGGCGCCGTGACCCGGATCGCCCATTCAGCCGCTTCCATGGGCGACTGCTCGGCCCACCGACGGGCCACCACACCGGCCGTCCGATTCAGAACCTCGGCAGAAGCGTCTTCCAGCAACCGGGCTGCGAGCGGCGGATCATCACCACGTCCCAACAATGCTCGCACCACGATCTCACTGAGCGCGGAATCATGAACCGGCTCGCCGCGAAACGGCACAATGGCCTCCGCTGCACGCAGCGGATCGCGGGAGGCCGCCGATCGAGCAGCCGCGACGACCCAGGCAGCCCTGCTCTCTTCCGGCAACATGCTGGCGTATCGCATTGCGGTTTCCATATCGTCGCGGCCAATCTCCTGTGCAAGTCCCGCGATCAGTTCGGATCTCGCACCGGGGTGCGACAGCACCCACGAAATCGCCGCATCGGGATCACTTGCTACCCATCGGTTTACGACGGCGGTCACCATCCCTTGTGCTCCGGGCAAATTCGCAGCGGCAAGCGACTGTGCCGCTCGCGCCAACACATCCGGATCCCGGGTAGCAGAGAGCGCATTGCGCAGCCATCGTGGCGCCGACAACGCCGAACCCGCGTGTCGATTCAGATCCAGCTGGATCAGTTCAAGCTGAATTGCGCGCGGCAGATCGGCCTGCGCAATCAACGTCATTACGATCTGATGCGCGTCATCGGAAGGGGGGTGAAGTGATCTCGTCCAGTGGAGCGCGAGTTCCGGATCGCGCCGTGCGAGTCCTCTCGCGATTGCCCGCACGTATGTGTCGGCAGCCTCTCCTGCGTCGCGCATGAACCCGGCATCCGCGAAGTCCGCAACGAACTGCGCCGGGTCGTTCTCCGCGAGCGCCTCCAGGGCAACGGACATAAGCATCGTACGCAGCGGTCCCGCCGCCCCCTCGGCCACATGCAGAAATTCCAGCGGCGCGGCCTCGGCGGCTATTCGTAACGCCGGCTCCAAACCGTAAGCGTTCCAGGGATCTGTGTCATCGAGAGTTTCCGTGTAGTAGGCAACGTATTGCATGAAACCACCCGGATCGTCCGTCGCCCACTGTTCCTTGATTTGTCGGCGAAAACTGCGGCGAAGCTCCACATCGGCGATGCTCTCGGACTGCGCCAGGGCCGCCAGTGGGTCCGCAACTGCGGACGCACGCGCAATTCCGGAAAGTGTAAGCAGTTGGGCTCCACGGTCTTCTATGGCCATGGCCAATGTCAGTGCACCGTGCCAGTCATGTTCCGCCTTTCGTGCCAGGCCGTCGATTCGCAACCCCTCCCGCCGCAGCTGCGGCACAGCCAGCGCAACTCGGTCGAGCATCGCTTCATCCATATCGGCTGCGGCGAGTACGGTGAGCGCCAAAGAGTGGGCCGCGGCCGCATCGTCAATCGCCCTCAAACCGAGCGATACGCTATCGGGACGGACCTCCACCCACGCCTTGAACACGCCGCGCAGCAAACGCTCCGTCAGTTGCAAGGATGAGATCGATTCAGCAGCCCGGTATGGATCCAGTTCGACAAGCCGCACCAGCAGCACTTCGAGTTCGAAGTCGCGATGCGCGGAACGCGGCATCGCGGCGGTCATCCGGATCAGGGATTCCAGGTGAACCACATCGTCTGCAGCCGCTGCGACCTGATACGCCGCTACCCGGTCGGTGAAGCCGGTCGGAACCTCCCAACCCGGCGGTGCGCCCTGAGCCGCTCCGGCTCCCGATTCCGATCCGACTCGGAACCGCTCAGTGATCACCCCCGCCCCGCCGAAGCCTGGTCCAGAACCAGGGATGACGCTGAAGACGACTGCTCCGAGGATTCCACCAGCCGTGAGACAGACAAGCCTTCGCATACTTCAGGTCCCAATGAACGCCGTGGTCCAATGAACGCGCGCGATTAACGATGCGATCACTCCGAAAGGAGTTGTGATGTCATAGTGGTCGGTAACTTCGGTTTCGATCGAGGTCCCATGAGCCCAGTACAGAATGGCCGCTGGTGGCGTATCGGTCAGTGAGTAGACCTCGAAAAAGACCTCGTACCCATTTGACTCCGCTTCAGCTCCGTAAAAGCGGTGCGGCCAAGAAGTGCTCGAAGACTGAAAGGCCATCGCGCCACTCACCGCGAATCCAAGAACCATCAAGAGGCTCATCATAGCCCCTCTCTTATGTTCTCTAATCTGCAATGCTCAACGGCCTTTTGTATACACTACAATTAATGCAAAGACAACTCCCTACGGCTCAGTGATCTCAAAGCTCAGTCATCTCTACACTCCCATTTCTGGTCCATTACTGCGGAGCGTACTGCGGCGTCAACCGGAGGCGAGGTTGCCACACACCCCGATGACTCTATAGCCATGGCGATACCTCGATGCTCACAGAGATGTCAACCGGCTCGCGCACTCGACAACGCCGATCGTGACAACGTGACTATCTGTTCCGGGGCGGGGCCGGCAAGCCCGGAAAGGGTGGCGTCAGCGCGCAAAGAACCGCGCGATCACCGGCCGAAAACTGTCCATCTCCACCAGAAACGAATCGTGCCCCTTGATGCACTCCAGCGGGACGTACTCGACGCTGCGACCCGGGCGCTGCAGCATGTCCGCCAGTTCCCGCTGCTGATGCAGCGGGAACAGGAAATCCGTGTTCACGCCGATCACCATCACGCGCCTGGAATCGACCTTGGCCAGCCCTTCTTCCAGCGAACCACCGTGTTCGGCCACATCGAACAGATCGCTGGCGCGTGACAGGTACAGATAGCAGTTCGGATCGAACTGGCCGATGAACTTGTTGGCGTGATGCTCCAGGTACGCTTCAACCTCGAACAGGATGCCGAACGGATCGCCATGTGTGTACTCGGACGACGCACGCTCGCGACCGAACCGCAGCCGCCACTCGTCCGCGGAACGATAGGTGATCATGCCGAGCTTGCGCGCCAGCCGCATGCCGGTGAGCGGCACTGAATCACGCGGATACCCACCACCCATCCAGTCCGGATCGCGACGGATCATCTCGCGCTGCAGCGAACGCAGCGCAATCGCGAACGGCAGCGACCGCGCGCCCGATGAGATCACCAGCAGCCCGTCGGATAGGCCGGGGAACAGCACCTCGAACGCAAGTGCTGTCATGCCGCCCATCGACGGGCCGACTATGGCCTTCAGGCGCTCGATACCCAGCGAGCGCACCACTTCGTAACCGCCGCGCGCCACGTCTTCCAGCGACAGCACGGGGAAATCCAGTCGGTAGATGTCGCCGCTGACCGGATCGACCGATGCCGGCCCGGTGGAGCCGAAGCAACTGCCCAGCGAGTTGATGCAGATGACGAAATGGCGGCGCGTGTCGATCGGGCGCCCCGGGCCGACGATCTCCTCCCACCAGCCCGGCGAGGGGTCCTCGGCGGACGAGGCGGCGTGGGCCGACGGCGACAGGCCGGTGAAGATCACCACGGCGTTGTCGCGCGCCGCGTTCAGCTCGCCCCAGGTTTCATAGGCGATCGTGGGACCCGGCAGCCGACCGCCGCGATGCATGGCGAAGGTGCCTTCCAGCTTCAGATAGTGGCGTGCGTCAGCCAAACCAGACCTCGGTGCTATCCCGGGCAAGACCGGCCCGCAGTGTAAGACCCGCGCCACGGCCGCCTAGTAACTTATTGTTATGACATTAGTGCAATGTGGAAATTCGAGGTGGCGGCCAAGGCGCAGGGATGCTCTTCCGCTGCCGCTTTTTTCAAGCCGCGATATCCCGCCACACAAACAGCCGCACGGCCAGAAACAGGCCGATGATCAGCCACACGAGCATTCCGGCGAACTCCGGTATCAGGGCCGGCAGGCCGGCACCGTCGACCATGACCGCACGCATGGCATCGGCGACGAAGCTCAGCGGCAGCACGCTGGCCAGCGGCTGAAGCAGCGCCGGCAGGCTGTCGATGGGATAGAAAATGCCGGACAGGAATATCTGCGGAAAGATCACCAGGTTGCCCAGGGCACCTACCGCCTGCTGCGATTTCGCCAGGCTGCCGACGGCGAAGCCCAGGCTGAGAAACACGGCGGCCCCGAGGATGGTGATCAGCAGCAGCGTCAACAGACTGCCCAGGATCATCACATCGAGCAGCAGCCATGCGATGAGCAGCAGCAGAGCCAGTTCAGCGATACAGATCAGGCCGCGCGACATCACCAGTCCGACAATGAAGTCTCTCGGCTGCAGGGGCGTGACGAAGAGCCGTTTGAGAATCCCCTTGCGCCGGTATTCCACGAGATTGAACGCGCTGCCCGCCAGACTCAGCGTCAGCAGCGACATGGCCAGCAGGCCCGGCACCAGGAAGTCGATGTAGCGCTGAACCCTGGCCTCCACGTCTTCCACCTGAAGACTGAACATGGCCCCTTCGCCGCGCAGATCGCGTTCCACCTGCATCAGCCCCTGCTCCAGCACCGGCAACACCAGCGCCTGCTGGTACACCTGCGAAGCATCCAGAAGCACACGCACGGTGGCCGTGTCCCGTTCGCCGAATCGCTCCGGCATGACCAGCACCAGCGCCAGATCACCCGCGATGAGCTGCCGCCTCAATGTCCGTTCGTCGGCTACGAGTACCACGAAGGCCGGGTTGTCCTCCAGACTGCGGATGAACGCAGCCGCGGGCGCGTCGTCACGATCTGCGTCCTCAAGAACGATGCCGATATCGAGCGGGTCCGGTTCACCGCCGCTGAGAAAGCCGAAGACCACCATGAACAGCACCGGGAAAAACAGCGAAAAGAACATCGCCTGCCCATCGCGCAGAAAGAGCTTCATGAAAGTCCATGTCAACGTCCAGCGCAGCATCGTCAGTCCCTCAGGGCGTTGCCGGTGAGCGTCAGGAAGACATCTTCCAGGTTGCCGTGCAGGGGCGCGCTGGGTGGCTCGGGCGCATGCCGCATGATCAGCTCGTGAGGACTGCCTTCCGCGATGACCCGGCCGTGATCCATGACGGCGATGCGCATGCAGAGGATTTCCGCCTCTTCCATGTTGTGGGTGGTCAGCACCACGGTCATGCCGTCGTGGTTCAGTTCTTTCACCAGCGTCCACAGATTGCGTTTGGCCTGGGGATCGAGTCCGGTGGTGGGTTCGTCCAGAAACAGGACTTTCGGCTCGTTGACCAGGGCACAGGCGATCGAGAATCGCTGCTTCTGCCCGCCGGACAGCCGGGCCGGTCTGGCACTGGCCTTGTCTTCCAGGTGAACGCGGGCCAGCAGCGCGCGGGTGTCGACACGCCTGCCGTAGAGAGCACCGAACAATGCCAGCAGTTCGGTCAGCGACAGCTTGTCGAAGTAGTCGTTGGCCTGCAGCTGTACGCCGATCAACTGCTTGATGCGGTAAGGCTCGCGCTGCACGTCGATGCCGTCGATGTGCACGCTGCCCGCATCGATCCCGGTCACCCCTTCGATCATTTCCAGCATGGTGGTCTTGCCGGCGCCGTTCGGACCGAGGATGCCGAACACTTGACCCGCGCTGATGCTCAGTGAGACACCATCCACGGCATTGAAGAAGGCATTCTTCTCGCCGGCGACGGGATAGCGCTTGCTCAGATCGCGAACCTCAACAATGTTCATCAACCACTCCCTGACATGGCCCGTGGAAGTTCCAGATCGCGCCAGCGCCCGCAGCCGCAACCACCGTCAAAGCCGGTCTGCTGCGGGGCGTCCCCCTTTCCCGGGGACGGCGGAAGAGCATCCATGCGCCTTGGCCGCGGCCATCCATGGCCGCGGACACCCCGGGAAAGGGGGACGCCCCGCAGCAGACCGGCTTTCAACTACCGCCCATGCTTCATGACACGGCGGCGCTGTCGGACCTGACGCGGTGTCAGCGTATTGCGCTTGCCGGCGAACGGATTCTCGGTGGTCTTCAGTTCCAGTCGCAGCGGCGTACCGCGCAATTTGAGTGCCTTGCGGAAGGTGTTTTCCAGATAACGGCGGTAGGTATCCGGCAACCGGTGCGCCTGATTGCCGTGGATGACGATGATGGGCGGAAATCGGCCGCCCTGGTGTGCGTAGCGCAGCCTCGCACGACGACCACGCGACAGGGGTGGCGGATGCGCGACCTGTGCAGCGGCGAGGATCTCGTTCAGTCGCGGTGTCGGCAGCTCCCGGCCCGCTGCCTCGAACGCGTTGAACGCCGCGTCCAGCAACTCGGCGATAGCCGAGCCGTGCAGCGCCGAGACGAAATGCACCTCGGCGAATGACGCAAAGTCCAGGCGACGTTCAAGTTCGTCACGCAGTCGTCGGCGCGCCGAACCGCTCAGGCCATCCCATTTGTTGGCACCGATCACCATTGCACGGCCGCGCTCCAGCGCCAGGCCAATCAGGTGAAGATCCTGATCCGTTACACCCTCGCTGCCATCGAGCAGCACGATCACCACGCGCGCGTGCTCGATGGCCGACAGCGTCTGCACGATGCTGTATTTCTCGATGGCCTCGCTGACCCGCGCGCGACGTCGGACGCCGGCCGTGTCCACGAGCACGAAGCGACGTCCGTCACGCTCGCAGGGCACCAGTATGCTGTCGCGGGTGGTACCCGGCTCGGGCGACGTAATCAGCCGGTCGGTGCCAAGCAGTCGATTGATCAGCGTGGACTTGCCCACGTTCGGCCGGCCGATGACGGCGAATCGAGGCCCGTCCTCCGGCGATACTTCGTCGCCCGGAATCGCATCGGGAAAATGCGTCAGCGCCCTGGCCAGCAGGTCGCCTGTCCCCTGTCCATGCAACGCGGCGATGCGGACCGGCTCACCCAGACCCAGCGCGTGAAACTCCGCTTCGGCGATTTCCCCGGCAATGCCCTCCGCCTTGTTCACGGCCACAATGACGGGCTTGTGCGTGCGCCGCAGTGTTTCTGCGATGCGCTCGTCGGCGGGTGTGCGGCCGTCCACGTGGTCCACCACCAGCACGACGACATCCGCTTCCTCGAGTGCCAGTTCAACCTGCCGGTTGACCTGGGTTTCTATGGTGCCTTCGGCATCCAGCGCCATGCCGCCGGTGTCGATTGCGACGAACGCGCGATCTTCGTAGCGGCCCAGTCCATAGCGGCGGTCCCGGGTGACGCCCGCGAAATCAGCCACCAGTGCATCGCGCGATCCGGTCAGACGGTTGAACAGCGTGGACTTGCCGACATTGGGTCGGCCCACCAGCGCGATCGACGGCAACATAGAACAGCATCCCGGCCCATCGGGCCTAAAGCTCAGTCTTCGTCGTCGGTAACCAGAGTGAACGCGGCGAGCCGGCCACTCTCGGTCTGCACGAAAAGCCGTTCACCGACGACGAGCGGTGGGCCGGTGACGCGCCCGGAAGCACCGCGCACGCGGGCCAGGAACCGGCCATCGCCCGGGTCCAGCACATGTACCCAGCCTTCCAGGTCTCCGGCCACCAGCACGTCGCCGAACCGGACCGGTGCGGTGACGTCTCGCAGCCGAAGCGCGTCCTGCTGCCACAGCGAGGCACCGTTGCGCTGGTCAATCGCGTGGATCGTGCCGACAGCATCGGTGACATAGACGTTATTCCAGTCCGCTCCCAGACCTGCGAACGACGACAGCTGCTGGGGTGCCCACAGGAGATCGCCGGTATCAACGTCCAGCGCCACCAGGCGGCCGTTGTAGGCAACGGCGAACGCATCGCTGCCCACCACCTGCAACGCGGCACCCACGTCCACAAGACGCTCCAGCTCATTGCGGCCAGAGGGAACCGCCACCTGCGCTTCCCATATGGTGTCGCCATTCGCCAGGCTGTAGGCGCCGACGCGGCCGTTCGAGAAACCGGCGATCACGCGATTGCCGGCTATGCGGGGCGGCGCGTTGCCGCGCAGCGTCAGGATCGGTGCACTTTGTTCCACGGTCCAGATCAGGTTGCCGCTGGCGGTCGCGAATGCCCGCAGTCGGCCATCCACGGTACGCAACAGTACACTGTTGCCGGAAATCACCGGCGTCGCCATCACTTCACTGCCCACCTGCTGACGCCACCGTTCCTCCCCGGTCTGCGCTTCCAGCAGAATCAGATAGCCGTCGGTGGACCCAAGCGCCAGCAGGCCACCATCATATGAAGGACCGGCAGACAGCGGCAGGTCGGTGCGCACGTTCCATGCGCGGCGGCCGGTCTCGATCTCGAACGCCGACACCTGGCCATCGTGCGCGGCGGCGAAGATGTGGACGCCGTCGGAATCCGGTCGCAACGGCAGACGCAGTCGCTCCGATCCCGAACCCACGCGGGCCGTCCACAGCCTGCGGACATCGACCTCGGCCTGTATCGGTACCAGGTCGGCCGGCGGTTCACTGGTGTCACGACCGGCTGACGCACATCCGCCGATCAGCACGGCGGCTGCCATCCACCACAGCGGCCTCCACCACTGCGGCCTCACGAGCCGTTCTCCGCCAGGATGGGAAGGTCGTTGATCTTCAGCTGCAGCAGCTGGCGGTCCAGCAGTTCCGCGCCCGGTTCCACCATCGCCTGCATATAGGCGCTACGCGCCGCGTCGTAGTCACCGAGCCGGGTATGAATATCGCCGCGCAGTTCGCTCAGGCGTGCCGCCATATAACCGGGTTCACTGACGCGCGTGAGCGTCAGCGCCTCCTCGTGGTTCTCGAGATAGGTGAGCACTCTGGCCAGACGCCAGCGCGCAACCAGTGCAAGCTCCCGGTCCCGCGTGGACTCCATCACATGGCGCAGTTCCGCAGCCGCGCGTTCAGGCTCACCCAGACGAAAGTACACCCGTGCCAGCAACAGTCCGCCCTGATCGGTATAGGCGCTGCGGGCGTAGTCGCTGCGCAGCGTCTCCAGCAACGACTCGACGCTCCCGACGTTGTCGTCCAGGGCCGACGCCTGAAGCCGGTGATAGAGGTCCGCCGACGTGGCAAGCCGTCGCTCCTGCCAGGCCCCGTACTGGTTCCAACCAACCAGCAGCAGCACGCCCAGCGCGATACCGCCGACTATGTACCAGCCGTTTTCACGCCACCATTGGCGGATTTGCTCGATTTGTTCTTTTTCAGACAGATCGTCCATGCAGCCCTCCGAGGCTGTGCGTCCCGGGCGCCCCGGTCAAAACGTTCTATTGTGCCCGGTTCCCGGCAATCAGCAACCGTGCCGCCAGTTCATCCAGTGTCAGCGCCTGCTGCGGCGAGTCCTCTCGCAGCGGTTTCAGCCCGTAACGGCCTTCCCTGACTTCATCTTCGCCGACGATCAGCGCATATAGCGCGCCGCTCTTGTCGGCACGGCGCATCTGTGCCTTGAAACTCGCCGACGGCATGCCCGTCGAGATCACCACACCGGGCACGCGGTCCCGCAGCTTCTCGGAGAGACCGAAGGCATGGCGGCGTGCGTCGTCGCCGGCCGCCACAACCACCACATCCGTCACCGGTTCGGCGCCGACACGACCCTCGGTGCGCATCAGCTCCACGATGCGCTCCACACCCAGAGCCCAGCCCACGGCGGGCGTATCGCGCCCGCCCAGCTCGGCCACCAGGCCATCATAGCGACCTCCCGAGCACACCGCGCTCTGCGCACCGAGCCTGTCGGTTACCCACTCGAACACGGTACGCGTGTAGTAGTCCAGACCGCGCACCAGCCGCGGATTGAGCACGAACGCCACGCCCGCGTCGTTGAGATATCCCTGCACACGATCGAAATGTTCGCGCGAGGTGTCGTCCAGATAGTCGGTGAGCACGGGGGCCTGCGCGATGATGGCGCCCAGTGCCGGGTTCTTGCTGTCGAGAATGCGCAATGGATTGCGTTCCAGTCGACGCAGACTGTCCTCATCCAGCGCATCACGATGCGCCGAGAAGTAGGCGCGCAGCGCATCACGATACACCGCACGCGACTCGGGCGTCCCCAGTGAATTCAGCTCCAGGGTCACGCTGCCGATCTCAAGATCGCGCCAGAGCCGGGCCGACAGCAGGATCAGTTCGGCGTCGACTTCCGGGTCCGCGTATCCCAGCGCTTCGACGCTGAGCTGGTGAAACTGGCGGTATCGTCCCTTCTGCGGCTTCTCACGGCGGAACATCGGACCGCCGCACCACAGCTTCTGCTGCTGATTGTGAATCAGACCATTCGTCAGTGCCGCGCGTACAACGCCCGCGGTGGCTTCAGGCCGCAGCGTGACGCTGTCACCTCCACGGTCTTCGAAGGTGTACATTTCCTTGTCGACGATATCGGTAAGCTCGCCGATGGAGCGCTTGAACAGCTCGGTTCGCTCCATGACCGGGATACGGATCTGCCGGTATCCGTAGGCGGTGAACAGGTGCCGTGCCGAAGACTCCAGCCGTTCCCACAGCGGTGCCTCGTCCGGCAGGATGTCGTTCATCCCGCGTACTGGTGTAACAAGGCCACTCATCGGCTTGCAGGACCATCGCCGGGGTCAACCGTAAACCGCGCGATATTGCCCACCACCGCGTCCGCTGGAACCGCATACGGCTGGCCATTGACGGTCAGGCGTGTCGCGGAGGCATTGCCGAGCACGAAGGACAGCGGTGGGCGGCCGGCCAGCATCAGCGTGTCGCCCGCCCGGGCGAGACCGAAATGAACCCGCTCACCGTCTGCATCCATGATCTCCACCCAGCAATCTCCGTTCACTGACAACTCAAATCCGACCGTCCCTGCCGCATCCGCGTCAGACGACGCAGGCGGCGAGCCCTCCGATCTTCCGCCCTGCGACATCGAGGCGATCCCCTGCGGTGGATCCGGGGCAACATCCTGCCGCGGATCCTGCGTCGCGGTCGCAACGGCGCCTTCGTCCACCCGCCTCACACTGTCGGCGCCTTGCGGGGACATTGCCGGCGAGACGGAAGCCGCACTGAACTGCGTCGATGTCTCGCTCTGCGGTCGCTGTGCCGCACCCGCTGAAGGCGCGGGCCGCGGCGACGCTGTCGGGTCAACGCGTGACGTCGACGCCGGCAACGGCGCGATTGCCGTCTGCGGCTGGTCGCCGCCGTCACCGCTTTGCGTCACACGATCGATCACGCCATGCAGCACACCGCTGGACCACAGCCACCAGCCACCGGCGACAACAGGAACGATCAGCAACAGCAACAGCGCCCAGCGCGTCCCGCGTCGGGTTTCCTGCCAGCGTGTGCCGCTGCGATGCACGATCGGCATCTCTTCCACGCCGGCATCCTGCTGATAACACCTGAGCAATTCGGCGTAGCTCAGATTCAGTCGCTGCGCGTACTGCTTGATATAGCCTTTGACGAACACCGCAGGGCCGAGCTCGTCGAAACGCCCGCCTTCCAGTGCCGCCAGAACTCTGGCTTCGACGCGCAGCTCAGCGGCCAGCTGTTCCACTGACAGTCCACTGTTCGTGCGAGCGGCAGCCAGCGTTTCGCCCAATCGCGGCGCCGGGATGTCTCGCAGCGCGCTGTCGGCAGGCTTCACGTCCTGTGAATCACCGTCGCGCATCACCGTCCAGCCGGTTCAGCTGCGCGAATTCGGCCGATTCAGGAAAATTATCCCGAAGCTGCCGTGCGCATCGGTTCGCGGCATCCGCGTTGCCCAGGTCATTTTCAACGTGGAAGCACAGGTAGAGAACGGAAGGATTGGGAGGCGCGGCATCCAGATAGCGCTGAAGGAACGCCCGTGCGCCCAGTGCATTGCCGCTCTCGTATGAGATTTCCAGCATTCCCTGAAGCGCATCGGCGAACGCAGGATCACGCCCCAGGGCTTCGCGGTAGTACTGCTCCGCCTTGGCGCGATCTCCAGCACCAGTGGCGCAGACCCCGGCGTTGGTCAACGCCGCTGCCGGCGTCGCATAGCGTGGATTGTCGGCGGCACTGCGGAAGTGTGGCTCGGCTTCGTGCCAGCGGTCCTGGCGACACAGAAACACGCCGTAGCTGTTGGCCGACGCAGGGTTGTTCGGCTCCAGCTGCACGGCACGGCGGTAGTGCCGTTCGGCGGCGGAATCGTCGCCAAGCTGATCGTAGGCGATCGCGATGCTGCTGTGCGCCGCGGCCAGTCGCGGGTTCTGATCGACCGCCCGCTCCAGGCGGTCGAGCGCAAGATCCGGTCGGCCCTGGCGCAGGTACGCCACGCCAAGATTGAGATTGGCCTCGGCGGCATCCTCCGCCGAAGCCTGTCTGCCTCCCCCCGAAGTCACGCATCCCTGCAACAGCAGCGCAACGGCTGTGAGCACAAGTACCGGAGCAAGCTTCGACATCAGCGTATTCCTCCGAGGAGCTTTTCACCAAGACGCACGCGAAGTCTGTCCTGTACGCGGCCGGCCAGCTGCCCGCAGGCGGCCGCGATGTCGTCGCCACGCGGACGGCGGACCGTCGCCACGATTCCCGACGCCCACAGTATCCGGGCAAAACCGTCGATGGCCTGCTGTGACGAACAGCGGAAATCCGAACCCGGAAAGTGGTTGAACGGAATCAGGTTGACCTTTGCCGGCCGGCCGGACAGCAGTCGGACCAGGTGGCGGGCATGCGTCGCATGATCGTTGACACCATCGAGCATCACGTACTCGAAGGTAATCTGCCGGCTGGCGATGCCTTCGGCGTACTTCCAGCACGCGTCGAGCAACTCGGCGATCGGGTAGCGCCGGTTGATGGGCACGAGTCGGTCGCGCAGCTCATCGTTCGGGGCATGCAGGGATACCGCCAGCGCGGTGTTGCACTCACCGGCGAGTTTGTGAATCTGCGGCACGAGGCCGGCCGTGCTGATCGTCACGCGACGGCGGGACAACGCGAAGGCCAGGTCATCGGTCAGCAGCCTGACGACCGGCACCACATTGCGGTAGTTTGCGAGCGGCTCGCCCATGCCCATGAACACGACGTTCGTGATCGCGCCTTCCGGCAATTCACGCGAGGCCAGCCAGACCTGGCCGAGAATCTCGGCTGCCGTGAGGTTGCGATTGAAACCCTGCCGGGCGGTGGCACAGAACGCGCAGTCGAGCACGCAGCCCGCCTGCGACGAAATACACAGCGTGCCGCGGCCGGGCTCGGGAATGAATACGGTTTCGACGAACTGACCGCCCTGCACCTTCACCAGCCACTTGACGGTGCCATCGGTGGAGCGGTCCACGCCGGCGACTTCCGGCGGTCTGAGTTCAGCTTGCGCGGCGAGCTGCTGGCGCAACGCCGCACTCAGATCCGTCATGGCATCGAATTCCAGCACGCCGCGCTTGTACGCCCAGCGCATCAGCTGACGCGCACGAAACGGCTTCTGGCCCAGCTGCTCGAAGTAGCTGACCAGCGCATCGGCGGACATGCCCAGCAGATTGGTTCTGCCGGGCATGTCCTCAACCAGCGTTAGCGGGTTCGCGGACAAATATCGGTCTCCGCGAAGAAGAATCTCACTTCGGCGGCAGCGGTTTCGGCTGCATCCGACCCATGAACGACATTCTCTTCGATGGACGCGGCGAAATCGGCGCGGATCGTACCCGGAGCCGCATCACGGGGATTGGTCGCACCCATGATGTCGCGATGCCTGCGCACCGCATCTTCACCTTCGAGCACCTGCACCATGACCGGTCCGGACGTCATGTAGCTGACGAGGTCCGCGAAAAACGGACGCTCGCGATGAACGCCATAGAACTGCTCCGCCTGATCCTTGCGCAGATGCACCATGCGGGCGGCGATAACGCTCAGGCCGCCCTGTTCGAAACGCCGGTAGACTTCGCCGATCAGATTCTTGGCGACACCGTCGGGTTTGATGATGGATAGGGTACGCTCGACTGCCATTTCTCACCTGAAAACAGAACACAATAAAAACGGCCGCGGGAAGCTAGACGCTGAAACTTTCCCCGCAACCGCACTCTCCCTTGACGTTCGGATTCCGGAAACGGAACGCCTCATTGAGACCTTCCTTGACGAAATCCACTTCCGTGCCATCGATCAGGTCAAGGCTCCTGCTGTCGACGACCACTTTCACTCCGAACTCGTCGAACACGATGTCGTCCGGTGCCACTTCATCGGCGTAATCGATCGTGTACGCCCAGCCGGAGCACCCGGTGCGCTTTACGCCAACCCGCAATCCGATACCATGCCCGCGCGTGCCGATATAGGATCGGACCCGCTCGGCCGCGCTCGCAGTCAATGACACTGCCATCAATCAACCTTCCCTGCCGACACATGCTGCATGGCACACCGCCAGTGCATCCTGAAGAACCAGCAGCCTGCCAAATTTCTCAAGCGGGATCTCAAGCTCGGCGGCCAGCGCGTGAACATCCCATCGCGCGAGCTCCGCCACCGGGCGTTCCCGCAGTCTTTCCGCCAGCCAGTCCGCAGCCGCCACCGTATGTGGACAGCCGTAAACCTGGAAGCGGACGGCGTCGATACGACCCGCGCTGGATTGGACCAGAAACCGTGCCCAGACGTTCAGTGCCCTGTCACCGGCTTCTCCCCGAACCGCGTCGGCCAACTCGCCAGCGTCGCCGGCAGCCGCGCGTGCCGTGGCGAAGCGCCGCTGCACCTCCGCACTGTAATCCATACAGTAGTTTAGCGGATCTGCCGGTCTGAGCACCAACCGGGCGCATGCGCCCCGGCCAGTGCCCGCAGCCGTGCCACCTCGACCCGCACCCGGGCAACCGCCCGGTCGACCTCAGGCTGTCCCGTCATTCGGCTCACCGAGAACCGCAGCGAGCTGGCGGCCAGCGCATCCCCAAGGCCCATACCGGACAGCACATGCGACGCATCGGGTGTATCCGACGCGCACGCCGACCCGGCGGATACAGCGATATCCGCCAGTGCCAGACGCAGACTTTCGCCTTCCACGCCCGCAAACGCCACGTTCAGGATATGGGGCGCCCTGCCCTGAGGATCGCCATTCAGCTGCGCGCCCTCGATGCAGGCCAGCCCAGCCCACAGCCGATCGACGAGCGCACGCATCCGCGCCGCGTCGGCATCCGGATCGGCCAGGCTGAAGGCACAGCCCATGCCGACGATCTGATGCGTGGCCAGCGTACCCGCCCGGAATCCGTGCTCCTGTTCACCGCCATGCAGCTGCCTTGCGATGGTCAGGCCATCCCGTAAATACAGGGCGCCCACCCCTTTCGGACCGTGCAGCTTGTGCGCGCTCAGCGACACGAGATCCACACCCAGTGCAACAACATCCAGCGGCAGCTTGCCAACACTCTGCGCGGCGTCGGTATGGAACAGAATGCCGCGCCGGCGGCAGATGTCGGCGACCGCGCCGATGTCCTGAATCACTCCGGTCTCATTGTTGACGTGCATCATCGACACCAGTGCCGTGTCGTCGCACAGCGCCGCCTCGATCGCGGCGGGCGCAACGCGGCCGAGCGCGTCGCAGTCGACCAGGGTCACGCGCACGCCACGCGCGCGCAGAGCGCCGGCGCAGTCCAGCACGGAGGCGTGTTCGATCCGCGTTGTCACCAGATGAGCGCCGGGCGAAGCCCGCTCGAAGACACCCTTCAAGGCCAGGTTGTTCGCTTCCGTGGCGCCGGATGTAAACACGATCTGTCCGCTCACCGCAGCGATACGTGCGGCCAGCTGTTCGCGCGCACGCTCCACCAACGCACTGGCGCGGCGCCCGGGCGCATGCCCGGACGCGGGGTTCGCATAGTCGCCATCCACGCCCAGACACGCCAGCATGGCCTCGATCACGCGCGGATCAGCCGCAGTGGTGGCGGCTGCGTCCAGGTAGATTGTGGCGTCCGGATTCACCTCTGATTACCGCGTCGTCGGGGGTCCAGCGCTGCCAGCATGCCGCGCAGAATGTTGATCTCATCACGATCGGGCTTCGCACGGTGAAACAGGCGGCGCAGCTTCAGCCTGAGCTGATGCGGGTGATCGGGATGCAGGAACCCGGCCGCGGTGAGCACGCTCTCCATATGCTCGTGCAGTCCCTCGAGTTCGGCGGCCGTTGCCGGCAGGGCGCGCCCCGCTTCCACAGGTGCCAGCGGACCAGCCGCCTCCGCCTCCGCCAGCCACGCCACTCGCAGTTCGTAGGAAAGCACCTGCACCGCCATCGCAAGATTCAGGGAACTGTAGATCGGACTGGCCGGTATCTGCACCAGTGCAGCGCAGAGCGAAACATCGTCGTTGGTCAGGCCGGTCTTCTCCGGCCCCATCACGATCGCCGCGCATGGCAGCGACCCGCCCCGCGCCACGGCAAGCTCGGTATGCCGACGCACGGCGCGTGCGCATTCGCGTGGTGTCATGTTGCCCCACGACACGCTGCGCGGACGCGCGCTGGTGCCGATCACCATGGTGCAGTCCGCGACGGCTTCGACCAGCGTGTCGCAGACGCGCGCACGCGCCAGCAGGTCGTCGGCACCCGATGCCATCGCCGTGGCCTCGGCATGCGGGAACTGCCGTGGCCGCACCAGCGCAAGGTCCGTCAGGCCCATTGTCTTCATGGCACGGGCACAGGCCCCGATGTTGCCGGGATGAGAGGTTTCGACCAGCGCGACTCGAACCGGTATTTCCATGACTTGTCAAGTTTGTAAGGTAGCGAAGACTATTCTACGCTGCACGCCGAAATGCACGGCATGGTCAACATAGCAACACGGGCAGCGCGACGCGCGGGCGAGCTGATGATACGTCAGCTCAACCAGCTTGAATCGCTGGAAGTGGCTGAAAAGTCGCGCAACGAATTCGTCACCAAG
Organism: Gammaproteobacteria bacterium; assembly: GCA_050485645.1. Classification (GTDB taxonomy): domain Bacteria; phylum Pseudomonadota; class Gammaproteobacteria; order Steroidobacterales; family Rariloculaceae; genus JBJHBP01. The sequence continues at coordinate 118,398 of JBJHBT010000008.1, read as the reverse complement.
GTGGATGTGATGGCCGAAGAAGCCATTATCGAGGTGATTCGCGACCACTATCCGGATCACGCAATACTCGGTGAGGAAAGCGGCCGCCAGGGTGACCATGAGTACGAGTGGATCATCGACCCGCTCGATGGCACGACCAACTACATCCATGGTTTCCCGGTCTTCTCGGTCTCGATCGCCGTAGCACGCGCCGGTGAGTTGGCCCATGGCGTGGTCTACGACCCGATGCGGCAGGAAATCTTCACGGCTTCCCGCGGCGAAGGCGCGCAGCTGGATGGACGTCGCATTCGCGTCAGCAAGCGCCAGCATCTGAAAGACGCGCTGCTCGCAACCGGCTTCCCGTACCGCCTCAGCGACGAGCAGACCGAGATCTACCTGAACATGCTGCGCGCCGTGATGCGCGATACCGCCGGCGTACGCCGCCCGGGTTCCGCGGCACTGGACCTGTGCTATCTGGCGGCAGGCCGCGTCGATGGCTTCTGGGAGCTGGGCCTTGCCAGGTGGGACATCGCCGCCGGCGCGCTGATCGTGCGCGAGGCCGGCGGCCGCATCAGCGACTTCCAGGGCACCGATCGCTATATCGAAACGGGCAACGTGGTTGCCGGCAACCCGAAAATCTATGGTGCCCTGTCACGCCTGTTCGCCCCGCTCGCACGCGGCCTCTGACGGCAAGCACTCCCGACGCTGCGGCCGGACGCTATGGCAACTCGTCGACGTCCTCGCGTTTCACCGGAATCAGGTCGGCCGGCGATACATCGAGTGCAAGCGCGGCCGCGCTTGCGGTGTAGACGGATGAGTAGGTGCCGATGATGATGCCGGCGATCAGGGCGATCGCGAACGTCTCCACCGCCGGTCCACCCAGGAACAGAAACGCGAGCAGCACCAGCAATGTGGTGATGCCGGTAATCAATGTGCGTGCGAGCGTCTGGTTGATGGATGTATTCACGATCTCCTCGGCCGTACCGCGGCGCACGAGACGGAAATTCTCGCGGATGCGGTCGAAGACGACGATGGTGTCGTTGAGCGAGTAACCGATCACGGCGAGCACCGCGGCAAGCACGGTGAGATCGAAACTCAGGCCGGTAACCGAGAAAAAGCCGATCGTGATGATCACGTCGTGAACCAGCGCCGCGATCGCGCCGGCGGCGAACTTCCAGCGGAAACGGATCATGACGTAGGCGAAAATCATGATCAGCGCGAACAGCATGGCCAGGCCGCCCTGCTCGGTGAGCTCCTCACCCACCTGCGGGCCGACGAACTCAAGCTGTCGCAGCTGTACGCCGGGATTCTCCGTGCGCAGCGCGGCCAGCACCTCATTGCCAAGCGGCGCGCCTTCCTCGGGGTCGTCCACGGGCGGCAGGCGTACCAGCACGTCGGACGCGCTGCCAAAGTTCTGCACCAACGCCTCCGTGAAGCCGTATTCACTGAGCGTTGCCCGCACTTCCTCGAGGTCTACCGCGGCCGGATAACCAACCTCCAGCAGCACGCCGCCAGTGAAGTCGATGCCAAAGTTCAGCCCGCGGGTAAACAGCGACACCACTGATACCACAATCAGGATCGCCGATATCCAGGTCGCCGCCCTGCGACGGCCCATAAAATTGAAATCGGGTGTACCGCTAAGCAGCTGCATAAACTGACGGCCTGCCTCCGATGGACAATCGCCTGATCTGCGGACGGTTGCCATAGATGAGATTGATGACGGCGCGCGTACCGACGATCGCGGTGAACATCGACGTCATGATCCCGATGCTCAGCGTGACGGCGAAGCCCTTGATCGGGCCGGTACCAAACACGAACAGCACCAGCGCCGCGATCAGCGTTGTCACGTTCGCATCGGCAATCGTCGAGAACGCCTTGTCGTAACCGGCACGTATTGCAGCCTGAGGTGAATTGCCATTGCGCAGCTCCTCGCGGATGCGCTCGAAGATCAGCACATTGGCGTCCACCGCCATGCCGACCGTCAGCACGATGCCGGCGATACCGGGCAGTGTCAGCGACGCCTGCAGCAGCGACAGCACGGCGATGATCAGGATGATGTTCGTCAGCAGCGCGAGATTCGCGACCATGCCGAACACGCGGTAGTAGAGCCCCATGAACACCACCACCAGCATGAAACCGGCAATGATCGCCAGCCGCCCCTTCTCGATGTTGTCACGCCCGAGGCTGGGGCCGATGGTGCGCTCTTCCACCTTGACGATGGGCGCGGCCAGCGCGCCGGCACGCAGCAGCAGTGCAATGTCCTGGGATTCGAATGGCGTCAGACCGGTGAGCTGGAAATTCGTCGAGAACACGCCGCGAATCACACCGTTGAAAATGACGCGCGACTCGCGCACCGGATCACCCAGCACCAGCTCGCCGTTGCGTTCCACCAGATCAAGTTTCTCTTCGATGAACAACACGGCAATGTTGCGATTGAGGTTGCGCTGTGTGGTCTCGAGCATGCGCCGGCCACCCTGCGAGTTGATACGCACGGTCACCGCGGGACGTCCCTCGACGTAGCCGGAGCTGGCATCGATCAGCTGATCGCCGGTGACGATGATGTCGCGGCGCAGCAGCACCGGCATGCCATCGCGATCCTGGAAGAGTTCCGAACCCACCGGCGCGCGGCCGCGGCGGTCGGCGTCGAAGGGATCGTTCTGCATGTCGACCAGCCGAAACTGCAGTGTTGCCGTGGAGCCCAGCACGCGCTCGGCCTGCGCGGGATCCTGCACGCCAGGCAGCTGCACCAGAATTCTGTCGAGGCCCTGGCGCTGTACCACAGGCTCGGCGACGCCCAGCTCATTGACCCGATTACGCAGCGTGATCGTATTCTGCTGGATCGCGAAATCCTGCCGCTCGCGCAGCAGGTTGTCGGACAGTGTGAGGCGAAATCCGGGCGAGCCGTCAATCGTTACTCGCTGCGAGACCAGTTCGTCATCCAGGCCACGAATGATGCGCTCGGCACGGTCGGCGTCCTCGGCTCGCAGCAGCTCGACGTCGATCGCGCGACCACGGACTTCAGGCCGCGCACGCACGTCCGCATCACGGAATGCATTGCGCAGATCGGTTTCGTAGGACGACAGAAACTGCGCGATGGCATCGTCCAGCGCCACCTGAAACAGAAAATGCACACCGCCACGCAGATCCAGACCCAGACTCATCGGTCGCAGTCCCAGCGCCTGCGCCCAGGGGGGCATGCGCGGCGCGAGAGTCAGTGCAATGGTGTAGTCGGGAAGGCCGGCACGCAGCGCGGCATTGCCGCGCAGCTGATCGTCGACGTCCTCGAAACGCACCAGGGCGGCCGCACCGTCGATGTCGGCACGCTCGAAGGCAATACCTTCGCGCTCGAGAATTCCTGTGATGTCGCCAAGCAGCTCGGATGACACCCGCGTGCCATCGGGCTGGGCAATGTGCACGGCCGGATCGTCACCGAACACATTCGGCAGCGCGAGCACGATGCCGGCCAGCAGAACCAGGAGTACGAGCCAGTTTTTCCACGCCGGGAAACGGTTCATCGGTGTCAGGCGCTCTTGTAGGTTCCCTTGGGCAGCACCATCGCGATCGAGTGCTTCTGCACCTTGAGCGCAACGTTGTTGGCCACCTCGACGGTCACGAACTGTTCATCCACGTTCGTGATGCGGCCGAGCACGCCGCCACCGGTGATGACTTCATCACCTTCGGCCAGCGCGGCAACCATATCGCGGTGCTCCTTCTGCTTCTTGGCCTGCGGGCGAATCAGCAGGAAGTAGAAGACGACGAAGATGACGATCAGGAACAGCAGCGGGGACAGCGCGCCACCCTGCGCACCGTTCTGCGCCCATGCGGGGCTGACAAAGAAATCGAGAATCAGATCCATGCTCGCACGAGCCTCTGTGACCAGCGAAAACAGGCCGCATTATGGCACAGCCCCGGCGGATTCGGTGGCCCGGGCGAGCCAGTGGCGCGCAAACCCGTCGAAACGGCCCTGTTCGATGGCTGCCCGCATGTCGCTCATCAGGCGCTGGTAGAAGAACAGGTTGTGCAGGGTTGCCAGCCTCGCACCAAGAATCTCGTTGCACTGATGCAGATGACGCAGGTAGGCGCGACTGTAGTGGGCGCAGGTGTAGCACTCGCAGTCCGGGTCCGGCGGCGCGGTATCGGCGCGAAAGCGGCTGTTGCGTATATTGATGCGTCCCTCGCTGGTGAAGAGCTGGCCGTTGCGTCCGTGCCGGGTCGGAATCACGCAGTCGAACATGTCGATGCCACGGGCCACGGCGGTCACAAGATCGGCCGGCGTGCCCACCCCCATCAGATAGCGGGGACTGGACGCGGGCAGGCGCGGAGCCAGGTCGTCGAGCACCGTCAGGCGCTCATCCTCGGGTTCGCCCACCGCCAGGCCGCCAACCGCATAGCCATCGAAGCCGATATCCAGCAACCCGGCCAGCGATTCACGACGCAGATCCTCATGCATGCCGCCCTGAACGATGCCGAACAGTGCCGAATCGTCCGGCCGTTCCGCCTTGAGCTCGCCGAAGCGGGTACGACTGCGTTGCGCCCAGCGCAGCGACAGCCGCATCGACCGCGCCGCCTCATCACGTGTGGCCGGATAGGCCGTGCACTCATCGAAGATCATCACCACATCGGCGCCGAGGTCGTGCTGCACTTCAATGGACAGCTCCGGCGTCAGCAGCAGCGGCGACCCATCCACCGGCGAACGGAATCGTGCACCGTCTTCAGTGATCTTGCGCAGGCTGGTGAGGCTGAACACCTGAAATCCGCCGGAATCGGTGAGAATCGGGCCGTCCCAGTGCATGAAGTGATGCAGGCCGCGATGGGCGCGGATCACGTCCATCCCCGGCCTGAGCATCAGGTGAAACGTATTGCCGAGCACGATCTGGGCGCCCAGTGAGCGCAGCTCCTCCGCCGTCATCGCCTTGACGGCGCCGTAGGTGCCCACCGGCATGAAGGCCGGTGTCTCCACGATGCCACGCGCGAACCGCAGCCGCCCGCGACGTGCGTACCCGTCGGTGTTCAGCAGATCAAACCGCATCGGTAGGCAGCTCCGTTCGGGGAGACTCCGGCAATACGAACATGGCATCTCCGTAGCTGAAAAAGCGGTAGCGTGACCGGACGGCGTGGCGGTACGCCTCCAATGTGCGCTCCCGGCCGGCGAACGCCGCCACCAGCATCAGCAGCGAGGATTCAGGCAGATGAAAGTTGGTGATCATCGCGTCCACGACGCGGAAACGAAAGCCCGGTGTGATGAACAGCCGGGTCTGCCCGCTCAGCGGTCGCAGAGCACCGGAAGCCGCCGCGGACTCCAGCGCGCGCACCACCGTAGTGCCCACCGCCACGACACGACCGCCCCGCCGCCGCGTCGCTGCCACCGCCTGACACAGCGCATCGGACACCTGCACACGCTCGGCATGCAGCTGACGCGACGCCAGCATGTCCGGGCTCAGCGGGGCGAACGTACCGGCGCCCACATGCAATGTGATGAATGCGGTGGTCACGCCGCGTTCACGCAGGTTGGCCAGCAATGGTGCGTCAAAATGCAGGCCGGCCGTGGGCGCCGCCACCGCGCCGGGTTCGCGAGCGAAAACGGTCTGATAGCGCTCGCGGTCATCCTCCCGCGGCTGCCGATCAATATAGGGTGGCAACGGCACGCGGCCATACTGCTCAAGATAGTCAACCGGGTCGCGGTCGAACACCAGCAGGAAGAAACGACCCTCCCTGCCGGTGACGCGCGCCGTGGCGCCACCCGGCAGCTGGATCACGGTGCCGGCAACCACACGGCGCGCACCCACCTGAGCCAGCACTTCGACTCCGCCAACGACCCGCTCCAGCAGAATCTCCACACGGCCGCCGGTGGGCTTGCGACCAACCACCCTGGCCGGCAGCACGCGCGTGTCATTGAGTATCAGCAGATCGCCGGCGCGGAGGAGGCCGGGCAGGTCGGCGAATGATCTGTCCGCGATGGCGCCGCTGATGCCGTCCAGCACCAGCAGACGACTGGCGGCACGATCGGCCAGCGGAGCCTGTGCAATCAGATCATCGGGGAGTTCGTAGTGGAAGTCGGCGGGGTGCATCGGGGCGACATTGTAGCGCCCCGCCGTGATCCCACAGTCGCAATCTCACGCGCGATTGCATGAGCCCGATCTCATGCGCGTGATGTGGCAGGCATGGGTTCGCCGACGCGATCTCACAGCTGTGACAGACCGGCCGCTAGCGGCGCACGGTGGCCGGCAGTTCGAACTCCAGTGTCTGACGGCGCTGTTGGCGCATGATGCCGACGCGCAGCGTCTCGCCCGGCGCAAAGGTTGCGAGGATGCGCATCGCATGCTCCGGCGACGTCGGCACACGGCCGCCGATATCGAGAATCACGTCGCCGTCACGCAGTCCGAGTTCGTTACCCGCCGGCGCACGCACTGCAAGGAGTCCCTGCTCGGTGCCGAAGTACTGTCCCAGCGTCGGCGTCAGCGCCACCAGCTCCAGATCCTGCCAGCGTGCCTGCATGCCTGGCAGCAGCCCGCCACCACGCAGCCAGTTGCCGGCCCGTTCACCACCCCGCTCCAGCAAAGTGGTGAGATTTTCGAACGGTGCGACGGTCACCGGACCGGCGCCGCCGCGGCGACCCGCCATCAAGCCACCCGGCTGGACCTGCACCTCGATCCGCTGCTCACGATCCTGCGCATCACCGTTGCGGCGCACGGTCAGTACCACCCGCTGGCCGGGCTCGACATCCTCCATCAGCGTCAACAGGTGTCCGACTGCACCCTCGCCCTGGTCGACCAGCGTCTGGTCATCGAGTGCGATGACGACATCCCCAACCCGCAACCCGGCAGCCGCCGCGGGGCCACCCGGCGTCACTCCGCGGACGCCAACGCCCTGCGGCGCATCCTCCACGACAATGCCCAGCGCGGCCCGCGACTCAAAGCCAAACCGGCTTGCCATCTCAGCCCAGGGCGAGGTGGCCTGTGTCGACAGCCTCGCTATGGCGCGCGCCTCCTCCGCCATCCGCTCCCGAGCCGCGGCCAGTTCGGATGCGCGCGCCTCCTCCGCCATCCATTCCCTGGCCGCCCGTTCGTCGGCCGCCGCAGCCCCGGTGGCGGGTTCGCGTTGCGCGTGGCTGTTCGCCGCCGGCAACGACATCGATCCAACCATCAGAATCAGCAGGTATTTGCCCGTCCGCAACATAGTCTTCTCCATCGTTCACGGATGATCAGAAACCGGCGTCCTGCGCCTGCGCATAGCGCACATGCAGCAACGCATTCATCATTTCCACGCGCTGGTCCCACAGCATCATGCGCTGCTCCGGCGCAACGCCCCGCGCGGCGGCCAGCGTAATCTGCTGATCCAGCCAGGCGATGCGATCTTCCAGTCCGGCAATCGCCTGCGCAGTCGATGCATTCATCAGACTGCGCTGCGCCGGCAGCTGGCCCAGCATTCGCTCCAGTCGCTCGGACTCGGCCACCAGCGACGCATAGTTCACCGGTACCAGGGGTCGGTCGTTGCGGGTCTGCGTCGACACGGTGGTGGCGGACGGCAACCCCGGGTCGTCCGGCGCACCAGGCTGCCCGCCGAGCAGCCACAGGGCCGCCAGCGCCACGGACGCGGCGATTGCGCCGCCGCCGCACCAGTGCCGCCATGCCGCCCACGGGTGCCGGGTGGGCGGTATCGCATCGAGCTCGGCGCGGATCCGCGCCCAGACGTGCGGCGGCGGCTCCGGATCCGGCAACACACGCAGTGCTTCGCGTATGCTCCTGAGGCTCGCCAGCTCGCCGGACGCAGCCCGATCCTCCAACAGACGCGTGCGCAGTTCCGCATCCATGGGCTCATCGTCGCGCAGACTCAACAGGTCTTCAGTACGCCAGGACATGACTTCGACTCACTCTCATCGGTACTCGTGGACAACAGCGCACGCAGCTTTTCATGCGCGCGCGCCAGCTGGGACTTGGAGAAACTCGCGGTGTGGCCAAGCAGCTCGCCGATCTCCCGGTGCGTATAGCCCTCAACGTCATGCAACCAAACCACGACACGCGCGGTGGCCGGCAACACCGACAGCGCACGCTCCAGATCGATGGCGTGATCGGCCGACAGCGCCGACACCGGCGCGGGCAACAGCGACTCCACCGGTTCCTCGGGTGCGCGCCGTGATTCCCACGCACTGCGCAACTGCATCAGGCAGCGGTTGACGACAATGCGCCGCACCCAGAAACCGAAACCCGCCTCGCCCCGATAGGACGCCAGCTTGCCGAACACATCGACAAAGCCTTCCTGAAGCGCATCCTCGGCGGCGGCCGCGGACGTCAGCAGCCGCCGCGCAACCCGATAGGCCATCGGTGCGAACAGCCGGTAGACGGCTTCGCAGGCGGCGCGGTCTCCGCCGCGCGCCAGCGCCAGCACCTCGGCATCGATTTCGGGCATCGGCAGACTCATCGCCTCCTTAGATGCCGGTGCCGCGGAAAAGGTCGCGGCGGGTGCTGCCCGGCGGCGCTTCGCCTATACTGTGCCGCGCCGCGTGGCCGGAACGTATCGCCCTCCACGCAGGCGCTGCGACGCAGCTGACCTCACGACGCAGGCCGGGATGGCGGAACTGGTAGACGCGCCGGACTCAAAATCCGGTTCTGGCAACAGAGTGCGAGTTCGATTCTCGCTCCCGGCACCATGAGTGCGCCGGCCCGTGCTGCCCCCAGTCCACTGTCGCAGTCAGGCACAGGCCGGATTCCAGATAGGGAGGCCTCATGTTCAGAACGTTCGATATCAGCGCAATGCGGTTACGCGTGCGCAGCTTGGCCAGGTGGCTGCCGCTGACTGTGCTGCTGGCCGTGGCGGCCTATTGACGCGACGTCGTACTGATCGAGAATCTCGTGCACGACATACCGGATCTGACGGTGATTTACGTCACGGAGTAACCGCTGTGTCAATGACGTGAGACACCTTCCCCGGCGAACTGACTGAGGCCGCGCAGGCAGCTGAAGGCATGCCCCGGCGGTTGTCGCAGGCGCGGTCGGCAGCGACGGTCAGCGGTTACTCGGTTGTCGCATTCCCGCCAAACCGCTCGGCCAGCGCCGCGGGCGACAGATAGCCGCCAATCAGCTCTCCGGATGACGTGTAGATCGCCGGTGTGCCACGCAGACCCACGCGTATGCCCAGGTTGAAGTGATCGTCCACCGGCGTGGCATCGCAGGAAGCGGCGGCCAGGCGCACGCCGAGCTTGGCCTGGGTAAGTGCCTGATGACGGTCGTCCGCGCACCAGACGGTGTCGGCCTTGGACCAGCTGTCGGTGCCGGCGCCACCGCGCGGGTACGCCAGGTACCGCACCTCGATGCCCAGCGCGGTGACTTTGTCGATGTCGCGGTGAAACTGACGACAGTAGCCACAGTCCACATCGGTGAACACATAGATTGAATGCCGCACATCACCGTTGGCTGGCGAGAACACGATCATCGTTTCCGGATCAACGTCGTCGAGCAGACCGAGACGGGATTGCGAGCGCGTCCTGTCGGTGAGATTCTCGCCCAGCTGAAGATCGAAGATCTCGCCCTGAAACACGTAGCGGCCGTCCTTGCTGACGTAGGCGACCTCCGCACCGAGCACGATCTGATAGAAACCGGCCACCGGCGCATCGCTGATGTCCTCCGGTTCCACGCCGGGAAGCAGCGCCGCCAGTTCATCAACAGGGACCGGGGCGGCGGATTCTTCGGCGGACACCGCCGCCGATACGGTCAGCAGCAGCACCGTGGCCGACCACGCCAATACGCAACGCAAATCCGTGTACGACACTGAGCGTCTCCCCGGGACGCGCCGTGGGCACGCTACCCGCTTGTAGGCCTGAAGAAGCGGTAGTGATTCTAGCAGATGTGGTGATTCAGCCGCGCGGATGATGCCGGCTGTGCAGATCCTTCATGCGCTCGCGGGCCACGTGGGTATAGATCTGCGTGGTGGACACGTCACTGTGCCCCAGCAGCAGCTGCACGACGCGCAGGTCGGCGCCATTGTTCAGCAGGTGCGTGGCGAAGGCGTGCCGGACGGTATGCGGGGACAGCTTCTTGTGGATACCGGATTTCCTGCCGTAGCGCTTGATGATGTGCCAGAAGGCCTGGCGCGTCATGCGATCACCGCGACGGGTCGGGAACAGGTAGTCGCTCTGGCGTTCGAGCAGTATCTCTGTCCGCGGACCGTCGATGAATTCCGACAGCCAGCCCTGCGCCTCGTCGCCCAGTGGAATCAGCCGTTCACGATCACCCTTACCGATGATGCGCAGCACGCCCTGATTCAGGTTCAACTGGGTCAGCTTCAGGTTGATCAGCTCCGATACCCGCACACCGGTGGCATACAGCACTTCCAGCATGGCCCTGTCACGATGGCCCAACGGATCCGACACCACCGGCGCACACAGCAGCGATTCCACCTCAGCTTCGGTCAGGGATTGGGGCAGCGCACGGCCGATCTTGGGCATGGCAATCTGTGCGGTGGGATCCTCGCTGATGGCACCCTCACGCAGCAGGTAGCGATAGAAGCGACGGAAGCTGGACAGCTGCCGCGCGGTTGATCGAGGTTTGGCGCCACCGTCCACGCGCCAGGCAATGTAGTCAAGCAGATCGGCGCGACTGGCGTCGACCAGATCCACGCCACGGGAGGTCAGCCGCTGACTCAGCGCAAGCAGATCCGCCCGATACGCACCCAGCGTATTGTCGGACAGTCCCCGTTCCATCCAGATCGCGTCCAGAAAACGGTCTATCGACAGTTTCGGGTCGCTGGAGACAGACGTCACGGGCCGAGTTGCGGTGTCCTTGTGCAAGAAACTGTGAACCATTCTCAATCGACAATCTTGTTCGCGGTTTACGTCAGTGCGGCCATCCGTTCTGCCGCCGGCCATTCCGTCGACAGCGAGGCGGCCGCACCGAATGGAACGAATTCATCTATAATTCAGCGCTTTGCGCTTATCCTCCACCACCATCACCGTGCATCACCGACGGTGCGCGGTGCATGACCGACGGTGCGTGACGGGTGCGATTCGAGTATGAAACAGCGGCATCGCGGGGCGCGTGACCGGCTTCACAAAAGGTTCCGGCCATTTACATAAAGAGAATTCAGTCACAGACCCCCCCGCAGCCACAACCTGTGTCGCGGCCGCAACCTGTGATCGTTTTGACATAACCGTGCAACCTGCCGCAACCAACCGCCTGTTCAGAGCCGTGTATGGCAGCTATGCCTGGCTGGCACTGCTGGCCTGTGTACTGCCGGTGATCTGCCTCGCGGCGCTGGCGCCCGATGTGCACCGCCGGCGACAAATCGCACGCCGGGGTGCACAGCTGTTCTTCCTGCTGATCGGATGCCCCATCCGGCTCACCGGGGAGAAGCTGGCATCCGATCAGGTGTGCGTCGTCGTCGCCAACCACGCCAGCTATCTGGACGGCATCATTCTCACTGCGGTACTGCCACCGCAGTTCACTTTCCTGATCAAGCACGACATGGCGAACTTTCCGGTGGCAGGGTTCCTGCTACGGCGGCTGGGGTCGGAGTTCGTCAATCGCGGCGACAGCTCCCACCGCAACCGCATCGTACGGCGGCTGGTGCATGCGGCCCGCAACGGCGACGCCCTGGCCCTGTTTCCGGAAGGCACGTTCGCCGCGCCACCGGGGCTGCGCCGCTTCCACCCCGGCGCGTTCGGCGCCGCATTCCGTGCCGGACTGCCGGTGATACCGGTGGTGATTCGCGGATCCCGGGCGAAGCTGCCGGCGGGCGCGTTTCTGTCCGCACCCGGATCGCTTTCGGTACATGTGTGCCCGGCGCTGGATCCGCATCAGCACGACACCGCACGCAATCTGATGCAGGCGTCGCGGCATGCGATTCTCGCCCGCCTGGGCGAGCCCGACCTGGATTTCCCGACACCGGATGAGCCGGCCGCCGTCGACGGCATCGGCAATGGCAACGACAACGACAACGACAACGACAACCGCGATGACAGTGGCAGCGACCCGCTGGACGGCAACGGCAAGGCGAACCGGTTTCGTACGTAGTGGCGCCCGCGGTCGGATGGCGCCCGCCGCCGCACGGCCGCAGACAGCCGGGTTCCGTTTCGGATGGCTGTCGGCGCGATGCAGGCGCGGAATGCAACATCAGGCAGAATAGCAGCAATGTCATCGACCAATCCGCTTGCCGCCTATCGTGAACGTCTCGACAACGGTCTGCTCCACCCCGACCCGAATCAGGCGCGCGCCGTCACGGAACTGCAACGCCTCTATGACGATCTGGTGGCGGCGCAACCACGCCGGCCCGCACTGTCGCGTGCGCTGGCGCGCTGGTCAAAAAAAGCGCGCGGACCGGAATGCGGCGTCTATCTGTGGGGTGGCGTTGGTCGCGGCAAGACCCTGCTGATGGACATGTTTTTCGACTGCCTGCCGTTCCGCGACAAACGACGGCTGCACTTCCATCGCTTCATGGGCACCGCACACAAACTGTTGCAGCAGGTCCGCGACCACCGCGATCCGCTGACGCTCGTGGCCGCGCGACTGGCGCAGGACACCCGCATCATCTGCTTCGACGAACTGGCTGTCACCGATATCACCGACGCCATGATCATCGGCAATCTGATCGCGGCCCTGTTCGAGCGTGGAGTGACACTGACCGCCACATCCAATCTCGCGCCACAGGATCTGTATCGCGACGGCCTGCAGCGTGCGCGCTTCGTCCCGGCCATCGAACTGATCGAAAGACACACCCGCATCGTCCATCTGGACGGGCCAACGGACTATCGGCTGCGGGTACTGGAGAAGACCGACGTCTACCAGACCCCCCTGACGGACGAGGCCGAACTGCGCATGGAGCAGTATTTCGATGCGATCGCACCCGATGCCGGAGTCTGGAACGGGCATATCGATGTGCTGGGCCGCCGTGTTGTGTGCCGCAAGACGGCGGACGGTGTGATCTGGTTCGATTTTGGCGAAATCTGCGCTGGCCCCCGCAGCCAGGCCGACTACGTGGAGCTCTCCAGGCTCTACCAAACCGTGCTGATCTGGGGCGTACCGCGTTTCGACGCGACACTGGAGAACGAGGCACGACGATTCATTGCGCTGGTGGATGAGTTCTACGACAGGCGCGTCAAACTGATCCTCACAGCGGCCGTACCGATACATGACCTGTACGGTGGCACGCGCCTGACTCACGAGTTCCAGCGCACCGCCAGCCGTCTGCAGGAAATGCAGAGCCGCGAGTATCTGGCCACCGAACACCGGCCATGAACGGTGTCCGACATCAGGGGAGACGGCGGTGCGTGACGAATTGATCAGCAACATCTGCGGTGCGGCGCGAGGCCTGCGGCTGCCGGCCAGACTGCCACTGAACCGGGCCCGCTTTCTCGAGCAGTACTTCGCACATGTATCCGCGGAAGACCTGGCCGGAGATCCGCGAATCCGCGCCGCCGCGGCGCTCGACCACCTGGTCTGGGCACGTACGCGCAGGCCCGGCACTGCGCTGGTGCGTGCCTTCAACCCCGACGAGCGCACGCACGGCTGGCATTCACCGCGCACCGTCGTGCAGGTCGTCAATGACGACATGCCCTTTCTCATCGATTCCATCACGATGCGGCTGAACGCACTCGGGCATGCCATTCACCTGACACTGCATCCCATCATCCACGTCGCACGGGACGGTCGCGGCCGCCTGACGAACTGGCGGGCAACAGCGGCGGACGATCACCTGCGCGAATCCCTGATCCACATGGAGGTGGCGCGCGAAACAGAACCGGCTGTGCTGCAACACATCGAGAGTGCACTGCACGGCACGCTGAACGACGTACGCAGCGCTGTCGAAGACTGGCCCGAGATGCTCGACAGATTGCGCGACAGCAGCAGCCAGCTGCGTGCCCGGAGCACGAAACCCGATGCCCTGCTCGAAGAGAGCTGCGCGTTTCTTGACTGGCTGGCGGACGATCACTTCACGCTGCTGGGATATCGCGAGCAGTCGCTGGTTCGCGGCGCGCGATCGGACAGGCTGGTGCCGCGCCCGGATACCGGGCTGGGCATCCTGCGGCCCTCACTGCGCGTGCCGGAGAGCCTTACGCTGACCGGTGTGGCACGCGATGAGGCGCGTTCCGGCAACCCGCTGGTGGTTACCAAGATCGCGGTGCGCTCAACGGTGCACCGGCCGGCACGGCTGGACTACATCGGCGTCAAGGTGTTCGGGCGCAGTGGCAAACCGGTGGCGGAACGCCGTTTCCTCGGGCTGTTCACATCGGACGCCTACCACAGACGTCCGCGCAACGTGCCGCTGATCAGGCGCAAGGTCGATGAGGTGTTCGCACGATTCGCCATTGATCACCGCAGTCATCGCGGCAGGCGGCTGCAGCATATTCTGGATACATTCCCTCGCGACGACCTGTTCCAGATCAGCGTCGAAGACCTGACACGCATCAGCCTCGGCATTCTGGGACTTCAGGAGCGCCACCGGGTGCGTCTGTTCTGGCGACGAGATCCCTTCGGACGCTTCTACTCATGCCTCGTTTACATGCCGCGCGATCTGTATACCGTTGCAACACGCAGGCATGTCGAGCGGATTCTCCAGGACGGTTTCTCCGGCGTCGAAGCGGAGACGGAAGTCACGCTGTCCGAGTCCACGCTGGCACGCCTCGCGGTGACCATTCGCAAGGCGCCCGACAGCGCCGACACGGCTCCCGACACGACGGCACTGCAGAAACAGATCGGCGAGGCCGTCCGCGGCTGGAACGAGCGCGTTCGCGAAGCGCTGCTCAGCCGGCTGCCCGAGGATGTCGCACTACGGTTGCTGCATCGCTATGCAGAACTGTTTCCGGCGATCTACCGGCATGAGGTCGGCGCGGAGCGTGCGGCCGACGACATCGTGCTGATAGCGGCGATGCTGCAGGAACAGCAGGAACTGAAGACCCATCTGGAGTCACAGAGCCATCGCGACATCGAGTCCGATGCCACCGCCGACGTCACCTGGCGCTTCAGCATTTATCGACGCAATGGCGCCATCCCGCTGTATCAGGCATTGCCGATACTCGAGAACATGGGCATGAAGGTGGTCAGTGAGCAGTCCTTCGCGCTGGGGCCCGGGACCGATCATCTCCTGATACAGGACTTCATCCTGCAGCCAGCGGATGCAACGACGCCCGACGACAGCACCACGCAGCGATTCAATGAATGCTTCGCGCGCGTGGTCGCGGGCGACACCGACAATGACCGCTTCAACAGCTTCGTTCTCAACGCGAGCCTGAGCTGGCGCGAAGCAGCGCTGATCCGCGCCTACAGTCGCTACATTCTCCAGACCGGCCTGCCGTTCAGTCAGGACTACATGCAGGAGGTGCTGTCCCGTTACCCGCGCTTCTGTCGAACCCTGGTGGATCACTTCCATGCCCACTTCGACCCCGATACGTCGGCATCGCTGCGCCGGCGGCAGCTGAACGCCAGCAGCAACCGGCTGCGCGCGGAACTGGACGAGGTCAGCACGCTTGATGAGGATCGGATCCTGCGTGCGTTCCAGGCTGTTGTCGATGCCACGCTGCGTACCAATTTCTTCCAGCTTGCCGATGGCCAGGGCAAGCCGTATCTGTCGTTCAAGCTCGACTCATCCAAAGTGCCGGAGCTGCCCAGGCCCTGGCCGATGTTCGAGATATTCGTCTGCTCGCGGCGCATGGAGGGCGTTCACCTGCGCTGCGGACGTGTTGCCAGAGGCGGCATCCGCTGGTCGGACCGGCGCGAGGACTTTCGCACCGAAGTGCTGGGACTGATGAAAGCCCAGCAGGTCAAGAATGTGGTGATCGTGCCTCGCGGCGCCAAGGGCGGCTTCGTCTGCAAGCGGCTACCTGAGCATGATGCGGAAGCATCACGGCGTGAAGTGGCTACCTGCTACGAGAACTTCATCCGCGGCCTTCTCGACGTCACCGACAACATCGTCGACGGCCGCACGGTACGACCGCAACGAGTGCTGGCGCGCGACGGCGACGACAGCTACCTGGTGGTTGCGGCCGACAAGGGCACCGCGACGTTCTCCGATCACGCCAACCGCATCGCGCAAGAGTATGGCTTCTGGCTTGGCGACGCGTTTGCATCCGGCGGCTCCACGGGCTACGACCACAAGAAGATGGCCATCACCGCGCGTGGCGCATGGGAAGCCGCCAAACGCCACTGTCGGGAAGTCGGCATCGACGCCGAGAGTGACCCGATCAACGTGATCGGTATCGGTGACATGAGCGGTGACGTGTTCGGCAACGGCATGCTGCTTTCGCGTTCGATACGACTGGTAGCGGCCTTCAATCACCGCCACATTTTCATCGACCCGACGCCGGACCCGGAAATCAGCTTCCGCGAAAGGCAGCGGCTTGCGCAACTGCCACGCTCGGGCTGGGACGACTACGATGTCGAAAAGCTGTCGGCCGGCGGCGGCATCCATGCCCGCAGCAGCAAGTCGATACAGCTCAATGCCGAGGTACGCGGACTGCTCGGCGTGACAGCGGAGGCTGTAACGCCACCGGAGCTGATACGCGCCATCCTGCGTGCGCCAGCGGACCTGCTCTGGAACGGCGGCATCGGCACCTATGTGAAGGCAACGCATGAATCGCATGCCGACGCGGGCGACCCGGCAAACGACAACGTCCGCGTCAACGGCAGCGAGCTTCGCTGCAGGATCGTTGCCGAAGGTGGCAATCTCGGCTTCACGCAGCCCGGGCGTATCGAATTCGCGCTGCGTGGCGGACGCATCAACACCGACTTCATCGACAACTCCGGTGGCGTCGACTCCTCCGACCGGGAAGTGAATCTGAAGATTCTGCTGAACCCGGGGCTGAATGACGCCCGCCTGAGCCTGCACAACCGCAACCGTCTGCTGGCGGCGATGACCGATCAGATCGCCTCGGCGGTACTGGCCAGCAATCACGCGCAGACACAGGCGTTGTCGATGCTGGAATCGCGTGCGCGCGAACGTCTGGGCGAACACGCACGCGTGATTCGCCTGCTGGAGAGAGAAGGACTGCTGGACCGCCAGGTCGAGCAGCTGCCGAGCGACGAGCAGATCGAGGAACGACGGGCGGAGCAGCGTGGCCTGACGCGCCCCGAGCTGGCGGTGGTCTTCAGCTACTCAAAGATACAGCTGACCGCGAGTCTGGTGGACAGCGACATCCCCGATGACCGGTTCGTTGTCTCCGAGCTGCGCAGCTACTTTCCGGCGCGTGTCGTGCGTCGTTTCCCCGACCTGCTGGAACGTCACCCGCTGCGCCGCGAAATCGTCGCAATGCGTATTGCAAGCAGCATGATCAACCGTATGGGGCCCTTCTTCGTGCTGCGCGTGGCCGAAGAAACCGGCGCATCGGTGGCGGACATTGCCAGGGCCTACGCCATTGCCCGCGAAATATTCGACGTGCGCAGGCTGTGGCAAGGTGTGGAAAGCCTGGACGGCAGGATAGAAACCACAACCCAGTACGATGCGATCTTTCAGATCAGCCGCATGCTCAGACGCAGCGTGCACTGGCTGCTGGAAAGACATCGCGCCGATCTCACCATCACGTCCGTGGTGCGACGTTTCTCGCCCGCGGTCGATGAGGTGCTGACCGCCATGCCGGAACTGGCCAGCGGCAGAGCGCGCCGCCAGCTGCAGCGCACAACCGCGGATCTGGTACAGCTGGGCCTGCCCGAAACACTCGCGCAGCGCATCGCCACGCTCTCCGTGGCCACCCGTGTTCTGGACATCGCCGAAGTAGCGCGCGAACTCAGACTGCCGGTGCGGGTGGTGGGTGAGCTGCACTTCGAGCTGGCCCGCGGCCTGAAACTGGACTGGCTGCGCGATCAGATCGAAGCACTGAAAGTGGATGACCGCTGGAGTGCGATCGCGCGCAGCGCCCTGCGCGAAACGCTGGCACGCGAACATCGCCGACTGCTGACGAGCATACTCGCGAACCGCGGCCGCAGCCTGCCCAGGGCAGCGCTTGCGCAATGGCTGGGCAGCGCCCGCGAACGGATCGTTCGTGTCCGACGTCTGCTCGACGAGATTGGCAACGCAGGACCGCCCGGTTTTTCCGCCTTGTCCGTGGCGCTCAGGGAACTCGACAGATTACATTGACAGCGTAGACTGCGTTGCCACCTACACAGAGGAGACGTCGGCACCATGCCTGATCACCGCACCGTCCGCCCGGGACGCCTGATACTCGTTCGCCACGGCCAGAGCGAATGGAACCTCAAGAATCTGTTCACCGGCTGGACCGACGTGGATCTCACCGAGCAAGGCATACGCGAAGCACGCGATGCGGCCCGCGTGCTGGCCGCGGAGGGTTTCAGCTTCGATGTTGCCCATACATCGACACTGGTGCGCGCGATCCGCACCCTGTGGCTCATCATGGATGAGATGGAGCTGACCTGGGTTCCCGTGCGCCGCCACTGGCGACTGAACGAGCGCCACTACGGTGCGCTGCAGGGCCTGGACAAGGCCGAAACCACGCAACGTCATGGTGCGGACCAGGTCAGGATCTGGCGCCGCAGCTACGACATTCCGCCGCCGCCGGTGAGTGCCGACGATCCGCGTCATCCACGTCATGACCGCCGTTACGCAGGTGTCGCGCCCGGCGCACTGCCGGCCACCGAGTCGCTGAAAACGACCCTGGATCGCGTACTGCCCTACTGGGAAGACCACATCGTGCCCGACCTGATGAGCGGGCGTGATGTACTGGTGGCCGCGCACGGCAACAGCCTGCGGGCGCTGGTGAAGATGCTGGAAGTCATCAGCGATGACGCCATCACCGAGTTCAACATTCCCACCGGCGTGCCGCGTGTGTATGAGTTCACCGCGAATCTGACACCCGGACCGGGCCGCTACCTGGGCGACGCCGACGCCATCGCCGCCGCCGCGCAGGCGGTTGCCAACCAGGCCAGCGCGCAGCCGGCAAAAAACTGACACCGACGGAGCCAAAGATGCTGTACAGACTCGGCGAACACCGCGTAACACTGGATACCGGACACTGCTTCGTGGCCCCCAATGCGGCGGTCATCGGCCGCGTGCGACTCGGCCGCGACGCCAGCGTATGGTTCAATGCCACGGTACGCGGCGACGTCGCGCTGATCGACATCGGTGAACAGACGAACGTGCAGGACAATGCCGTCGTGCACGTCGACGATGACGCACCGGCCACGATTGGAGCGCGGGTCACCATCGGTCACGGCGCCACCGTGCACGGCTGCACGATCGGCGAGGGATCGCTGATCGGAATCGGTGCAACCATCCTCAGCCATGCGGTCATCGGCCGTCACTGCATCGTCGGCGCGCACGCTCTGATCACCGAGCACAAGGACTTTCCGGACCGCTCGCTGATCGTTGGCGCGCCCGGAAAACGCCTGCGCGAAGTCACCGATGAAGAGATCCGCGCACTGGAGTGGTCCGCCAACCACTATGCGGAACTGGGTCGCCGTTATGCCACGGAGCTGGTTCCGGAAGGCGCCTGACCGATGCACCCGCCGTGTCCGGTCTGTCGCGCACCGGATACGCAGGCGCTGATGACCGTCGGGCAGCGTCGCTACCGACGCTGCCCGACCTGCGAAGCGCGCTACCTGGACGCCGGCGATCTGCCGTCGCCCGCCGTTGAGCTTGCCCACTATCGTCTGCATCGGAACGACGTGAACGATCCGCGCTATCGGTCGTTTCTTGCTCGTCTTGCCGATCCCCTGCTGCGCAGACTCCGGCCGCGATCGCCGGGTCTTGATTTCGGCTGCGGTCCCGGGCCCGCGCTGGCCGCCATGCTGCGCGAAGCGGGGCATGAGATGACTGTCTACGACCCGATTTTCTTTCCCGACGCCAAGGCGCTGCAACAACGCTATGCGTTCATCACCTGCACCGAGACCGTGGAACACTTCCACCATCCGGCGGACGAGTTCGAACGTCTGGACGGCCTGCTGGCCGATGATGGCTGGCTGGCCATCATGACCTGCTTTCAGACGGACGACTCGCGCTTCGCGAACTGGCACTACCGTCGCGATCCGACACATGTGGTGTTCTATCGCGAGGCCACCCTGCGTCATGTTGCCGGTCAGCGCGGCTGGCTGTGCGAGATTCCGGTCAAAGACGTTGCGCTGATGCACAAACCCGCCGCCCGGTAGCCGGCCACCCATGCTATCGTTCGCAGCAATCACCACCTGCCACACGAATGAGGATCGGTTTGCGCACCCGTCGGTTTGCCAAACGATTTACGATACTCGCAGCAACCTTCGGTGCCATTGCCGGTATCGTCGCGGTCGCGGCCAGCGCGAATGACCGACGCGACGACTCACCGGACTTCGTTTTTACACGCCTGATG
Source organism: Gammaproteobacteria bacterium (assembly GCA_050485645.1). GTDB lineage: Bacteria > Pseudomonadota > Gammaproteobacteria > Steroidobacterales > Rariloculaceae > JBJHBP01. Next base: position 98,141 of record JBJHBT010000008.1, on the reverse strand, counting down.
TACACCGATCTGAACGGTCGCATGATGGCGCGTCCGGCGCCGTATACCTGCCCGGAACTCGGCGGACACGGCGATTTCTTTCCACCGCAGGGGCGCGGCTGGGCGATCGACTACCCCGGTGCGGACTGCAAGTTCATGGACGGCGTGAACCGCCTCACCGGCGTGCGTGTGCATCCGGACCCCAACATCCGTTCCATCATGGATGACGATCTGTTCGAGTTCCCGTATGCCTACATCGTCGAGCCCGGCCGGATGTATCTGAGCACCCGGGAAGCCGAACGGCTCCGCAGCTACCTGCTGCGCGGCGGATTTCTGCATATCGACGACTTCTGGGGACTGCGCGAGAAAGCGAATCTGGAATCACAGCTGCGCAAGGTGTTCCCCGACCGTCGCGTCGAACAGCTGCCGCTCACGCACCCCGTGTTCCGTTCGTTTTTCGTGATCGACGAAGTCGTGCAGATTCCAAACCGAGGCAATGGCTGCCGTGGAGGACAGACATGGGAATCCGCCGACGATCGCGACCCGCAGATCCTGGGGATTTCGGACGACGCCGGCCGGCTGATGGTGCTCATCACCTACAATTCCGATCTCGGTGACGCCTGGGAGTATCTCGACCTGCCCTGCTATCCGGCCGACTTCGCGGTACCGGCATTGCGCATGGGCATCAACTTCGTGGTATATGCGATGACGCATTGACGGACGGATGACGCAGTCACCAACATGAGTCGAAAACGCCAGACATCCCGCCACGGCGGAAAACAGGCGGCCGCCGTGCGCGCGCCGCGCGCACCCGACCGGGCGGCACCGGACCGGGTGGCCATGGTGCTTGCCGCCCTGGGCATGCTGATCACCGCGTATCTGACGGCTGTCGCCTTCTGGGGCGACCGGCCGGCATTCTGTGCGGACGGTTCCGGCTGCGACATCGTGCAGGGCAGCCGCTGGTCCGTGGTGCTCGGCCTGCCCGTGGCACTGTGGGGCTTTGCGCTGTATGCGCTGATCGGCCTGATCGCGTGGCGGGCCCGCGCCGGCCTGAAACGCTGGCGGCGACTGTGGCACCTCGCCCTGCTCGGCACCGCCATCAGCACCTATCTCACGATCACCGGCATCGTGGCGCTGGATGCCGTGTGCGCATGGTGTCTCGCCTCACAGGGCACGATGACGGCGATTTTCGCGTGGGTGGCTTACCGGCGTCCACACAGTGCGCCCGGCATGCCATGGCCGCAGTGGGCCATGCACACTGCCGTGCTGCTGATCGCAGCCGTTGCCGTACTGCATGTGTACTACAGCGGCCTGCTGCAGGCGCGTGAGCATCCGACCCTGCAGGCGCTGGCGCAGCATCTGGAGGAATCCGGCGCACGCTACTACGGCGCGTTCTGGTGCAGCAGCTGCCAGGAACAACGTCGTCTGTTCGGCGCATCGGCAGACCGCCTGCCCTACGTGGAATGCTCACCGGCCGGCCGCAACGGGCCGGTGGCCACCGCCTGCGTGGTGGCCGACATCCGCAGCTATCCCACATGGATCGTTGGCGGACAACGCATGGAAGGCGTGCTCACGCCCGAAGAGCTGGCGCGCTACGCCGGGTTCGATTGGGACGGCGCGACGACGCGGTAGCCGAACGGTCAGGGTGTCGCCTGCCTCCGCCCCGCGGCCCGGAGCGCCGGGAACGGTGTCGTGATCCGGCGTATCAATCGCCGGGCCGGCGCATCAGTTCATTCATCGGATTGCCGGTATTGCCGCTGGGAAACGGCGAGCGCAGAAACACCGCCAGCGTCGAGGCGATGTCGGAGATGGCCACCGGATGGGCTGAGCGCCCCGCGGGCACCTGGCCGCCGAACCAGATCAGTGGCGCGCGCGTGTCATAGCTGTAGACCGATCCGTGCGTGGTGCGCGCGGCCGGGCCGAAGACAGACATCCAGTGCGGCTCCATCCAGTAGACGACATCGCCGGAACGGGCGGGATGAAAGCCGCGCTGGATCCTTGCCCGGTGACCCTGGCTGAATTCACTGAACGTGAGGGCGTCGGCCGTCAACGCGCCGGCAATGCCATCGCGTGAAATCAGAAACCGCGCGGTGGTCTGCTGCAGTTCGCTGAGACTGACGCCGGCCCTGCGCACCTGCTCGTGGTCGAAGAAGACCTGTTCGTTACTCAGCGAGAGCACAAAATCCTCGCCGTACAGTTCTTCCAGGTACGCGCGCAACTCGGTGGCCAGCGCACGGCTCGACATCTGCCCCACCGGCACATTGCGGTCGCGCAGATAATCCGGCACATGGGCGACGCCGTGGTCCGACGTCAGAAACATGATGACGTCTTCCAGCCCCACGTGCTGATCGATCTCGTCCAGCAGACGCTCCAGCTGACGATCCAGGCGCAGATACAGATCCTGGATTTCCATCGACATCGGGCCGAAGCGGTGGCCGACGTGGTCGGGTGAGGAGAACGAGATCGCCAGCAGATCGGGCGTATCGCGACTGCCCAGCGATTCGCCGTCCAGCGCGGCAATGGCCAGCTCCACCAGCAGCTCGTCGCCGAATGGTGTGTACGCCACGATGCCAGGGCCGCTGCGTTCGGCCAGCTCACTCAGATCATAGGGAAACACCGGCCTGTCCATACCGGAGAACGGAGCTTCGTAGGGATTGTCGTCCGGCAGGCTGGCCACATAGCGCGCCTCCGGCAGCAGTGGCGTCCACTGGCGTGTGAGGTACCGGGCAACCAGTCCCCGTTCGTTGAACGCGCGCACCCAGGACGGCAGTTCCGGACCATAGTGCGTGCTGCTGATGAAATCACCTGTGTCGTAGTCAAACCAGTAGGCCTGACCGGTGTGTCCGCCGGGCAGGATGGCGCCACGGTCCTTCAACGATATCGCGACCACGCGCGAGCGTTCGTTGCTGTGCATCCACAGCTCATCACCGACGGTGGTCGACAGCATCCAGCGCGGCGACATCATCCCCGCGTCGGTGTCCGATCCGACGGTTGCGACCTGCTCATCCGCGGTCACGTAGGTGGTGCCCTGCAACTCGCGTACGTACCACGCATTGCTCATGATGCCGTGTACCGCCGGCGTGGTGCCCGTGTAGACGGACGCATGGCCGGGGCCGGTAAAGGTTGGCGCGTAGTCGAACTGCGCATTCTCGAACGAGAAGCCCTCGCTCAGCAGACGCCGGAAGCCGCCGTCACCGAATTCGTCCTGGAAGCGGTACAGCATGTCGAACTGCATCTGATCGACGACGATGCCCACGGCGAGACGGGGCGGGCTCGGCTCAGGCGAAGGCGAGTCGGACCGGGCAGCGTCCGGCAGGGCCATCATGCCGGCAACCAGCGGCATCACCAGAAACCGGTGCCACCGCCCCGATTGCGCAGTTCGATCCCTCATCACCAACATCCTTCTCCGCCATCCACGTTCAGGGGGACAATCTATAGACACATCGGGTGCGGGGCAAAAGCCAGATTCGCTGGTGGCAACAGGCCAGGCCGGCGCGCGCGCCGCGAAACGGGTTCGAGCAAGCTGGTAGTCACAGTACTAGTATCGAACATGGTCTGGCGCACGCTCGTTGCGTACCGGAGAATTTCGCCGTTCCCAGATGTCCGGTTCCCCCCGTCAATCTGGTGGACAATCCCCCGAGCCCGGCTTCGTGCCGGGCTCGCTTGTTTCCGGAACCCGCGTCCGAGACCAGGTGCTCCGATCGGGTCCGGAAAGCCCGTCAGTCGTGGGCGTGCAGGTCGTCAACGGCACGCCAGTGGATGGCGTCCTGCAGGCCATCGGCGGCCTTCGACTCGCCGTGGCCAGCCGCCGCCGGCTGATGGCGGGTGTCGCCGGCGTCGCAAGCGGGTTCTTCGCCGCCTGGCGGGTCGATGATCGCACCGCGGGCCTGCAGCTTCTTCTGCAACTCGGCGATGGCAACGTCGCGCAAGCGTGCGCCGGCGGATACCGCCAGAGTCGCCGCGATGCCCGCCGCTTCGCCCATCACCCAGCACTCGGGAATCTCACGCAGCGCGGCATGCGACTTGGTATCCGCAGACAGGTTGCGGCCGGCCGCGAGTACGCCTTCCACTTCGCGCGGCACCAGGCTGCGGTAGGGAATCTGCAGCGTGGGGAAAGCCTCGGTGAATCCCGGACACAGACCGATGCTGTCCGCACAGCTGCCGTCGCTACGCCAGTGATCGATCGTGATGCGCTCCACCCCCGTGAGGCGCCGGGCGTGGCGTGTGCCGATCTGCGACGCCGTGTCGTGTATCCAGGCCTGCTCGAACCCGGGCACATGGCGGCGGTAGAACGCCAGCCCCTGACGCGCGATGTCGCGTGAAATGAATTCGACCTCGGTGAGATCGGCCACGTTCAAAGCCGAGTAACCGGCCATCTTCGGCGTCAGGAACAGCGCGACGGATTCGTACGGTGTGGGATGGGCCAGCAGCTTCAGGCCCTCGGCGGCCGCCAGTCGCATCACTTCCTTGTATTCGTTCTCCCACAACATGCGGAAATCCAGGTAACGACGCATGTTGACATTGCCGATGCGGAAGCTGGTGTTGAGTCGCGCGTGAGCGCTCTCGGCGTCGAAGTCGTCGTCGTATGCCGCGCCGGCCAGTGCGAATACATCACCGTCACCGGTGCAGTCGATGACCGTGCGGGCTGTCATCGCGTAGCGACCCTGCTTGCTTTCGAAAATCACGCCCTTCACGGTGCGATCCTCGGTGATCGCACTGACCACCCAGCTGTGCATCAGCACGTGCACCCCGGCTTCCCGGACGATGTCGTGGGTCACCAGCTTCAGCACTTCCGGATCGACCGTGGGCGACCACTGCACGGTACCCAGCAGCGCCGCGGTACGCACCCGCCAATAGGCCGCTGCGGTCTGATCCTTCGATCCCCAAAGATACCGCGGTGGTCCCAGCGTGGCCTCGGGTCCACAGCGGTCGATCAGTTCCTGGCCGATGCCGGCGACCACCAGCCGCCCCTGCCAGTCGGCCATACGATCGATCCACGACACCAGGCCGCCGGTGGAAAGGCCACCGAGGTGGCCATAGCGTTCGATCAGCACCACGTTCGCGCCTTCGCGCGCAGCGGCGACGGCTGCCGCGGTGCCGGCCGGCCCGCCACCGACAACCAGCACATCGCAGTCACCGTAGATCGGGGTCTGGCGTGCCGGCTCGGTGATGCTGGTGTTTTCGGATTTTCTCATCGACTTCAGGCCCTCCAGACCGCGGATGCCGCCCGGTGTCGACGGCGCGGCATGAACTCGCATGCCGGCCGGCTGTCCACTGGAGTACAACGATACAGTCTATGCGGCTGACGGTTGCATCGACGCGGCGTGAGCCAGCATTATACCTGCGGTCCCGAAGCCACGGCTGAGGCGGCCGGCGCCGAAGCAACCGATGCGGCTGGCCGCCGCCAGCATGAATAACGCCCGGGCACGGAGACTGGCCCATGCAACGACTTCTGACACTGCTGACCCTGACGATCGCGGTAGCGGCATCGTCCATGCAGCCGTTGCATGCGCAGCTGCCCGCCAGCGAACAGGATTACGCCGACCGCCTGCCGATCGATCTCTTCGACGTGCTGCCACCGTCGGCCCGTGTCAGCGGCCAGCCGGGGCGACTCACCGTGCAGCCGCAGCCCTGCATGCGCTCGGAGAATTCGCAGCTGCGGCGCCGCATTGTCGACATCGCCGTGCAGGAGTGGGCCTACTTCGGCTTCTCGATCGTCGACGAAACCGACGAGAGCAACTGGATGCGCAATCGCCGCCCACCGGGTTCACTCAGTGACGACGAGCTTCAGGCATTGCGCGCGGCCTCCGAAGCCCGCCTCGTCGAAGCGCAGCGTGTCGCGGATTCGATCGCCGGCTACTGGGCGGCCACGCCCGACGGCAGCTGGGTCATCAGCAGCCAGAACGATGCCTGGACCAGCTCGAACGGCCGCCAGTCGCGCTGGGTGCAGCCGTGGTCTGCCGCCTTCATCTCCTGGGTGATGTGCGAGGCCGGACTGGGTGAGGTCACCGCATTCAGACGCGCCATCGCCCATCACGTCTACATCGACCAGGCCATCAGCGCCCGCGACAACGGCGACCGCTCTGCCGCCTATGCGGCCTACGACGTTGGCGAAGCCAGCATCGCACCGGGCGACATGCTGTGCACGGCGCGAAGGCCCGTGTACCGCTCACTGGCAGAACGTCGTCGCCAGATGGGCGATGGTGCAAGCACACACTGCGACCTGGTCGTCCATCTGGACACGGCCAATGAACGCATCCTGGCGATCGGCGGCAATGTGCGCGGCACGGTGGGCATGAAACTGCTGCCGGCGGCCCTGGACAGTCGCGGCGAACTGGTTCCCGTTCCGGCTTCCAGAACTGTATTCGCCCACCTGCAGCTGCGCGCCGCGGTCATCGAACCGGTGGCTCTGCAGAACAGTCCCACCATCGCATCGCTGCGATGCAACGGTGCCCGGCCCTCATCCGAATCGCTGGCGAATGTCCTTGCCTCAGCCAATCGCGATTTTACAGACAGTGGGGCGACGCCACCCTGCCCGCTGTCGTCATCACCGGCAGGCCTTTAGGGCTGACGGGGTCAGCCGGCCTGTGCCGACGTTACCCGGTCGGTGGTCCGGCATTCCTCGCCGTACTCGTTGACGGTGGTGCGGCGCAGGTCGCGCCGATAGCGCAGGTCGTCGAAGCTGCCGGCCCGGTGCATCGTGCAGCGATTGTCCCAGATCACCATGTCACCGGGATGCCATACATGGCTGTACATGTATTCCGGGCGGGTGGCGATTTCGTACAGCCGATCCAGCAGTTCACGGCCTTTGTCCAGCGGCCAGCCGACGATGTGCGAGGCATGCGCACCGATATACAGTGCCTTGCGTCCGTAAGGCATCGTACGCACGACAGGGTGCTGCACCGGTGGCATCAGGCGCTTCATCTCTTCGGTGACGTCGGTGAAACCGCCTCGCTCACGTGAGCGCCACAGCACGTGTTCGGCGACCAGTCCGTCGAGTGTTTCCTTGAGGTCGCCGGGAAGATCGTCATAGACGGCGCGCGTGTCGATGAATTCGGTATTGCCACCTTCGGGCGGCAGTTCGTGCGCGAGCAGCAGCGACCACTTGGTCGGCAGGTCGTTGAAGGAACTGTCCGTGTGAAACAGCTCGTTGCCGCGGTTGTAGGTGCGGCGCGGCGAATCCTCGGCCAGCAGCTGTCCGTCGGAATCCAGATTGGAGGCATCGTAAAGTTCGTCGCGCAGCCTGCGTTTGTAGCTGCGCAGACCCAGGTTCGGCGGCAGCTCCAGGGGGCCGAAGGCGCGGCTGAAGCGGATGTGATCGTCGTCGTCAATGTGCTGACCACGGATCGCAAGCACCGCGTACCGATTCATCGCCTGCTCGACCAGGCCGACGAGTTCATCGCCCGGAGGCACGGAGAGATCGGCGCCGATCAGCTCGGCAGCGAAAAGCGGGTGCAGAGGTTTGACTGTCATTTCAGATGCCACCATTCCCTGAGGCAGGTACAAAGTCCATCGTCATCGAACTGAAGCAGGAATACCCCATTCAGTTCCACTTCGGCGCCACTGGAAACCGCGGTGAAACGCGCCGACCAGCGGGCAACACCGGTGGCCCCGATCATACCGACCGGATCGCTGCTGAATCCAATATCGCGCTGGTCGAGCGTCACCCGGGTCCAGTAAGCCGCCACCCCCTCGCGACCCCGAAACGGATCGGAATACGGCGTCTCGTAGTACAGCGCGTCGGTGGAAAAGATCGCCGCCACGGCGTCGGCATCCCGCTGTTCCCATGCACGGCCATAGGCATCCAGCCATCCGGCCAGTCCGTCCTGATTCATCGGTTCCCGCCCCTTGCAGCCCGAACCGAAAAAGATACCACAGACAGGGGAGAACGCCGCTGACCCACACCGTGCCGCCCCTGACCGCCCCGCCCTCACGGCCGCAGGTGCGCGGCGCCAGGGCAGGTTTCATGTGCGAACAGCCGTGCGCGAACAGCCGCTGAGCCTTGCGAGCTTGGCCACGCTCTGGTCGTCATGCGGCACAAACACCAGCACGCGCAGATTGCGGCTGCCCTCGGGCACATACGACGAATGTTCGAAGGTGATGCCGCCCAGATGAATATGCCGGACGACGGTGATGCCGCCGGCCACCGTGGTCACCTCCGGGCTCGGCCAGAGTCGCCTGAAGGCTTCGCAGCTGGCGTGGAGTTCGGTAATCAGTGCCTCGAACGCCGGATCACCGACGGCCTGGCTGTAATCGACGCGAAACCTGGCCAGTACCCGCCGTGCGGTGGCTTCGTACTCCTCGGGATCCTGCCGATACTCCGGACTGGTGAGCAGAATCCTGAGCAGGTTCCGGTCATCGGGCGGACGCCGCGAATAGTCGCGAAAGATCCTCGTGACGAGCAGGTTCCAGGCCACCACATCCCAGCGATGCGTCATGACCAATGCCGGGATGCACATCGCATCCAGCATGCGCTGCAGCCTCGGCGTGACCGGCTCATCCACCGTATGAATGACCGGTGCCGAACGGCCATGAACCAGCGCGAACAGATAGTCGCGTTCATCTCGTGTCATTCGCAACGTGGCGCTGACACGCTCCAGCACATCCACGGACACGCGGATGTCACGTCCCTGCTCCAGCCACGTGTACCATGTGACGCTGACCCCGGCGAGTGCCGCGACGTCTTCACGCCGCAGACCCGGCGTGCGGCGTTTGTGGGCCTCGGGCAAACCCGCTTCCTGGGGCGAAAGGCGTGCCCGACAGCCTTTCAGGAACTCCGAAAGCTGCTCCCGCTGAATACCCAAATCGTCCCCCTCAAGCCGTTTCTGACTGGTAGCGTCCATACTAGTATCACTGGTTAGCCTTCTCTACAAGCAACGCATGAGCTAATTTGTTCCGTCAACGGCGGATTTCCGTGGGATGGAAAGGAACGCTGTTGGCTCACACAATTCTTTCGGGGAGAAGACAAACTCATGACTACCCAAATTCGTCGCTCGACCCTCGCGGTCGCGGTGGGCGGCATTGTTGCCGTCGGCGCCGCACAGCACAGCCATGCACAGCCGGCCGCACAATCCGGTGAAGTCGAGGAAATCGTCGTTACCGCCCGCAGGCGCTTCGAGACCTTTCAGGATGCGCCGGTCACGATCACGGTATTCAACGAAGCCGAGATCGAGCGTGCCGGTATCGACAGACCTCAGGATTTCATTGCGCTGACGCCCAATGTGACGCTGGTGCAGACCCAGAACCAGGGCACCTCGTTCGTCACGGTGCGGGGCATATCGCAGGCCCGCAACAGCGAGCCGTCGGTTGCCGTGCTGGTGGACGGCGTGCTGATGTCCAATCCGTCACAGTTCAACCAGGAGCTGTTCGACGTGCAGCAAATCGAGGTACTGAAGGGTGCACAGGGCGCGGTGTATGGCCGCAACGCCATCGGCGGCGCCATGGTGATCACCACCCGCGAGCCGGGCGACCAGTTCCGCGGCCGCGTCCGCGTCGGCGCCGACTCGGGTATCGGGCATCGATTCCAGCTCAGCGGCAGCGGTCCACTCGGCAACATGGAGAACCTGCGCTATCACGCGGCGCTCAACTATTACGATACGGAAGGCTTCATCTTCAATCCGTACCTGCAGGAAAACGCCGACCCGTTCAAGGACCGCTCGATTCGCACCCGACTGATCTGGGATGCCAGCGACCGGCTGACGACCGACGCGCGGTTCTTCCAGTCGAAAGTGAATACGCAGGCGCTGTACTTCAATATCGTGGACGACGTCAACGACACCAGCCTGCCGGTTCGCGTCAACAATGCCGGTCAGAACGATCGTGATCTGACACAGGTCGCCTTCAAGGTTGACTACCATGGTGACTTCGGCACATTCACGTCGGTCACTTCGTATGACACGATCGAGGAAATCCTGACTGGTGATCAGTTCGACTTTCTGCCGATCGAGGAGTCGCTGTTCTATTTCCTGGGCGCGGTGCTGGAACTGCCCTTTCCGTTTGGTGAATGGGACTGGGCGCAGCATCAGTTCCTCGACGTCAATACCTGGAGCCAGGAATTCCGTTTCACGTCCAGAGACGACTCGCGCGTTCGCTGGATTGCCGGCACGTACATGATTGCGACAGACCGTTATATCTCCACTGGCAACATTGCGGATATGGGCGCCGGCGCGTTCCCGGTCCGCCGCACGCCTCGCAGTGCTGCACAGCATCCTGACAGCTTCCAGCTGACGTTCCTCGCCGACGAGCAGGATAACTTCGCCTGGGCGGTATTCGCTGATCTGGGCTTCGACCTGAGCGAGCGTCTGGAATTGAACCTGGCCGCCCGATATGACCGCGACACGCGCGAGAACACCACGCTGACACCAAACGAGTGGCTTGGCGCAATTCCCGACGCATCGTTCGGCGAGGTACGCAAGAATACCTGGAGCGAACTGCAGCCGAAACTGACGCTGCGCTACCAGCCGTCCAGCCGCACGACGGTCTACGGTGGCTGGAGCCGTGGCTTTCGTAGCGGCGGTTTCAACCAGACCGGCGTCGGTGCCGAGGCAGCCGCGGCGGGCATAGCCGGCGTCGGCGACCTGTTCGGTGCCGAGGTGGCCGACACCGCGGAGTTCGGCATCAAGTACCTGTCCGACAACGGCCGGTTTGGCGCCAATTTCAGCGTGTTCGACACCAGAGCCGAAGGCTCATACTTCTTCGTGTTTCTGCCCGACAGTTCGACGCAGAACCTTGGCAGTCTCGATGAAACGCGCTTCCAGGGCTTCGAGATTGATATCGCCGCCCGGCTGATGGAAGGCCTGCGGCTGAATGTCGGCTACGGCTATACCGACAGTGAAATCCGCCGCTTCGACGGCGATCCCTCGCAAGTCGGCAATCGGGCACCACTGGTATCACGCGATACGACCAACGTTGGCCTGCAGTACCGCACACCGCTCGGTCAGTCGGGCGTCGGGCTGCTGCTACGCAGCGACTACCAGCGCATCGGCAGGACCTGGTGGGAGCCGGCCAACATGACGGTGCGCGATCCGGTCAATCTGCTTGATCTGAGAATCGGCATCGAGGCCGACGACTGGTCCATCGTCGCATGGCAGCGAAATTCCAACAACACGCGCTACAACGCCGAGTTTTCACCCGGCGGATTCGTGTTCAAGGGCATGCCGCGCCGCTACGGCGTGGACTTTACGAAGCACTTCTAGACGAGCCGCTTCCAGCGCGTTCCTGGCATACACGCTCCCCGCTATGGGAGCACGGGCCGGCGGGATTCCCCCGCCGGCCCGTTTCAATACGTATTACGCGCCGGGCACCAGCGAGTACTGTGACTCGGCCAGCAGGCACCGGCCTTCGGCCAGACCCTGCTCCCTGCGGATGATATTGGCGCCCTGCACCAGGGCGGCCATCTTGTACAGCGCATGGTGGCGGCTCATGCCTTCCCGACCCATCCCGCAGTCCGACGATACGATCAGCCGCTCCAGCGGAATATACTTCATCGCTGCGCGGATATGATCGGCCACCTCTTCCTTGCGCTCGACCTGCAGCGAATGATGATCGATGACGCCGATGGCGATCTTCATGTCGGTGATGTATTTACCGATGGCCTCCAGGTCCATGCCATGCGAACTGACCGATTCGAAGGTGATCACATCGGCATCGATCCTGTTCAGGATCTCCAACGCCGGCTTGTAGCTCTGCACCTCGGCGAACATGCGCTGCTGTGACGGATTGCCCCAGCAGGTGTGGCACCACACTTCGGTCTTGTCGCGAAGACCGCGTACGGTATTGTTGAACACCTCGAGCATGTATTCCGGATTGATGATCTTGTCGACGATGCCGCGCGCCGCCAGCAGATGCACCTGGGGTTCCTCCATCTGGATCACCGGGCAGCCGGCATCCGCCAGCGTATGCAGCTCTTCGTTGAACGCATCACTGATTGCCCAGATGCGCTCACGGATGTCCTTGTAGTGAAAGTCCTGCACCGCGAATGCGACCAGCTCCGGCGTCACCGTGCCGAACTTCACCGGCCGGGTGGTCATGCGCTGCGCCGACTTCCACATCGCCGCGTACTGAAGGTCACCGCGGCCCACCGGCCCGACGATGCTCGGCATCACGCGGGCCTCGATGTAGTCATGCAGTATGTGACCGCGCGGAAACGCGATGCCGCCACCACCGACCGGCGCGGCCTTGGGAATGCGGTCGAATCCGGACATATGCGAAGGCGGGTAGCTGGTCCAGCTTTGCCCGCCCACATCGGCGCTGAAACGCGCATCACCGTCTGTAAGAATATCCAGTCCGGCGATGGTCTGCTCGGTGAGATACACGGATAGCGCATCCTCGTACTGCTCCCGGAAGCGGGTTTCCACCATCGCCTCCAGAAAGGTTCTCAACCCGAGGTTTTCGGTGTACCAGCTTGGCCGCGGCAGCGAACCCGTTATAGTTGTTGGAAGTGTCAGATCGGCCGTTGCTCGCAGCATGGTTTGTCTCCCCGTCAGCAGGTCTTTATGGAATCACACGCTCATGGCTGTCGGCCCGAGGGCCACCAGCCTGATACGATAATCGCAGTCATCGGACTGATCGTGTGCGGCGTTTTCGTCTTGTAGACAGGCGAATATACATCAACCAACAACAAAGCTATCGAGGAAAAGTAATGATCAATGCGGCAATCGTAGGAATGGGCTGGTGGGGGCGCACGCTGGTGGAAGGCATCGCCGGACAGAGCCGGCACATGAAATTCGTGGCCGGCACCACCGCCACGCACAAGCCGGAAACCCGGGAATTTGCCGCCACGCACGACCTCAGGCTGCACGAAAGCTACGACGCGATTCTCGAAGACGACGGCATCGATGCCGTGGTGCTCGCCACCCCGCATTCCATGCATGTGGACCAGGTGATCGCGGCAGCGGCGCATGGCAAACACGTATTCTGCGAGAAGCCCTTCGCGCTCACGGCCGACGGCGCACGACGCGCCGTCGCGGCGGTGCGCGACGCCGGCGTGACGCTCGGCCTTGGCTACAACCGCCGCTGGCATCCGGAAATGAACAGTCTGCGCGAGCGCATCCGCTGCGGTGATCTTGGCGTCATTCTGCATGTGGAAGCCACCATGACCTTCCCGAACGCACTGTTGCTGAAGCCTGAACAGTGGCGTGCGAATCCCGAGGAAACCCCCTGCGGCGGGCTGACGCCGATGGGCGTGCACGCCGTGGACGGCATGATCGATCTCTGCGGAGAAGTCGACGAGGTGTACTGCCAGAGTTTCCGGCGCGTGGTCGCCATCGACGCCGACGACACCACGTCGGTATTGTTTCGGATGAAAGAAGGGATGTCCGGCTATCTGGGAACCATGACCGCAACCGGTGGCGGCTTCAGTTTCCAGGTGTACGGATCCAAGGGCTATGTCCGCCTCGAAGGCATGACGCATGTGGCCGGCGCGTCCTCCGAAGAACGTCGCACACGTCTGTTCGGCCGCTGCATATTTCAGCCCATCAAGGGGGAAATGCAGGTCTGGGAGGCGGCGCGCGCCGACGTTACGCGCGATACGCTGGAGTCGTTTGCGCAAGCGGCCGATGGCGGGGGCGATTTCCCGATCACGGCGGACGAAATGGTGCACGGTGCGGCGGTCACCGAAGCCATCGTCCGCTCCGCGGCGTCGCACAGACCCGAGAAAGTCGGCTAACGGGCTGCCGGATCGGATCAGGCGACCAGGTCATGACCATCACGCGCCTGACGGATTCGACTCTGACGGTTGTCAGCGTCAGCTATGGTGCGGGCATCCTGCTTGCCCAGTTGGGCGGCCCGTTTGGCTGGCCCCTGATGGCGCTGCTGATGCTGTCGCTGTGGCGCTATGGCTACGCGGTGCTGAGGGCCGTCGCACTGGATCGGCGCCACCTGCCAGCGCCCGATGTGGAGACGATGCATCCGATCGGTGAAGGCCGTCTGGTCGCGCATTTCATGCTGTTCGCCGGCCTGTTCATCCTGCTGGGTCTGTACTCGGGCACGGCGACGCCGGCATCGACAGCGGCCTGGTGGCTGGCGCTGCTAGCGCTGGCGGCGATATTTCCCGCTTCCTGCGCGATTATGGGGATCTCCGGCAGCCTGAGCGCGGCCGTGCATCCGCTGCACCTGGCGACGCTGGCAGGCACGATGGGTCTGAGCTATCTGCGGCTGCTCGCGACCTGCGCGGTGCTGCTGGCGACCGCTACCGGATTGATTGTCCTCACCCGGGATCTCGGCTGGGTTGCGCAGCTGTTCTCCGCCTGTCTGTTCGTGTGGATGTGGCTGGCGGTATTCGCTCTGACCGGCGATGCCGTGGGCGACTACCGCGCTGAACTCGACCTGCACAGCGACCGGGAGCACTGCAACGAGGAGGACGAACGGCGATGGCACCGTGAGCACATGAACGTACTCGATCGTGCCTACGCGTCCCTGCGCAGCGGCCTGGTCAACGAAGGCTACCGCACCCTCAAGACCATGCTGACAGAGGAAGGCGAGGACCCGGCACTGTACCAGTGGCTGCTCAACCGAATGTTCGAGTGGGAAGACCACCGCCACGTATGCGCTGTGGCCGCGCGCTTCGTTGCGCGCCTCGTTGAACTGGGCCGAATCCAGGATGCTCTGGAGCTGGCCGAGCAGTTTCGTCGCCGGTCGCCGGATTTCACGCTCGACGATGACACGGCCGTGATCCTGGCCAGGTATGCGAGAGAGATCGGTCATCACTGGCTGGCCGACGAACTGACGGCCGATCTGAACCGCGGTCGCCCGCCGCCGGATGTCGCCCCCGGTATGTAGCGGTGGCGGCGTCGCGCGCCGAGAGCGTGGCTACTTCTTGTCGCTGCGCAGCACGGCGAGAAATGCTTCCTGCGGAATCTCCACCGAGCCCAGCTGCTTCATGCGGCGTTTACCCGCCTTCTGTTTCTCCAGCAGTTTGCGCTTGCGCGAGACATCGCCGCCGTACAACTTGGCGGTGACATCCTTGCGATACGCCTTGACCGTGGCGCGCGACACGATGTGCCCGCCGATCGCCGCCTGGATCGCCACCTCGAACTGCTGACGTGGAATGACCTCGGCCAGCTTCTCCACCAGCTGACGGCCCTTGCGCTCGACGCCCTCACGATGAACGATCATGGCCATCGCATCGACCCGCTCCCTGTTGATCAGGATGTCGAGTTTCACAAGCGGCGCTGTCTGGAAACGCACGAACTGATAGTCGAAGGACGCGTAACCACGGCTGCATGATTTCAGCTTGTCGAAGAAGTCCAGCACCACTTCGGCCATCGGCAGCTCATACTCGAGCGTAACCTGACTTCCCCGATACAGCATCTTGCGCTGCACGCCGCGCTTCTCGGTGCACAGCTTCATCACGGCACCCAGGTAGGGCTGCGGCGTGAGAATGCTGGCGAGAATGATGGGTTCGCGGACTTCATTGATGCGGCTTGGCTCGGGCAGCTGCGCCGGGTTTTCGATGTGCAACACCTCGCCCTCTGTGGTTTCCACCTCATAGACGACGGTGGGCGCGGTGGATATCAGCGCCAGCTGATGCTCACGTTCCAGGCGCTCCTGAACGATTTCCATGTGCAGCAGCCCGAGGAATCCACAACGAAAACCAAAACCCAGCGCGGCACTGACTTCAGGTTCATACGTGAGTGCGGCGTCATTCAGCGAAAGCTTCTGGAGTGCTTCGCGGAACGCTTCGAAATCTTCCGAGCTGACCGAGAACAGCCCGGCGAACACCCGCGGCTGCACGCGCTTGAAGCCGGGGAGCGGCTTGGCGTCGGCTGCGCGGGCGCTGACAATGGTGTCGCCCACCGGGGCCGCATCGATTTCGCGGATCGATGCCATCAGGAATCCCACCTCACCAGGCCGTAGCGTGTCCCTGTCAGTCATGCGTGGCGTGAACACGCCGAGTCGGTCCACCAGATAGCTGCGCTGCGTCGAATACACCTTGACCTTGTCGCCTTTGGCGATCGTGCCGTTGACAACCCGTACCAGCGAGACAACGCCCACGTAGCTGTCGAACCAGGAATCGATGATCAGGGCCTGCAGGACGGCATCCGGATCGCCCTTCGGCGCCGGTATGCGCCTGACGATGCATTCCAGCAGATCATCCACGCCCTGCCCGGTCTTGGCACTGATGCGCACCGCATCCTGCGCTTCAATGCCGATGATGTCCTCGATCTCACCGATCACGCGCTCCGGATCGGCCGCCGGCAGATCGATCTTGTTGATGACCGGCACGACTTCCAGGCCCTGCTCGATCGCCGTGTAGCAGTTCGCGACGCTCTGCGCCTCCACGCCCTGTCCGGCATCGACGACCAGCAGCGCCCCCTCACAGGCCGCGAGCGATCGGGATACTTCGTACGAGAAGTCGACGTGCCCGGGGGTATCGATGAAGTTCAGCTGATAGTCATGACCGTCTCTGGCCCTGTAGACCAGCGACACGCTCTGCGCCTTGATGGTAATGCCGCGTTCGCGCTCCAGGTCCATCGAATCCAGGACCTGCTCGGCCATTTCGCGAGCGGTCAGGCCACCGCAGGTCTGGATCAGGCGGTCCGCCAGCGTCGACTTGCCGTGATCAATATGAGCAATGATGGAGAAGTTGCGTATCCGTTCCATGGCACCGGGGTCCGTCGAGCGCACGGGTCAGGAAACGCCCGGGCAGGCGCGATTATAGAGCGCGCGACGCCTCAGCGGGTCGATTCTGCAATCAGCGCCGGGGTTCCGCCACGCCGCAGCAGGCTGGCGAACTTGCCGGCAGAGCAGGGTTTGCTGAAATAGTAGCCCTGCATCTCGTCGCAGCCCAGATGGCGCAGGAAGAGCTCCTGCTGTTCATTCTCCACGCCCTCGGCAACGACACCAACGCCCAGCGTGCGCGCCATCGCCACGATGGCCTCGGTGATCGCCTTGTCTTCGTTGTCGTGCGGGATTTCGCGAATGAAGGAACGGTCTATCTTGAGGGTGTTGATCGGAAAGTTTTTCAGCTGGGCAAGCGAGGAATAGCCGGTGCCGAAGTCGTCGATGGCCAGCCTTACACCCATCTGGCGGATCGCGCGCAGCTTGCCGATTACGCTTTCGGCATCATGCAGTATCACGCCTTCGGTAATCTCCAGTTCCAGCAGATCCGGTTGGAGCCCGGTCCGCTGCAGTACATCGGCGATGTCATCGAGCAGGCTCGCATCACGGAACTGACGCAGCGACAGGTTCACGCCGATCTGTACCGGCGGCAGGCCCTGCCGCTGCCACGCAACGCTCTGCTGACATGCCGCTTCCAGCACCCAGCGTCCGATCGGTACGATCAGCCCGGATTCCTCCGCCACCGGTATGAACTGCGCGGGCGGCACCGATCCGAGATCCCTGTTCCACCAGCGGATCAGTGCCTCTGCGCCGCATACGGCGCCGGTTCGAAAGTCCATTCTCGCCTGGTAGTGCAGGGTGAATTCCTCGCGCTCCATTGCACGACGCAGATTGCTCTCCAGCCTCAGCCGTCCGATCGACAGTGCGCTGGCCGTCCGCGTATAGAACTGGAAGTTGTTCTTGCCCTCTTCCTTGGCCAGATACATGGCCATGTCGGCGTTTTTCATCAGCGATTGGGCATCGTCGGCGTCCGCCGGGAACTGCGCAATGCCGATGCTTGCCGTGACACGACACTCCTGGCCCGCGATGTGCACCGGCTGAATGGCTGCGGAGAGCAGCTTGCGTGCGACATGCTCGGCGTCTTCGTGCCTGCGTGTACCCTCCGACAGCACGACGAACTCATCACCGCCCAATCGGGCAATCACGTCATTGCCCCTGAGGCAGCTCCTGAGGCGCACCGCCATTTCCGTCAGCAGCTGATCACCCGCCTCATGACCAAGCGAGTCGTTGATGACCTTGAACCGATCAAGATCGATGAACAGCACGGCAAGACACGTATCGTTCCGCCTGGCCGAATCGATCGCGTGCGCGAGCAGCTGACTGAACATCGACCGGTTCGGAAGACCCGTCATCTCATCATGCGTGGCAAGATACTGAATCCGTTCTTCAGCGCGCTTGCGTTCCGAGATGTCTTCGACGATCGAAATGTCGTACTGGGGCTCTCCGCTGGCGGAACGCTTCAGCGCGATGGTTATTCTCACCCAGATCGCCAGGCCATCCTTGCGCAGATAGCGTTTTTCGGCCTTGAAAGAACCGATGTCCCCGGAACGCAGGCGGGCCCGGCCTTCATCGGTGGCAGCGGTGTCATCGGGATGGGATATGTGTCTGACTGTCAGTGCGAGCAGCTCGTCACGGCTGTAGCCGAGCATGTCGCAAAGCTTCTGGTTGACGTGAACGAATCTGCCGTCTGTTGCCACATGGCTGATTCCCACGGCCGCAAGCTCCACGGTACTTGCGTAGCGTTCCTCACTGTCACGCAACTGTTCAAGCGCATCTGCACGCTGCTGCAGATTGCCGATCCCCGTGGCAAGCACACGCATCAGCTGAACCAGTCGCTCGTCCGGTTCGGGGATGTTGCGGCCGTTGAAATCCAGTACACCCACGAGTCTGGACTGCACGGCAACCGGAAACAGAAAGGCACACCAGCCCTTCTGGCTGGCAACGTCGGCACGCAGAACCCGCGGCTCCCGGCTCAGATCTTCACACCATAGTGGTTCGCCGCTTTCCCACACCGTGCCGATCAGGCCTGAACCGGGTTTCACGCTCATGTCCCAGGCCCGTTCGAAAATCCGTCGAATCTTCGGGCTGGCGATACACCATCCGCCATGCGGACGCATTACGCGACTGCGCTCGTCGACCTTCCAGTAGCGGCCGCAATCCCAGTTTTCCGACTCGCAAATCTCGCGAATCGCACGCTGGATCGTGTCGACAGGGTCTTCGGCGTCGGCCAGCAGGCTTGTCAGGGTCGCCTCCAGCCTGAGAAGGCGCTCATCGCGCTTCTGCGCCGTCACATCCTTGGCAATACCACGATAGCCGGCGAACCGGCCGTCGGCATCGAAGACCGGCTGGCCGCTGATGCTCAGATAGCGATCACGGCCGTCGAAATCACAGCGCTGAACGACAAAGTCATTGAATGGGCTGTGGGCGCGCAGCGTAGCCCTGTGCTGTTCCCAGCTCCCCGTGATCGGCCTGCCGCCCAGCTCCCAGCGGGTCTTACCCAGGACCATGTGCGGCGCTTTCTCCAGCGCAGCGGGCAACCGATGACGCAACAGTGAGAATCGGAATTCCGCGTCCTGCTCCCAGTAGTAGTCCGCGGACAGCTCGATCACGCACTGCAGACGCTGTTCGCTCTCGTTCAGCGCGTGCAGGGGACCATCGGCTTCGGCCGTCACGGCAAAGCCGGCTTCCTGTAATGCATTGGTCATCAGGCTACTCCCCCCACCCCCGGGGGCACGGCCGATGATAACGTTCGCCTGCACGGTCCTTATGAGAGTCCTGTCTCAGTATCCGACTCAGAGTACATGCAGGAATCGATAATTGCGGTGACTGGATAGTCTTCCTCAATCCCTCGTCATGTTTCCTCGATCAGCTCGTGGTGAACGCAGACCGCGGTGCTGCGCGGGCGTATCGGCCGGCCGCGCGCCTCCAGGTGCGCTCGCGTCACGGCAGCGCCGTACAGCAGAATCAGCGACGAGTAATTCACCCACAGCAGCAACAGCACCAGCGACCCGGCTGCACCGTAGGTTGATGTCGTGGCGGTGTTGGCCAGATACATTGCGATCAGCGACCGGCCGGCGGTAAACAGCAGCGCAGTGATCAACGCCCCGACCAGCACATCGCGCCATGACAGGATCACGTCAGGCAGAATCCTGAATATCGCGGCGAACAACATGGAAATCAGCGTGAGCGACGCGATGATTTCGACGCCAACCAGCACCCACGGCGGCGCCGGCAGCCACTGATCGGCGAACGCCATTGCAGCCCGCAGCGCCACACTCACCAGCAGGGAGACCAGCATCACGAAACCGATTGCCAGCACGATCGTGAGGGAGAGCACGCGCGCCCTGAGGAAAATCCACAGGCCACTGCGCGATGGCCGTGCGGCAACGTCCCAGATCGCGTTCAGCGAGTTCTGCATCTGTGCGAAGACGGTTGTTGCACCGACCACGATCGCTGCAAGCCCCAGCACGGTCGCCCACAGACCGCCACCGTCGATCTGCGAATTGACCACTGCCGTTTCGACGAACGAAGCCGCGTCGGGTCCGAGCACCGCCTCGAGCTGTTCCATGAGTTCGCCGGTGGCAGCGCGCCCGCCAAGCACCAGCCCGACAATCGCCACGGCGACGATCATCACCGGTGCGATCGAGAACACGGTAAAAAAGGCGAGTGCGGCAGCGTAGATGAACGCCTGGCTGCGCAGCCAGTTGCGTCCGGCGGCGACGAAAATGCCCAGCCAGTAACGAACAGGGCCCGGCGTCAGCGCACGGGCACGATCCCTGATGGAGGCAATGGACACCATGGCCATGAGTCTATCATCGGCCGCCAGCCCGGCCCCGCCGGTCAGCCGGATCGCGGCCGAGGAGCAATGGCGTCTGCCAGCACGGTTGCGCTGTGTCGGGCATTGCGGCCGGTGCCATCGCGAATCTGCTGCCGACAGCTCGTACCATCTGCCACGATCAGGGTCCGGGCATCCGCGCCACGCACCGCCGGCAGCAGCGTGTTCTCGCCCATGCGCATCGACACATCGAAGTAGCGTCGGTCGTATCCGAATCCACCCGCCATTCCGCAGCAACCGGAAGCGATGGTATCCACCTGCATGCCCGGTATCACTGCCAGAGCATCGGCAACCGCACCCGCCACACCGAACGACTTTTCGTGACAGTGGCCATGCAGCACCGCCCGCCGCGGCCCGGTGTAGCCGGACAGATCATGCAAAAATCGCCCGGCTTTACGTTCGCGCTGCACGAACTCGCCAAAAGTCAGTGCGGCGCCTGCCAGCGCCTCGGTATCGCCGCCGGGGAGCAGCGCCCGGTACTCATCGCGCAGCCCCAGCACACAGGCCGGCTCGAGGCCTACCAGAGGCAGTCCGCGGGCGATGGCGCTGCGTGTGACGGCAATCAGTCTGCCGGCCGCCGCGCGCGCCTCATCAACCATCCCGGCCGCCAGCAGCGTCCTGCCACAACACACGGGGCTGCCGTCATCGGACGCCACGACCCGTATCCGATAACCCGACGCGGACAACACGCGAACCGCCGCTCGCAGGTTCTCCGGCTCGAAGTAGCGATTGAACGTGTCGGGCATCAACAGCACCTCACGATCCGAGCAGCCCTGTGCGGTTTCCGCGGGGTCGACTTCATCGGCGCCACGAAACCAGTCGCGCCGGAATGCCGGCAGCGAACGTTGGGGTGCAATACCCAGCAGCTGTCCGGTCAGCCACCGCAAGCCGGGCACGCGGTTGCGCAGATTGACAATCGGTGCGAACCGGGCCGCCACCGGCGCATAAAACGGAAGTTGGGCCACGAGTCGATCGAAGCGTGTCCGGGGATGGTGTTCATGGAAGTGATGCAGGAACTCGATCTTCATTCTGGCCATGTCAACACCCGTGGGACACTCGCGCCTGCACGCCTTGCAGGACACGCACAGCGCCATCGTGCGATGCATTTCCTCTGATGTGATCGCATCGTCGCCCAGCTGTCCGGACAGTGCCAGACGCAGGGAATTCGCCCTTCCGCGTGTGACGTCACGCTCGTCACGCGTCACCTGGTACGAAGGACAAAGCGTCCCGGCATCGATCTTTCGACAGTAACCATTGTTGTTGCACATCTCGACCGCAGCGGCGAAGCCCCTGCCGACATTGCGCTCACCCACTTCGTGCTCCGACCAGTCCAGTGCGGGAGCCAGTGGAATCGTGGCGTAACCGGGGCGATAGCGGAACAGCAACCGCTCGTCCATCTTCGGGGCCGCGACGATCTTGCCGGGGTTCATGAGGCCGTGCGGGTCGAATGCGCGCTTGATCCTCGCGAAGGCGTCGGCGAGCCTGGCACCATACATCGGCGCTATCCATTCCGAACGGACGAGACCATCGCCGTGCTCTCCGGAGTAAGACCCTTTCAGCTCCCGGACCAGAGCGCAGACCTGCTCCGCGATGGAGCGCATTCGTGAGACGTCTTCTGACTCGCGCATGTCCAGCACTGGCCGCACATGCAGACAGCCCACCGAGGCGTGGGCATAGAATGTGCCGCGCGTGCCGTGTCGCGCGAAGATTTCCATCAACCGGGCGGTGTACTCGGGCAGGTGCTGCAGCGGTACGGCGCAGTCCTCGATAAAGGACACGGGCTTACCATCGCCCTTCATCGACATCATGATATTGAGCCCGGCCTTGCGGAACTCCCAGACTGCCTTCTGTCGTGATCTGTCGGGTATGGCAACCACACTGCCGGGCAGGCCGAGATCCGCCATCAGCGTGGCCAGGTCGCGCAGCTTCCGGTCCAGCTGCCGCGCATCGGTGCCACTGAATTCCACCAGCAGTACGGCGTCCGGATCGCCGGGTATAGCCGCGTCCACCACGGACCGGAATGCGTCGATACGCCGAGACAGCTCGATCATGGTGCGGTCGACGAGCTCCACGGCATCCGGCGCAAGCGTCACAATAGGCCCTGCTGCTTCCATCGCCAGCTGAAAGCGGGGGAAATGCACCACGCCCAGCACGACATGCTCGGGCAGCGGCGCCAGCTGCAGGCCGATTCGCCGCGAATACGCGAGCGTGCCTTCGGATCCGACCAGCAGATGCGCCATGTTGAACGCACCTTCGGACACCATGTCCAGGTTGTAACCGGCCACCCGCCTCTGTACGGCAGGCACCTTCGCCACGATCTCGTCGTGTTCGAGACGATACTGATTGCGCACGAACGCCACGAGCTCGCGATAGCGGCGCGGTTCGCCGATACCGGCATCGCGCTGTTCAACTGGCGCGAATCTCAGGCGTTCGCCGCCGCTCAGCCAGACGTCGATCGCGAACACGTTGTGCACCATATTCCCGTAGCGCAGCGAGCGTGCACCGCAACTGTTGTTGCCCGCCATCCCGCCCAGGGTCGCCTGCGCGGAAGTCGAGACATCAACGGGAAACCACAGGCCGTGCGGCCTGAGTGCGGCGTTGAGCTGATCGAGCACGACACCGGGCTCGACCCACACCGTGCGTGCTTCCGTATCCAGTTCGTGGATGCCACACAGATGACGGCTGACATCCACCACCAGCGCCTCGCCGACGGTCTGCCCGCACTGCGAACTCCCTGCGCCTCGCGGCAGGACGGGAACGCCGCACTCCGCGGCGATCTCCAGGGCCGTAAGCGCATCGTCGTCGTCGCGCGGCACGACAACGCCAATCGGGTCGATCTGATAGATGGAAGCATCGGTGGCGTAGCGTCCGCGCGACCAGGCGTCGAACAGCACATCGCCACGCAGGGACTGCTTCAACCGGTCGGCGAGCGTGCTCACGTCTGGACCGCAATCATCAGGAAGGGGAAAGCCTGCCGTGACGGATGCACGAAAAGCCGGAAGATGAACGCCTCTTTGATCGGACAGCGGGCGCGGCTGTGCCGAACGCTGACTTTGCCGGCATCACGCCAGGATGCCGCACACCATCGATCAGATATTTCGCCCTGCGTCCGGGTCATCCTTCGCGGCGACACTCGTTCGAATGGCATCGAACTTGTTCTCGAGATGCGCGCGAAGAATGGCTTTGAGTTTATCGCTGTCACGCTGCTCAAGCGCGGCCATGATTTCCTCGTGCTCCTGCATCGCGTGCTGCCAGCGTTCGCGCGAAATATTCGCAACGAACCGGGCGCGCCGCAGACGTACGGACAGCTTGCCGTAGAGATTCGTGAGTTCCGTATTGCGTGCCGCATCAACGATGCACTGGTGAATCTTCTGGTTGGCCGCAAAGTACTGCTTCAGCTTTCCCTTCTCGAAATGTGACTGCATGTCGTCATGCAGCGCGCGTATCTTTCTGATATCCGCATCCGTGGCACGCTTGCCGGCGAGCTCACCCGCCAGCCCTTCGAGAACGGCCATCACCTGAAACATGTCTTCCGCTTCTTCCATGGTGAGCTTGGTCACCACGGCGCCACGGTTCGGGAGCAGCGTGATCAGCCCTTCCGCAGAGAGTATTTTCAGAGCTTCACGCAGCGGGGTCCGGGATATATTGAAGCGTTCGCACAGCAGCCTTTCGTTGAGGCGGGCGCCAGGCTCCAGTTCGCCGGTGACGATGAGGTCGCGCAACCGATCGGCGACCTGGGTATGCAGCAGACTGCGATTGAGTACGTCAACTACGGGCAAAGACGACACGTCAGCTCACTCCCTCAGCCTCTGGCTGTACAGGCACCCGACCGGTACCAACCCGACATCCACGCAGGGTTGTGGTATTCAATGGCGAGCCGACCTCGGCCCGCACACCGGCACGAAGGATTCATTGTATACAAATCTGACGCTGTTTCTCGCGCAAACGGCTCGATTTAACAAAAATCGCTTGTTTCCGGCGCTTCGCCGCCGCCCCCCTGCTCCGACCTACCCGATCACCACCTGCCGGCGGGTTGGCGCCGCGCAGTCGGTCATGTAGTCCAGCGCAGCCTGAACGCCGCCGGCACGATGCGCAACGCCTGCCAGCCGCAGCCCCATTTCCACGCCGGCCAGGGCACCGGCGAGCATCAGGTCATTGCAGCTGCCAAGGTGTCCGACACGGAACAGCCTCCCGGCCGTCGGCCCAAGGCCCGAGCCCAGGGACATGTCATACCGTTTCAATATGATGTCGCGAAGTTCATCCGCGTCGCAACCCGGTGGCGTGCCGACCGCGGTCACCGACGAGCTGTGCGCCAGCGGGTCCCCGCACCAGACGTCGAGCCCCCAGGCCTCCACCGCGATCCTCGTTGCCGCCGCATGACGGTCATGTCTTGAAAAAACCGCGTCCAGCCCCTCTTCATTCAGCATCGCCAATGCTTCACGCAAACCGAACATCAGATTGGTGGCCGGCGTATAGGGAAAGTCCCCGTGCCGTGATCCGGCCAGCATGTGCTGCCAGTCCCAGTACGAACGCGGCGTCCTGGCACGGCGGCTGGCCATCAGCGCCCGATCGGACACGGCATTGAACGCCAGCCCGGGAGGCAGCATCAGCCCTTTCTGCGATGCGCCCACCGTCACGTCCACGCCCCACTCGTCCATCCGGTAGTCCATACAGCCCAGCGACGAGATGGTATCGACCATCAGCAGCGCCGGATGCCGGGCTGCATCCATCGCGCGACGGACGCTTTCAACGCAGGTGACGACGCCGGTGGACGTTTCACTATGCACCACGCAGACGGCTTTGATATGTCCGGCGCTGTCGGCCTCCAGACAGGACTGAATCTGCTCCGGATCCGCACGGTGCCGCCAGTCGCTCGCTATCGTGTGCACCTTCAGTCCGACCCGCTCCGCGACACGTCCCCACAGGGAGCCGAAGTATCCGGTTTCACAGACCACCACGCCGTCGCCAGGCGACAGCGCATTGACCAGCGCCGCTTCCCAGGCACCGTGGCCTGACGACGGATAGAACACCACCGGATGGCGCGTACGCAGCAGCGCACTCGTACCATGGGCAACATCCGCGGCCAGCGACGCAAACTCCGGACCACGATGATCAATGGTGGGACGGCCGACGGCGTGAAGTATTCGTTCGGGAATGTTCGTTGGGCCGGGTATCTGCAAGAAGTGGCGGCCGCTGACATGCGTCATGTACGCTGATCCCCTGTGTGCTCCCTGATCGTCACGCGCACCTGCCAGTGTTCTTGTTTTACCCGATGTAGCCGCCGTGACGGCATTTAGCATACCGGTAATTTTCTCGTCGTGCATCCGTTCAGCTTCCTCAGTGCATTCCCCGGCCCGCGGGCACATCTCTGTTATTCCTGACGAAAATATCGGCCATGCCCGTCACCGACAGATGTTCACGGCCTCCTGTGTTCACGGTCTCCCCGGAATGCCCCCGGCCATTCGACCTGCTTCAGCGGCCAGAAAAAAGCCGCGCTCCCTATACAAGGGAGCGCGGCTCAGGCCGAAAAACAGTACTGGGGGCAAAGTTCAATCGAGAGCCTTCAGATCCGGTGCGGCCGGAGACCCCCCGGCCGCACCATGACCATGCCTAGCCGTCAGAAGCCCATGCGCAGGCCAAGGCGGTACGTGCGGCCCATGCCGCTGTAGAACCGCGTGTTGACACCGGCCACATGTCCGCCGGACCAGAAGTTCGGCTGCTTGTCGAACACGTTGTCGATGTTCAACGACACGTTCAGTTCGCTGAAGCGCTGCGGCGCAAAACGGGACTGACCGAAGTTGTAACCGACGCTGGTGTTCCATGTCGTCCAGGCTGGCATGCGGTTCTGCGAGACCGTCCAGTGACTTTCCGGCTGATAGCGCGGATCGTCGGGTCCGACCCAGTTTGTCGAACCCTGTGCCTCGCCGACAAAGCGTGCCTGCGCGGTGAACGACATCGGACCCTTGCGGTAGGTACCGAACAGATTGCCGGACCAGATAGGCGTGGGTGTGTAGTTCGACAGCACATTGGTGCTGCCCAGTCCACCACCGGTCTGCCCGGCGACATTGGCCCAACCCGTGCAAAACAGCTCGTCGGACCCGGCCTCACGTCCCTGGCTCAGACACACGCGCTGCTCAACAGCACGCGTCCCCATCAGCCTGACCGAGAAGCTGCCGCCCCCACTCAGGCGCTTGTTGTACGCCGCCGAGAGGTCGTAGCCGCGCGAGTAGAACGGCTGCGCGTTGTATGGCATCGACGCGTACTGCTCGATGTTGCTGCGCGGATTGTCCGGCTCCTGTTCCGACGGCGGACCGAACGTGATCTGATCGCAGAAGAACGGGTCTTCGTGCGCCCAGCAGCGATAGATCTCGAACGGCAGCGTATACCCCAGTTCCGAACCATCGTTGTCCGGATCGTTGGCTCCGGAGTAGGTGATTCCGCCCGATACCGCCAGCTTGTAATAGTCCACCGAGAACTGCAGTCCTCGTGCCCAGCCTCGCGGCGTGAACACGAAACCCAGCGTGTTGGTGATGGACTCCTCATTGCGCAGGTTCGGGTTCGAACCGATGTTCACGTCATAGTTGTCCTGGGTCTCGTCGATCTCGCGCCACGGATTCGGCCGGCCGCTGAGTCCTCCCTGTATGCGTCGCGACCGGAAGAACAGCTCGCGGCCGGACGGCTGTCGGATATCTCTTGAACGCGTGGTCCTGATCCGCAGCCAGCTGACCGGGTCGTATACCCACGAGAACTTGAATGAATCCGAATAACGTGTCACCTGACGCCGTTCTTCTTCCTCGGCATAGTCGCGGAACGACTCGGCACGAGAGCGTCGCTGCGAGACGTTCACCATCATGTATTCGGCGCCGGTCTTGCCGCGCAGCAGCGGAAATTCCAGTTCTGCGAATATGTCCCCGATCTCCGTACCGCCGTACCAGCCATCGCCATACAACGATCCGAAGTCTATGCGGCGGATCGGATCCTCACCACCATTCACGTTGTTCGTGGTGTCTTCGCGCCAGTCGATTCCCGTGGCCAGCTGCGCCGCTCCGGCCGGCAGCCCCTGCCAGAACGACCCGGAGAACGTCGCCGACAGCATCTTCTGCCGGGTATCGGTGAACTCGATGAGGTCATCCCAGGCATAGCCGACGGCGGCGGCATCGGCGGCATAACCCAGTGGATTGAGCGGTACGCAACCCTCGCGCAGCGTATCCAGCCTGAGCTGTGCTTCCGCCAGCGCCTGGGGGTTGTTGCCTTCCGGATTACCCAGCGTGCCTTCGCCGAACCACACCAGATACTGATCGCGGGCCGCCGCGCCGACGGCGCCTGATTCATTGGCACGGCACACGATCTCACCGGTGTTTGCATCAACCACAGCGTCCATGGCCATGCCCCAGCGGCGGTTGGTGCGCTGGTTGTGCCTCTGCTGCGACCTGTCCGTCTCGCCGAACTGCAGGTAGGCGTCGTAAGTCCAGTTGCGGCCGCCAAACAGTCCACCGTTCACGCTGAGCAGCAGCCTGTTCATCTCGGTGCGGGTCGCGGTCCAGGCATCGATCTGCTCGGACCAGTCCTTCTCCACGATCAGACCGTCGGCCTGACTGAAGAAGATGCCGCCGGGGCCTCCATCAACCGAACACGAGGTTCCCGGCGCGCTGGCGCGCGCGTTCAGCACCTCCACCGCCAGCGGATCGGTGATCTGCTGGCGGAACGGGTTGGCGGTATACAGGCAATGTGCCTGTCTGTGGCGTCCCGGCCGGCGTTCGTCCGAAAAGCCATCGTTGCGGTTCATCGACAGCTCGGCGCTGATGGATGTGTGGTCGTTGACGGCGTAAACGAAACGCGAATACAGATTGTTGCGCTCCGAACCCTGTCGCAATGCGAAGCCGTGGGACAGCAGCTTGCCCTCCCCGCCTGCGACACGCCGTCCCGCGCCACCGTACGCGTACTGCCGCATCTCGTCGCTGAGGCTTTCCTGATACGGCATGATGCCGAGTCCGTCCGGCGTGAACTGTATGAACTGGCCGTTCAGCGGATCGGCGGCAACGTTGTTGTTCGTGTGTACCGAAGCGTATCCGCTGCTGTGGATGTAGCGCACATCCTCGAAGACCTGGAAACGTGCGTAACCTGCACCGGGGAATGCCGGGTTCAGCAACGGGAACAGTTCATCGTAGAAGTGCGGATTGTTCGGGTTTGGCGCACCCTGGCCGCCCGCGACACCATTGTCTATGTAGTTCCAGCTGCGTGAACACCAGTCGCGTGCGGTGTGACAATCCAGAATGGGGTCCACCGTTCTGTGCTCGAACCCGACGGTGAAGTTGCCCCGACCGTTCAGCAGTCGCGTGCCGTTTGCGATGCTGAAGTTGTACTGGGTGCCATCACCCTCATGGGACTGTCCCCAGCCCGCCTGTACGCGCGTGCCTTCCAGCTC
The DNA here is from genome assembly GCA_050485645.1 of Gammaproteobacteria bacterium. Classification (GTDB taxonomy): domain Bacteria; phylum Pseudomonadota; class Gammaproteobacteria; order Steroidobacterales; family Rariloculaceae; genus JBJHBP01. Next base: position 69,282 of record JBJHBT010000008.1, on the reverse strand, counting down.
ACGGTTGAGCACAATGTTCACGACGCCGGACATGGCATCCGTGCCGTACGTTGCACTCGCGCCGCCTGTGACGGTTTCCACCCGCCCGACCAGTACGGAAGGCACCATGGACAGATCCACCGCACCGCCGTTGGTGGTTGGTGGCATGCGTCGTCCGTCGACCAGGGTGAGTGTGCGCGTGCCGAATCCGGTGTTCATGCCACGAAGATTCGCCATGCTTGCACCAACGAAGAACGCCTGATCGCCCGAGGTCTCGAGACCTACGGTGGCGATGTTGGACGTCATCTGCATCATCATCTCTTCGACGCTGACCAGACCCAGTGCCTCGATATCTTCCGACGTCAGGGTCTGCATCGCGTTCGGCGCCGCAAAATCATTGCGACGAATGCGGGTACCGGTGACGGTGATTTCATCGACGTTTTCAGCCGACTCGGCATCGGTGGCAGCATCCTGCCCAAACGCAATCGTTTGTGCCGAGCAGAGCATGATTGCCGCGATGGCCGAAGACAGCGCATGCCGGGGAAGCCCGGTTAAGCTCTCTGACCTGTACATATGTTAGCCCCCAAGTTAAGGAAGAAGCTGATAGGAATGTCCCCTGAGCATCGTCGCCACTTTGAATTTTGCATACGAACGACGATCCAGTGCGCTTTGTATACAATACCGGAACCGCTGCGTCAACTGATGATTGAGCGCAACACTTCACCGGTCACCACTTGCGATGCAGCTCTGAGAGACCATTCATCCAGTATTCTCTCTGCATCGACGAACCTGACAACGATGTTGCTCAAAGGCAACAGATGATGATGTCCAAGCGCCGGAGCCTCGGGATCCCACCCATGCCGGATACCATGTTGCGCGAGACAAACGGCTCGAAGAGGTGTACGGGACGCGCGTCGGGCTTCTGACTGTCGCAACGCGTGACCGGGATTCAACGCACCCGGCCCGGCCGTGCGGCGGAAAGTCGGCGCCTCGACGGCAACCTCAGGTCTTTCCGCAAACGTTATTTTTCGGTCACGGCGTGACTGCGCAGAGACTGTCAATGAGAAGGATTCGCACAGGGCCGACCGGACTCAGGACTCAGGACTCAGGCTTCGCCTCCGGACCGGGGCCACAGGCGGATCAGCCCCTCCTGCGCCGTCGACGCCACCAGTGCGCCGTCGCGGGCGTAGAAGCGCCCCAGCGCCAGCCCCCGCGCGCCGGACGCACTGGGACTGTCCATCGAGTACAGCAGCCAGTCATCGACCCGGAACGGCCGGTGAAACCACAGGGCGTGGTCCAGACTCGCAATCTGCATTCGCGGATCACCGAAGCGCACGCCGTGCGGCAGTATCGACGTGCCCAGCAGCTGATAATCGGAAATATAGGCCAGCAGATTGCGGTGCAGTTCGGGCGCATCGGCAACGCGATCGCGCGTTCTGATCCACACTTCGCGGCGGGGCGCCGTGGGCTCCGGTGTCAGCAGCAGCACCGGATCCACCGGCCGCATTTCGAAAGGTCTCTCGTGAGTCAGGAAGCGGCGCATGGGGCCGGACAGCCCCGTGAGCAGTGCCTCGGGCAGTTCACGCAGATCGGTCAACGCTTCGGGTGGTGTCACATCGGGAATGGCGGCCTGATGCTCCAGTCCCTGCTCCGGTATCTGGAAGGACGCGGCCATGTTGAATATGGGGCGGCCATGCTGGATGGCCACCACGCGCCGGTTGCTGAAGCTGGTGCCGTCGCGGGCACGATCGACCTCGTAGACGATGGGTGCGTTCACGTCACCGGCGCGCAGAAAGTAGGCGTGCAGCGAATGCACCTCGCGATCTTCCACCGTGTAACTGGCGGCGGTCAGCGCCTGACCCAGCACCTGGCCGCCAAAGACGCGCGTGCTGCCGATGTCGCGGCTTTCGCCACGGAATATGTTTTCCTCGATGCGCTCCAGCTCGAGCAGTTGCAGCAGATCAGTCAGCACCGGATGCATTGTTGTCCTCGCTACGATTGAGGCGCGCGATCAGACTGGAGGTATCCCAGCGCCGGCCGCCCATGCCGACAACGTCGGCGTAAAACTGATCCACCAGCGCGGCGACCGGCAATTCGGCACCATTGCGGCGCGCCTCTTCCAGACAGATGCGCAGATCCTTGCGCATCCACTCAACGGCAAATCCGAACTCGAACTCGCCGCCGACCATGGTTTTCCAGCGATTGTCCATCTGCCACGATTGCGCCGCGCCTTTGGAGATCACATCCACAACGGCTTCCGGATCCAGTCCGGCGCGTGCGGCGAAATTCAGCGCCTCCGCCAGCCCCTGCACCAGCCCGGCGATCGCGATCTGATTGACCATCTTGGCCAGCTGACCGGCGCCAGCCGGGCCGAGCAGGCGGGCCTGACCGGCATAGGCACGCATGACGGGCTCGGCACGGGCGAACGCCTGCGGATCGCCACCGACCATGATGGTCAGCTGCCCTTTCTCCGCGCCGGCCTGTCCGCCGGACACGGGCGCATCCAGCGCGAAACCACCTCGTTCGCTGACGGCCGCGGCGATTTCACGGGCCGCGGCGGCGGATGCCGTCGTGTGATCACAGAACACGCTGCCGGCGGACAGCCCCTCGAGCACGCCGCCCGGCCCCAGCGCAATCTGGCGCAGATCCGGATCGTCGCCAACACAGCTGAACACGACATCCGCCCCGGAAGCCGCCGCGGCGGGCGATTCCGCGACGGTGCCGGCGTAGGTGGCGCACCAGCGCTCGGCACGCGCCCGCGTGCGATTGAACACCGTGACGTCATGGCCTGCCCGCGACAGCCAGCCGGCCATCGGGAATCCCATGACGCCGAGCCCGATAAACGCAAGCCTCGCCCTGTCCGCCATGGCTCATCGTACCTCAGTTTCGGAGCACCACCGCCGTATGCCGGGCGAACAGTTCAAACGGCTCCGGGTCATCCGCCCGGGCCACACAGGCCACGGCCCAGAAGTAGCCGAGCAACCGGACCATGCGGATCGTACGTTCGAGCACGTCCGGGCCGAAGGACGGCTCGGACCCGGCGAAATACGCTTCGATCAGATGGTGCCGGCGTGAGTCATCGAAGTCGTTCATGCCGGCGACACCTGCAAGATCGAGCACCGGCGATCCCGACACCGCGTATTCGAAGTCCACCAGCCACAGACGTCCGTCATCGAGCACGTTCGCGGCCACCAGATCGTTGTGACACAGCACGGTGTCGCATTGCTGCTCGTCGTAGACGCGCGCCAGTCGTTCCAGTTCTCCCGCCCAATCGGGCTGTTCCGGAGCCATCTGATCCGCGCCCTCGGCACGTTTCAGGTAGCCGATCGCGGCGGACGGTGCATCGAATGGCGGCAGGTCGGTACGCAGGCGGTGCAGACCGCGCAGCAGTTTGGCAAGGCGCACGATGTTGTCTGTCCAGCGCGCATCGCCGGCCGTCCATGCACGGGCGTGCGGAACGTACCGGGTGACCAGCACGCCGGTGCCCGGCTCACTGACTATGGCCGGCGGCGCGAAACCGGCGGCCGCTGCCTGTGACATCACCCGGTGCTCGGTTCGTACGTCCAGCGTGCTGCCGGCGGACGCCGGCTTGGGCAGACGCACGACCCAGCGCTGCCCCTCGGCGGCCACCAGATAGCTTCTGTTGCCTATGCCACCGGTAAGCGGACGGATCGACAGCTCCGCGTTGCGGTCGCGGAGCAGTTCGGCAACCGCCGACCGAACCGCCCGACCGATGCCTGCATCGACAGCCGCCGCATCAGACGGCAACGGCTACATCCTCCGGCTGCTGGCGACGCATGTCGGCCAGCCAGGCGCGGAATCCGACGACGATCAGAACCAGATAGAACACGAACAGCCCCGCGAACAGGTAGAGATCCCGTGCGTAGTATATGTACACCGACACCGCGTCGATAACGAACCAGTAGATCCAGTTCTCCAGCACTTTCTTCGCAACCATATACGTGGTAACGATGGCCGCCACCGTGGTCAGCGAATCGGTATACGGAAACGCCGCATCGGTCAGGCTCATCAGCCAACCCAGTGAGATGCCAAGCACAAGAATCGATGCAATGGCGATCAGATGTCGCTGCACAGGCCAGGTTCCCACCCGGACGCCACCGCGATCTCGCCCGCCATGCAGCCACTGATACCAGCCGTACACGGCCATCGCGGCGTAGAAAATCTGCAATGCGGAGTCCATGTAGAGCCTGGCGTCGAACAACACGATCAGCGACAGCGTCACGCTGACCAATGCCGCCGGCCAGCACAGAATGTTCTGGCGTATGGCCAGCACCAGATAGACGATCGCGAACGCGACCGCGGCAACTTCCAACGGCGACACCGGGCCGTGCTCAGGTACGCAGAGTCAGGTCGGGCGGCTCGCCGATCGGCAGATCGGCGTTCAGAATCTTCACCACCAGCGCATCCGGACCGCCGGCTGCGAACGCGCGTTCGGTGGCCCGGCCAACCAGCGCCAGCACGTCGGCAAGCTCGCCGCGCATCTGGGTGCTGAGCTGATTGACGATGATCTCGACATTCTCACTGCCTTCCAGCTCGCTGATGAAAGCGATGACCCTGGCGATCGGATTCCCGCCCATCGGGTACAGGCTCAGTTCCGCGGTTATTCGAGGCATGACGATCTCCGGTTAGAGGCGGTAGCGCAGTGTGACACCGTAGTGTCGTGGGTCACCCAGGCGGGTGTACAGCGTGTCCGGAAAATCCGGCGGCTCGTTGCCGAAGAAGAATCCGCGCACGTGGTACTCCCTGTTCAGCAGGTTGCGCGCCCACAGCGACACATGCCAACCACCGAAGTCGCGCCCCGCACGCAGGTTGAGCAATGTGTGGGCCTCGGCCTTCTGATCGTGGCTGTAGTCGAAGTAGTACGAGCCGCGCCCGGTGACTTCCAGTCGTGCCAGCCAGCCGCCCGGCGCCCGGTAGTCGGCACCGACCGCATAGGTATGGGACGGCGCGTGTGCCTGAGCCCGACCTTCCAGTTCCGGGTACACGGCGAACGATCGAATGCGCGTGCGCAGCAGGCCCAGCGTCGCGAACAGCGTCACACGATCGTGTGCCTGATAGCGCAGCGAACTCTCCAGTCCACGGTGCACGCTTCTGTCGGCATTCTGGGTAAGGAACTGGAACGAGGTGGGATCACCGAGTTGCAGCTGCAGCGGAATTTTCACCTGCTGGTCATGCCAGCGCGATTCGAACAGACCGAGCTCGGCGGCAAGCCGGCCGTTCAGCCACCGGCCCTTGACGCCGAGCTCCACATTCCACAGCGTCTCTGCGCCGTAGGTGATCTGGTCCGGCGTAAGGTTGTCGAACTCGTCGAAATCCACACCGGCAAAGTCGAGATTGAAGCCACCGGCCTTGTAGCCACGTGCAAGGCGGACGTAGGCGCCGACTGCTTCGCTGACACGCAGACCGATCGCGACATCGCCACCAAGCATGTCATCCGTGGGGCGGAAGAGGTTGCCGGCCGTGTCCGCATAGCGCGCCGTACGCCGTTCCGCGCGCAGGCCGGCGGTAAGATCGATGCGATCCGACAGCGCCACTTCGAACTGCCCGAACAGCGCGGTGTTGCGCGCATCGTAGTCACTCAGCGTGCGCAGCTCCAGTTCGCAGGGGTCGCACCAGTCACCGTCCACGTAGATGCCCGCCATGCTCTGATCGTTGGATTCATCCAGCTGCAGCAGATAGGCGCCGATCAGCCACTGGCCGCGCCCGCCGGCTACCGCGCCATCCCCGGAAACCAGGCGGAGCTCCTGATTCAGCGTGCGCCGTTCGCGCAGCGTCTCGGCGAAGTAGTCATACACGTACGGATCCCAGAGCACTGCATTGCCCCAGTCGGCATCGAAACTGAATACGACTTCGGAACGCGCGGCGCCGGTGATGCTGACCAGCTGATAGTCATCGAGGTCGGCGGTGACACGCACCGATCCGGCGGTGGAAGTCTGTGCATCGCGGCCCGGCCGGTCGGACTGTGTGGTGAAGCTGTTGTCGATCGCCCAGGCGTCATAGCCGTTGTCGACATCGATGTACACACCGGTCACATCAACGCTGACACGATCGGAGGGCATCCAGGCCAGCTTCGCGCGCGTGGTGAGTTCATCGCGACGGTAGGTGTCGCTTCGATCGAGCCATGCGTTGTACCGGAAACCGTCGGACTCGTACTGATGCACCGACAACCGGTACGCGAGGTTGTCGCTGGCCGGCCCACCCACGGCGGCGCCGACCGCACGCGTACCATCATTGCCGCCAGTGACTTCGAAGCGCGTGGAGAACGCGCCCGTCGGCGCAGCCGAGCGCATGTAGATCAACCCGCCCAGCGCGTTCGCGCCATACCGCGTACCCTGCGGACCTCGCAACACCTCGATGCGGTCCACATCGAACAGCGTCGCCGCACTGCCCAGGGCAGAGAAATCGATGTCGTCGATCACGAAGCCCACCGAAGGGTTCGGTGCACCGTCGTACTGTTCCAGCTCTCCGATGCCGCGCAACTGAAAATATCGGGCGCGCGAACCCTCACCCGACAGATTCAGGTTCGGCACATGCGCAACCATTTCTTCCCAGTGCTGAACGCTGGCGGTGCGCAGCGTCTCCGCATCGAACACCGTCACGCTGAGCGGCAGTTCGCGGGCCGTCGCTGCACGGAAATCGGCGGTAACGATGATCTCGTCGACGGGATCGGTGGATTGGGCGTAGGCTGGCATCAGCACGACGGTGGCCAGCACGACTGCGGTACGGTGGATGCGATACATGGCGGATCTCCCTGTAAAGAAGAGATCCGGTCCGTCTAGCGAGTGGGGAAACAGAGGAAGCTCCCGTCCCTTCGCCGGTACTAACCGGATCAGGTTCAAAGGGTTGACCGGATGCACCAGTCTCTCAGGCCCTGCCGGGCCACCCCTCGGTGTCAGATTGCGGGCGCCATCATAATGGAATGACGGTACGGGCGGAAGTGGCGGCGGCTTCCACGGCTGGTCCAACTGGTCCAGCCCGTCCAGCTGCTCAAAAGGCGACTCTCACACCCACGCGCACCGTGCGGGGCTCCATCGCGCGACTCATCCGGCAGTTGACGATGTCGCAGTCGATGTCATCGGCACCCAGCCCCGGCGGGTCAAAGCCTTCCACATGCGCCTCGTACCAGTAGACGATGTCATTGCCTCTGCGGTTGAGAGCATTGAACAGGTCCGCGTAAATCGTCGTACGCTGGATCGTATAGGCGCCACGCAGGTTGAGCGTGGTCTCGGCGCCGGCGCGCCGGGAGTTGTCGGGCAGCAGCGGGTACGACCCCAGATAACGCACCCTCATGCTCGCTTCCCACGGGCCACGCACGGCGGCGAGTCCCAGTGAGCCTGCATTCTCGACCGCGCCATCGATGTAACGGCCTTCGTCGTCGTCAACGAATCTGGCGCGGCTGCCGGTATACACCGCATCCACACCCAGCCACGATACCGGTCGCCAGAACGCCACCAGCTCGTATCCGCGTCGATTCGACGCCCCCATCGGTTCCACGGAATTGGTGTCCCCCACGAACACCAGCTCACTGGATGAATCCAGCCACCAGTAGGTTGTTGTCAGCCGCAGCGGACCGAGCTCATAGCGCAACCCGGTCTCGTACCCGGTGCCCCTGACGAGGCCGGGCACCGGGTCCTCGTCGTTGACGACACCGCGTGCATCGTTGGAGTGAAAGCCGCGCCCCCAGTTGCCGTAGAGCTCAACACGTCGACTCAGTGCATAGGCCACTCCCAGCTTCGGCGACACGCGGCTTGCCGTGCTGCTGCCGGCAAAACTATCGGGATTGATGGCCCCGACATCGAACTGGTAGAAGTCGCCACGCGCGCCGGCCGTCAGACGCACCCGGTCGGTTGGGCGCCATGTGGCTTCGAGGAAGGCACCCAGTGAAGTCTGATCGATCTCATTGTTGCTGATGTTCTCAACCAGAACCCCACCATCGGTGTGATCCACACCCACCTTGCTGATCATGTCGTGACGAAACTCGGCGCCGACACTGAAGTCCAGGTCCGCGGCTTCGATCAGAAAATGACGATAGCGGCCGCCGACCGTTGTGCGTCGGTCGAACTGGTTGATCTGAAAGTCGTAGGTGGGATCGGACAGCATCGCCCAGTCGTAGTACTGCAGATACGCCGATGCTTCCCATACGTCCCCCTGCAGGGCGGCAGCGGCGATCCAGCGCGAGGTTTCTCCCTTGGCGGTCGGATCGAGCACACAGAAGCGGTCGGGGCAGATGTCGCTGCCGATGACGCGTTCGGGAATCTGCTCCGTGGGACGCCAGCTGGCGTGATATCCGGTCCAGGTCAGCGACAGCGTACCGAAATCGGTCGGACGCCTGTATTTGCCCCACAGCGACAGATGCCCAAGGTCCTCATCCAGATCCCATGGGCCGTCATAAGTCTTGGCTTCACCGAACAGCGACAGCACGCCTGCAGAGAGGTCCACCGTGGTCCCGCCCGAGACCCGCCCCCAGCCGTAGGCACCCGCCTCGGCGGATGCAAAGGGCGCGTCGAATCGGTCGACCGTTCTGATCAACGCCGAACCGGCCATTGAAAAGTCACCGGCATCAGCGGCATAGGTGCCCTTGCGGAACTGCATGCGGTCGATGACTTCCGGCATCAGGCCGTTCACATCGAGATAGCCCTGTCCGTGGCCATGCGAGCGCAGGTTCCACGGCACGCCATCGACCAGCACTGTGAAATCCGTGCCGTGATCGAGATTGAATCCGCGCAGAAAATACTGATTCGCCTTACCGCTGCCCGAATGCTGCACGGCGATGAATCCCGGCACCGCTTCGAGCACCTCGGCGACGCGCAGCAGCGGCCTCACCGCAAGATCGGCGCCACTGACGGTGCCTTCGCTGGCGGCGTTGGCGCCTCCTATCATTTCCAGTCCGCGTCCGAACACGACGATTTCGTCAACCGGCTCGACCGAAGCCACGCCAGGGGACACCGCCGGCTGCGCCACCGCGGCACCGGACAGACCCACACACAGCGCCGGGATGAGGAAGGACAGCGCACGACCGGCACCTGTTCGCCAATCCGATGTCGCTGTCCCACTCATCCCCGATATCGCCAGATTACGCGCCACTGTGTCCGTACCTTCCAATCCCATCCTGATGTTCCACAATATGCCACCCCGGGCGCATTTTCCGCAAACGGGCGAAACATCACCCACGCGGCGACCCGGACAGCGCCATACACGCGAAAAGATGGTCGAGCTGGCCATGCACTATCCCGAGGGACTGCGTATCGGCAGTTTCGTCGAGTCCATGGAAGTAGCCCCGGCAGGGAACACATCGGGCTGGAAATGACACCGGACGCCCGCGAGCAACCGCGCGCCCGGCAGCCGTGGCATTTGCAGTCGAACTGCGGCTGCTGCTACGTTCCTGCCCATGCCTGATCCGGAACAGCTGAAACGCACCGTCGACAACGCATGGGACAACGCCGTCCTGCCTGCCCTGTTCGACTACATCCGCATTCCCAACAAGTCACCGGCTTTCGATCCCGACTGGGCGCAACACGGTCATATGGACCGGGCAGCCGAACTGATGCGCGAATGGTGCGAACGGCACGCGCTTCCCGGCATGAAGACCGAGGTCGTATCGCTGCCGGGACGCACGCCCGTACTGCTGATCGAGGTACCCGGCACGCAGCCGGAGGCAGGCACCGTACTGCTGTACGGGCATCTGGACAAGCAGCCGGAGTTCACCGGCTGGACGGCGGGCCTGGCCCCGTGGACGCCGGTCGTGCGCGACGGACGCCTGTATGGCCGCGGCGGCGCGGACGATGGCTATGCGGTGTTCGCGTCGCTGGTGGCGTTGCGCGCGCTGGCCGAGCAGGACGCACCACGCCCACGCTGCGTGATCCTGATCGAAGCCAGTGAGGAAAGCGGCAGCCCCGACCTGCCGGCTTACATGGACATGCTCAGCGCACGCATCGGCGAACCGGCCCTGGTCGTGTGTCTGGATGCCGAATGCGGCAATTACGACCAGCTGTGGTGCACGACGTCGCTGCGCGGCAACCTCACCGGCACCCTGCGTGTCGATGTACTCACGGAAGGTGTGCACTCTGGCATGGCCAGCGGACTGGTTGCATCAAGCTTCCGCATTCTGCGGCAGTGTCTTGATCGCGTCGAAGACGCCTCGAGCGGCGAAGTGCTGCTGCCCGCGCTGCACACACAGATACCACGCGGACGACTGGAGCAGGCACATGCGGCCGCCGCGGTGCTGGGCGACAGCGTCTATCGCAAACTGCCGGTGATCGAAGGCATGCAAGCCGTTGTCAGTGACCCCGCCGAACTGCTGCTGAACGGCACCTGGCGGCCGACCCTGTGTATCACGGGCGCGGATGGCCTGCCCGCACTGGACGATGCCGGCAATGTGCTGCGGCCCGGCACCGGCCTGAAGCTGTCGTTTCGCCTGCCCCCGGGCATCGCAGCCGCCCGCGCCGCCGATGCGGTGAAGTCCGCTCTTGAATCCGACCCCCCGTACGGTGCGCGGGTGCGGTTCCATGTGGAGGCGAGCATGGCCGGCTGGGATGCGCCGCCGGTGGCGACATGGCTGGCGGAGGCGATGACGGCAGCGTCACAGGCATTCTTCGGCCGTGACGCAATGTATATGGGTACCGGTGGCACGATTCCATTCATGAACATGCTCAGCCGGCAGTTCCCCGACACACAGTTCCTGGTCACCGGTGTACTGGGCCCGCATTCCAACGCCCACGGCCCGAACGAATTCCTGCACCTGGAAACCGCAAAGCGTGTCACCGCCTGCGTGGCGCAGATAGTGGCCGCCCATGCCGCTCGCTGACGTCGCCCGCCGTGCGCGCCATGCCGCGGCGCTCACCTGCCTGCTGCTGATCACAGCCTGTGGCGAACATCCGCATGACACCGGCGGAACGGCCGCCAACCCAACCGGCTCGGGCGACCAGGGCGGCGATCCGGCCACCAACGCCCATGCCGACCACGAACCAGCGACTCACGGAATCGAACCCGGCGTGGCGCACGCCGCCACCGGCGTCGTCAGGTCCGTGGATCGCATGGCGGCCACGGCCGTCATCCACCATGACCCGGTGCTGTCCATCGGCATGCCGGAAATGACCATGACGTTCCGACTCGCCGACCCGAACTTCGCCAGTCAGCTCCAGCCCGGACAACGAATCTCGTTCGAGTTCATGGTCAAGGATGGCGTCGTGATTACGACGCTACGCTAACCGCCCCAACCAGCGGCGGCGTCAACGCCGGGCCTGCAACTTCAAAGCCAGGCGGTTGCGTGGCTTTGAAGTTGCGGGACGAACCCGCCAGACCGCTAGCGGTTCCGATGCGCCTGTGCCAGATACGCCGCCAGGTCTTCCAGCTCGGCATCGGTGATCTCGGTCTTCCGGTACGGGGGCATCGACAGCACGCCCTGACGCACGAACACCTTGATGACTTCCGGCGTAAGATCGGAACGCTGCTCCAGCACCGCCGGCGGTTCGCCGCGATACTTCACCTGCAGCGACTGCGTTCCCGGATGACCCGGTCCCACGCCATGACACGGCGTGCACCAGTATTCGTACAGTGCGGCACCGTGTTCCAGGTCGGCTGAAGCACCCTGCCCGGAGCGCTGCGCCGTGGCCTCGGTGCTGAATACCGACAGGGCGCCGAACAGGGCGCCGAACACAGCGATGGTTGCGGCGATGAACACCAGGCGGTTCATCAGACGTCCTCCCGCAGATGCCGCGGCCATACGCCGTAGCGGCCAGCGGCGATGATGCCGTTCGGATCCACCGCGTCCTTGATCTTCTCGCGCAGCTTGCGCAGTGAGTGGTTGTTGTATGAGTAGGTATCGGCCACCACATCCTGGAACACGGCCGGCGCGCGATACTCGGCCCATCCCTGTTCCGCCGCCAGGTGCACCCAGCGTTCGAATGCGGCGCGAATACGGCGGTTGGCGGCGGCATCCTTGGAAATCGGCATCATGATCAGAGCCACCAGTGAACGTTCCCAGTTGGTCATGAACACCGGACCGATGATGCCGAGGTTTTCACCACCGGTGACTTCAGCGAGATTGGACCGATAGAAGTCCCGGAACCGCAGCAGCTCATCTCCGGTGCGCGGAATGATCGGCGAAAAGCCGACATGTCCGCCCGGCGGATTCGGCTGCATCTGACTGCGTCCGAGCAGCGAGAACGTCGCCAGATTCGGGATGCCGAAGTTCACCAGCTGCACGCGAGCGCGGTCTTCCTCCGACAACGGAATCCGGATCAGGTCGTTCTCGACGAAACGGCTGCCTTCGATGGCGGAGAATTTCTCGCGCACGTAGTCCAGTTGTGCGCGAATCACGCGCTCCGGGCCGTAGATCGGCAGCGTCAGCGTCCAGGCCGGACCACCACCGCCGCCGCCAAAGGCGCCGCCGCCACCCAGCTGGGTGGAGCCGTTCACCACGTGCTGGTTCTCGAGCAGGTTCAGCGTGTCCATCAGCGGGACGATGTCGCGCTCGTTGAACACCTGTACCTGGCCGGAGATATAGGCTTCGGGCCGCGGCATCAGCCAGAAGCCCATCTTTGTCACCACGCCCATATTGCCCTGGCGGAACAGACCGTCCACCCACGGGCCATAGCCCCACTTGTTCTGTTGCCAGGCCTTGGAGTCGGGCAGCGCGCCCATGCCGGTACGAACGATCTCGCCGTCCGCCATGACCACTTCCATGCCGCAGTGCGCGCCGAAGTGATCGCGGAACGGATACGCCGTCCAGCCCGCGCCGCCGTCCAGAGCGTTGCCGATCACGCTGCCCCAGCCCGGATCCGGCGGATCGATCCACAGGTCCAGACCGCGTTCCTCGATATGGTTGTACAGATCGAAGTAGTTGACGCCGGGCTCCACCAGTGCGTAGGCATTACGCTCATCCACCTCGATGATGCGTGTCATGCGCTTGAGGTCGAGCACCACACTGCCCGAGTAGACTGGCGCCGAGCCGCCATAGGCCAGATTGCGGCCGGTCGATATCGGATAGATCGGAATACGGCGTGCATTGGCGGCACGAACGACGGCCTGCACCTGTTCCACGGTGGACGGAGCGACGGCAGCCGACGCCACGCGTTCCTCCGGTTCTCCCCAGTACGGCGAATACGCGTCGCGATACAGCGCAACGTCCGCGTCGGAGGTAAACACCCAGTCATCACCCACCGCGGCGCGAAAGTCACTCAGCGCCGAGGAAAAATCGGATTCGCTCACGCCTGGCGGCAGTGCCATCTGCGTTCTCCCTGTCTGGTACTTATGCCGCGCCGCGAGGCGCGATGATCCACGAATAGAGCTTATCGGCCTCACCCGGATGCGCGGCCATCGCCGCGCCGGTGGGACCGTATTCTCGCGCCGGTACGGCACCGCCACCGATCATGGCGTCGGCCAGTGCCTGCGGCCAGTCGGTGCCGGCGGTAGAAAGAACCGACGCCAGCGCCACATCAGCAGAACGCAGGATGCGGTGCGTGACCGCGCCATACGCAGCCGGTGAATGTTCGGCCTCGAATACGACACTCAGGCGGTGTTCCCAGGCCAGGTGTTCGAGCAGAAAAAGTGCATGCCGGTCTGTAAGGCCGGCAACCACCACAGGCCCCTGCTTCCAGCGTCGGTTGAACTCGCGCTGCCACAGCTCGGTGATATCGCCCTCGATCACGCGCAGTGGCGCACCCAGGACATTGGCCCGCCGGCTGAAATCGCGCGACGACTGAAAGCGTGCATCGAACAGCACGGCATCGAAGGCCATCACCCGCCGCGCATCCGGGGTCGCCGGCGCGCCGTTCCCGGCGAATGCCGCACTGCCCGCCAGTGGCGCAGCCGAGAGCACGGCGGCAGTCTGAAGAAATTCTCGTCTGCTGGTCACAAGGCTGTCCCCTCTTTCACTACGCGCCGTCGATAGTCGACGTCGACACTCGCCGGGCCACGGTTATTGGCTCGCTGTCTGTTCCCGGCGAACTCAGGAGCGTCGCGCAATCAGCCACGTCACGTCAAGAGCCAGAACGAATATCAACCGCTGCCGGACGCCGCCTCGGCCGGCCAGTGCGTGGGCACGGCGATGCCCTGCTGACGCACCGCGCGGTTCAACGCCGACAGAATCGCCTTCAGCGAAGCCGTGAGGATGTTTGAATCCACACCGACCCCGAACAGCGGACGACCCTCGGCCACGCGCAGTTCGATATAGGTGGCGGCGCTTGCGCCTGCACCTTCGCCGACTGCGTGTTCGTGATAGTCCACGACGTTGATGGTGACGCCCGCGATTGCGGCCAGCGCGGCGACGAACGCATCGATCGGTCCGTTGCCGCGTCCCTTCACGCGTCGGCGACGACCATCAACCGAAATCTCTGCGCTGAGTTCCACCACATTGTCACGCGAATCCTCGACCAGATGATGCGCGACATAGCCGAACGGGGAAGATGCATCCAGGTATTCACGCTGAAAAATCCGCCAGATTTCCCCGGCGGAGACCTCCTTGCCCGTGGTATCGGTGACTTCCTGCACAACGCTGCTGAACTCGATCTGCAGACGTCTGGGCAACGCCAGTCCGTACTCGTTCTCCAACAGATAGCTGATGCCGCCCTTGCCGGACTGCGAGTTCACGCGGATCACCGCCTCGTAACTGCGCCCGAGATCCTTCGGGTCGATGGGGAGATATGGCATATCCCAGATTTCGTCCTCGTGCCGCGCCGCGAACGCCTTGCGAATCGCATCCTGATGCGAACCGGAAAATGACGTATAGACCAGGTCACCGACATACGGATGCCGCGGATGCACCGGCAGCTGATTGCAGTACTCCACGCACTGACGAATGGCATCCATATTCGAGAAATCAAGACCCGGATGCACTCCCTGCGTGTACATGTTCAGCGCCAGATTCACGACATCGACATTGCCGGTGCGCTCACCGTTGCCGAACAGGCAGCCTTCGACGCGATCGGCACCGGCCATCATCGCCAGCTCGGCCGCCGCTGTGCCCGTGCCACGATCGTTGTGGGGATGCACACTCAGCACCACTGCGTCACGGCGTGCGATGTTGCGATGCGTCCACTCGACCATATCGGCGAACACATTGGGCGTGGAGTGCTCAACCGTAGCCGGCAGGTTGATGATGCACGGCCTGTCGGGCGTCGGCGCCCACACTTCGGTCACCGCATCGATGATGTCGCGCGAGAACTCGAGCTCGGTACCCGAATACATTTCCGGCGAATACTGGAACACCCAGTCGGTTTGCGGGTACTCCGCCGCCATTTCACGAATCAGACGCGCGTGCGTCACGGCGAGCTGTTCGATCACCTGCGGCTTGTCGAGACCGAAGACCACACGACGCATCACCGGGGCGGTGGCATTGTAAACGTGCACGATCGCGCGCCGCGCACCCTCCAGAGCCTCGAAGGTGCGCCGGATCAGATGCT
This sequence comes from Gammaproteobacteria bacterium, assembly GCA_050485645.1. GTDB lineage: Bacteria > Pseudomonadota > Gammaproteobacteria > Steroidobacterales > Rariloculaceae > JBJHBP01. The sequence continues at coordinate 53,881 of JBJHBT010000008.1, read as the reverse complement.
CACGCGCCTGCGTCAGCACCTGGATCGTCACGTCCGCAGGAATGCGGTTCTCTTCGATCAGTCTGCGGATGAAGTCGAACTCGGTCTGCGACGCGGATGGAAAGCCGATCTCGATCTCCCTGAAACCGATGGCGACCAGCTGCTCGAACATCCTCAGCTTGCGCTCATGGTTCATCGGTTCGATCAGCGCCTGATTGCCGTCACGCAGATCGACGCTGCACCAGATCGGTGGTTTGGTAATCACCGCGTCGGGCCAGGTGCGGTCGTGCAACCGGACGGGCGCGAAGGCGCGGTACTTGCTGGACGGATTGCTGAGCATTGCCATGGCGGTTCTCTTCTCGCTTAGCGCGGTGCCGCCTGGAACGAATTCGCCAGGGGCGTCACCACGGTCGGGTAACGGATTGTCTGCTTGATGTCTGTCACGGCGTGAGGCCCCGTGAAGCCGTGTTTATTATTTCTGCCCCGAGGGCAGGAGCAGAACGGGCAGCAGGGCCCGAAGCGGCAGGACGGCGGGCAGAAACCGATGCGCGGACACGCACGGCCGCCAGCCGGCGGTCGCGGAGAAAAAATGACGGTTTGCGCGCTTGTAAGTCATGATTACAGGCACTTTAGTCCAGTTACGGCCCGTTGCCAAGTGCGCACACGGCCTATTCCCGCAGGCGGGGAATCAGCTCGGCCAGATTGCAGGGCCGCGTGCGCTGATCCAGCTGCGCCGCAATCAGCCTGTCCCAGCCTGTTTCACAGGCATGGGCCGAACCCGGCAGGCAGAACACGAAGGTGCCGTTGGCCACGCCGGCCAGACATCGGGACTGCAGGCTGGACGTACCGATAGCCTCGAACGACACCGATCTGAACAGCTCACCGAAGCCTTCTATCCGTTTGTCGAGCAATACCGCCACGGCCTCCGGCGTGCCGTCCCGACCGGTCAGGCCGGTTCCGCCGGTGGTCAGGACCACGTCGAACGCCGGATCGGCAATCCAGCGCGAGACCGCAGCGCGGATCGCATATACGTCATCGCGTACGATCAGCTTTTCGGCCAGCCGATGCCCGGCCTCCCGGACACGATCGGCCAGCAGCGCACCGGAGCGATCGTCGCTGTCGTTGCGGGTGTCCGAGACGGTAAGGACCGCAACGGACAGCGGCAGGAACGGTTTCGAATCGGTCATTGCTGAGGTCTATGCCCGTGAAATCGGAATCACCGCCAGGTCGTGCGCCATGCACAACGCGTCCTCGCGCCCGGCATAGTAGGCGCGCCGTCGCCCGGTCTCGTGGAATCCCAGGCGTTCATAGAACAGCCGGGCACTGTCGTTGTCGACGCGCAGTTCGAGACGGATCAGGAATATGCCCGCCACACGCGCGGACGCCTCCAGCCATTCCACCAGTTGCCGACCGGCGCCACGACGACGGTAGCCGGGATGCACCGCCAGCAGATTCAGGTGTGCGTGGCTGTCATAGAACTGCATGATCGCGAAGCCGGCCATTCTGCGCCCGTCGCGGGCCGTGACCGCCGCGGTATCCCGATGCGCAATCGCCCGACCGACGCGTTCCTCGTCCCAGGACCATGGCAACCCGTGTTCGATCAGACGCCGCGACATCTGCGCGATCGGCAGAGCGTCTTCACGTTGGGCAAGCGTGATTCGGAGACTCATCGCGCCGGGTCCTTCCCTGCGTCCTGTGGGCTGCTGTCAGTCGTGCCGACGATACTTAAACAGGGCCACGTACGCCAGCACGTTGAACACGGCCAGCGCCACGCCCAGACCGATCTGTACGCCGCGCGTCAATCCGGACGGATAGATGGCCGCGGTGATGTAGTGCTCTATGAATCCACCGTCGAAACCCTGCTGGCCGGCAAGCTCCCGGAAGTACAGCTCGGCGGGCGTCAGCGGGCACAGCCAGCCGGTCAGCATCACCAGCACCGACCAGGCCAGCACCACCGGATGCACCCAGATCAGACGCGGCCAGCGAAAAACCGCCAGCGCACCGAAAATCGCAAACAGTATCCACAGAAAGTGGAATGCCAGTATGACGTCCGCGATCAGTCCCGCTACCATGCAGGCAAGTATAGTGGCGTCCATGAAGCGATTCCGGCAACGCAACAGCGGCAGGGGCACAGACCTGTGGTGCGTGGTGCTCGCGGCGGGCGGCTCGCGGCGGCTTGGCAGGCCGAAGCAGCTGCTGCGATATCAGGGCAGCCCGCTCCTGGCGCGCACCGTGGAGGCGGCACTGGACATCGCACCGGCCCGCGTACTGGTCGTGGTAGGCGCTTACCGACAGCGCATCAATACCATGCTGAGGCGTCATCGCCTGCGTGCTCGGATCGTCACCAATCCGCAGTGGCGCGCCGGACTGTCAACCTCGCTGCGCACGGGACTCGGCGCTTTGCCGGCCACAGCCAGCGCGGCCATGATCCTGCTCAGCGATCAGCCCTTCGTCGACCGCAACGCAATGTGGCGCCTTCGCGCTGCCTGGCTTCGCGAACCCCGCATACCGGCCGCGGCCTGCCAGAACGATCGGATCGGCGCGCCGGCCGTTCTGCCGCGCAGCGTCTGGACCGCTGCTGCACGTGCGCGGGGTGATAGCGGCGCGCGCGACATCCTGCGTGCCATGACAGCCATCAACCAGGTACCCCTGGCGGAAGCCGCCATCGACATCGACACACCGGCGGACAGCGAACGGCTGCTGGCCGGCTCCCGCTGATCTGATACATCGGCGCGACGGCGCGCCAGTCACCAAGGTGTTGTCGGTTCACGACAGGTCCACCGCCTGTGCCTGCGTCGAGCCGCCTGCCCGGCACGCGATGGCCCTGCTCCGGATACCCGCACGCGCTGCGCGGCTGCAACGCGACGCCGCTGCGCGCCCGGTATTGAGCCCCGAGATTATGCTCCCGGGGTTGTGCCCCCGGGTTGTGCTCTGGGTTGTGCCCCGGAGTTATGCCCGGTGTTGCGAAGACGCCGCGCCAGACGCGCGATCCGACCTGGTACGCAACTTGCTTGTCTTACTACAGCCACAGGTGCGAGCCGTTGATCGCCGCGCTTCTCGGGCCGGTGAACCGCTGTTGGATCGGACCGACGAACGGGGCGCAACGGGCGGCGAGGTACCAGCGATGATCAACGGACGCTACGCGATACAGGCAGAGCTGCACATCAGCGGTACGGTCGGCCATGCGTATCGCGCCGCGGATACACGCACGGCAACGGGTCGTCAGCAGGTGGCCATCTGGCTGCTGCCGCAGGGAATGATCGCCAGCCACACGATTTATGGAGAGCTGCAGCGCTGCTTTCAGCGCGTGCGACCGCTGATCCACCCGGACATCGTGCGGTTGCTGGACATCGGCAGGGACGGCGATACGGTATACGTGGCGACGGAGCTCGTGGAGGGCAGAACGCTGCGGGAAGCCTTGGACGACCCGGCGCAGCCCAGGCTCACCGTTGCCGAAGCTGACAGGATCGTCGCCACCACAGGCAATGCGCTGGCGTACGCCCACGACCGTGGCATCGCACATGGCGACGTCCGCACAGAAAACATCCTTGTCACGCCGCAACGTGGCTATCGGCTGTCCGGCTTCCTCTGGGGACAACTGAAACGCCGCCAGCAGTTCATGCCGGATCAGCTTGACGATGTACGCGCTCTGGCCGCATTGGCGTTCGAGCTGTACACGGCAACACCATGGCCGGCCGAACCCGACGAACCGCGCCTGAGAGAGCTGCCAGCTCCCCGCAGGAAGGCCATTGCGGCCGTGCTGGGCATCGACCGTACCGGCACACCGATTCGTGATGCACGCCAGTTTCTCGTCGCTGCAGGGCTTCCGCCGGCATCAGGACGCCGGCAAAGGCCGGTTGCCGGCGGTGGATCGGGCAGGGGCCGGCGCTACCTGTTGTCCGACAGAAGCCTGCTGTGGGTATATACCGGTCTGGCGGTTGTCCTGCTCGCTCTCGCGGGGCTCAGCGAGCCGGTTCGCGACTATATGATCGACCTGCCGGCGGAGTGGCTCACGCGGATGAATGCGCTACGCGCGCCGTGAATCAGCAGCGTCCTGAAGCACTGAAGACGTGGAGCAGCGCGGAACACAGTGGAACGTTCCGTGCGCCGACATCACCGTTGGAGGGCTGTCACAACAAGCTGACTTCGTCGTCGATCGAAGTCTGCTGCTCGATTTCCTTCAGGGCGGCAAGCTGCGCCTCGAGGAGCTGCCGCTGTTCGCGCTCTCTCGCCAGCGCCTCGCCCAGCGCAGCGACTTCCGCCTGCAGCGCCTCGGTAGTACTTTCACAACCGGCCAGCATCAGACCAAGCCGGAACTCCTCGTACCGGGAACCTTCATCCGGCTGCGGCCAGTGCTGCTGTGCATCCCGCACACGCTCCGCAAACAGTTCCGTGAGATCGTCAGCCATGCGGCCTTCATCGATCACCTCGACTGCGTCCTGCGACGGCATGTCGGCCATCAACTCGGGTTCGTCCGGAACCGTGACCGAACCGCTGCAGCCTCCCGCCAGCGCCGCACCGCCCAGCATCCCCAACAGCCGCAACCTGACACACCCCCTAGCCGGGGCCAGCCACCGGCAGCCTGACGCGAAAGTGCGCGCCGCTGTCTGACTCAAGCGCTTCGATGAAACCATGATGGGCCTCCGCGTATTCCCTCGCAATCGATAACCCCAGACCCGTACCTTTGACACTGGACTTGTACAGCGCCCGCCCCTGCCGGAAGGGCTCGAAGATCAGTTCTCTTTCCGACTTCGCCACACCAGGGCCGGTGTCCTCGACATCGATCAGCGCAAATCCGTCGCCGACACTGAGCGAACAAAGGATACGGCCCTTCTGCGGCGTATACTTCACGGCATTGGAAAGCAGATTGTCGAAAATTATCCGCAGTCTGTTCTCATCGGCGCGGATCCGCACCGGCGTGAAGTCGGTTTCCACGTCTATCTGCCTGGCGCCAACCGCGACGGAGTGGCTCTCGACAACGCCCATCAGCAGCGCGGCCACGTCCACATCGTCCACCAGGTGCAGGTCGGCGACAGTATCCTGCATCTTACCGAACAACAGCAGATCTTCTATGAGTTTCTGCAGCTGCAGGCTGCTGGCATTCATTATACGGGATATTTCCGCCTCTTCCGGCGCGGCATCCGCCAGCGCCTCGGCAAGCAGCCCGGACCCTTCGCGAATCGTCGTCAGCGGCGTCTTCAACTCGTGCGAAACATGGCGCAGAAACGTCAGCTTCTGCTGCTCCAGCTCATGGATCCGGCGTCGCAGCCAATCCAGCTGCTCGCCGAGCTCCTCGACGTCCCGGGACCCGTGCACGAAAATGGGATCCGTGAAATTTCCCGCACCCAGACCGCGGATGGCCTTGCCCAGCGCGCGCATGGGCCGGTTGATCAGCAGCACGAACAGAAACGCCAGCAGTATGCTTGCCGGTATGATGGCCATGGCCTGCATCAGCAGCATGCGCTGGAGTTCTGACGCGGTCTCGGTCATTTCGTTGGCCTGCGCCTCGATCAGAGCGCTGCCCTCGGACAGAATGGCGCGGGCCCTGTCGATCAGCTCCGTCCAGATCCGCTCGGCGTCTTCCGAGGGCTCATCGGGCACGAATTCAGTTGCATTCGTACCGATGAGATAGGCCAGGTTCGCCTCTTCGGCGCTGAGCGACCGCAGATGCTCCCTGACCGGTTCAGTCAACGGCAGGTCGCTCAGGTTCCGTACCGCATCCAGAAACCGCTCGCGCCGATCCGAATAGATGTCGAAGAAATCCTGGTCGCCGGTCACGCGATACTGCATGTAGGGGCGACGCATTTCACTCAGACGCTCCAGCAGGCGGCGACTCTGGTGAGTAGCCGCTTCGGCTTCGAGCATCGCCGCGTGGCTGCTGACAGCCAGGCGGTCCACCTGGATGATCGCCGTGACGATGGCGACGATCAGCGGCGCGAGCACGACCGGGAGCCCCACCAGCATCAGCCGCACGATGGAACGTGGGCGATATCGCATCTACCACCCCGGGGTTGTCAGAAGGGCAGCGGTGTGGCGCTGCGCACGCTGGCGGACACCCGGTTCCGCCAGACCGCTCATTCCTCGTCGCCCCTGTCGCGGAACAGCTCCGGTTCCAGGGAGTGCTTGCTCAGCAGCTTGTAGAACTGTGATCGGTTGCGTCCGGCAAGGCGGGCCGCCTGGGCGACCTGGCCATTCGTCATCTCCAGGAGGTCGGTCAGATACTCCAGCTCGAAAATGTCCCGTGCCTCGGAGAACGGCAGCAGCGCCTTGGTGTTGCGCTTGAGCGCCCGCTCCACCGGTCCGGCGGGTATCACCGGTGTGGTGGCCAACGCCACGCACTGCTCGACGACGTTGCGCAACTGGCGCACGTTGCCGGGCCAGTCCGAGGCCAGGAGCAGCTCGATCGCCTCCTTGGAGAACGACTGCACGTCGACGCCCGAGTTGCGCCCGCGCTTTTTCACGCCGGCAAGAAAGTGATCCACCAGCAGCGGTATGTCCTGGCGCCGCTCCGACAGAGGCGGAATCTCCAGCGTCACTACGTTGAGACGGTAGTACAGGTCTTCCCGGAACCGCTTGTCGACAATCGCCTCTTCCAGATTCTGGTGCGTGGCCGATACGACGCGCACGTCCACGCCGATCGTTTCCGACGAGCCCACCGGCCGGATCTCCCGTTCCTCGAGCGTGCGCAGCAGCTTGGCCTGAAGGTGCAGCGGCATATCGCCGATTTCGTCCAGGAACAGTGTTCCCTGATCGGCGGCCTGGATCAGGCCGCTATGCGCCTGCGTGGCGCCGGTAAAGGCGCCCTTCTTGTGACCGAACAGTTCCGCCTCCAGCAGATGCTCCGGAATCGCCGTACAGTTCACCGCCACCAGCGGGTGCTCGCTGCGGGCGCTGGCGCGGTGAATTGCCCGTGTGAGCAGCTCCTTGCCGGTGCCGCTCTCACCCTGAATCAGCACGCTGGCATCGCTCTGCGCGACCAGCCAGGCCTCCTTGAGGAGCTTTTCCATCGACGTGCTGCGCGTGACGATCTCACGACGCCATTCGCTGTCGTCGGGCTCATCGTCTTCGCTGTGGCTGAACAGGCCCGCCGCCCGCTCCAGCACCTTGATCAGCTGTTCCTTGTCGAAAGGTTTCGTCAGGTAGGCGAACACGCCACGCTCGGTGGCATCCACGGCATCCGGGATCGTTCCGTGCGCCGTCAGCAGAATCACCGGCAGTGTCGGCTGCTTCTCGCGGATCGCGTCGAACAGCATGAGCCCGTCCATGCCATCCATGCGCATGTCGGTGATGACGACGTCGGGACGAAAACCGGACAGAACCGCCAGCGCATGGCGGCCGCTGTCGGCGGCGGAGACCTCATAGCCTTCGCGCTGCAACCGCAGGGACAGTACACGCAGCAGTCCGGGGTCGTCGTCGACGAGCAGTACCCTGCGCTTACCCCCGGCAGACGTTTCCATAGTCATTCTCCATTCCCTTGAGAACCTGTGGCCGGATGCGGACTTGTGGCTGGCGCACCGGTCGCGCAGTTCACCCAGCCGGAACTGCCATTGCGATAATGTTCTTTCTTCCAGATCGGCACACGCAGCTTCACCTCGTCGATGATGTAGCGCGCAGCCTCGAATGCGGCGCCGCGGTGCGCGGCGCTGACACCCACCCACACCGCGCAGTCGCCGATCCGCAGCGCCCCGACCCGATGCCGGCAGTGCGCGCCGATGACTGCAAACTTCTGCAGGGCTTCAGCCACGATGCGTGCCCCCTCCCTGTCGGCGATTTCCGGGTGTGATTCGTAGTCGAGCGCCGTCACCGCCTCGCCTTCATTGTGGTCGCGCACCCAGCCCTCGAAAGCGATGAACGCACCGGCACGCCGATCCGCCAGCTCGCGCCGCAACGCATCCGGATCGATCGCCCGCTCGATGATCTGAAACGTCATGCCACCTCGCCTGTCACAGGCTACCGAGCCGATTCCTTGTGAACCGCGACAACCTCAAAGCCTGGCAACCCCGAGGGCGTCACCCGGTTCATGAGGAATCCGCGATTCAGCCACCGGCCACCGGCGGAAAGAACAGCACCACATCGCCATTGTCGAGCTTCGCATTCCAGTCGGCCAGTTCGTTATTGATCGCGACCTTGCAGCGCGGCATGGCATCGGCGAAGCCGTGGCGACCCGCCACTTCGTCGTAGAGCTCGGCAGCCGTACCGGCATCAGTCGCAAACCGCTCGACATCGATTCCGGCATGCTCGCGAAAGGCGGCGAAGTACTTCGCGGTGACTTCGATCACGACGCCCCCCGAGGCACGGCCTCCGGTTCGGACTGCGCGGCAACTCCGGCGTCAACAGAGCCCGGCGGCGGGGCACCCGCCTGCCCGGCGGCATCCAGGGCATAGTCCCGCCTGCCACCGGTCTTGCTCACCAGCATGACGTCGCTGATGCGTATCGCATGCGTCATCGCCTTGCACATGTCGTAGACCGTCAGCGCCGCGGCGGTGGCGCCGGTAAGCGCCTCCATCTCGACACCGGTCTTGTGCGTCGCCCGCACCGCGCATTCGATGACGATCTCGCCATCGGCGCCCCAGTTCACCGAGATGCGGCAGTCCTCAAGTGCGATCGGATGACAGAACGGAATCAGCTCATGGGTGCGCTTGGCGGCCATGACGCCGGCGACGATCGCGGTATCGAACACCGGTCCTTTCTTCGTGCGCAGTTCCTCACCCGTGGCCAGCCGCGCCTCCGGTGGAAAACTCACGACTGCGCGCGCCACCGCCGTGCGCGTGGTGACGGCCTTTTCCGCCACGTTGACCATGGTCGGTCGGTTCGCGGCATCGACATGCGACAGCTTCATCCACCCATCCTGTACATTTCCATTCGCGCAGCTTCGTCATCAGCCGGCCGCGCGCGACCACGCTGCTCGCTGTAGCGATCGTCACGGTTGCGCCACACGTTCTGCAGCAGTCCCACCAGATCGGCATCGCTGGCGCCGGCGCGCAGCGGGCCGCGCAGGTCGGTGCCCCGCGCCGCGAACAGGCAGGTGTAGAGGCTGCCGTCGGCGGACAGCCTGGCGCGGTGGCAGTCACCGCAGAACGGCTCGCTGACGGACGATATGAAGCCGATCTCACCCTGCCCATCCGTGAAACGGTAGCGCTTCGCCACTTCGCCGCGGTAGTTGCGATCCAGCGGTTCCAGCGGCCAGCGTTCGGCAATGCGATACAGCAGTTCCCGGGACGTGAGCACCTGGTCGCGCTGCCAGCCGTTCAGGGTACCCACATCCATGTATTCAATGAAGCGCACGATCACACCTGTGCCACGGAAGCGTTCCAGCAGGTCGAGCACCGTATGATCGTTCTTCCCCTTCTGCACCACCACATTCAGCTTGATCGGCGCGAAGCCCTGCGTTGCGGCCGCCTCCACACCGGTCAGCACTCGCGCGACATCGCCGCGATTGCCGTTCATTTCGCGAAACACGGCGTCGTCCAGGCTGTCCAGGCTTACGGTCACGCGTTTCAGGCCAGCGCCCTTGAGCTGGCCGGCCATCTCGGCAAGGCGGGTACCGTTGGTGGTCAGGGCAAGGTCCTCGACGCCGGCAAGCTCCGACAACCCGGCGACCACGTCCACGATGTCGCGACGCAGCAGCGGCTCACCGCCGGTGACACGCAGTTTGGACACCCCCAGCTGCACGAACAGTCCGGCCAGGCGCTTGATCTCACCGGCCGTGAGCCAGTGGGATCTGGGCAGGAACTGGTGGGCATCGCCGAAAATCTCGGCCGGCATGCAGTACGGGCAGCGATAATTGCAGCGGTCGATCACCGAGATCCGCAGATCCCGCAGCGGTCGCTGCCAGCGGTCCGAAACCGCATTGCGTGTCTGCCACTGTGTGACGGGCATGTAGTGCTCCTGGCGGCCGCGGACTACCCGCGCCCGGCTTGCGAACAGCAGATTATACCAACCGGATGACAACCGGCCGGGCAATCCGTTCCGTCTGACAGTTACATCCTGCAACAACGGGTGGCACAATACCGCGCGGAGACAATAATCAATGACCAGAAGCCGCTTAGAACCGCTCGGCGTACCAGCCGGGGGACAAGACTACGACGACAGCGAGGGGCCCGCACAGCGCGGGGCCCCCAGCGCGCTGGACCGTTGGGTGCATGCTCGTCTGGCCGATCGGCTGGCGGGTTCCCCTGTGGCCGTCGATCTGTGGGATGCGCCACGCAACCCGCCTGCCGACGACCGGGTACATGTACGCATCAGGGATCGTCGCGCCCTCTATCAGCTGCTGGTCAATGCGGAACTCCACTTCGGCGACCTGTACAGCGCCGGCCGTCTGGAAGTGAACGGCGACCTGCTTGCCGTGCTGCGCGCCGCGTACGGCTACACGCAGCAGCTCAGCCCGTTCCGGCAGATGCTGCTGAACGGCAGGCGCCGCGCGGCACCCGACCTCTCCGATGCCAAGCGCAACATTCACCACCACTACGACATCGGCAACGAGTTCTATCGCCTGTGGCTGGATCGGGACGCGTTGCAGTACACCTGTGCGTACTACCCCCACCCGACCATGACCATCGAGCAGGCACAGCAGGCCAAGATGCACCTGGTGTGCCGCAAGCTGAAGCTCCAGCCGGGCGAGACCGTTGTCGAGGCCGGTGGCGGCTGGGGCGGTTTCGCGCTGTTCATGGCCGAGAACTACGGCGTGAACGTGCGCAGCTTCAACATCTCGCGAGAACAGGTCGCGCATGCGCGCGGCTGGGCGAAGGACCGCGGCCTTGACAGTCAGGTGGAGTTCGTCGAAGACGACTATCGCAACATGACGGGCGAGTACGATGCCTTCGTTTCGATCGGCATGCTCGAACACGTCGGCGTCGGCAACTACCGGGATCTGGGCCGGCTGATCAGCCGCTCGATCAAGCGCGACGGGCGCGGACTGGTGCACACCATCGGCCGCGATCGCCCGGCGCCACTGAATGCCTGGATCGATAAACGCATTTTCCCGGGCGCCTATCCGCCGACACTGCGCCAGATGATGGAGATGTTCGAGCCGGTGGACCTGTCCGTGCTCGACGTCGAGAACCTGCGCCTGCACTACGCACGCACCTGCGCGGCCTGGCTGGAACGCTATGAAGAGAACGTCGACCAGATCAGCGCCCTGTTCGACGACGCCTTCGTGAGGGCCTGGCGACTGTATCTGGCCGGCTCCATCGCCGCATTCGAGGTGGGCACGCTGCAGCTGTTTCAGGTGCTGTTCGCCCGCACCGGGCGCAATACGCTGCGCTGGTCGCGCGCCGACATCTACCAGGGTGAGTGACTACGCGTCCAAGCGCGCACGCCTTGAACATGCGTGGCGCAATGACGGCTCCCCGCTGCGTCTGGAAAAGAGGACCATCTCCAATCTCTTCCGCTACGAAGGCGCGGATCGTCCTGCGCAACGCCTGTCGCTGGCCGATTTCAACGAAGTCATAGGCATCGATCCAGGCGATGACAACCGACCCGCGACCGTTGACGTCGAGGGACTTGCGACTTTCGAAACCATCGTCCGATACACGCTGCAACACGGCTATCTGCCGCTGGTGGCCCCCGAGCTCCGGCACATCACGATCGGCGGCGCAACGGTCGGAATCGGCATCGAATCCACCTGCTTCCGCTACGGGTTCGTGCACGACAGCGTGATCGAAGCGGAGGTGCTGCTGCCGGACGGGCGGATCGTCACCGCGCGCGCCGACAACGCGCACGCCGATCTGTTTCACGCGCTGGCCAACTCCTACGGTACGCTGGGCTACATTCTGCGTGCCAGGGTGCGCCTGCACCGTGCCGGACCCTACGTCAGGCTCGGCATCCGTCGCTTCGATGATGCCCGCAGCTACCTGGCAGCCATGGAGGAAGCCACGCGAACCGATGCCGACTTTGTTGAAGGGTTGTTTTTCGAGGACCGGCGATTCTTCCTGATGACCGGCGTTTTCGCCGACAGCGTTCAGCAGCAGGATGACATCGTTCGAAAAAACATCTTCTACAGGCTGGTTGAGAGCCGCGACGAGATCAATCTCTCCACTGAAGACTATATTTTCCGTTACGATCCGGAGTGGTTCTGGAATCTTCCGGATACCTGGTTCTATCGCCTGTTCCGGCGCTACGCACCGCTGCGCTACCGTAACTCCGGGTTCTACACACGCTACGCGGCCGCGAAAAACCGGCTGGTGAAGAAGTATCTGGGCGGCGACCGCAGCGGCATGGAACCGCTGATCCAGGACTGGGAAGTACCGTGGCAGCATGGCGAGGAACTGATTGAGTTCTGCCTGGAACACGTGGATCTCAACGGCCGTCCGTGGGCGGCAGTGCCGATCCGCACGCCGCGCCAGCCGACGCTGTACCCGCTCGCAGCCGGCGAGCTGTACTTCAATCTGGGCTGCTACTGCCAGGTGCGTCGCCCGCAGGGCAGGGAGCCCTACCACTACACGAAAATCATGGACGACAAGTGCTTCGAGCTCGACGGCATCAAGATGCTTTACTCGTCCACTTTCCTCGACAGGGAGGAATTCGACCGGCGCTTCAATGGCGCCGCCTACGCCGAACTCAAGCGCCGCTACGATCCGGAGGGACGCACACCCACCCTCTACGACAAGGTGGTCATGCCGCGACAGCGCGGGGGACAGGCGGGCGACTGACCGGTAGCGGCTGACGACCATCGGGTGTCGGCGACAGGCAGTCGGCCATCCGTCATCTGGCTACAGGCTGCTTTCTATCAGCGGTGCGCGGTGCGCTATCGGCCCAGGCGTCGCTGCCAGCGCACCGCGGTGGCGACGATGTCATCGATCGCCGTGAAACGCGCCTGCCAGCCCAGGCGCCGTGCCGCGAGGCCGACATCGGCAATCAGTGCCGGGGGATCTCCGGATCGGCGTGGGCTGTCGACGACGGGCACCGGCCCGGCAACCCGCGCCACCGAATCGATCACCTGACGAACGCTCCAGCCACGGCCGGTGCCGAGATTGAGCGCGACGGAGTCGCCGCCGCCATGCAGATAACCCAGCGCACGAACATGCGCTTCGGCCAGGTCCGTCACGTGGACATAGTCACGCACCGCCGTTCCGTCATCAGTGGGATAGTCCGTCCCGAACACCCGCACATCAGGCCTGAAACCGAGCGCCGCGCTGATCACCAGCGGTATCAGATGCGTTTCAGGGTCGTGGTCTTCACCGGTCTCCCCGTCGGGATCGGCCCCCGCCGCGTTGAAGTAACGCAGTGCCGCCCAGCGGAAGTCGTGACACTCACCGAACCAGCGCAGAAACCGCTCACAGACCAGCTTGGATTCGCCATAGGGATTGATCGGTGCCTGTGGCGTCGATTCGGTGATCGGCACCTGATCGGGAACGCCGTAGGTGGCGCAGCTCGATGAAAACACGATGGTACGCACATCACAGGCCCGCATCGCTTCGAGCAGGCTCAGCGTGCCGGCCACATTATTGCGGAAGTACTTGCCAGGGTCCTGCATCGACTCGCCGACATAGGCACTGGCGGCGAAGTGGATCACGGCGTCGATCCGGTGGTCGCGCAGCGCTGCTTCAACCGCGTCGCGATCACCGATCCCGGCGTGGACGAAGTGCCCCCAGCGCACCGCTTCCCGATGACCAGTGCTGAGGTCGTCCAGCACCACCGGGCGATGTCCTTCGGCGGCCAGCGCCTTCGCCGTGTGCGAACCGATATAGCCCGCACCACCGGTGACGAGGACGTTGAGCCTGCTCATTGCCGCACCGCCCGGTGAACGACGTCAGGCGGACAGGCCACGCTTCAGCAACCCGTCGAAGTACGCGATGGTCTTCAACAGACCCTCACGCAGCGACACTTCAGGCTCCCAGCCCAGCACTTCGCGGGCGCGGCGTATGTCGGGTTGGCGTCGCAGCGGATCGTCCTGCGGCAGCGGACGGAACACAAGTTCGGATGTCGAGCCGGTGAGTTCCAGCACCAGCGTCGCCAGTTCGCGGATCGTGAACTCGGTGGGATTGCCGAGATTGATCGGCCCGGTCACCGTCGCGTCGCTGTTCATCAGTCGTATCAGTCCCTCGACCAGCTCATCCACGTAACAGAACGACCGCGTCTGTTCACCGTCACCGTACAGCGTGATCGGCTCGTTCCGCAGCGCCTGCATGATGAAGGTACTGACGACGCGGCCGTCGTTCGGATGCATATGCGGGCCATAGGTGTTGAAGATCCGCGCCACCTTGATGTCGAGGCGATGCTGGCGCTGATAGTCGAAGAACAGCGTTTCCGCGCAACGCTTGCCTTCGTCGTAGCAGGCACGCACACCCAGCGGGTTGACATTGCCCCAGTACTCCTCGGTCTGCGGATGCACCATCGGGTCGCCGTAGACCTCGCTGGTCGAGGCCTGGAGAATCCGTGCGCGAACACGCTTGGCGAGGCCCAGCATGTTGATGGCGCCGTGCACACTGGTTTTCGTGGTCTGCACCGGGTCGAACTGGTAGTGAACCGGCGACGCCGGGCAGGCAAGATTGTAAATCTGGTCAACTTCGACATAGAGCGGGAAGGTGACGTCGTGCCGCATCAGCTCGAACGAGTCGTGACGCAGCAGTCCTGCCAGATTTTCCTTGTTGCCGGTAAAAAAATTATCGACGCAGAGCACCTCCTCACCGCGCTCCAGCAGCCGCCGGCACAGATGCGAGCCGATGAAACCGGCACCGCCGGTGACCAGCACCCGTTTTCTGAGACTGTAGGTTCTTGCTGTCATGTCCTGCCAAGCGTGCCGATCAGGCGTTGCACTTTACAGCCTGCCGCGTCACATCGCGACCACCTCGGCGCCAACGCCCGGGGGGCTGGGTGATCAATCCGCCGGCTCGATGCGCAGAACCGCGCCGGCGTCTTCATCGGTAGCCAGATAAAGCAGACCGTCCAGTCCCTGGCGCACGTCGCGTATGCGCTGGCGAAGATCGACCAGCAGTGATTCGCGGCGCAGCTCCTGAAGGTCCTGATTGATCAGAATCCGCTCCAGCCGTCCGGTGCCCGGAATTTCGCCGTAGCGCATGCCGCCGACGAAGACGTCGCCGGTCCAGCGTGGCAGCCGGTCGGCAGTGTAGAACGCAATGCCCGACGTTGACACCGAAGGTGTCCAGTAGATGACTGGATCGATCATGCCTTCCAGCTGAAAGTTCTCGGAGTGCCAGGGCCCCGGATAGGCGCGGCCGAGACTGACCTCGGGCCAGCCGTAGTTGCCTCCCGGCACCAGTATGTTCACTTCGTCACCACCATTGGGACCCATTTCCACCTGCCATATCCGGCCGGTGCCCGGGTGCCGAGCAAGCCCCAGCGTGTTGCGGTGACCGAGCGTAAAGACCTCGGGACGATGCCCCTCCAGGCCCACGAACGGGTTATCGGGCGGAATCCCGCCTTCCGGCGTCAGCCGCAGCACCTTGCCGCCCAGCGTGGAGAGGTCCTGTGCCCTGTCACCACCACCCGTCGACACATACAGCATGCCATCGCCGCCGAAGGCGAGTCGGGAGCCGCCGCCGACATCGCTGACGAATACATCATGCGTGTCGACCAGCTCGCGCCCGTTCCAGACGCCACGGGCCACCGCAATCACCGAAAAATCGTTCATCGGCTTGCTGTAGCTCAGGTAGACGAAACGGTTGTCAGCGAAATCCGGATGCAGCATCACGTCCAGCAAGCCGGAGAAGCCCTGCGCGTGGACTTCGGGAACGCCGCGCACCGGCTCCGGATCCAGCACATCGTCACGCACCACCCGCAGACGCCCGGCGCGCTCGGTCACCAGCATGGTCCGTTCGTCCACGAAGGCCATGCTCCACGGCCGTTCCAGGCCGCGCACCAGCACGCGCACACGGATGTCCTGGCCCTCGGCGGTCTCGTAGTAGACGGGTTCGTCCGGCAACGGCGGCACTGTCAGGCCCTGAGGCGCCACGGGAATACCCGAGCGCAGCTGCACGTCCTGCTGCGCGGCCAGCGGCGCACTGATCAGCAGGGCAAGCCCGCTGATCCCCGCGACGAATCGAATCGGCATGTTGATGCTCCCTGTTGTTGTGCGGCCATTGTAGCGAACGGTGTCCGTCGCTAAAGGATCAAAAAAAAACGCCGTGCTCCTGTACGGAAACACGGCGTCAATCGGAACGATATTGCCGGGCGTTCTGGCCGGACCGGCCGCAGGGGCACGGCAGCCGATCCGAACCTCAACCGGCGTTATCGTGTCATCAGAACCCCATCCTCATGTTCAGCCGGTAGGCCCGGCCGATTCCACTGAAGAACCGTGTATTGACTCCGGCAATGCCGCCGCCGGACCAGAAGTTCGGCTGCTTGTCGAACACATTGTCGACGTTCAGCGACACGCTGAGCTCATTGAAGCGATCCAACGAGAAACGTGACTGATTAAAGTCGAAGTTCAACGTCGTGTTCCACGTGGTCCAGCTGGGCATCCGGTTCATATTGGTGGTGAAGTGCAGATCCGGACCCCAGCGCGGATCATCCGGTCCCACCCAGAAAACAGAACCCACCGCGCTACCGATAAACCGTGCCTGCCCCGTCAGCGAGAACGGTCCTTTTCGATACGTGCCAAACAGATTGCCCGACCAGGTCGGTGTGGGTGTGTAGTTCGAGAACAAGCCACCGCCCCGCACACCGCCCGTCTGCCCCACCACGTTGTCGCGGGCGTTGCACATTGTCGTGAATGGACCAGTTCGTACGGTGTCGATGCAGATGCTCTGCTCCAGCGAACGTGTACCCATAAGCCGTATCGAGAAGCTGCCACCCGAAGGCAGCCGCTTGTTGTAGGCCGCCGAGATATCGAAACCACGAGACCAGAAAGGCTCCGCATTCTCCTGCGTGGTCAAGTAAGACTCGATGTTGCTGCGCGGATTGTCAGGTTCCTCAGGCGTCGGATCACCAAACTCGATCAGCGCGCAGTAGTAAGGGTCGTCATACTGATAGCAGCGGAAAATGGCATACGGCAGGTTGTCTTCGTTGTCCGGATCGTTCGGGCTGGCATAGCTGATACCTCCCTTCACCATGATCTTGTAGTAGTCGATCGAAAACTGAAGACCACGACCCCAGCCCTCCGGCGTGAATACGAACCCGAGCGTGTTCGTGATCGACTCCTCATTACGCAGATTCGGGTTGGAGCCGATGATGAAGCTGTACTGATCGTTGCCCGGGTTGACTTCACGCCAGGGATTCGGCTGCGACGCAAAGTAGCCACCGCCCTGAACGGACTGACGATAGAACAGCTCACGGGTGCCCGGCGTGCGAATGTCCTGCGATCGGGTTGTGCGAATGCGCATCCAGCTGATCGGGTTGTACACCCACGACACCTTCTGCGAATCCGAATAGCGAACCGACTTCAGGTCATCCTCGTCGCTAAGCCGGTAAGACTCGTTGCGCGAGCGCCGATGAGACACGTTCATCATCATGTACTGCGCGCCAGGGCGTCCGCGCAGCAGCGGAAACTCCAGCTCGGCAAACACGTCGCTGGTCTTGGAGCCACCCACCCACGGGTCGCCATACTGTGTCCCGAAGTCGATGCGGCGAACCGGGTTCGCATCACCGCCGGTCCAGTTGTCGGTCTCCGTTGTGCGATGGTCGATACCGCTTGCCATCTGGAACGGTCCGGCGCCAATGCCGTCCCAGAACGCACCGGAAAACGTGACCGAACCCATCTCCTGCTTGTTTTTCGTGAACTCGACGAGATCCCCCCAAGCGTACGCTATCGCGTCCGGGGATGCGGCGAGACCGAACGGGTTCAACGGCACGCATCCTTCCGCCAGTGCCAGAACGGTCTCCATCGCCTGCGCCGCATCCGGTGCATCTGCGCCACCGAAGCCCGTCTGGAAGTAATTGCGCCAGGAATTGCGGTTGGCCTCACCCACTGCACCGGATGCGTTCACTCGACAGACGGGGTCGCCGGTCACCGGATCCAGTATCGAGTCCATTGCCATCTGGAAGCGACGGTTGCTGCGGTTCTTGACCTGCGCCTGGTAGCGATCAGTCTGGCCGAACTGGAGGTACGCATCATAGGTCCAGTTGCGACCGCCAAACAGGCCACCATTGGCGCTGAGTACTATGCGTGCGGTATCGGTTTCCGACTCCGCGCGCGCATCACTCACCTGGTCGCGCCAGTTCTTGCGCAGAATCGTGCCCGGCACCGGTGGGCCAAGGTAGTTGTAGTTGGCGAATCCGGAGCACTGCGTGGCCGTCCCCCGGTAGAGCAGCGCCTCTTGCGCCGCTTCATCCATGAATTCCGTTTGACGGAACGCATTGTCGGTGCGAACACAGACGTTCTGCTGATGGAAGAAGTGGCTGAGCTGCGGCGTTGACGCCTCATTGCGATTCCACGACAGCTCGGCGGTGACCGAGGTGTGATCGTTGACCGCATAGATGAAACGGCCGTACAGGTTGTTGCGCTCCGATCCCTGTCGCAAAGTCTGGCCGTCCGACGCCAGCCAGCCATCACCACCGACAACGCGCTGTCCGGTACCAGGGCTGGTACCGAGTACGTTCACATAGTCCCGCATCTGCTGGCTCAGGCTCGTCTGGTACAGCGTGACGTTGCGGCCATCCGGCGTAAACTCGAGGAACTGACCGAAATCCGGATCATCCGGATTATGGGTTGGGTGTGTATGAAGCGATCCGCTCGTGCTGCTGTGAAGCATGCGCATGTTCTCGAATACCGCAAAGCGCGGATTGCCGGGCAATCGCGGAGCGAGAAGCGGCGGCAGTTCCGCCCATTGCCGCGGATCGTTCGGCCCATCGATCGGGTTACCACCGCCAGCACCATTGTCGATCCAGTTCCAGCTGCGTGAGCACCAGTCACGCGCGGTGTGGCAGTTCAGGATGGGGTCGATTGTCTGATGCTCGAACCCGACCGTCAGATGCCCGCGACGGTTCAGCAGCCGGCTGCCGTTGGCGATGCTGAAGGTGTACTGATCACCGTCCCCCTCGCTGGTCTGGTAGTAGCCGGCACTCACGCGCGTGCCCTCGATCTCGCGATTCAGCACGATGTTGACGACACCAGCCACCGCGTCCGAGCCGTACGTGGCGCCGGCGCCGCCAGTTACCGTCTCCATGCGCCCCACCAGCACCGACGGCACCATGCTCATGTCCACCGCACCGCCATTGGTCGTGGCCGGCATCCGCCTGCCATCCACCAGGGTCAGCGTGCGCGAGGCACCAAACGACGGGTTCAGGCCGCGCAGATTGGGCAACGTCGCTCCAACAAAGAATGATGATTCGCCGTTGGTATCCAGGGACACTTCCGCCACGTTGGCCGTCATCTGCAGCAGCATGTCCGCCACACTGATGATTCCCAGTGCATCGATATCTTCGGCGGTGAGTGTGGCCACCGCGTTGGGTTGGTCGAAATCGGTACGGCGAATACGCGTGCCGGTGATGACGATTTCGTCGACACTGGCTTCGGTATCGGCTTGCCCCGATGCCTGCTGTTGAGCAAACGCGCCTGTCTGCGCCGAGCACATCAGCACGGCGGCGATGGCAACGGACAACGTTGTGCGCGTCAGCCCGAGTGACTGTTCTGGAAACTGCATTTCAGATCCCCCAAGACTTCCTGACAGGAAGCATGTTTGTGGAAAACCCCGCTGCAGTGCCGTTTTCTCTTGCTTGTGCGGCGCTGCATTGCGGCCAAATTACATCAACTCGTATTCTGGCGCAATACAATCGTTTGCTTTTCTATTTCTAATTGTTTTTATTGATAATTTTTACCAATTCTTGGCTGTTAACAATCGTTTGTGCATCCGTTTGCTGATTTTATGTTGCGCAAACGGAACAGATGCCGACGAAACCACGATCGGGGGCACGCGGTGAGGCATCCATGGCGCGGACAGGGGGAACCGGCGCTGGCAGCGCCCGGATTGGCCGAGGCCCGTTCCCTCGTTGCGGGGAAACCCGGTCGCGGGCGGGCGGGCGCGATTACGTAGCGGTAGCGGCTTGCGTAGCGACTTGCGCCACTGCCTGCTGCTCCACCTTCGCCCAGCTGTCACGCAGCGTGACGATGCGATTGAACACCGGTCTGCCGGGCTCCGAGCGCAGCGGATCGACGAAGAAATAGCCCTGGCGCTCAAACTGGAAGCGCGCTTCAGCGGGCGCGTCGGCCAAAGACGGTTCGAGCTGCGCGTCACTCACCACATCCAGCGACCGGGGGTTCAGATCGGCAAGCACGTCTTCGCCCGGATAGGGCACACCGAACAGCCGATCGTAAAGTCGAACCTCGGCGCGCAGCGAATGCGCCGCTGACACCCAGTGAATGGTGCCCTTCACCTTGCGCGCCGCCGCCTCACCGCCGCTGCGGGTCTGTGGATCGTAGCTGCAACGCAGTTCGATCACGTTGCCCGCCTCGTCTTTCACTACACGCTCACAGCGGATGATGTACCCGTAGCGCAGCCGCACCTCCGCACCGGGCGCCAGGCGGTGAAACTTGCGCGGCGGATCTTCCATGAAGTCGTCGCGCTCGATCCACAGTTCACGTGAGAATGGGATCTGCCGCTCGCCCAGCTGGGGCCGGTTCGGATGGTTGGCGGCCGGCATCCACTCAACCTGACCTTCCGGCCAGTTGTCCAGCACCACCTTCAGTGGTCGCAGCACCGCGAAGCGACGCTCGGCGCGTTCATTCAGATCATCACGTATGCAGGCCTCGAGCAGTCCCAGCTCGATGACCTTCTCCTTCTTCGTCACGCCGATGCGCGCGATGAAATCGCGAATCGATTCCGGCGTATAGCCGCGGCGACGTATGCCGGCCAGCGTCGGCATACGCGGGTCATCCCAACCGTCCACGCGCCCCTCGTCCACCAGCAGCCTGAGCTTGCGCTTGCTGGTGATCATGAACATCACGTTGCCGCGCGAGAATTCGGTCTGTTCCGGACGGTGCGGCACCGGCAACTGCGTCAGAAGCCAGTCGTACAGCGGGCGATGATCCTCGAACTCCAGTGAGCACAGCGAATGCGTGGTGCCCTCGATGGCATCCGACAAGGTATGCGCAAAATCGTACATCGGGTAGATGCACCATTCATCGCCGGTGCGCTGATGAGCTACCTTGCGCACCCGATACAGCGTGGGATCGCGCAGGTTGATATTCGGCGACGCCATATCGATTTTCGCGCGCAGCACGCACTCGCCTTCACTGAACCGGCCGGCACGCATGGCCTCGAACAGTTCGAGATTCTCCTCGATACCGCGGTTGCGGTAAGGGCTGTCGCGTCCGGGCTCGGTCAGCGTGCCGCGATAATCACGAATCTCGGCGGCACTGAGATGGTCTACATAGGCATTGCCCTGGCGGATCAGCGCCAGCGCGAACTCATACAGCTGGCCGAAATAGTCGGACGCGTGGCGCAGGCGGTCCTCCCAGTCGAACCCGAGCCAGCGGATGTCGCGCTTGATGGCCTCGACGTATTCGTCATCCTCTTTCTCGGGATTGGTGTCGTCGAAGCGCAGGAAGCAGGTGCCACCGAACTCTTCGGCGATCCCGAAATTGATGCAGATCGCCTTGGCATGACCGATATGCAGGTAGCCGTTGGGCTCTGGCGGGAAGCGCGTCTGTACGCGGCCTCCGTGTTTGCCACGTCTGACGTCCTCCGCCACCAACTGACGGATGAAATTCGCTGCGATAGGGTGTTCGGTGCTCATCGGCCGGTATTGTAATCGAAGCCGGCCGGCGGAATACCGCGGCCGACAACCAGCGGCCAGACGCCGTGCGCCGACATCCGATTGCCGCGGACCCGTGGTTTGGGCAGAATGGTCTCCTCTCCCAACGCCATAAAGACGAGCATGACGATGCGATCCCGGATTCACTACCACGGCCTGACGGCCCTCTGCGCACTGCTTCTCACGGCCTGTGGCAGCGGCCCTCAGGAAGAAGTCCAAAGCGTGGCCGCGCCGCCGGCCGAACCGGCTTCCACACCCACGCCTCCACAGTCACAAGGATCAGACGTGCCACGACAATATGCATCCGCACCGGACATGACGATCGAACCGGACAACCGCTACATCGCCACATTCCGCACCGACAAGGGCGACATCGTCGTCGAGCTGTTCGCCGACCGCGCACCGCGCACCGTGAACAACTTCGTATTCCTGGCGCGCGACGGCTTTTACGACAACACCACGTTTCATCGCGTGCTCGATAATTTCATGGCGCAGGGTGGCGATCCCACCGGCACTGGCGCCGGCGGACCCGGCTACCGCTTTGCCGACGAGTTTCATCCCGAGCTGCGACACGATCGTCCCGGCGTACTATCCATGGCCAATGCCGGCCCGAACACCAACGGCAGCCAGTTCTTCCTGACCCATGTGCCTACGCCGCATCTGGACAACCGTCACGCGGTCTTCGGCCACGTGATCGACGGCATGGACGTGCTGCTCAGCCTGACCACACGCGACCCGAACCGCAATCCGTCATTCGACGGCGATGCCCTGCTCACCGTCGTCATCGACGAGCAGACTCGCTGAGCCGACCCCACCGTTCCGACTTCAGTGGCGGGCACTACCGCCTGAGTGAACGCATACGCCGGCACCTCGCGGAACTCGCGAGGCTGTCGGCGCCGGCCATGGCCTCGCGTCTGGGCATACTGGCCATGGCCATCGTCGACACCGTGATGGTGGCTCGCTATGCGACCATGGAACTCGCGTGGCTGGCGCTCGCGAACCGCTCGGTGGTGATGTTCCTGGTCATCGTCGCGATCGGCCTGCTCATGGGTACGATCGTGATGACCTCCAAGGCTTACGGGGCGCAGGACCTGCGCGAGTGCGGGCGCGTCTGGCGACGCACCATTCCCTACGCATTCGCGATCGGCCTGATCATGATGCTGCTGACCCTGCCGGCGCCGCTGTGGATGTCGCTGCTGGCCTCCGACCCGCAGGTGGCCACGCAGTCAGCGCAACTGGTGCTGATTCTGGGACTCGGGCTGCCCGCTCACCTGCTGTTCTTCTGTTCGATCTCGTTCATGGAAGGCGTGCGCCGTCCCTATGTGCCGATGATGATTCTTCTCGGCGCAAATCTGCTCAATGTATTCCTGAACTACGCACTGGTGTTCGGGCATCTGGGCGCGCCGGAACTGGGCGCGGCCGGCTCTGCCTGGAGTACGACCATCGTGCGCTGGGCGGTTGCGCTGCTCGCGATGACCTACATTCTGACAGCCCCGTCGATGGGTGACTTTGGTGTGCGCCGGCCACACCGGCAACGCTGGAGCGAGTGGTCGCGGCAGCGCACCATCGGCTACGCGTCGGCCATCAGCATCGCAACGGAAGTGGCAGCCTTCGCCGGTCTTGCCGTGATCGCCGAAAAGCTGGGCGCGCTGGAACTGGCCGGCCAGGAAATCGTGTTCAACGTACTCACGGTACCGTTCATGGTGGCGGTGGGCATCGGCGCGGCCACCGCGGTGCGCATCGGCATCGCTCACGGCCGTGGCGATCCGTTGGATACCGCCGTGGCCGGCTGGACCGGCCTGGGCGCGGCCGCCGTACTGCTGAGCATGGGCGCGGTGCTGATCGCCCTGTTCCCGCGGGCACTGTTCGCGCTGCACTCCAGCGATCCGCTGCTGGCGCAGGTGACCGTACCGGCGATTGCGTTCATTGCCTATGTCACCGTGTTCGACGGCACGCAGGCGACCATTTCGATGGGCCTGCGAGGGCTGGGCGAAACCTGGTGGCCGACTGCGATCCAGGGCACGGCGTTTCTGCTGATCATGCTGCCGCTTTCGTGGTTTCTGGCCATGACGCTGCACCGCGGCCTGATCGGGCTGCTCGAAGCCACGCTGGTGGCCTGCCTGTTCGCGGCGGTAGGCCAGAGCATCCGCTTCTGGTGGCTGACAGGCGCACGACGAGCGTAGCGTGCACTGGCATGGACACGTCGGAAGCCCCCGAGAAAACGCACGATGTCGTCGCTGGACAGCGCAGCGCAACGCAACGCGCAGGCATTCGTTGGAGAAACGCTGAATGCGCGGGTCATTCATGCGCGACCGCTGCGCTCACTGCACGCAGGTGACGAGTTCCGAGATCCACGCGTCGATCAGCGCCGTACCGGCATCGTCCACCACGGTGGTCGCCAGTGGCGGCATCGCGTTCGCGTCGCGACGCAGCATGCGCTCGAGAAGTACCGAGCGTTCGGGTTCGCCCGGTGCGATCAGCTGCGGATTGGTGATGCCAAGGCCGGTTCCCTGAGGTGGCTGGCCACAGGCGCCGGTCCCCTCCAGCCCGGTCGTGTAGCGCAGGTCCAGTCCGGCGATGCGATTGCCTTCCGCGCCGTGACAGTGTGCGCAGTTCGCATGCAGATAGGCCCGCGCACGCTGCGGCAATGGCGCGTCGTCGTCGTGCGGATCGGTCATCACGGGCCACACGTCCGAATCACCCACAAGCGTTGTCAGGAAGCCGGTGCCATCGAGCGTGGTCAGCTGATTCGCCGTACGCCCGGTGATCGCATACAGAAAGTCGTCATTGAGCTGCGCCAACTCCAGCCCCAGCGTCACGCCCGCGCCGGAACGATGACAGACCAGGCATTGGCCCGATGACGGGAAACGCCAGATCTGGCCGTCGATGTTCTCTTCCTTGCCACCCAGCAGCAACGTGGCGTCGGTCTGCGCCTCATTCCATTCGTAGCTGTATCCCGCCCAGCCATCTCCGGGATGGCGCATCAGCAGACGCGTTTCGACCAGACGATCATCGAGCCTAAAGTGCTCCATCAGCACCGACCCTTCCGGAAAAACGAAACGATCGTCGGCGTCGACTGCTATCGACGTGCCGTCGGGTATCGCGAACCAGCGTTCGCGCAATGCGCCGTCGAACCATGACGATGCGATGCCGGCATAGGGGATCATCGCGACGCCGGCCTGCGCGGGGTCGTCGGGATTCACACAACTACTTCCGGACAGCAGCGTAGGAACCGGCAGGTCGTTGTCGTCACCGCTGCCGTCGGCGGCGGGGACGATGCGGTGCAGGGTACCGCCGGCAATGTCGACAACGTACAGCTCACCGTCGTTATCTACGCCAAAGGATGCGATGGCCAGGCCACTTTCGATCAGCAGATCCGATTCGTAGCCGCCGGCGCCGTCGTCCACCAGGCGCCAGATCCTGCCATTGCCGTAGTCGGCGAAAACGTAGTGACCATACAGCTCCGCAATGGCTGAACCGCGATAGACATACCCCCCCGTGATCGAGATGCCTTCCGAACGCGGGTAGTCGAACACCGGATCGATCCAACCGCCGCCGCCCGTACAGGCCGTGCCCGCACCCGGATAGGCGCTGAAGCCCTCGCGGCAATTCCAGCCGTAATTGCCGCCAGCCTCGACATGATTGATTTCCTCGCGCAGCGTCTGGCCGACATCCGCCACCCAGAGCACACCGGTGTGCGTATCGAAGCTCCAGCGCCACGGATTGCGCAACCCCCATGCGTAGATCTCCGGGCAATCCGTCGAACTGACGTGATTGGCGGGGCACACGGCCCCCGCGGCGAACGGATTATCGGGCGGGATACCGTAGTTTGCGCCGGTCGCAGGCGGACCATCGACATCGATGCGCAGCATGGCGCCAAGCAGGTTCGTCGGGTCCTGGCCACGCTGCTGCGGATCGCCACTACCCCCACCGTCGCCGAGACCGAAGTACAGGTAACCGTCGGGTCCGAAGTCGATCTGCCCGCCGTTGTGGTTGTCGGCATCCTGATTGACGCGAATCACGTCGTCGACGGACCCGCGCGCCAGGGTCTGCCCGCCATCCTCACTGACGAACCGCGCAACAACGGACACCATCGCGTTGTTCGGTCCCTCGTCCACGACACGAAGACCTGATTGTTGGTGCCATACTCGGGGTGGAACGCCATGCCGAGCAGGCCGCCCTCGAAGCTGTCGTTCACGGTGTCCGTGAGGTCGATGAAGTTGTTGTCGAATACCGCCACATCGGGTTGGTTGGCGAATGCGCGCACCGTGCCGCCCTTCTCCAGCACATACCAGCGACTGTCGTCGCCCGGCGCCTGCATCATGCCCAGCGGCTGACTGAACGACAGCCCTTCGAACACGCGCTCCAGCACCACCTGCACCTGCCCCTCAGGTGCCAGCGATGGCGCCACACAGGCAAGATTGGATGGACGCGCATCCAGGCCGACGTTCGGATCGGGGTCCGGGTCCGGGGCGGGCCCGGGGCCGCTGCCGGAGGATGAACCACCGCAGGCCGTGGCGAATACGGCGGACGAGACGATTGCCAGCAGATACAGACTTCTACGCATCGAATACTCCCGCTGCCTTGGCCCCCATCCTGACACGGGAGCGAAGAATTTCAACATTATGATGAATCTTCGACTTGACCACCGCGCGCCGCCGCGGAGAATGATGACGTATGAGAACACCCACATCCCTGATCCTGCTGACACTGGTCAGCCTGGTGCTGCTGGCGTCCGCCGGCTGCACTATCAATCCCGTGACCGGACAGCGCCAGCTGGCACTGATCTCCGCCCAGGAGGAAGTCGCGCTGGGCGAGCAGCACTATCTGCCCACCCGCCAGAGCCAGGGCGGTGACTACGTACTGGACCCGGAGCTGACGCGCTACGTGGCCGACGTCGGCCACCAGCTGGCCGCCGTCAGCGACCGCGATCTGCCCTATGAATTCGTGGTCCTGAACAGCTCCGTGCCGAATGCCTGGGCGCTGCCGGGCGGCAAGATCGCGATCAACCGCGGACTGCTGCTGGAGCTGGGCTCGGAAGCCGAGCTCGCCGCGGTACTGGGACACGAAATCGTGCATGCGGCCGCCCGCCATGGCGCCCTTGCCATGCAGCGCGGCCTGATACTGCAAAGCGCGGTGCTGGTCGGTGCGGTTGCCACACAGCGCAGCAACTATGGCGGACTGGCGGTGGGTGCCGCGGCAGTGGGCGCACAGCTGGTCAACCAGCGCTACGGCCGTTCCGCCGAGCTGGAATCGGACCGCTACGGAATGGAATACATGTCGCGTGCCGGCTACGACCCGCAGGCGGCAGTGGCACTGCAGGAAACCTTCGTGCGCCTGTCCGGCGGACGCGACGACCAGGGCTGGCTTGCCGGCCTGTTTGCCAGCCATCCGCCTTCCAACGAGCGCGTGGAGCAGAATCGGCGCACCGCGGCGGAACTGCCGGCCGGCGGCGAGATGGGCACGGAGCGCTACCAGGCGGCCATCCGCACGCTGCGTGAAACCGCCCCCGCCTACGAGGCACACGACGAAGGACGCGCCGCGCTGGCCGAGGACCGCCTCGACGATGCGCAGCGACACGCCAGCGAAGCGCTGCGGCTGGAACCGCGCGAGGCGCTGTTCCACACCCTGATGGGCGACATCGAAAGCCAGCGTCGTAACCACCGGGCCGCGGCCGAACACTACAGCGACGCGCTGCGTCGCGATGACCGGTTTTTCTACCACCACCTGCGTCATGGCATGGCCAGATACCGGCTGGGCGAGATCGCCGCGGCCGAGGCCAGTCTGGAGGCCAGCGTGCGCCTGCTGCCGACGGCGGACGCGTACTATGGGCTTGGGATGATTGCCGAGCAGCGGGGCGAGCGAAGCGCCGCCAGGGAGCGGTACCAGGTTGCCGCGGAGTCCGAAAGCCCCAGTGGCATGGCGGCGCGTGATGCGCTGGTGCGGCTGGACCTGCCGCAGAACCCCGGCAACCACCTTGCCATACAGCAGGCGCTGGACAATGCCGGGCAGCTGGTGGTGCAGGTCAGCAACCCCACCCGTGTAGCGGTCAGCGATGTCACGATCGCGATCCGCTATGCGGACAGCGGCGGCACCGCACGACAGGCCGAACGGCGCATTGCCGGACCCATTGCGCCAGGGGCCAGCCAGCGCGTGGCCACGGGACTCGGACCGTTCACGGCGCAGCAGACGGTGGAAGTGCGACTGGTCAGCGCACGGGCCAACGAGGAAGCCAGCCGGTAATAACCGGCTGGCGGCCGCACGGTCACTACAGCCAGTCGCGGCGCCTGAAATACCACAGCATCACGCCAACCACGGCGAGCATCACCGTCCAGATCATCGGATAGCCGTAGTACCAGTACAGCTCGGGCATCGCCCACGGGCTCTGCGGGTGATCGAAGTTCATGCCGTAGATGCCGACGATGAATGTCAGCGGAATGAATATCGTCGCAATGATGGTCAGCAGACGCATGATTTCATTGGTGCGGTTGCTGATGCTGGACAGATACACCTCAAGCAGACTGCCCGCCATTTCCCGAAAGCTCTCCAGCAGATCGATGATCTGTATGCTGTGATCGTAGCAATCCCGCAGATAGGGACGTGTCGCCTCATCGACCAGCTCCAGATCACCGCGCATCAACAGTCCGGCAACTTCCCGTTGTGGCCACAGCGCGCGCCGCAACATCAGCAGATCGCGACGCAAGCGATGAATCTGCGACAGGACACCGCGATCCTGCCGCTCCAGCAGCCTGTCCTCCAGCTCTTCGATGCGTTCACCCAGCACTTCAAGCTCGGGGAACGCGGCGTCGATGATCAGGTCGGCCAGGGCATACAGCAGGTAATCCGCGCCCCGGCTGCGAATGCGCCGATTGCTGGACGCCCGCAGGCGTTTGCGCACCGGGTCGAACGGGTCTTCAGGCAGCGGGCAGAAACAGATCACGTAGCCCGTTCCGGCGAACAGGCTGTACTGCACGATGTCCATCCTGTCACCGTCCTCGGATGCCACGCGCCTTGGCATGTTCAGCACCATGAACAGCTGGTCGTCGCGCGCATCGAGCTTGGGTCGCTGACCACTGTTGAGCACATCCTCCAGCGCCAGCTCGTGCAGACCGAAATGTTCCCCCAGCGCACGCAGGGTGCCTGCGTCCGGGCGGCCATTGACCTGTATCCAGGTATTGGATTCACGCGCCAGAAACGGCTCGCAGTCCTCGGCCGAGGCCAGCGTGAGCTCCGTGAATTCGTCCGTGGTGTAGTCGATCAGATGTATTCGCAGATCGCCATCGGACTCCGGTGTGCCGGTGGCCAGTGTGCCCGGAGCGGTGCCCGGTGGGTGGTAGCGCTTGATTCTGTACATCCCGGATACACCTTCAGCGGATCAGCTCCAGCGCCGCTTCATGCACGCGGCCGTTGGAGAATACCGCAGTACCCGTGGTGATCGAAACGCCACCGCTGAGATCGGTGAACCGCCCGCCCGCCTCTTCGACAACCAGCAGCGGCGCGGCCAGATCCCAGGGGCCGGCAATGAAGAAAACCGCCAGATCGTACTCACCGCTGGCGACCTGCAGGGCCGGGTGTGCCACCGGCGCGCTCGGGCGCGTATGCCGTTCGAGGCGTTCGACAATTGTGCGTGCCGCGGCATCCGGAATCCATTGCGACGGTGGCACGAAGCTGCGCGCCTGCCGAAGATCATCCGTTGATGTCACACTCAGACGGCGAGGCGCGCCCGCATCCGCGCGCAGCCACGCGCCACCGTCACGCTGTGCCCAGTAGCGTCGGCCCAGCGCCGGTTCATCACAGATGCCGACCACGATGCGTCCGTGCTCCTCCAGAGCAATCAGCGTGCCCCAGTGCGGCCGTCCCTCGGAAAAGCTGTGCGTGCCATCGATGGCGTCGATGATCCAGCGGCGCTCTCCGGCGCCGGATTCACCGCGTTCCTCGCCAAGCATTGCATGTGCCGGCCGCTCCGCGGCGATGCGCGCCCGCAGTGCGTCTTCCACGGCATGATCGGCTTCGGTTACCACGCTGCCATCGGGCTTGCGCCACTGGCGGGGACTGTTACGGAAATGCCGCATCGAGATATCGCGCGCGATGTCGGCCAGCGTGTGGGCAAACTCCAGTTCCTGCGTGAGCGAACCGGATTCACTCACCGGGCGTCGTCCTGATCGATGACAACGAAGGACGACAGGGTAAGTCTGCGTTTCGCCTGTTCAGATGGATGCGACGCCATGAGATCTGTGCAGCACGGTGAAGTGTTCACTAGTATATCACCGTAACCGCCAGCCTCACGGTGGTCGATGGAGATGACATTGCTGGACGTTGCCGCCGCCGAAGCGCTGATCATGGGTCGCATCACGCGTATGGAATCGCAGACCTGCGCGCTGTCGGAGGCGCATGGACGCGTTCTGGTCGCGGACGTGGCGGCCGACCGCGATCAGCCGCCATTCGATCGCGTCACGCTGGATGGCGTTGCCATCGCCTTCGCGGACTGGGAACAGGGACTGCGTGAATTCGTGGTGGCTGGTGTGCAGCCGGCGGGCAGACCGGCTTTGTCGCTGAGCGCCAGCGGCCAGTGCATCGAGGTCATGACCGGCGCGATACTGCCCGAAGGAGCGGACACCGTGATTCCGGTGGAAAGACTCTCAAGACAGGACAATGTCGTCACGGTCGACACGCCGCTGACGGTGAATCACCGTGACGCCATCCATCCGCGCGGCAGCGATCGACGCGCCGGCGTCACCGTGCTGCCGGCCGGTACCCGAATCGGCCCTGCAGAGATCGCAGTGCTCGCCAGCGTCGGGCAGGGCAAGGTCGATGTCAGTGCTTTGCCGCACGTCGCGGTGGTGGCCACCGGCGATGAACTGGTCGATGTCGACGACCGCGTCGCGGCCCACCAGATCCGGTCGACGAATGACCGCACGCTGGAAGCCAGCCTGCTGCGCCATACGCTGGCGCGGGTCACGCGTGCGCGAATCGATGATGAGCCCCGGACACTGCTGCGCAGGATCAGGAAGCTCCACGATCGTCACGACGTGCTGATACTCAGCGGCGGCGTGTCGATGGGACGGTTCGATTTCGTGCCGGCCGCACTGAAGGAACTGGGCGCGGAAACCGTGTTCCATCGCATCGCCCAGCGCCCCGGCAAACCGATGCTGTTCGCCGTGAGCCGCTCGGGCAAGCTGATCTTCGCGCTGCCCGGCAATCCGGTATCGACGCTGGTGTGTCTGACCCGTTACGTGCTCCCCGCCCTGCGCGCTGCGGCCGGCGAACGCACGGCCACCGTGGAACGCGCCGTGCTGACCGGCGACGTCAGGAACCCCGCCGACCTGACACTGTATATGCCGGTGGTGCTGGCATCGTCCGACAACGGCCAGCTGTTGGCCGAACCAAGGCCCACGAACACCTCCGGCGATTTCATGGCGCTGGCCGGCACGGACGGCTTCGTGGAGCTGCCGCGCGGCAAGGACCTCTCGCCGGCGGGCACAGCCGTCAGGCTGTTTCGCTGGTAACCGCTGTTTCGCTGGCAGGCCGGCATCAGTACCAGAACGATACGTACACCTGAAACACATTGGCACCGAAGCCGTAGGTCGGCTCCGAACCCGGTGTCACGCCGGTCACACGCAGATCGCGAAATTCGCTGTAGTCGAACTCGATGCGGTCGTAGACCAGATTCACGCTGCCACGATCAAGAAAGCGCCAGCCGCGCCGCAGGATCTCGTAACGCAATCCGATACGGAACGTCACGCTGCTGAAAGGACTGGATTCCTTGTTGCGGGTTCTGAAGTTCTGGGACTGTTCGTACGGGAACAGGTCGCTGTAGAAGTCCACACCGGTCTGGGAATACCAGCGAATCCTGGATTCTATGGTCCAGCCGCCGGCCACCGGGTGCGTATAGCCGAGCTCGTAGGTATCCGAGCGCACACCCCAGCTGTCGGCGTAGCGACGGAATCCGGTGTGCAGCGCGGCCCGATACGGCAGATAGTAGCGCAGTCGTATGGCGCCGGCGTCGCTGGTTCGCGTCGACGGAAACACTTCCTGTTCATAGCTGTAGCCCAGCGCGGAGTCGCCGTCGAGATAGCGCACCGTGCGGTAGGGATTGCTGAGGAAGCCCTGGTCGGTCACGGTTTCGTAACTGAGACCGAGGATGAAGTTGCGTGTCAGTATCTGTGACAGCCCCAGTCGGTAGTGCTGGCGCTTCACATCCTCGGCAAAACCGCTGTCGCCCGCGCGACGGACCTCGTCCCGGCCCAGCGTATAGCCGAGCGACAGGGTGGTGAGATCGCCGAAGAAGTCCTGGCTGATGCCCAGATTCCAGGTGCTCGCCGAATAGTCCGGCTCCTCACTGGCGCCGTAGCCGACACTCATGATCCAGCGATCGTGCAGGTAGTCCACGCCAAGTGAATATTCCGTGCGGGTCTCGGTGAACGGGCTGGCCGTGGTGACGATATCGATGGAAGCGGCCGACACCTGGTCGACATAGTAGTTGGCCGCTACCGACACCCTGCCGGAAAGCTGCTTGCGCATCAGCATGGCGGGGCCGTCGATCGTCACGCCGCCACCGTCGTAGATCTTGTACATCACGTCGGCGCGATCTTCGGGTAGCACGCTGGCGAACACAGACACTGTGTGTATCGCGCACGCGGCGATCAGCAAGGCAGCCGTGACGGCTGACCGGGATCGCGGCAGGTGGAAACTGGTGGTATGCGTCATGCGATTCAGTTGCAACCGCAGCCGCCGCCTGAACTGCCAGTGGCGCCCCGTGCCGATTCCCGCACCTCGTAGACATGGTTCGTGAACGCATCGGAAATCGGATCACGCTCGAACGACATGATGGGATCGGCGATCCGGTCACGCTCATACGGCATGACCCACGGCTGTACGGAGCAACCCGCGGTGGCCAGCAGTACGCCGGCGACCACCAGCACCATGCAGGCGGCGTGAACCATGCGCATGATGCGAAGCGGCGAACCCCGCATCGCTACCGTACTTGTCATCGGCACTTCCATTGACCTGTCCTCGAATGTCTCATCAACCGCTCCGCAAGCGCAGATCCCGGTTTCTCCTCATGCGCGTTCGCCTCGCCGCGCACGGGCACGTCATGCTCGGGCACCGTCACTCACGCAGCAGCGCACGAACCTGCGTCTGATACTTGTCCTCGTAGCCGGGCAGATAGCCATGATGAATGAATCGCCTGTTGCCCTGGCGATCCACCAGCACGGTGGTCGGCATCGCGATCACTTCGAACAGCTTGCTGACATCATTCTGCCGGTCGTAGAGAATCTCGAAGCTCACCGGCCGTTCCGCCAGCCATCGCTCTGCGGCACGTGGATTGTCTTCCACGTTCACGCCCAGCAACGTGAAACCCAGACTCCTGTAGCGATTGTGCAGCGCCTCCAGATGCGGCATTTCCTGCAGGCAGGGTGCGCACCAGCTGGCCCAGAAGTTGATCATCACGACATCGCCCGCGAAATCCGACAGCGAGACGCTTTCGCCTGAGCGGGACTGAAGCGTGAAGTCAGGCGCCTTGCCGCTCAGTTCGCCGGCCGGTGCCGCTACCGCGATCAGCACGCCGGCCACCAATGTGATCAATGCTCGTTGCATGTTCCCGTTACTCCCAGAAAATTTCTGCCTGCGCGCAGGCGCTCGCGACCTTGCCATCGGCGCCCGTCAGAAGAAGAACGTCACACCGATATGCGTTTCCAGATTGTGCGCACGCTTCGAGCGACCGAGAAGATCGATATCGAAGATGTGATTGCGCACATCCGCATGCACCGCCAGCCAGTCCAGCGGCAGCACGCGCACACCCAGGCCGACATTGACGGTAAACCGGTCATCACCGGCGAACCGGGTCTTGCCGACCCCGCCTATTACGTAAAGTGCGGCGTTCATCGCCCGATTGCGGCCGAGAAACACCTCGCCCGGCAGTACGTTGTACCCCACCGAGACGTTGTAGTACGTGAACTGCCGCTCGCTGTCGGTCAAAAGTCGCGCCGCGCCGCTGAGGCGCTCGAAACTGGTCTCCTGGGTATCGGCTCGGCCGGCCGCCAGTTCCACGAACAGTCCTTCGGTCACGTGATACGCAAGCCTTGCGCCAAGCACGTCGTTGACCCCGAAGTCCTCAACGCTGATCTTGCCAACGAAGAAGCCCACCTCGAAATTGGACGCACCGATGCGCGGCGGATCGATGTCGCGCCGCTCCACCTCCGGCTCGATCACCGGCGGCTCATCGGCGGCCTCGCCCTGCACGAGACCGCGGCTGCAGCCGCCAACAGCCAGCAGCAGCATCAGAAGAAGAACGAGAACCCGGCTTTCCATTCGTTGGCTTCCTCATTTTCGTTGCGGCTCGTAAAAACCACATACGATTTATATTCGGCGCGAAACACGAAGCGCCGGGTGAGATAGGTGCGCACGCCCACTCCGGCGTGCGCGGTTGAATCACGACGATCGGCAGCCGCCACCAGCGTGGCCTTCGGGCGCGTTTCGATGACGCCACCACCAATCGTAAAGAACGGCGATATCCGCCGTTGCGGATACAGCGTATGGACCACATTCAGGTTCAGCAACCGGCTGTCGCTGAAACGGCCGAGCACCTGCGAGGCCCACAGCTCGAACGAGATGTTCGGTGTGAGCCCAAAGCCGCCATAGGTCGCTATGACGTTCGCGCCGCCGAAATCGCCATACAGGGTGCCAGCTTCCCAGCGCCTGCCTGCCAGGTCGCCCAGCGTGTAGCCGGGCGGGCTGTAGCGATCGCCGTTCGGCAACAGCGTCTGCTCCAGTACCTGGCGATGCACCCAGCCTTCCTGTCCGCGCGGCACACGGACCTTGTACCAGTCCGTACGGCGGCGCAGCACAACGATCTGCTCGCCCCGCTCGGCCACATGAAACACCGGATAGCCGCGACCCGGCCCGGTATGCATCTCCAGATAGGGCTCGGCGACCCGAAGTATCAGCTGACGGTCGCTGGC
This sequence comes from Gammaproteobacteria bacterium, assembly GCA_050485645.1. GTDB lineage: Bacteria > Pseudomonadota > Gammaproteobacteria > Steroidobacterales > Rariloculaceae > JBJHBP01. Next base: position 19,289 of record JBJHBT010000008.1, on the reverse strand, counting down.
CGCGGCGGCGCCGGCCACCGCGATCCACAGCAGCGCCGTGAGCACAGCGAAACGATGTAGGTGTGCGCCCGTCACTGGTCCTCCGGCACGTCGAACGGATTGTTGTAATACTGCGCGCCAATATCCAGCCACTCGGCAATCAGCCGCAGCTCCGCGCCCGACAGGTAACCTTGGTGCGTGCCGCCAGGGTTGAATCGTGAGAAGAAGCGGTTCGAGGCATTGGCACCTGCGGTGCTCATCGGCGCCGGCAGCGGCACCGTGGCAAGAATGGGCTGGTCGTCGTCGTCCACGCCCACCTGCACGAGCCGGTCCTGGAGCGCGCCATTGACGATCTCCTGTTCGTTGCGGGTGAGCAGCAGCTGCCGGTAGGCGTGAAAGTGCAGCGCCTGTACCGGTGACTGGCCGTCGGTCAGGTTCAGGCTGGCGGCCGGAACCCCGATGACATTGTCATCATCCGGATCCACCGGCGCATGGCAGCGCGTACAGGTGTGGTCCTGGAGCACGACCATCGGATCGAGCGGGTCGAGCACCTGGCGCATCACACTCCATAGCGGATGGATGTGATGCTCGTAGTTGATCACGATACGACAGAAAGGCGACCAGGCGCCGATGCAGCCAGGATCCACTGGCGGCAACACATCCGGATCCGAAGGCAAGCCATCGAAACACACCACATCCGGGTCGTCGGGGCATTCAGCCACCGGCGCGAATCCCGAATCCGTATGCAGCAGCGCGCGATAGGGAAGGGCCAGCGGCGCATCGGGGTCGCGCAGCGCGATATCCGTCCACACATCTTCGTACAGCAGGTCCACGCTGGGCAGCAGCGCCTCCGGCACCAGGCGTGTACGCGTTTCGGCCATGGTGTCGCCGAAATCGGTGAACAGGTCCTGGCGGGTATTCTGGAAAGGTTCGGTGGGCGTCGTCGATCCGGCGTACACGGATTCGAAACTCGTCTTCCTGCCATGCGACAGACCGCTCTGGGGTACGTGACAGCCGTTGCAGGTCAGCTCCTCACCCGGACGCACCTGCAACCAGTTGCGATGGCGCGCCGATATGCGGCGGCCGCGCGCATCCAGCACCTCGATCGCGAAAGCCACGTCCGCCGGCACCTGAATGCGCACGGAGCCATCCGGTTCGATCGGCGCGTAGCCGAGAATCTCACGCATGCCCTGCTGGGTGCTGACCCCGAAATGTGCGCCGGCGAGATCGACGACATCGTCATCGGGAATCGACACCGCCTTCACCAGACGCACGAAGCGCGCCGGCCGGCCGGCCGCGGCCACCGCCATCGGGTCGGCAACATTCGCGATGCCGCCCGGCGCGGTATCCACGCCATCGATGTCGTAAACACTGCGGATATTGACGATGCCCACGTGTTCGGTGACCAGTGGCGGATGATCCGGCAGAGCAGGCAGCACCGCCGGACGCGGGCGTGGCTGGGCGGCCACCACGTCGGCGATCAGCACACCCTCCTCGCCGGGCACGATGGGCAGCTGAGTCTGGTCGACGGGGTTGTACATCCACACGCCGTACAGCGGCAGCGCTATCACGGCGTCAGGCACTTCCAGGTTCTCCGGCGTGCAGGGTCTGACGAGTTCCTGTTCGCCTTCGCCAATCACGAGCCGGCAGATGGACCAGCTGACGAGCATGCGCCCGGTGCCGTCCCACAACGGGAACACGGAGGCGAAGCGCCCGCCCGGCGATGCCAGCAGATCGGTGCGCACCTGATTCGGTGTCGCGGACGCCTGCGCCGGGCCGGCCATGCCGGCATACGCAGCAATCGCCTGCTCGTTTTCGACGAAGTGGCGTGTGGCGATGGTGTAAATGTCGCCGCCCAGCTCCGGATGCGCGAAAGGTCTGGCAATGGCTGCGATTCCGCCATCCGCCATCTCCCGCGCACTGGTGAAATGTACCTGGCCGCCATCGGTGCCGGTGGCGTGCGAGCGCGCGCCATACAGCAACTCAAGCCCGGTGCCATCGGGTGCAACCGTATACAGATGGATGCCGTTGAGACCGCCCGCCCGGTCCCAGCGACTGAACAGGATGCGTCCGTCGTCGAGAACGGTGGGATAGATGTCGTGACTCTGGTTGAAGGAAATCTGCTCGATGTCACTGCCGTCGTCACGCATCACGTGCAGTACATAGGCGCTTTCCATACGTTCCTCATCCAGCGCATCGAACTGCGGCTTGCCCTCGTCCAGCAAAATGGCCTTGGACTGTCGCTGGCGTGTGGAGACGAACACGATGCGCCCGTCGGGCAGGTAGTGCGGCCAGATGTCGTGCGCCGCTTCGGCATTGATGTCGGAGGCGATGATGCGTCGCAGGGCATCTGCGGGGATGTCGTACTCCCAGATATTCCAGGTGGGCTGATCCTCTTCCGCAAGACCGGGCATGAACGGGCCGCGCATGGCGAACAGCACCCGCTCGCCGTCTTCGGAGATCTGCACGCCCATCACATCGCCAAGACCCTCGGTGATGTCGGCGGTTACGTTGCGCTCAGGGGCGCTTGGCGATGCACGATCGCGAAGATACAGATCGGTACCGACATTGAACCGCGTCAGCCTGCGCAGGTCCGGATTGGACTGGAGCTGTCCCTGCGCGTCGAGCAGCGGGCCCTTGGTATAGGCGATCGGGAAATCCAGTACCACCGGGTCGGGCGACTGCCCCGAGCCCACGCCGACGCTGCTAGGGCCGTCCCCGCTGCTGCAACCGGCGAGCAGCACCATGCACGCGGACAGTGCGCACCCGATCCGGCACATCACATGCCTGTAGACCGGACGAACCGGCGGCCTCACCGGCCCCATTGAAGAACGGTGGTTCGCATTGCTGCTCATCGGAGTGTGCTCCCGCATCGAATCCGTTGTCCTGTTTCAGTCCCCGATGAATCGTCCGAAAAAGCGTCCGCCCCGCGCCCGAAAGTGCGCTGGCTATGCGACGTAATCTGTGCAGCGGCATCTTCGGCGCGCACCGGCCGGCGCGCCGTTAACGGCATCACAGAACACAAGCGCATGCCGCATCGGTCGCAAACTGTGACCGTGTTCGCCGTTCGCGGCACGCGGAACGTGGCTTGATTGCAGGGTATTTCACTTAACGACTCATCGGTGACCGCTTGTGCGGCGTGCAACCACGCCGTCTGCCATCGAGCTTACACAGATGACTGGCCGGCAATACAACCGTCGCAGATTCGAGACGTCGCTGATTTTCGACATTACACGGCGGTTTTGTTTGTGCTCTATTTTTGCCACGCAACAGGCGATAACCGAACCGCGGACCGACAGGACGATGGCGATGATGACCGTAGCAAAACAACTTTCCACTCGCTGGCAGCGGCTGATTCCGCGCCTGCCCGCGAATGGCTGGTGGCTGATGTGGTGGGGGTTCGTGGTCGGCGCATTGCTGCTGGCCGGCATCACCGTGGCGCTGGCGACCGAACGGGACCAGGCCTACCGCATGCATAACCGCCTTGCCGGCGTGCCACCGTCGGCAGAGGTGCTGGAAACGATGCGGAACCACATCGTCGGCGGCCAGGCCACACAGGCCGCCCTGCTCGCCATGCAGGATCCGCACTTCTACACCGTCACGCTGAAGAACTTCGCCGCCCCGTGGACCAATCGTGACCAGTCACCGTTCGTGCCGCTGAATGACTACACAACACTGGTGATCGGCATGGTCAAGGACGACCTTCCGTTCGACCGCATCCTCTACGCAGATCTGCTCTACCAGGCAAGCGGGGTTTCGCCGGCACCCAGCGTGAGCAGCAATGCTCACTACGCAGCCCTGGAACAGGCCATGCTGTCGCCGAGCTTCGACCCGGCCACGTTGCAGGCCACCACGCAGACGTCGGCCTATGGCCTGACGTCCGCCGCCGCGGCCGGCGCCATGTCGACACGCGCGGCGGCGGAGGCGTTCTATATCGCCGGCACGAATCGCGCAATGCTGCGCTTCACGCTGATGAACCATCTGTGTGTGGATCTGGAGCAGCTGCACGATAACAGCGTGATACCCGATCGCATCCGTCAGGACGTGTCGCGCGGCCCTGGCGGAGACAGCCGTGTGTTCCTCAACAACTGTGTGGGCTGCCATGCCGGCATGGACCCGTTGGCGCAGGCTTTCGCCTACTACAATTTCGATGAAGATGCCGGGCGCATGGAGTACACACCCGGCAACGTACAGCCCAAGTACTTCCTGAATGAAGACACGTTCGCCGACGGCTACGTGACACCGGACGATTCCTGGGACAACTACTGGCGACACGGCCAGAACGCATTGATCGGATGGAACACACTGCTTCCATCTTCCGGCCAGGGCGCCGAATCGCTGGGCCGTGAGCTGGCCGGCAGCCAGGCGTTCGCCCAGTGTCAGGTGCGCAAGGTATTCAACACCGTCTGCCTGCGCGACCCGGTGGATGACGCCGACCGCCAGCAGATCAGTCAGATCGCGAACAGCTTCCGCAATGCGGGCTTCAACCTGCGGCAGGTGTTCGCCGATACCGCCGTGTACTGCCTGGCGGACTGAGTCATGGCAATCCTCCGTACCATCAACCTGAGCAGCGCGCGTTCCGACGCCCGCACTTCAAGCGCAGCAGAGACCCGGACCATGCAGAACGCAACATCCAGCTCCATGCACTGTGAGTGGCGCAGTTCGTTTCAGGGCTCTACACACAGCGCCCCCCGCAGAACCTCTCACAGCGCCTCCCACAGAGCATGGGCGGCAGGCGTCACCATCATCCTGCTGATGGCTGTGCTCGCCGGCTGCAGCGGCGGCACGGGTGCCGGCGTGGAGCAGATCCCGTTCACCGGCGCGCCGCCGGTTTCCGACTACAGCGGACCGCCGCCTGCCACCCCGGATGTGCAGTCGTTCAAGCTCAACCTGTGGGATTTCGTACAGGCCAACAACCGCTGCGGTTCCTGCCACGGCCTGGAAGGAGGACAGGCGCCGCTGTTCGTGCGTCGCGACGACATCAACGCCGCTTACCAGGAAGCCAATTCCGTCGTCAGTCTGACATCACCACAGGACTCACGACTGGTCGTGCGCGTGCGGGACGGCCACAACTGCTGGCTCAGCGACAACCTCGCCTGCGCCGACATCATGACCACGTGGATCAGCAACTGGGCCGGCGAACTCGCGGCCGGTGCGTCGCGCAAGATCGAACTCGAAGCGCCGCCGCTTCGTGAACCGGGTGAAAGCCGCACCTTTCCGATCGACACGATCGCTTTCCAGAACACGGTCTATCCACTGCTGGACGAACACTGTTCCGGCTGCCATTCCTCGGCTTCGTCGTTCCCGCAGTCGCCGCTGCTGGGCGAGGGACCGTCCAGCAGCACAGCCGCGCTGGAGACCGCCTATGCGGCCGCCCGCCCGCGCATCAATCTGGACGAACCGGCGCTGTCGCGTCTCGTCGTTCGGCTGCGTGACGAACAGCACAACTGCTGGAGTGGCAACTGCACCGCCGATGCCGCGCTGATGCAGTCGCGGATCGCGGATCTGGCCGCGCAGTCTCCGATCAATCCGGTCGATCCAGCGCTGGTGACCAGCATGGCGACAACGCTGTACGAAGGCACCGTGGCGGCCGGCGGCAATCGCTACGAAGCCAACGTCATTGCGCTGTACGAGTTCAAGACCGGTGCCGGCAATACCGTGTTCGACACCAGCGGCGTGGAACCGGCGATGAACCTGACGCTGTCCGGAGAGTACGAATGGTTTGGTGGCTGGGGCGTGAGTTTCACCGGGGGCAAGGCGCAGGCTTCCACTACCAGCAGCGCGAAACTGCGCCAGGCCATCGTCGGCACAGGCGAATACACCATCGAGGCGTGGGTGATTCCGGCCAATGTCGTGCAGGAAAACCGGCGCATCGTCAGCTACTCGGCCGGCGTCAATGCCCGCAATTTCAATCTTGGCCAGACCATGTACAGCTACGATTTCTTTAATCGCAGCAGCAACTCCGACGCCAATGGCAACCCGCAGCTGTCGACGCCGGATGCCCAGCAGGTGCTTCAGGCCACCCAGCAGCATGTGGTTGCCACATTCGACCCGGTGGAAGGGCGACGCATCTACGTGAACGGCAATCTGGTCGCGTCACAGGACCCGAGCCCCGGCGGCACGCTGTCGGACTGGGACAGCTCCTTCGCCTTCGTGCTCGGCAACGAAGTCTCCGGCGCAGCCAACACGAGCTGGCACGGAGTCGCGCGCATGGTCGCGATCCACAATCGCGCGCTCAACGACGAGCAGATTCAGCAGAACTTCGAGGCCGGGGTCGGCGAGCGGTTCTACCTGCTGTTCAGCGTCGAGCATCTGGTCAATGTGCCGGACAGCTATGTGGTCTTCGAAGCGGCGCAGTTCGACAGCCACGCCTACCTGTTCCGCGAGCCGTTCTTCATCAGTCTCGACGACAGCGTGGTGCCGGACGCCATCGACCTGCAGGGCCTGCGCATCGGCCTGAACGGCACCGAGGTGCAGGTCGGGCAGACCTACGCCAATCTGCAGGCCACGATTTCCTCCTTGCAGTACGACCCGGAGACCGGCCAGCTGCTCGGCGGCATCGGCGCCGTGCTGCCGCTGGAGAAAGGCCCGGAGCTGGACGAATTCTTCCTCAGCTTCGATCAGCTGGGCAGCAATGTCTACGCTCGCATGCCGCCGGCGACGCCGCCCGCGCCGCCACCGCAGGACCTGGCGCCGGCGTCCCTGATCGGTGTGCGCACGTTCGACGCGATCAACGCCTCGATGTCCGCGCTCACCGGCGTGGGCCGCAACCAGCAGGCCGTGCGCAACACCTACGACACAATTCGCCAGTCGCTGCCGACGGTGGCCACGCTGGAGGCGTTCCTGTCGTCGCATCAGGTGGCGATCGCGCAGCTCGCCATCGAATACTGCAACGTACTGATCGACAGCGAACCACTGCGAAGCCAGCTGTTCCCGACGTTCAGTTTCAACGCGGATGTCACTGCGGCCTACGCCGGGCGTAACAACGCGGCCAGCAACGCGCTGATCGATCCACTGCTGGACCGGTTCCTGGGCACCACGACGCATCCGCTGAACGCGCAGCCCGACCGCAGTGATGCCAAAGAAGAGCTGGAGAATCTGATTTACGGCATTCCCGGCTCCAATCCCGCCCGCCCCGGTCTTGCCGCCACCGGCGGCAACGCCACGCGCACGCGCACCATCGCCAAGGCCACCTGCGCCGCGATGCTGGGCAGCGCGGCCATGCTGGTGCAGTAGGCGTGTATCACCGGGCGAACAGGGTACCGAACGGACGCGTGGCACAGAGCAGACGAGCGCGAACAGAAAAGACAGAGGTCGAAAGATGTTGATCCGAAGCCGACGAAAACGAATGAACCCGGACGCGCCGCAGCGTCACGACAACCATCACCGTCCGATTACCCGGCGCGAACTGATCGCACAGGGCTTCATGGCAGGTTCGGCCACGGTGCTCACCGGCGGTGTGATGGGACTGTTCGCCAATCCGCGTCAGGCCTATGCGCAGCTGGCGTCGGATCTGGACGCCCTGCGTGAGGGCTGCGGCATCAATGTCAACGGTGCCGGGAAGATCCCGTTCATCTGTTTCGACCTGGCCGGCGGCGCCAGCATCGGCAGTTCCAACGTGATCGTCGGTCAGGAAGGCGGCCAGTTTCACCTGCTCAGCACCGCCGGCTATCGCAAGCAGGGTCTGCCGGGCGATATGGTGCCGGGCGTCTCCGAGGCCACGCCCACCGCCACCAGCAACGGCGACCACACCGATACGTCACTGGGACTGGCGTTTCACAGTGACAGCGCGTTTCTGCGCGGCATGCAGGCCAGCATGGGGCCGGGCCGTGGCCAGTTCATCAACGGCGCCGTGCTGCCGGCACGCTCGGAGAACGACACCGGCAACAACCCGCACAACCCGCTGTACGGCATACAGCGCGCTGGTGCCGACGGCTCGATCGTTACCCTGTGCGGCTCGCGCAATACTGAGTCCGGCGGCAACTCGATGGCCCCGGCGGCACTGATCAATCCGGAGTTCCGTCCGACGAAAATCGACCGGCCCAGCGACGTCACCGGCCTCGTCGACACCGGCGAGCTGCTGAATCTGCTCAACGAAAACGACGCCGTGGCGGTGATGGAATCCATCTACCGCCTCAGCGACCAGAAGATGGGTCGCGTCAGCACCGGTCTCAACGCCATCGACCCCAATCATGGCATTACCCGCGACGCGGTGGTGAAGGAACTGGTGCGCTGCGGCTACCTCAGCGCCGCCGACATCGCCGATCGCTTCAGCGATCCCGGCGCGCTGGACCCGGCCCTTGATCCAGACATCGTCGGCCCGAGCGGCGTATTCAGTGAAGCCGAATTTTCCGGTGGCGGCGCAGACCAGACGGAGTTCCGCAAGACCGCTTCGGTGATGAAGATGGTGATCGACGGCTATGCCGGTGGCGGCTGCATCACGATGGGAGGCTACGACTATCACGGCGGCGCGCGTGCCGTCGGCGAAGTGCGCGACTACCGTGCCGGCCGCTGCATGGGCGCATGCCTGGAATACGCGGCACGACGCAATGTACCGCTGATGATGTACGTATTCACCGACGGGTCGCTGTCCAGCAATGGCGTGATCGACAATACGCTCAACGGCCGCGGCAAGGGTGAATGGACTTCAGACAATCAGGACACCGCCGCTTCGTTCTTTCTGGTGTACAACCCGGCCGGACCACCACAGCTGTTCACCGGCGGATCAGACGGCGCCACCGCCCTGCAGCACCAGCAGATTGGCTGGTTCACCGCCAATGGCGACGTGCAGCGTGCCAGCACACCCGGCGCGAACAACGTGAACCTGCTGGTGCAGATGCTGCTGCTGAATTACATGGCGCTGCATGGCGAGCAACACCTGTTCGATAGCCGGTTTCCCGGACACGGGCTGGGCAACAGCATCAACCTCGACCGCTTCACCGCGTTCGAACCAATCGTGTCCGGCACCATCGGCGGCTAGCAGACGACTTCCCTCAGAGAGCACCCTGCAGGCAACCTGCGCGGCGGTGCCACGGCCGATTCAGCCGTGCCCGCCGCGACTTCTTTGCCGGCCACCGCACCGGCGTCCGGATTCGGGTACGAATCCTCGCGCGGGGCAACGATAATGGCGGACAGTCACCCGGTTGCGGAGCGCCAGCGTTGAATCAGGAATCCGGTAGCGAACCAGCAGGCTCAACCGCTACGAACATCACGCCGGCCTTCGCCTGCCCGCGATGCGATGCCGCGCTGGCGCGCCGGCCGGACGCACTGCACTGCGCAGGCTGTCACGTCACCTTTCCGCTCATCGCCGGCATTCCATGGCTGTTCGCCGAACCGCTTGCCGCGCTGGGTGAATGGCGGTCGCGCTACAACTTCGAACGACGCCGACTGGAACAGGCAGCCGCCACACGCAGCGCCGCGCTGCGGCGCAGCGACCTGGGCGCGGCGACGCGCGCGCGGCTGGCGTCCGAAAGCGCCGCCCTGAGCGCCCACGCCGGCGATCTCACCACCCTGCTGGAACCGCTGCATCTGCCCGAACCGCCCGGACGCGTCGAGGCTTATCTGGCGCTGCGAACACGCCCCCCGTCGGATCAGGGCCTGGTCACCTACTACCAGAATCTGCATCGAGACTGGGCGTGGGGCCAGGAAGAGAACGACGCGTCGCTGAACATCCTGCGCACGGCGTTCGCCGGCAACGCGCCCGGCAGAACGCTGGTGCTGGGCTCAGGCGCCGGCAGGCTCGCCTACGACGTTCACATGCAGCTGGGCACGCAGTGCACGACGGCACTGGACTTCAATCCGCTGCTGGTGCTGGTCGCCGATCGTGTGATGCGTGGCGGGCACGTCGAGTTGCACGAGTTTCCGATTGCACCGGCTGGCGATTTCGCGGTTCTGAACACGCTGAGCGCCCCGGAACCGGTACGTGAAGGCTTTCACCACGTGATAGGCGATGCCAATCGTCCGCCGTTCACGGGCGCATACTTCGACACCGTGATCACGCCGTGGCTGATCGACATACTCGGCGAACCGCTGCAGGCGACGGCCGCACGCGTCAATGCCCTGCTCGCGCCAGGCGGCCGCTGGATCAATTTCGGTTCGCTGAACTTCCACCACGCAGACCCCGCACTGTGCCTCAGCCTGAACGAGTGCCGGCAGGTGATCCGCGAGGCGGGCTTCGCGGAACCGAACGTCCACGAGAAGACGCTCGCGTACATGAACTCACCGGCCAGCCGTCACGGACGCCTGGAATCGGTGGTGAGCTGGTCGGCCACGAAATCCGGCAACACACGCCGGGTGGCGCGTCACAACGCCCTGCCCGACTGGCTGGTACACGGCGACGCGCCGGTGCCGCGCAGCGAGCATGTGGCCACCCAGGCGTTTGCCACGCGCATCCATGCGGTGATCCTGTCACTGGCGGACGGGCAGCGCAGCGTGAAAGCCATCGCCGCGCTGCTGGCCGAGCAGAAGCTGATGGATCAGGACGAAGCCGAAGCCGCGGTGCGCGGTTTTTTCATCCGGGTTTACGAAGACGAGCAGCGCGCCCGCTTCCTGTGAAGCGGCGCGGCGTCCTGGAGCGGCACCGCCTCACGCCCCCGCAGCACGGCATGCAGTTCAGCCATGATCGACAGTGCGATCGACTCGGGGGTATCCGCGCCGATATCCAGGCCCACCGGCCCCTTCAGACGCGACGGCAGATCCCCCGCCGCATCGCCCAGTTCCTCCAGCAGTCTGGCCCGACGGGCCGGCGGGCCGAGCACTCCGACGTAGGCCACGTCCACGTTCGCGAGCTGCCTCAGGTACTCGCGATCGGATACCAGATGATGACTCATGACCACGATGGCGTCGAAACGCTTCGGATCGATCTGCGTGGTCAGCGTGTAAGGCGACACTTCCAGCACTTCGTTCGCCCCATCAAAACCGCCGCGGCTCAGATAGGCCGGACGATGATCCGCCACCGTCACATCCCAGCCCAGTTCCACGGCCATCGAGACCACCGGCACGGCATCCAGCCCGGCACCCAGCACCAGCAGGCGCGGCACAGGTACCAGCGGCGCATACAGAATGCGTGTGACACGCGCATCGGTGTGCCCGGCCCCACCCTCACTTTCGCCTTCGCCTTCGCCTTCGCCTTCGCCGGCGATCAGCAGCGGCATGCCGGTGCGATGCGCGGCCGCACAACGAACCAGCAGCGGCCCGGCAACCGCCGCCGACAGCCCGAAACACCCGGCGTCTGCGGATCCCGCTGTCCAGATCAGCGTCGCGCCCACCGGCAGCTCGTCACGCGCGCCTGCAACCACCGTCGCCACCACGGCCGCCCGGTTGTCGCGCAGGTGGTCACGGATGGCCGTGAACGGCTGATAGTCATGCGCGGCCTCCAGTGGCTGGAGAAACACACGGATCAGTCCGTTGCAGCCCACGCCCAGCCCCCACAGATCATCGACGCCATCGCGCATGTCGTAGGTCACGCAGACGCCCGCGCCGGTACGCAGCACGTCCCGTGCGCGTTCCGCCAGATCGCCTTCCAGACAACCGCCACTGACCAGTCCCTGATAGTCGCCATTGCCGGCGATCAGGATTCGATGCCCGGCCTTGCTGTAGGTGGAACCGCGGGTTTCCACCACGGTGGCCAGCACCATGGGCTCACCCGCCGCGCGCCAGGCATCGAACGCCTGAATGATCCTGCGCGTACTCACTACAGCAGTTCCTGTGTGTGTTCCACCAGGCACAGCGCGTTCACGAAGCGGCTCGACCAGGCATCGATGTCGTTGTGGCGCAGAACCGCAATCATCGAGTCGTAACGTTCCCTGCGCTCACCAGCCGACATTTCCAGCGCCCGCTGCATGCCGTCCGCCATGCCTTCCCTGTCGTAGGGATTGACCAGTACCGCGCCATCCAGCTCCCTGGCCGCGCCGGCCAATGATGAGAGCACCAGCACGCCCGGATCCTCGGGGTCCTGAGAAGCCACGTATTCCTTGGCCACCAGATTCATGCCATCGCGAATCGGCGTAACCAGCCCCAGTCGCGCGGTGCGAAACAACGCCATCAGCACTTCACGGCGATAGCCCTGGTTCAGGTAGCGGATGGGCACCCAGTCGATCTCGGCATACAGGCCGTTGATATGGCCCGCTGCGCGCTCCAGCTCTTCGCGGATGTCATCGTAGGCACGTACCCCGGTACGCGTAGGCGGCGCGATCTGCATGAAAGTGACTCGCCCGCGGTTGGTCGGATACTTGCGCAGCAGCCGTTCGTAGCCATGAAACCTGAGCGCCAGACCCTTGCTGTAGTCGAGCCGGTCCACGCCGATCAGCAGCCGCCTGTCTTCGATGCTCTTGCGCAACCGCTGCACCTGGGCATGGTCGTGATAATCGGTCGCCAGCGTCATGCAGGAATCCACGTCCACGCCGATCGGAAAGGTGTCAGCCATGAACGTGCGGCCGTAGGCGCGTATCAGCGTATCGCTGATCAGTTCACCGCCGACGGACGAATGGGTAATGCTTTCCTGAAACGAACGGCGGTCGCTGTCGGTCTGGAAGCCCACCACGTCATACGCAGCCAGCGAACGCAGCATGTGATCGTACGGTGGCAGCGCTCGCAGCACCTCGTAGTCGGGAAACGGCACATGCAGGAAAAAGCCGATCGGATTGCCTACGCCGGCCTTGCGCAGTTCGGCCGCCATCGGGATCAGGTGGTAGTCGTGCACCCAGATCACATCGTCGGGCTTGATCAGCGGACAGAGCTTGCGTGCAAACAGTTCGTTGACACGGCAGTAGGCCTGATAGTGCGTACGGCTGAACGAAAAAAAACCGAGCAGATAGTGAAACAGCGGCCACAGACTGTTGTTGCTGAAGCCGTTGTAGTAGCCGTCGAAGTCGCGTTCATTCAGATCGACTGTCACATACGAAATGCGCCCGGAACGGGTGACCTTCGGTGTCCCGGGCTCGGTGGGCGTGGTCTTGCCGCTCCAGCCGAACCACATGCCGCCGTTGGGCTGCAGCGCGGACAGCACGCCCACGGCCAGCCCGCCGGCGGCCTTGTTGCCTTCCCGTGGCAGCGCCACGCGGTTGGAAACATTCACAACGCGTGTCATACGGCTCCATCCCATGAACGGCTCAACCGCATCGCACCAATGATGACGCCCACCATGCTGTAGGTCTGGGGGAAGTTGCCCCACAGCTCACCGCTGTGCGGCGCCAGATCCTCCGACAACAGGCCAAGCGGGTTGCGGCAGGCCAGCATGTTCGCGTACAGCTCGCGCGCCTCGTCGCGCCGGCCGATGGCGGCCAGCGCATTGATATACCAGAACGTGCAGATGTTGAACGCGGTCTCGGGCCGGCCGAAGTCATCCTCGCCAGCGTAGCGGTGCAGGTACGAGCCATTGCGCAGCTCCTTCTCCACCGCGGACACGGTGGCCAGAAAGCGCGGATCCTGCGCATCGATGAGGCCGATATCCGGCAGCATCAGCACGCTGGCATCCAGGCTGTCCCCTCCGAAATGCCCGACGATACTGCCGCGCTTTTCGTTCCATGACGCATCGAGAATGTGCCTGCGCATGCCGCTCGCGGTGTCCGACCAGTGGCGCGCGCGCTCGTCCAGACCCAGGTTGCCGGCGATGCGTCCGAGGCGGTCGCAGGCGGCCCAGCACATCGCGCTGGAATAGGTATGCACCGCCTGGCGCCCGCGGTACTCCCATGGACCGGCATCCACCGCGTTGTAGAGCTCGGCGGCATGACGGCCCAGCGGCTCCAGCCTTTCGAATTCCTGTCGGCCGCCCGGTTTCACCAGACGCCTGTCGAAGAAATACTGTGTCGCAGCGAGCATGATGGCGCCGTAGGCATCGTTCTGTCGCTGGCGGTAGGCATCGTTGCCCACACGCACCGGGCCCATGCCGCGATAGCCCGGTAACGAAGCGACCTGTCGCTCATCCAGATGCGTCTCACCGCTGATCCCGAACACCGGCTGCAGTTCGGCCGCGGGATCAAGGTCCGCCACGATGCCGAACAGGTAGCGCAGAAACGATTCCATGGTACTCGTGGTGCCAAGGCGATTCAGTGCCTGCACGGTGTAAAAGCTGTCGCGCAGCCAGCAGTAACGGTAATCCCAGTTGCGCTGCGTGCCTGGCGCTTCGGGAATCGAGGTGGTCAGAGCCGCCACCACGGCACCGGTGTCTTCGTATGTGCACAGCTTCAGCGTGATCGCCGCACGTATCACGGCTTCCTGCCACTCGAACGGAACATGCAGCGCACGTACCCAGTCCTGCCAGTATGCCAGCGTCTCCCCGTACGTCTCCCGCGCCAGCTTGCCTGGACTGGACGTGAGGGTTTCATCCGGCCCCAGCACGAAGCTGAGTGATTCCTCCAGCGCAATCGTGCGCTCTTCCATGACCGCGGCCAGCGAGGCGTTGGTGGTCAGCCGCACAGTAAACTGCTCACCGGTGAAACGTATGTGATTGCTGCCATGGGTGAGCGCCGCACCACGGGCGCCATACTCCGCTGCCGGGCGGCAACGAATGCGAATGGCCGGACTGCCGGCCACCGGCGTCACCGTGCGCACCACCATCACCGGATGAAAGCTGCGGCCATACTGACGGTAGCGCGGCGCAAAATCGGTGATGCGCAGCTCGCCGCCGAAGCGGTCACGCAGCGTGGTGGTCAGGATCGCGCTGTTTTCGACATAACTCTGGCTGCTGTCGACCATATCGGCCATCTCGATGTCGAAAAAGCCGGTTTCCACCCGCTCCCGATCACCACCCAGCAGTGAACAGAACATCGGGTCGCTGTCGAAACGCGGAAAGGCGCCCCACACATAGCGACCCAGACGATCCACGAGAATCGCGACCTGGCAGTTGCCGATCAGCCCGAGATCAAGACTGCTCATCGGTCGCAAGAGACAGGGTCGGGAACGGCGGGGGCGCGAACCATCGGACTGTGAAGGGCCGGGTCGCGATGCATTGTCCCCGGCTGACGGGGGAGGCCCGCAGGGCGCGGGCGAAGCGCTGTTGTGTATGTCATCGGGCCACCTTACACCGCCGAATCCCGCCTCGCCAGACTGCGCAGTGCTCATGGCGGGCACCACATTCTTGCGCGTGAACGGCCACCGCCTTAGACTGCCCAGCCTCCCGGTGCCGTCCGGCACCCTCATGCACGCAATTGGTGAGATCAATGGCAAGCCAGGAAGACCGGCCCTCCCGGGACGAGGCCGAAAAGGCAGTGCGCGTTCTGCTGCACTGGATCGGTGACAACCCCGACAGGGAAGGCCTCGAGGCCACGCCCGGACGCGTCGTACGTGCGTTCGAGGACTGGTTCAGCGGTTACAAGACCGATCCGGTGGAATTTCTGCGTCGCACCTTCTACGAGGTCGATGGCTACGACGAAATGATCGTGCTGCGCAACATCAGTTTCGAGTCGCACTGCGAGCATCACATGGCACCGATCATCGGCAAGGCTCATGTGGGCTATCTGCCCGATCGCAAGGTGGTCGGCATCAGCAAGCTGGCGCGCGTCGTCGAGACCTTCGCCCGTCGCCTTCAGGTGCAGGAATCCATGACCGCGCAGATCGCGCACTGCATCCAGGATGTGCTCAAGCCAAAGGGCGTGGGTGTCGTGGTTGAAGGTGTACACCAGTGCATGACCACACGCGGCGTGCACAAGCAGGACGTGAGCATGATCACCAGCCAGCTGCTGGGCAGCTTCCGCAAGGATCCGCGCACCCGCTCCGAATTCCTCAACATCATCGGCCGCGGCGGCCTCAACTGAGGCTCTCCCGAGCGACGCCGCCGCCCGCGTAGCGGCTGGCGAACCCGGCCTTGAGACCCGGGCACTGCCGTCCCACGACGGCAGTGCCGGCTTCTCCCCTGTCACCCGCATACAGCTCGCCGTACACTGATGCTCATGGCATCGGGTACGCGCAGCTGGCTGCTCCCTGGACACCCTTCGCCGTGGCCGGGGGCGGACGACGTGATTGCGCGCCACTATCTGGCTGACGAAACGCGGACGATACGCTTCCTGCTCGATCATGCGCGGCTGGAACCGGCACGCGCACAGGCCGTGCAGCGCCATGCACGACGGCTCGTCACCACCATGCGCAAGCGCCGCCACGATGCGACGGGCCTGGACGCGTTTCTGGCCGAATACGATCTGTCCTCGCGCGAGGGCGTGATGCTGATGTGTCTTGCCGAGGCGCTGTTACGCATACCCGATACCGCCACCGCGGACAGGCTGATCGCCGACCGCCTTGGCGACGCCGACTTCAGTGCGCATCTGGGCGGTAGCGAATCGCTGTTCGTGAATGCATCCACGTGGGCGCTGATGCTCACCGGCCGGATGCTCAGACCACCACAGCCATCCTCCGGCGACCCGGTGCCGCTGCTGAGAAAGCTGATGGAACGCATCGGCGAGCCCGTGGTACGCACCGCGCTTGGACGGGCGATGAGGATCCTCGGTCGGCAGTTCGTGATGGGGACCACCATGAACGAGGCACTGCAGCGCGCCGCCGAGCAGCCGGATTGCCTGTACTCGTTCGACATGCTCGGCGAAGCGGCCATGACAGACACCGACGCACAGCGATACTTCACGGCCTACCGCGCCGCGATCGCGGCGATGGCGGCCCGCGGCGGTCAGCCGGACACGGTGATGGATGCAGCGGGCATCTCGGTAAAACTGTCGGCGCTGGAAGCGCGCTTCGAACTGGCGAAACTGCCGGAGATTGCCGACGACCTCGCCGGGAGGCTGCTCGCGCTGGCAGTGGACGCGTCACGTGCGGGCATTTCCCTGACCGTGGATGCCGAGGAAGCCGACCGGCTGCTGCCAACGCTCTCGATCTTCGAACGCGTTGCGCGCAGCCCGCAGCTCGCCGGCTATCCCGGTCTGGGCATCGCCGTGCAGGCCTATCAGAAGCGCGCCTGGCACGTGCTGCAATGGCTGGAAGAGCTCGCGCGCGACAGCGGCCGCGTGATCGCGGTACGGCTGGTAAAGGGTGCCTACTGGGACACTGAAATCAAACGCGCCCAGGAGCAGGGGCTTGCGGGCTACCCGGTATTCACACGCAAGGCCAACACCGATGTGTCCTATCTGGCCTGCGCGAAGACGCTGCTGTCGTGCCCTCACCTGTATCCGCAGTTCGCCACGCACAATGCACACACCGTCGCCTGGCTGCTGGAAGCCGGACGTCATCGCCAGTTCGAGTTCCAGCGCCTGCACGGCATGGGTGACGAACTGTACGGGACGGATGGCGCACTGGCGTTCGATCGCCCCTGCCGCGTCTACGCGCCGGTAGGCAGTTACGAGGAACTGCTGCCCTATCTGGTGCGCAGGCTGCTGGAGAACGGCGCGAACACGTCGTTCGTGAACCGCCTCGCGCACGACGCGCCGGTGGATCGCCTGGTCGAAGACCCGACCGAGCGTGTCGCCTCATACGGCGATGCGATTGCCAATCCCGCCATTCCCCTGCCAGCCGACATCCACCAACCATCACGCCGCGCCGCGCGCGGCTGTAACCTCGCCGACGCGCGCGAACTCGATGAACTTGAAAAAAGGCTGCGCGCCACCGGCAGCAGCGCGGCGGCGCCCCTCGTGAATGGCGCTGTCATCGACGGCACCACCCATGCGCGGACAGACCCCTGCGATCGGCGCCGCATCGTCGGTGAAGTGCAATTCGCGGATGCACACACTGCACGCCAGGCACTGGAGGTCGCGCACCACCACTTCGACGCATGGAATCGGACACCCGCCGCCACGCGCGCGGACCGTCTGCGCGATGCCGCCGACCTGATGGAAACACACACCGCCGACCTGGTCGCGCTCTGTGTGGCCGAGGGTGGACGCACAGTGGCCGACGCGCTGGCCGAAGTACGTGAAGCAGTGGACTTCCTGCGTTACTACGCGGCCGAATCGGAAACCCTGTTCGGCAGCTGGCGCACGCTGGCCGGCCCCACCGGCGAACGCAATGTGCTGCGCCTGACGGGACGCGGCGTATTCCTGTGCATCAGCCCATGGAATTTTCCGCTCGCGATCTTCACCGGCCAGGTGGCCGCGGCACTGGCCGCCGGCAACACCGTCATTGCCAAGCCCGCCGAACACGGCTCGCTGACGGCCGCGTTCGCGGTCCACCTGCTTCACCAGGCCGGCATTGCGGCCGGTGCGCTGCAGTTCGTGCCCGGCGACGGCGCGACCATCGGCGAGGCCCTGCTCGGGGATGCACGTCTGGCCGGCGTCGCGTTCACCGGATCCGCCGACACCGCACGGCGCATCGCCGCCGCCCTGGCAGCCGGCAACGGACCGCTGCCGGTACTGATTGCCGAAACCGGCGGTATCAACGCCATGATCGCGGACAGCTCATCACTACCCGAGCAGCTGGTGCGGGACGTCACGCTGTCGGCGTTCAACAGCGCCGGCCAGCGCTGCTCCGCGCTGCGGCTGCTGTGCGTACAATCCGAGAGCAGTGACCGCGTGATCACGATGCTGCGTGGTCACATGGATCGGCTCGTGATTGGCGACCCGGCGCTGCTGGCCACCGACGTCGGCCCGGTGATCGATGAAGCGGCGCAACGTATGCTGCACGACCACGTGCAGAGCCTGCGCGATCGGATACTGCATCAGTGTGCGCTGGGTGATGCGCATCGACACGGCACCTTCTTTCCGCCGACGCTGATCGAACTGCGCAGCCCGTCTGAACTCACGCGCGAAGTGTTCGGCCCGGTGCTGCACGTGGTGCGCTATCGGGAACGCGATATCGAACGGCTGGTCGATACGATCAACGCCACCGGCTTCGGTCTCACGCTCGGCATCCACAGCCGCGTCGCCTCGTTCGCGGCCAGGATTGCCGAACGTGCACGCGTCGGCAACGTGTACGTGAACCGCAACATGATCGGCGCCGTGGTCGGCGTGCAGCCTTTCGGTGGCATGGGCCTGTCGGGCACCGGACCGAAAGCCGGCGGCCCGAACTACCTGCCCCGCTTCGCCACGGAACAGACCATCACCGTCAACACGGCCGCGATCGGCGGCAACGCCACACTGCTGTCACTGGATGACGGATCCCTGCGGCGAAAATAGCCCTTCGGAAAAAGCAGGCCGGCAACAAGCTGGCAGCCATCACGACAAGGCCGAACGGTGGCACCTGCAGGGGATAGCAGCCTCACGGCGCTTTTGAAATAACCACGGCAATGCGTGATAATCGAATTTGATCAACTAGCCTGAAGTTCCCCGCCTTGCCCGAGCGGTTTTGTTAGCACGTCTGGGCAGTTAGCGTGAGATTGGTGTGCAGCCGACTGGCTACACGCTGATCTGGTTGATCAGCTCGAGCGCGCGCTGCTGCGT
>JBJHBT010000007.1:25220-154177 GCA_050485645.1 Gammaproteobacteria bacterium | reverse complement strand
GCATCCCCTTTTCCCGGGGACGGCGGAAGAGCGTCCATGCGCCTCGTCCGCGGCCATCCATGGCCGCGGACGCCCCGGAAAAGGTGGATGCCCCGCGACAGCCCGGCGGCGGCGCGCTCCATCATGCATCCGGGCTGCCCGTCAACCGTCCATCCGGCGTGGAATTGTGTACATTATTCGCATTGCGGTGTGCTGAGGCGCTACACTGCGGGTGCCGGCGGGAGCGCCGTGGTGCGCAGCAGGCGTTGTGGCCACGCAACGAGGCCTGCAATCCTTGTTCAGCGCCCGGCGCCATCGCCTCGGCGCATTGCGGCACGAATCGGCTGAGGCGGGTCCGGATGAATCCCGCTTCGTACGGAACAATCACCTTGATGCGATAGTCACTATAAGGAGGCAGCCATGGGGGCACGACACATGATGACTTTTACGAAACAGGCCGGCACCGTTGCCGCGGCGATGGTACTGGGCGCGATGCTGGCGCCGGTTTCGGCCAATGACGGGCTGCGCCTGGAAACCACGGCGCCAGTGCTGTGGCAACAGTCCATGAACGTATTCCGCCGCCACGAGGTTGAAAGCGAGAAAATGTTCTGGTTCTATGGCGACGTGATCGGCCTTGACCAGCAGCAGACGTTCGACGTTGGCAACAATACCCAGGTTGCGCGCTTCACTGTCGGCCGTTCCGAGCTGAAGATGACGCGTCGCGTACCGAACCGCAACTACGTGCCCGGCGGTGTCGAGGATGCCACGGGCCTGCGGCTGCTCACCTTCTTTTTCCCCGACAGCGAACCGCTGATTGCCAGTTTTCGCGAACATGGCCTGGATGAGCCTCAGTTCCGCCCGGTGCAAGGCACGTCGCGCATGACCGCCATTGTTTTCGATCCGGACGGCCATGCGGTGGAGCTGGTGGTTGCCCCGAACGAGTCCGAGGACCTGTACAACACGATCGAGATCGGCCTGACGGTTGCTGATCTGGACGAGTCGCGTGCGTTCTACAGCGGATTCGTGGGCCTGACAGAAGAGCCGACCATCCAGGATCGCTGGTCCGGAACCAAGAAAGTCACCTATCGCCATGGCACCACGCTGGTCAGCCTGCACAAGGTCGATCGTGACCTGCCGGCTGACACCGGTACCGGTGGCATCCAGTATGTGGTGTCGAATGTCGATGCGGTCGGCGCGCTGGCTGAAGAGCGTGGCGTCACGATCGATCAGCCGCTGAGCAATCTGCCGGGCTTCGAGCTGCGCACGATCTGGCTGTTCGATCCCGATCATGTCACCAACTACTTTGCGCAGACGGGCGCCAGCCGCGGAGCGTCCGCGGAAGCTGCCCGCCAGTAACCTTGGATAACTGCTGATAGCGGGTTTATTTCTCAGACTCTGTCGAAACCAGCAGCGATCTGCCGCGCATGCCGTGCGGCAGATCGCTTTTTCGTTGCCCGGATGGTTGCTGGTCTGCGTGGCTGCCGCGCTGCCGGCCAGTGGCGCGGCACAGAGTGCCGACGATGAGTCTGAACAGGTCTCACCAGCCACGGTTGCCGTTCGTGCGATCAGCGTCGTCGTTGAAGGCGTGGATGGCGAACTCCGGGATAACGTCCTGGCCTTCCTGTCCATTGCTGAACTGTCAGGCTACAGTGTGGTCTCGCGATTCGATCCGCGCGCCGAGGCGGATACCCAGGTTACGATCGCCGATCTGCGGCGCCGGCATCGCGATGCGCCCGAGCAGATCCGGCAGGCGCTGCGACCTTTCGGCTACTACCTTCCTGAAATAACAGCGGACCTCAGCGAAGCCGGAAACGGCTATCGCGCGCTGTACCGGATCAGGCCGGGGCCGCCCACGCTGCTGCGCGACGTGGATGTGCGCGTGACCGGCGCCGGCGCGGATCAGGCGGCTGTCCGGCAGGCGCTGGCCGCCGCGACGGAGAACCTGCGTTCCGGGCAGCGCCTGAATCATGCCCGCTACGACAATGCCCGCGAGTCGCTGTACGACGCCGCCTACAACGCCGGCTACCTGGACGCGCGTTGGGCGAGCCGGGAAATCAGGGTGCAGCCGGACCGCGAGTCCGCTGACATACGTCTGGTGCTCGCTACCGGCCCGCGTTTTCATTTCGGTGAGCTCACGATTCAGGCCGAACGTCTCGCGCCGGAATTCGTTGCACGTTTCACCGATATTGTCCCGGGCGATCCGTACGATGTGCGTCGGCTGCTGCGCCTTCAGCTGGAGCTGAACGAAGCGGACTACTTCTCGCGTGTGGAGATCCGCTCCGATCGTCGCGACGCGGATGAGGACAACCACATCCCCATAGAAGTCGTGACTGAGCCGATAAGGCCCCAGCAGTACAACGTGGGTATGGGATACGCCACTGATACCGGTCCTCGTTTCAGCATTGCCGCGCTGCTACGCCGCCTCAATCCTCGTGGCCACCGTCTGCGCACCGACCTTCAGCTGTCGGGCATCGAACAGGCCATTGCCGCACGCTACACGATACCGGTACGCAACGTGGCGGAGGACCGCATCGATTTCTCGCTGACGGCTCGCCGTCAGGACATCGGTGACGCCGACTCCACGCAATACTCGGCCGGTGCGAGCCAGTATGTGACATGGCTGGGTTTTCGGCGCCGGGCGTATTCACAGCTTCAGTACGAAGAGTTCCAGATCGGAGACCATCCGAAGCAGTCGGCGAAGCTGTTCATGCCCGGCTTCACGCTCACGCGCGAGCGCAGCGACGACATGATCTTCCCGCGCCAGGGCTACAGCGTGCAGGTGGACCTGCGCGGCAGCAGCGAAGGCCTGCTGTCGGATGTGTCATTCCTGCGTATGAAAACCGACGTGCGCTGGGTGCACGCCGTGGGCGGACGCTCACGCCTGCTGGTGCGTGGCGAAGCTGGTGTGCTGGAGACCCGCAGCTTCGATGACCTGCCGCCCACGCAGCGCTTTTACACCGGCGGCGACCGCACCGTGCGCGGCTACGCGTACCAGCGGATAGGCGATCGCAATGCAACCGATGACGTGATCGGTGGTCGCTATCTGGTCATGGGCAGCGTGGAGCTGGAGCGTCTGATCCTGGGTGATTTCGGTGCGGCGGTGTTCGTCGATGCCGGCGACGCCTTCAGCGATCGCTTCAAGGCCAGCGTTGGTGCCGGTATCGGCATGCGCTGGCGATCGCCGGTGGGCATGGTGCGCATCGACATCGCCCATCCGTTCCACACCGACGATTCGGTGCGGCTGCATCTGAGTATCGGGGCGGATCTGTAAGGATCGACGGCTATCGCGTACCGACGACGCGTTTGAGCAGGGTTCCGGCAGGGATGGAGGCATCCGGCCCCGGGAGCTGATTGATCAGTGCAAGCTGGTCCATGCCGATCACTGAAGGATAGCGCTCGTTGAACGCCATCAGTGTCATTTGCTCGGTCGTACGGACTACAGCGATACGGTCGGGCTGTCTGTCCAGTGCATCGCGATCCGTGAGGCGCTCGAAGCTTTCGATGGTGGCGATAAACGCACGGTCGTAGCGGCTGGCCTGTTGCACGGGCGTGTAGGCCAGTATCCGGTATGTGCGGTCGAGATGGCGGATGAATGCTGCCACGCCTCCGAGTTCGCCGCTCTCGGTCTGCGCGCGAAAGCGGCCGAGCACTGCCGGCAAACCGTTGATCGTCCGCGATGCCGGGCGATCGGAAGTCAGGCCCTCCTGAGTGAAAAACTCATTGGCCGCGTCGGTCACCGACCCTTCGGTCAGAGCGAGCTGTATGATCGCGTCTTCGTCGGGACTTCCCGCCATGACGACCTGCGGCAGGTTGGTCGTGCGCCATTCAACGGGAAATTCAAGGCTGAATGCGAGTTCCGGATGCAGGAAGCGGTTGCCGTCGAACCATCCCTGCCGCGGGTTGACACCGAAGACCATGCCGTCGATATAGCCCATGTAGTCGACGGCGCCCACTGTCGTCCCTTCGAGGGAGCGGTCAAGCTGCGCGATCTGCGTCTGGATGAGCCCGATCCGCTCTTCCGGAAAGGGATGGCTCGACAGCCACTGTGGCAGCGGGCTGTTGCCGGCCAGGTCGCTGGCCTGTTGCAGCGACGCGAACACATTGGGCATTTCGCGCGCGTCATAGCCCTGCTGCAGCATGTAGCGTAAACCAAGCTCGTCCGCCTGCCGTTCGGCGTCGCGCCCGTAGCTCAGAAACAGTAGCGAGATTCCGCCCGCGGCCAGCTCTCCGAACTCTGCGATCGTCGGGCTCAGAATGCTGCCGACGCCCAGTCCGATCTGCGCCAGTTGTGCGCGAGTCATCATGCTTACCGAATGGCGCGCGGTGACGTGTCCGATCTCGTGTCCGAGTACGCTCACCAGCTCCGCCTCATTGCCCATGAGTCCCATAAGGCCGCGGGTAATGAAGATGTACCCGCCTGGAAACGCAAAGGCATTCGGCGTCGGGTCGTCGATGACGCTGAACGACCAGGGCAGGTCAGGACGCTCGGCGTCCGCGGCCAGTCGCGCTCCGAGGCGTTGCACATAGGCCTGCAGGGCGATATCGTCGACCACTCCCACCGACTGCACCACACCCGCAGCCCCCTCGCGGCCCATGGCGATTTCCTGGTCTTCGCTGACCAGCACGAACTGACGTTGGCCGCTGACGGGGTTTACGGCGCAACCCTGCAGCAGCGCGATGCTTGCGGCGCACGCGGCAATCAGCGCCCGACATCGTGAACGGGGCAGTAAACCGGATTTCATGAAGATCGCTCCGGATCGCCTGCGGCCTCAGGGAGAGGTGACGCGAATGGTTCCCCGCTCGATCTGCTGACCACCTGCCACTGCGGATTCCATCCGGGCGTTGTAGGTCACGGTGCCGGGGTTCTCGAAGCACAGACTCGCGCTGGCATTCGGTTCAATGGTCGTCGTTTCCTGGAGCGTGCCTCTCAGATTGCCGAGTCTGCGAGTCGAAAACCCCTGCTCGCAGGATATCGAGTCCAGCGCGCCTGAGAGAAACTCCACCGTCACCGACGTGCTTCGACCGTTGATCCACCGTATCTCATCGCCCGGCCGAACCTGCAAGTTCGTCGGCGTCATGCGCTCGCCGAAACGCACTTCGTGAATCATGCCGGTTCTCGTGGTATCCGACACACTGGCGCAACCGACTGCCGTTGCCAGCAGCGCGACGCTGATCAATACTCTGTTCGTGCTCATGTGGGCATCCTCTTGTGTCATTCGTGACAGCATTCGTGACCGTTGAACACTACCTTTCGTCGGCGACACCGTCGGTACGGTTACACACATAGCCTCCGTTGGAGGCCATGCGGCAACTCGGCACGCCTCACTGCACCGCGAGCGGCCCGCCGGAAATGACGATCTCCACGCGCCGATTGCGCGCACGGCCTTCGTTGGTCGAGTTGTCGGCGACAGGCATGGAGAAGCCGAAGCCCTGCACATTGACGCTCGAGGCGGCCACACCCTGACCGATCAGGTAATCGCGTGCGGACATGGCTCGGCGCAGCGACAGCTCATTGTTCATCGCGGCGCTGCCGACGCTGTCGGTATGCCCCTCGATGTTGAATCGCAAGCCGGGATAGGACGCCACGATACCCGAGAGGCGTGCGAGGCCTTCGCGCGCCGGGCTGTCGATACTGGCCGTGCCGGTCGCGAAGTGCACGCCGCCGATTTCCGAGATCAGTCCGCGCGGCGATTCGCGCGTCGGCAACGCTGAGTTGAGCCGGGCAAGCAGATCAGCACGGGCCGTCGCCGCGGCGCGCGCGCGCTCGGTGGCCATCGCTGCGTCCGCCGTTGTCGCAGCTCGCGCAGCATCGCGTGCTGCGACAACGTTCGCGGCATCGGTTGCGTCGCGTGCGGCAGCGGCGCTTTGCAGGTCGGCAGCCCGAGCCGACGAGGCAATCATCGCGCCACGGCGCGCATCCTCACCGGCGATCACGGCTTCGCGCGCGAGGCCCGGTGCGGTTCTGCGCTCCGAGCGCCTTCCGAGCAAAGCCGTTTCGGCGGCAGCGAGCCTGCTGTTGGCTGTCCCATAGGCGCCGGGCGCAAACTGCTGCGCGCCTGCGGCAGCGGCGATGGCGATTGCGTAGCGGGCCTGCGCGACCTCCGGCGGACTCGTCCTATCAGCGATCTCCACCCGCGCAAGACTGGAGTAATCGGCCCGCTCGGTCAGCGTCGTGACCCGCGATTCCTCGCCGCGCACATTGTCCGCCATGTTGTAGAGCACGATCATCGTGCTCGGCACCGTAGCCGCGAAATGCGGCTCAGCGGTGACGATCAAGGCGAACTGCGATGCACCGTACAGTGTATCCATCTTGCCCTTGCCGCCGGTCGGCCCGGCGAGTATGCCCTGGTTGATGGCGCGGCCGTCCGGTGTCAGGGCCCATAGCACGTAGACTGTGTAAGGTCCGAGCGAACCCGGCTCCGGCAGCCTTCTGGCCTGGGCTCTGATGCGTGCGTTGCCGTTCTTGTATTCCACTCGCACACTTCCGTCCGCGTTGGCGGAGATGGGCGTGCCGTGCAGATGCAGGCTCGATTTGCGACCCTCGCGGTAGTTGAACATTGAGATCTGGCTGAGTACATCGGAGCTTGCGATGGCTTGTCCCTGTTCGGAGACCTGTGCAAACGACGCAATCGGTGCAAGGGCCATCATCGCGGCGACGACAACCATGGTTTTCCAGTTCATAGCGGTATTCCTGTTCAGCGCTGCAGGCTTCGGAAGCCGCGATTGCGGTCACGTCCGGCCTATCAGGGGATATTCGTGTCCAGTGCATCACTGTAGGCCTCTGCCCGGAGCTGTCTGTACGCTGACGCGCTTACGCACGACGCCCCTGCCCTGACGGAACGCGGCCGTACCGATGCGGCGCAACACGATTCGCGCAGGAGCGTATAGTGATGGATACACACGCATGCCAATCGAACACAGTCAACCGGATTTCGACATTACAGCTCGGGTGGGCTGCAGCCTGGTGTATGAAGCCACGGGGCCGGCTTCGCTCCTGCTGAATCTGAAGCTGGCACCGGATCCGCGGCGCCGCGTACTGTTCGAAGCGCTCACACTGGGGGACGACCTTCCGGCTGAGCAGTTCAACGACAGCCACGGCAACAGCGTCTGTCGGGTGACGCTCGAGCCGGGCATACACTGCTTCAGACATGACGCCATTGTTGCCGTGTCATCGAACCCCGACAATTTCGGGCTTGTCCCGGCCACACCCGAAGACGTTGCCTGTCTTCCGCCATCGCTGCTGCGTTACACGCTCCCGAGCCGATACTGCGATTCCGACAAGCTCGCCAATTTCGCCTGGAAAGAGTTCGGACACGTCGCACACGGATGGAACAGGGTCCAGGCCATCAGCCGCTGGATTCACGACAATATCGAATACCGCTACCTGTCGGGCCGGCCAGAGCTGTCGGCATGGGATATTCTGCAGCGTGGCTACGGCGTCTGCCGCGACTTCGCGCACCTGGCCATCGCGCTCAATCGCACGTTCAACCTGCCGACCCGCTACGTCACCGGCCATCT
This sequence comes from Gammaproteobacteria bacterium, assembly GCA_050485645.1. Taxonomy (GTDB): domain Bacteria; phylum Pseudomonadota; class Gammaproteobacteria; order Steroidobacterales; family Rariloculaceae; genus JBJHBP01. The sequence continues at coordinate 146,680 of JBJHBT010000007.1, read as the reverse complement.
GCCCGACATCGGCTTCCCGTCGCCGGAGGAGCACATGGACTTTCATGCCTATGCCGAGGTGTACCTGCGCGGCACCTGGTGGACGACCGACGCCCGGTTTCATGTGCCGCGCATCGGCCGCATTCGAGTCTCCTGCGGACAGGATGCCGTTGATGGCGCATTTTCAACGATCTACGGAGGCGCCACTCTGACGTATTTTCAAGTCTGGGCCTATCAGGTGGAACCCGGAACCGTGGGCGTGGGCGATCCGATCGATTTCACGAAACGCCTGGACAACGATTGGACGATACGTACCAACACCCGGGATTGATCCGCTGACACGCGCCACCATGCCCCGGCGCCGTTCCGGAAATATCGGAGCGATGTCGTGACGTGAGACATCACCGCGTAGAATCAAGATTGTCTGCGGATCAGTTTTTCGATATGAATCAGATGCCAATGCAACCTAAGTGCAGCCAGCGGTTCGCGAACGGTCGGTTGACTCCATGATGCGCGTGCTGCGTATCGGGGCGTTCGGCCTGCTCGCGCTGCTGGTGCTGCTGGCAGGTGTGGTCTGGTGGGTGATCGCGACCGAGTCCGGCACGCGCTTCGCCGCGGAACGGAGCAGGGCGTGGCTGCCGGAAGGCATGAGCTTTTCGGCGGTGGAAGGGCGGCTGGTGGATCGCGTGATCGTGCGCGATGTGGCCGTCGACACCGGCGATGCGCATGTGACGATCGAACGCATCGCGATCACGTGGTCGCCGTGGGCGCTGCGCCGGCGGCAACTGACTGTGCACGAACTGTACGTCAGCGGCGTGACGGCGGATGTGTACGCCGCGGAAGATGCCGCCGAACCGCTGCAGCCGGAAGACCCGATACGCCTGCCGGTGCGGCTGGACCTGCCGCTGTCCGTGACACTGGAAAGCCTCGTGGTGGAGCAGGCGGTGATCCAGCTGCATGGCGAGGATTCCGAGGGTCTGCCGATGACGACCGGGTTCACGCTCGACTCGCTGGCCCTGGCGGCCTCCTACGACGATGCGACGCTGGATCTGGCAAACCTCTCGCTGCGTTCACCGCTGCTCGATCTGGATGCGGCGCTGGTGCTGGCCGCGCACGATGCGTATGCGCTGGATGCCGGTCTGGCATGGACGCTGCGGCTGCCGGAATTGCCGGCGATGGCCGGTGAAACGATGCTGTCCGGTTCGCTGGCGCAGCTGGAGCTGAATCAGTCCCTCACCGCGCCATTCGACGCACAGGCGGAACTGGTCATCGGCGGTCTGCTGGCCGCTGCCGACACCGACGCCGATGACGCGCAGGGGCGAGCCCTGGGCGATGCCGGGTCGCTGACGCTGGACGGAACGCTGCGCGCCACGGAAGTCGATCCGGCCGCCTTCGCCGCCGACCTGCCGGTGGAGACTGTGGATGTGGATGTCGAACTGGCCGGTTCGCTCACGGATCTGGAGCTGCTTGCGAACATCGACATACGCAGTGCCGACTACGGCGATGCGCAGGTGGCGCTGGATGCGGTGTGGTCGGGCACGACGCTGGCACTGCGTGAACTCCATCTCACGCAGCCGGGCCGGCCGGGAATCCTGATGGCGACCGGCGAGCTGCGGCTCGCCGAGACGCAGGACATCGTCGCGCAGCTGGATGTGGCCTGGGAGGCATTGCAGTGGCCACTGGAAGGCGATGCGATGGCGGAAAGCCCACGCGGTGAGTTGCGTTTCGGTGGCACGCTGGGGGACTACACGTTTGATGCCGAAGCGGATGTCGTGGTGCCCGAGCAGCCGCCGCTGGCCGTGAGTCTGGTCGGAACAGGTTCGCTTGAACAGGCGCTGGCGCAGCTGACCATGCGTGCCGGCGATGGCCGGCTGGAAGGCGAACTGGACCTGCGCTGGCAGCCCGATGTGGTCGGCAGGCTGGTGCTCGAAGGCACCGATCTTGATCCCGCGCTGTTCGCACCCGACTGGCCGGGACGCATCGAGCTGGCACTGCTGGCCGAAGCGCGTATCGACGACGATGGCCTCTTCGCCAGCATCGAGCGACTGGCGCTGGAAGGCGTGTTGCAGGGGCAGCCACTGCGCGTGGCCGCGCGCGCCGACTACACACAGCCGGCCGTCGATCAGAACGATGCCTTCGTGTTCCGGCTCGACCTTGCTGAATTCGAGGCCGATGTGGCCGGCGTGCGGCTCAGTGTCTCAGGTCGCGTGGACGACGCCGCGGATCTGAGCTGGCAGATCAATGCCACCGAGCTGGCGGCGCTTGCCGAAGGGGCTCGCGGCTCGATCATCGGCGAAGGCAGTGTGACAGGCCCCGTGACGGCACCGCGCATCACCGCGGAGCTGCGTGCAGAAGAATCCGGCTACGAAGACTACCGCATCGACACACTGGTGCTGGATGCCGATATCGATCTGTCCGGCGGGCTGAGTTCGGTGCTGACGCTGAATGCGCGCGGCGGACAACTGAACGACATTGTCGTCAATGAACTCACGCTGGACGTGGACGGTACACCCGAGGCACACGACATCCGGCTGTCGCTGCAATCCAGCGAAGGCGACGTGGAGCTTGTCGTCAGCGGTGATCTGTCTGGTCTGGGTGGCGATGATGTGCAGTGGCGCTTCCGGGTGCTTGAGGGTCATCTCGCGTACCCGCAACTGGCCCCCTGGGCGCTGGCGGAACCGGTGGATGGATTCGCCAGTGCCGCGGCCTTCGGTATCGAGCACCACTGCTGGATCAGTGATCCGGCGAGGCTGTGTCTGCGCGCCGCACAGGATGCGGCGGCGCTGGAGGCGGATCTGGAGCTCACCGACCTGCCTTTTGACTACTTCGCGGCATTCCTGCCGCCGGATCCCGTCATCACCGGCAGCATGAACGTCACCGGTGCGATGCGGCTGGCTGCCGACGGACCGCTCACCGGCGATCTGCATCTGACGACCAGCGAAGGTGAACTGATCGTGCCGGTGACGGACTACGATCCCGCGTTCGATGGCGCCGTGGCCCGTGAAGACGACCTCGATGGACCGCTCTGGAATCGCCTGCGTTTCGAACCCGGAGAAATCCGCGTAACGCTGATGCCGGACAGCGCGAATCTGAACGCGCTGCTGCCGGTGGAGTATGGCCATTTGCGCCTGACTACCGACCTCACCGCCGCGGATGGCGCCGATGTGCTCGCCACGTGGCAGCACGGCGATCTCGCCGGCGGCCTGGAAATCGACATTCCGGATCTGGCATTCCTCGGCGCATTCATCACCGATCTGCGCGACGTGGCCGGATCATTGCGTGGAGAGCTGGTGTTCGGTGGCACAACCGCGAATCCCGTGCTCAGCGGGCGCATCGAGATGCAGGACGGCCGCGCCATGGTGCCACTGGCCGGGATCACGGTGTCCGAACTCAGCGCCACCGTGGCCGGCCATCGTGATGGTGTGCAACTGTCCGTGAGCGCGCAGTCTGGCGGCGGCACCGTGACCGTCAGCGGCGACGTGAACCTGCTGACCGACGAGCCGCTGGCGAATCTGCGCATCAACGGCGACGCCTTCCTGCTTGTGAATACACCCGACGCACGGCTGTTTGTCAGCCCCGACTTGTCCATCGACGCCACACCGCAGCGTGTGGACGTGACCGGCGACGTACGCGTGCCGCGTGCCGACATCACGCCGGTAACGCCGCCATCCACGGCGGTGGGCGTGTCCGCCGACGAGGTGCTGCTGACCGGAGATGACGACGAAGTGGATGCGCCACTTGTGCAGCAGGCTTTTCATGCACGCATCCGCATCATGCTCGGCAATGAGGTGTATTTCGACGGTTACGGCCTGACGGCGAGACTCCAGGGCAGTGTGCAGGCGTCGCAGTCGCCGGGTACGCCGCTCACCGGTACCGGTGAAATCAACCTGATCGGTGGCGAGTATCGCGCCTATGGCCAGGGGCTGGTGATCGAGACCGGCAACATCTATTTCGCCGGCGGCCCGATCACCGAACCCGCGCTGGACATCCGCGCCGTGCGCCGCCCGCGCGCCGGCATCACCGTCGGTGCGAACGTGGTGGGTACCTTGGAGGAACCGGTGTTCTCCCTGTTCTCGGAGCCGCCGATGTCCGAACTGGAGACCCTGTCGTATCTGGTGCTGGGACGTTCGCTGCAGGAGGCACCGGCCGGCGAATCGTCGGCGCTGTCGCAAGCGGCGCTGGCGATGGGACTGCGTGGTGGCGATTTTCTCGCGCGCAACATCGGCGAGCGACTCGGTGTTGATCAGTTCGGCATCGAAACCGGCACCGGCGAGGCCGGCGCGGAGAGCGATCCGATGCAGGCCGCGCTGGTGGTGGGCAAGTATCTGTCGCCGCGCCTGTATGTCAGCTACGGTATAGGCCTGTTCGACCCGATCAATGTGCTACGCATTCAGTACACGATTTCCGACCGCTGGCGCATCATCACGCAGTCCAGCAGCGAGGCCACCGGCGCGGATCTGGTGTTTGCGGTGGAGCGGGGGCGGTAGCGGATTGCCTCGGTCTTGCGGCCGCCAAATCTGCTCGCCGCAGATCTATCGTCGCTGACGTTAAATACAGATGCTACAGCTATAGTGCTTGACAGATAATACGGACTCAGGGAATATCAGGACAACGAAGCCACAGAAGAACCGGTTTCGATGGCTCCGGTCTTCGGGGGGAGATGCCACATGATCCGTACCCTGTTGCCCTGCCATTTTCTGATTGTCTTCCATGCGTAGCCGCCGCGTGGACGCTGCGCGTCTGGCGGGGCCAACTGAACCGCTGTTTTCAGCGTAGCGCACCGCTCGCCATCGTGAGCCTGATGCTGGCGGCGCTCCTTCCTTCGAAGTCCCTGGCGAATTTCATCGATGCGTGGCTTTTCGACGATGGCGTGAATCTGCATGTCAGCGGCACGACGGAGTTGACGTCGAATGACGAAGGACCGGACTGCTATTCGTACTCCGGGCAGGGGTATGTCTGTTACGGCACCAGCTACCTTGCCGCTGCGGTCATCGTCGAACCGCCACCGCCGCCATGTGAGTCCATGTCCGTCATCGACGCAGCAGCCGTCAGCGAGATGTTGGGCTCGCAGCCGCAGCCAGAACCATTCGAGAGGGCAGCGCGGATATTCTGTAACTTCGGACAAGTCGCCGTAGATAGCCGCTACTCGTCGTTTCCGCCCCCGGTAGGTCCGTGGATGCCAAATACAACCGATGACCCATGCCGCGCATTCCTGAATCACGTTGACGCTCTGGCGGGAATTCACAGCCACCCATTCTTTGAGAATGTGGCGCAATACAACGCAGGAGTGGGCTGCGGTGGAACGCAGAATTGGAGTAGCACCCCGCTGGATTTGGAGATCTTGAACTGGGTTACCAATACCGACTTCAGCCCCTACGACAGGGACTGGGTTGTTGCGCATGGAATACCGCTCTACATGAGGAATCCACTGGTAAACGTCGACCCATACTACTTCGGCCAAATCACCAGACTTGAAAGAGATCCGGCTGATCCTCAGGAGGTGTTGTCCCCAATAGTAGTATGGAATTGGTAGGAGAAATCATGAGTATTCAATCACTATCGCGAGTAATAATAGTTTCCTGTGCGGCGCTTCTTTTTGTCCAAGCGGACGTCGCGGTCGGTCAGATCGACGAGTGCCGTGCAGGGGATTTTGCATGCCTGGATCGGCAGTACGGGGTCGCTTGCCTTGATCGGGGCGCAGGAGCAACCGCGCAGAGCTGCACTATGTTGCTGGATTCTCTGCAGCAGCGGAGCGACGCAGGCACCGATGAAGTGCAGGCACTGATTGGAATCACATATCGTGCGTTGGGCACGTATTTTGGTGCCAGCCGGGAGGAAAGCGAAGCTTATCTGGAACAGGCGACCACGGCGTTTCAGAGGCTCCATGATCAAAGTCCAGACAACGTGAATGCTTTGTTGGGACTAAGCTCGCTTGCGGAAACGCGAGATGAGCGAATCGATCATCTGCGTCAGGCTGTCGAGACCGATCCGTCGAATCAGATTGCCGTGCAGACTTTGTCGAACGCGCTACACCGTCTCGGAATGCCTGGCGTGCGCGAAAGCATCAATTCGCAGCAGCAAGCTTACGTCGCGACCGACCATGCCGACGAAGCCGCACGATGGCGCCTCGCGTACGGGATCTCGGTAGACTATCGTGTGCTCTTGTTGCAGCTTGAGGCATCGTATCCCTCGCAGATTGCTGAGGTGGAGGGCAGCTATGCCGCTTTTCTTGAACAGATTCGTCAGGATCTTCGCTGGGAGGAGGTTCTGGCGGATGCCAGCCGTGAACCTGCGAATGACCCTGAGCGGATCGCCGCCAACCTGTCGATTGTCTGTCGTCACTATGCACGATCGATGTTTGGAGCCCGGGACTGTATCGGCTCAGTCCTCTCGGTAGCCGATGCGGCAGCCACCATTGGCGGCACCGACACCGGATTGCGTCTGGCCGATGCTGTCGATTCGTCGATCCGGTCGGTGGCACTTGATGAATTCGGTGTGGATGCTGGAGATGCGGACTGGTACGAACGCTTCGCGGCGGCTGCACAGCGAATGATGGCCAGCGGTGCACAGACACCAGGTCTGTATGTCGCGTACGCCTACATGAAGCCCTACATGGGGAACATGGATCCGGATGAGATGCTGACCGTTCTGCAGCGTGGTTCTGTGCGGTTCCCTGACCACAGGGACGTTGCGGGAGTGTTGATGGGGGAATACCTGGAGCGTGGCCTGCGCGACGAGGCGTTGGCACAGGCGCGTATTTATTGGGGGGAAGGTCGAATGCAGGAAGCCGAAGCCTATGTCGACGAGTGGCTGGCCAGGTGATGAATAGTTCCGGAAGACGATTGAGTGAATTCCTTCGTTCTTGATTCTCACGGTAGGTGAAAGGCGTCAGGCCGCTGACTGTCAACGACCGGCGCCGACTGCGCACCACGAACGCGCTGGAACGGGTGAACAGGGAGATCAAACGTAGAACCCGAGAGTGGCCACGCTGTTTCCGAATGGAGCCTCCTGCGAACGCCTCGTCACTGCAGTGGCGATGGAGATCTCCGAGGAATGGGTGACCGGAAGAATCTATCTCAACATGGAGGCGCAAACCGAGTAGTCAGCCCGCGAAAGGATCGCGGAAAAAATTTCAGAAACGGGGTTGCTTTATCCATGTCATGGGCCCGGGTTCGTCGTTTCCTGCTCCTTCTGGGCCATGCGTTGCCGGCCAGCGCGCAGACCGAGGCATGTCCTGTCGGTGACGACGAATGCCGGAGGCGATTCGAGGCCGCTTGCAGCTTGTTCAGGATAGCGCCGGTGCCGACACCTGTGCGGCATGGCGGGTAACGGATGATGGCCAGCGGTGCACAGACGCCAGGTCTGTATGTCGCGTACACCGAAATGAAGCCCTGCATGCGGGACATGAATCCCGGCCCGTCGGCAGGTACGAGAGCGGTTAGAATTCTCGTCATTGCACGCAACAAGGGATGATGCTCGATGCGCGGCGCGGATGTTCATCAGGATGAGTTGTTCAGCTACGTTTTCGCGGGAAGGCGGATGCCGAGGAACCCTCCACTGCGACCCGTGCGGTTGATGGTGGATGACGCGCTTGAAGAGATGTCTGCGCACTCTGAGCGCGCCGGCTCTGCAGCGGGTCGTCCTTCGGTTGCGCCGGAGAAGTCGATCCGGGCACTGCTGCCGCAGATCTTCCATGCCGTTCGCAGCGAACGGCTGCTGCGTGAGCAGCTGGTCTCGCCACCCGGCTCCCGAAGCATCAGCACGCGCTTGCTGCTATGTGCCGATCGTCTTGCTGATTGCCTCACCGTTGAGCGATGAAACGCTCATCGATTTCCCGCTCCACTCTCATCGCCGGCCTGTTCGGGGTGGCATTCGCTTTCCTCTTCCTGATGTTGAATGACCCTGATGCGCCGAGCTTGGAGGCGCGTGCCGCACTCGAAGCATCCATCCGCACGTCCAGATGGTTCGTGCTTTTGCCTGCGGCGTTTCTGATTGCCGCATGGCGGTCAGCCGATGCCTGGGCCAGCGGTTCAGCCATGACGGGCGGAGTCTTCGTCGGCACGTGCGTTGCCGCGGTCATGCACTCGTCCAGTGTCTGGCCGATTGCGGGGGTTTACTGGACGATCATATGGATACTGCCGATCGTCGCGGGTTCCGCTGCCGGAGCGCTTGTGTCCTGGTGGGCTCGGAGAACGATATCGAGATGATGGCGCTCGAGTCGGGAATCGCGGCGTTCCGGACCGGCCGACAGAATCGGTGTCGGCCCTGGGGGCGGTGCCTGGAGGCATGCCTTCTGGGTTGCGTTGCTGCCGCTTTCAGGCGGCGGGCTGCTGATCGTGGCCTGTCGGTCGCTTTCCAAGGGTGCTTCCAGAGTAGGTGTCACGCCCCTCGTTGGGTACAATCGGTGCCAGTCCTCCAGCCAGAGAAAAGCACGATGGAAATGCCAGCAATACTTGTCCGCGCGAAGCCTGTCCGCACGCTGCTCGCGCTACTCACGCTCACGGTGTCGTTCGGCGCGGCCGCGCAGCAGGTTGTGGCGCCGGAGCAGGTCGGACTGTCCGCAGAGCGACTTGAACGGATCAGCGAGCTTATGGAGCGGCATATCGAGGCTGGCAGTTTTTCCGGCGCCGTCACTCTGGTTGCACGAGACGGGCAGATTGCGCATCTTGAAGCGCATGGGCTCATGGATATCGAGTCCGCGACGCCGATGCGCACCGACACGATCTTCCGCTTCGCATCGATGACGAAGCCGGTGGCCGCGGCGGCTCTGCTGATGCTCGTTGAGGAAGGCAGGATCAAGCTCAATGATCCTGTCTCGAGATACCTGCCCAGTTTCGCCAATCAGACGGTGGCGGTCATCCGCAATGCAGGCTCCGGCCCCGGCGGTTTCGGCGGGCCTCCGCCGGAGTACGACGCCGTGCCGGCGGAGCGTGCCGTCACGATCGTCGACCTGCTGACGCACACTTCGGGCTTCATGAGCGGGCGCGTAGGCAACGCGGCCACCCAGGAGTACTTCGCGCAGCGTGAGGAGATCGGCGTGAGCTGGGTCGCGGCGGCAGGTGCAGCGCCGCTCGACTTCCAGCCGGGTTCCCGATGGTCGTACAGCGCCGTGGGCGGCTTCGACGTGATCGCGCACATCGTCGAGGTGGTCTCGGGGCAGAGCTTCGATCAGTTTCTGAACGACCGGCTGTTCGAGCCGCTCGGTATGGAAGACATCTTCTACTGGCCGGATGAGGCGCAGCGTGAACGCCTGGCCAACAGTTATATGGGCGGTCCGAACGGGCTGCGGCCGCGACCCAACCCGGACTCGATGTCGAGCCAAGTCTATTTCTCCGGTGCCGGCGGCCTGATGGGCACGGCTGAAGCCTATGGGCGCTTCACCATGATGCTCGCGAACGGCGGCGAGCTCGATGGCGTCAGAATACTCAGCCCCCGTTCAGTGAAGCTCATGGGCTCGGCGGTCATCGAAGAGGGCCTGGAGAACCTCAACACTGGTATTCATCCGAGCCGCCCGGCGGGCGAGGGATTCGGCCTCGGTGTCAACGTCATCACGGATCCCGTGGCGCGACGCTCGCTGCTCTCGGAGGGCAGTTTCAGCTGGAGCGGTCTTTACGGGACGTATTTCTGGGTGGATCCGCAGGAAAACCTTGTCGCGTTGCTCCTGGTGCAGACCTACAGCAACGATGCGTGGTTTGAATTCGAGTCGGTGGTGATGCAAACGCTGGTCGAATAATCGTTCGCGGAGCCTTGCTCCGCCGGGGGGCACATGAAAACCGTCACGTTCCTCATCGTTGGGTGGTTGCTGCATGTCGGTACCGTGGTCGCGCAGGAAACGCTGTGTGATCCTTGCGTGGACCCACCGCCTCAACGTGGATCCGCCTGGCAGGATGATCTCGCCCGATTGCCCCCTGGTCGTCCGGCCAGCGCCGCCGACGTGATTGGGCCACAGGAAATGATGTTCCAGATGACAGTCGACCGCCTGTCCGAACGGTGTGACGCGGGCAGGTTCGGCTCACTGGTCGAGAACTGGGCCGATGCCGGCTGGCGTGTCACCGGTTGCGGAGGCGACGAATACGTGCACCTGTGGATCGAGGCCGACGCCGGCAATCCTTCGTCCGCGGCATTTCTGGTTGTGCGTACTGAGAGTGGATATGTACCATTGCCTGCCGCTGGGCTGCCGCGACTGACGACCGATGATGTCCATCGCGAACTCGATGCGTTGGCCACAGACGAGTGGGATGCACTCGCGGCGCGTGTGCTGGCGGTCGTGGACGAGTGATTGCGGGTCGCCCCTTATCTGTCGGGTTCCTGTCAGGGATCCGGCGCTTCGAACACGAGAATGAGGCGACCGTTGATCTGAAAGCTGTCACTGATGTTCGTTGACCCGTCCACGCCGCCGGCCCTGATCTCGAACAGTTCATAGTCGTTGAACACGACACCGCCGGCTCGTCCCGTTGCGCTTTCGCCATCCAGGGCCATCCTCACCAGCAGCCCGTCCTCCACCTCCTGAACGAGATTGGCGAGTACCAGCGTGCCATTGCTCAGCTTGCGGTCGCTTTCGCCCATGCTGGCATCCAGACAGTAGTCGAACAGTTTCTCGAAGCTGTCGCCACTGCCAACGGCACCGTCACCGCTGTCGTCGAACCAGGAAAGGTTCAGCAGACCGCTGTCGGGAATCACCGGCGGAGGTGTGGGCACCGTCCACCCTTCGTCGCTGAATGCATCACAGGACAACGCCAGCGTACCCGCGGCCTGAAGGTCCGGTCCGATCAGTTCCAGGCCCGATATTGCGACTTCAACCAGGTCGAACAGGAACGCTGTCTTCGCGCCGTAGCCGACATCGGCCAGCTGCCGCCAGAATGGTGCGTCATCACCCTGCTGCCCGAATTCCGCCCATGTAAGGTCGACGGTTTCGTCGACGACGCCGTTCGCACCTGCATCGAGTTCCAGCCGCACGCCTGTGCCTTCACTATTGACGGTGAGGATCACCTCATCGTCGCTGGCTGCGACCACCAGCTGCCCGGCAGTGGCCCAGTCGTTTGCCGGTACGACTAACGCCGCTGTTGTGGTCACCGTGAGCTCGCCGAACAGTTCGGGTGTTTCGGCTGTCTCCTCCAGCAGCAGTTCGGAGCCGACAGCGATCGTGAGCTCGTCAGTCTCCGTGGACAGCGTTCCCGTCAGACCCTGACCGGGCACGCTGTGCCGCAGACTGAGCGTTCCACCACCTTCGCCCAGGCCGGGTATGAACACCAGCAGCGGATCATCGTCTGCGGCGTGGATCGAGAACTGGTACAGCGCCAGTACGTCGAACTCATCCGGTCCGCCGTTCCCGTTCCCGTTCCCGTTCCCGGGCCCCGGCCCAGGGCTGCCTCCCCCGCCTCCACTGCCGCTGCTGCAGGCCATACACAGGATAGCGGCCGAAACGACTGCCATGCCGTTTCGCGCCATGTTGCTGCTATTCATAGATCGGTACTTCCCTTGTATCACTGGATCCGCTCAGCTGCGGAAACGATTCAGTACAGATAAACCGCGCCACTGGTCGCTTCTGAGCTGTTGCTCTGATCGCCACCAATTCCGGTGGCATTGCTGGAATCTCCCGGTCCGCTGACCGCCAGTGTCTGTGCATCATCGGACAGCGCTACAGCGTAGCCAAAAAAGTGTTGCTCACCGCTGTTGGAGGCTTTCACATACGCATACTGCGACCACACTCCGGCGTCACGACTGAACAGATAGACGGCGCCGCTGGACGGTGCCGCGATGTTGCTCTGACTGCCATTGATTCCAATGGCGTTGCTGGCGTCGTTTGGGGTGCCAACGACCAGCGTATCGCCGTCAGCCGAGAGCGCCAGCGTGCGTCCGAAGTTGAGGTCCTCGGTGGTGTTGGAAGCTTTCACATAGGCCTGCTGGGACCAGGCTCCTGCCTCGCGAACGAATACGTAGACCGCACCGCTCCTTTCAGCATTGTGGTTGGTCTGATTGCCATTGACGCCGACTGCATTGCTGTCTTCCAGTGTGGCGGAAACCGCCAGCGTGCCGCCATCGCCAGATAGTGCAACGGCGATGCCGAAGCCGATATTACCGGCGACATCCGCATTCGAGGCCTTCACGTAGGCCTCCTGGCTCCACACGCCGGCTTCTCGTGTGAAGACGTACACGGCGCCGGCGCCGAATACCGAGTTGTCGCTCTGGTCACCATCGATGCCCGTGGCGCCGCTGGATTCGAAGCGCGCACCCACGGCGAGCGTATCGCCGTCGCCGGACAACGCGACGAAGGATCCGAACTGGTCGAAGTCGTCGGTGTTGGATGCCTTGACGTACGCCTGCTGCGTCCAGACCGTGCCTTCGCGGGTGAACACGTAGACCGCGCCGGCGAATCCGGCGCTGGTGTCGCTTTGATCACCGTTGATGCCGGTGGCGGCACTGGCCTCTCCGCGGGAGCCCACGGCCATCGTATTGCCGTCCGCGGACAGCGCGACCGTATCGCCGAACTCGTAATCCTCGCCGGTGTTGGATGCCTTCACATAGGCCTGCTGAGACCACACGTCCGCGGTGCGAGTGAACACATAGACGGCACCGGCGTAGGGGGCCACATTGTTCCCCTGGCTGCCGTTGATGCCGGTGGCCCCACTGGCTTCCGCCCAGGTGCCGACGGCCAGCGTGTCGCCCGCGAAATCCAGCACCACCGTGGAGCCGAACAGATCGCCCGGCTCAGTATTGGACGCTTTGATATAGGCCTGCTGTGTCCACGTGTCGGCTTCGCGTACGAATACGTACACGGCGCCGGCACCTGGACTGGAGTTGTCGCTTTGATTGCCGTTGATGCCGGTGGCGCCGCTGGCCTCGCCCGCTGCGCCGACCGCCAGTGTGCCTGCGTCACCGGATATCGCCACCGAGAGGCCGAACGCCTGTCCGGCACGGGTATTGGACGCCTTGACATAACCGATGGCATCGACCAGGGCATCGTCGACCATGACGGCCGACGATGCCGTGCAGCCCACATCGTTGCAGGCTTCGAGGATATACCCGGCGTTGACGCGGGCCGGGAGGAATACCTCCAGGTCGTATGATTCGCTGCCTGCGGCCAGCACCGCGATTTCTTCGTAGACCGCGGAGCCATCGGCACTTTCCAGCAGGCGGTACTCGGTGGCTTCCGAGCTACCACTCCAGGAGAACTGGAAGCGCTTCACTGCCGCCGGTTCCAGTCCCAGTGTCGGTGCTGGTGGTGCCGTCATCGGCGGCGGGGGTGGAGGAGGAGGTGGTGGTGGTGGTGGAGGGGTCGACCCGCCTCCACCCCCGCTTCCACCGCTGCAGCCCTGAATGAACAGCAGTGTGGCGGTGAGCAGCAGTGACGCACTCGTTTTTCGCCCCGCGGGCGTTCGGCCGACATAAAACCCAGATCCTGATACCGGTATTCTGCTCACCTGTCCCTTGCCTCCAGAAAGAATCCCTGTCATCGCCGGCAGCGACCGGGTCGCCACCGCACGCCAATACAACAGGACACTTATACAAGTGTTGAATTCCGCAAAGCTTGGGGTAGATGACAGGGGTATGGGACACGGAGCACCGTCACGAGCGACGGCGGATAGCAGCGATCGCTCGAACGTCCGATGGCGTCATGCCGAAGCGCCGGCGGAATGCTTCATTGAACCAGGACAGATCGCTGAAACCGGCATTGAAGGCGATTGTACTGACGCGCTGACTATGCATGACCGGGTCGCTGAGCATCTGGCAGACACGCTCCAGTCGCGCATCGAGTACGAAGCTCGTGAAGCTCGTGTGCTCGCCGTAGAACAGAGCGCGCAGATAGCGAGGCGAGACGCTGTGACGCCGTGCTATCCAGTCCAGTGACAGTGCGGGATTGTCGACATTGGCGACGATATCGGCCGTGACCGACTTGTACAGCACCGCACGCAGTCCGCGGCGACTTGCCGTGCGCGCCTCATCGCGATTGGCGCCGAGCACCAGCACTGCCAGATCCTGCAGATGCGTTGCGGCCAGTCTGACCGTTGCCGGATCGGGTTTGGTCGTTTCGCAGGACAGCGTCAGTGCGTACTGGGTGAAAAGCCGCAGTTCCGGCGAAGCCTTGAGCTTCCGCATACGACCGGTACTGTCGGTTGGGACGCGTTCAGCCAGCACGGCTCTGGGTATGGCGATGCTGAATCCGTACGCGCCCTGGTCGTATGTGGATTCTCCGCTGCAGTCATTTGGTGCAAGATACGCATCGCCCGCCAGCAGGTGCAGTTCGCGTCCACTTTTCGGCCGGGACAGGCATCGGCCGGCGGTCACCAGCTGAAAGATCAGGTCGTCGTTCCCATCGGCGGCATGCGCCGAGGTCCTGCGCGCCGTGCAGGCGGATGACTGGATCCGGGCGATGGCCACATCCGGCAATTGCAGCACCGAGATGTCGGAAACGAAGTCGTCGCCGAGCGGGTCCAGTTCGATCTGGGCCAGCGACTCGTAGACATGGCGTGTGGCTTCTATCGACTGATCCGGAGGGAGCGATCGCGATGAAAAGACGAAACGGTCCATGGCTTGCCGGGATTTTCGTGTCAGGATGGGTAAACGGTACCAGATTTCGGCGACTGTTGCGGAAAGCGGGAAGGCACTGCCGGTGATCGAACTGACACAACGCGTTACCGTGCCGGACGAGGCGATCACTGTGCAGTTCATCCGCGGCTCGGGCCCCGGTGGCCAGAACGTGAACAAGGTGGCGACCGCGGTGCAGCTGCGGCTGAACCTGAACCGGGCCGGGCTGCCACAGGAGGTGCGCGCACGGCTCGAGCGGCTGGCCGGACGGCGGCTCACACTGGATGGCGAAATCCTGATCGAGGCGCAGCGTTTTCGCACCCAGGAGCGCAATCGGGAAGATGCACTCGCGCGGCTGTCCGCTCTCGTTGCCAGCGCCGAGACGCCACCGAAACCCCGTGTGCCCACGCGCACGCCGCGTTCCGTCAAACAGCGCCGCACGGACGTAAAAACGCGTCACGGGCAGCGCAAGCGCCTGCGTGGGCGTCCGGGCTCCGACGACTAGCCCTGATGTTCGTAACGCGTTGCGATTTCGCATGGTCGAAGATCAGGCGTGCCAATCCCGGGTGACTGCGGGCGGCGCGATCGCCAACGACAGTGAGCCGATTACCATCGGCAGCCAGTCGAACCCCGGCCGGCTTCCCGGCGCGACCGTCGCACGAATACCCGTTAACATGCCGGTCCGGATGACGGACGGATGGTGCACCGGAGATGCTGTTTCGCTGGCTCAGGACACTGCATGCATGGGGTGGCGCAACACTGGCGCTGCTGGTGCTGCTTGCGAGCGTGACCGGCACGCTGCTGGTCTGGAAGCACGAGTACGTGAGGCTGACGATGCCCGAGGCGCGCACTACGTTCGACGCCACGCCTGAAGCGCTGGCCGCGATCGCCGCGGCCGTCGAGGCGCAGTTCGATAACAACGAAGTGCTGGGCATCGAATTCCCGACCGACCGGCTGCCGCTGGCCAGAGTGATTCTGGTGGATGCGCACTATGCGTACCTCGACGGCAGCGGCCGCATCGTCGACCGGTGGGTGCGGAACGAGCGCTTCGAGGAGTGGTTGTTCGATCTGCATCACCGGCTGCTGCTGGACAACCTCGGGCTGACGATACTGGGCCTTGCCGCACTCGCGCTGATCGTGCTGGTGCTGGCCGGTGTGGCCGCGTTCTGGCCGGCCAGGCGCGGCTTCCGCCGTGGCATCTGGCCGCGCGGCCTGAGCCGCGGCCAGCTGGCCGGTGCGCACCGCAACCTCGGCGTTGTGCTCGTTCTGCCGCTGCTGCTGACGCTGCTTACCGGTGCGCTGCTTGCCTTTCCGGACGAAGCCGAGGAGCTGCTGCTGGAGCCGTTTCGCAGTCCCGACTACAGCCTGGATTTCTCCGACCACCTCGACGATATCTCCGGCGTTGAAACCGGCGACTGGCTGCCGGCCATTGAACGGTCGCTGGCAAGTTTTCCCGGCGCGCGCGTGCGCACGGCGAGTCTGCCGAATCTGTTCTCGGCGTATCGCGTGATCGGATTGCAGCAGCCCGATGAATGGAATCAGCAGGGACAAAGCCGCGTGTTCATCGACGTGCACGAGGGCTGGATGGACATCCGCATGGATCCGCTCAACCAGCATGTCTCCGAGCGGCTCGTGAATCTTGCCTATCCGCTGCATACCGCGCGCATCGACAGCCTGATATACCGATTGCTGCTGACGCTGTCCGGCGTGCTGATCGCGACGCTGAGCGTATTCGGGCTGGTGAGCTTCGTGCGGCGCTGGGTGGGTCGCGGCTGATCCGGTTGCGCCACCCCGGCTTTGGCATGACTGCTTGACCTCCCATGCCCGGGCCGATGCCGGTATTGAAGCCGACGCCGTCTTCGATCGTTTTCTGGCCGCCTTCACCGATTCGGATTATCCCGCCATGCTGGCTCTGTTTGCCCCGGATGCCCTGTTTTGGGGAACCGGCTCGCAGACGCTGGTGACCACGCCAGAAGGTGTGGCCAGCTACTTCGCTGCCATGCAGGAGCGCACTTCCGGTGATTTCGTGGCCAGCCGGGTGAGCACCGAAACCCGCATCCTGTCCCCGGATGCCTCCCCGTAACGAGAACGCGTTTCAGAGAATTAAGGCGTTAGCGCACTTCTCCGTTCCACCGGCTGCTCCACGAAGAGCGCCAGCACGGCATTCAGGTACGCACGGCCCGTCGGCGTCGGCCGGATGCTGTGTCGATCCACATCCAGCCAGCCGCGCCGCCTGGCTTCGGCCAGCGGTGCGGCGATGGTGTCGAACAATACACCGGTGTGGCGCTCGAAACAGACCATGTCGATACCATCGGTCAGGCGCAGCGCGTTCATCATGAATTCCAGTGCCAGCGCGTGAGGCTGCGTGACCTGTTCCACGGACACCGCCGCAGCGCTGCCGGCCGCGACCATGTAGGTGCGTGGATTGCGCGTCTTCGCGCGCCGTACGATGCCGGTCCGGTCCGGTGCTGTGAGCTTGCCGTGCGCCCCGGCGCCGATGCCAATGTAGTCGCCGAAGGTCCAGTAGTTGAGATTGTGCACGCAGCGCGCCGTGGCACGCGCATAGGCGGAGATTTCGTAGCGTCCGAAGCCGTTCGCGGCCAGCAGCGCGCGGCCGCTTTGCTCGATGACGGCGACTTCGTCATCCGCCGGCAACGGCGGCGGGCGACGATGGAACGCCGTGTCCGGCTCCAGCGTCAGCTGATACCAGGACAGGTGTTGCGGCTGAAGGGCGATGGCGGTGTGCAGATCGTCCAGTGCGCCTTCGCCATCGTCGTCGGGCAGGCCGTACATCAGATCCAGGTTGAGGTTGTCGAAGCCGGCTTCTCGCGCGACCGCGGCGGCGCGCAGCGCTTCGTCCCTGTCGTGCACGCGGCCGATTGCGCGCAGCTGCTGATCCCGGAAGCTCTGAATGCCGATCGACAGGCGATTGACGCCAGCTTCGCGGAACGCCGCGAACCGCCGCGCTTCGACGGAACCGGGATTGGCCTCCAGCGTGATTTCGACGTCGTCTGCAACTGCCATGCGCGCCCTGATGCCGTCGAGCAGTGTGCGTATCGCGTCGCCGGAAAACAGGCTGGGTGTGCCGCCGCCGATGAACACGCTGATGACACGCCGACCATGCGCGAAGCCGCTTTCAGCGTCCAGGTCGCTCAGCAGCGCCTGCACGTAGGCATGCTCGGGCAGACCGCCGCGTGGCTCGTAGGAATTGAAGTCGCAGTACGGGCACTTGCGCTCGCACCAAGGCAGATGCACGTAGAGCGACAGCGGTGGCATGGGCCGGGGATCGGGAGGCTGTCCGGTGGTGTGGCGCATTTCCAGTGGTGAATTTCCCGCAGACGCGATCATGGTGCCTTGATCGTTTCGGCAGCTTGTTTCACCGGCTCGCGTCGGCTGCCTGAGGCGGTGGCCGCCTCAACATCCTCGGCCACTGCCGGGTGAACGATCCTGCCCGCATGGACGTTGAGTCCCGCGGCCAATCCGGCGTCGTGTTCGAACGCTCGTTCCAGGCCGTGATCGGCAAGCGCACGCACGTACGGCAGCGTTGCGTTCACAAGCGCCTGCGTCGCGGTGCGGGGAACGGCACCGGGCATGTTGGCTACGCAGTAGTGCAGGATGCCATCGACGACAAAGGTCGGCTCGGCATGTGTCGTCGGTCGGCTGGTCGCGACACAACCACCCTGGTCTATGGAAACGTCGACGATCACACTGCCAGGCGCCATCGAACCGACCATTTCCCGCGTCACGAGCTTCGGTGCCGCGCGACCCGGCGCAAGCACGGCACCGATCAGGAGATCGGCGCCTTCAACCTGCGCGGCGAGCGTTTCGGCGGTCGAGTATCGGGTGCGGATGCGGTTGCCGAAGCGTTCAGCGAGCACATTGAGGCGCTCCACGTTGCGGTCGAGCACGGTCACATCCGCCTGAAGACCGACCGCCATTTCAGCCGCATTGCCGCCGGCAACGCCCGCACCGATCACGACCACGCGTGCCGCCGGTACGCCGGGCACGCCACCGAGCAGCACGCCGCGACCACCGGCCGGCTTCTCCAGGCAGTGTGCCCCTGCCTGCACCGACATCCGCCCTGCGATCCGGCTCATCGGCGCCAGCAGCGGGAGTCCGTCGCAGGCATCGGTCACCGTCTCGTAGGCAATGGCGGTGACACCCCGGGCCGCCAGAGTGCGCGCGAGCCCGGGCATGGCGGCGAGGTGCAGGAACGCAAACAGCAGCTGACCTTCGCCGAGTCGCCCGAGTTCTTCACTTTGCGGCTCCTTGATTTTCACGATCAGCCCACTGTCGCGGTACAGCGCGTCAGCGTCCGCTGCGATACCGGCACCGGCCTGCTGATACTCGATGTCGTCGAATCCGGCGGCAGCGCCGGCGTCGTGCTCGACCAGAACCTGGTGGCCGGCTTCGCACAGCTCGCGGACACCACCCGGCGTCATGCCGACTCGATACTCGTGAACCTTGATTTCCCGGGGTATTCCAATGCGCATCGCTGCTCCCGTTCCGATTGGCAGAATAGCCTGTTGGAGCGTGTGCCGCATTCTATTCCGGCATAGCGGATATTCAATGCGAACTCAGCGAAAAGGACGTCATGAACGTTCTCGCAATGATCCGTGAGGAGTTCAACGTCGACGAGAACCGCGCCGAGATGCTCGGTGGCCTGCACGAGGCGGGTATTCCGGTGATGATCATCCACGGTGACGAGGATGAAGTGGTGCCGGTTTCACTCGCGCGAACGTGGGCACAGACCATGGAAGCAATCAGCATGGAACACGAGTACGTCGAGATGCCGGGCGTCACGCATGGTCCTGTGATCACGGTCAGCCAGGAGCATGTGTACGAGTTCTTCGATCGACACTCAAGATAGGGTCAGGTCGTCAGTCCAGCTCGCTGCGCCGCCCGCTGACGGGATTCGCGTAGTGGAATGGCACCCTGTGGATCTCCGGGTACATGTCGTACACCACGGTGGGCGGCCGGTCCGGCGGCAGATCGGCTTCCGGCCGCGTGTTTGGCCAGCGGCTGTGCTGCCAGCCCTGGCCGTACACCGAGTACATGTTGAAGAACGCGTACAGCTGCGCAATCTGCCATACGCCGTCGCGCTTCACGTATTCGTTCTCGTACGTTACTTCGCCCCATAGCGCCAGCCCCGAGCCCGTGCCGCCGATCACCAGCGCACGCCAGCGGCCTTGTGCGAAGGTGCCGTCGTCGGAAACGGTGAGTACCGGCTGGAACTGCGTGTGGTTGAAGATCTGGTTGCGCTGCGGTCCCGGCGGCGTCAGCCAGTGCATGTATTCGCTGACGCGGTCGCGGCCGACGAATACGCCACGGCCGCCGATTTCCACCGTGCCGTCGACCGCGAAGACATTGGCGACGTCGTCATACAGGCTCTTGTCCACGTAGTAGCCGTAACTGCGCTGCAGCACTTCGATCTCGCGCTCGTCCTGTAACCGATCCAGCGTATGACCGATGCGGTCGAGGCGGGCGCGCAGGTCGGCGATGTCGGCATCACTGGCGTTGCCCGTTTCGTTGCCGATGGCGATGCCGGTGCCGATCACCGCGGTGGCGGCAACCGCGGTGGCCGTTGCGCTCAGGCGTCTGTGTCGTTGATTCATCGCTGCGCTCCGTGACCGTGATTACGGCTGCTCGGGCTGCTCGGGCTGCTCGGGCTGCCCGCTCTGCCCGGTTTCGTCACGCGGCCAGACCACCGCGTCGCCGCTCACAGGGTGCGGATAGTGGAACGGCGGCACATGGACCCCGGGCAGCGATTCGTACACTTCGGACGGCGGTTCGTCCGGCGGAATCGCATCGCTGGCGCCCGGCATGGGTTTGGGGTTGTCGCCCCAGCCGCGTTCGTAGTCGGCGATCACCGAGAAGTAGAAATGCAGCCGGCTGATGCGCCAGACACCGTCTTCCAGCACGTACTCGTTTTCGTACGTGCCTTCGCTCCATTCCCCATACTCACCGTGCACGCCGAGCTGATTCAGGCCGCGCCAGCGCGCCTTTGCGCTGCGCCCGTCCTCGGCCACGGTGACCACCGGCTGCAGTTGGAAGTGATGGTTCAGGCGCCCCTGCTCGGGCCCCGGCGCGCCGAACAGCTCAAGACCGCGGCGGATGCTGTCGCGGCCGCGGTACACGCCGCGCTGGCCGTACTCGAACGTGGCGTCGTCGGTGAACAGTGCCGCGACGTCGTCCCAGAGCTGGCGATCGAAGTAGTAGCCGTAAATGGCCTGCAGGTTCTCCACCGCGTCCCAGGCTTCCAGTCGCGCCAGCTGCGCGCGTCGTTGCGCGAACAGATCACGCAGTTCGCTCACGGCCGGCGAATCTTCGCTGCTGGCCACCGTCAGGCGTACATCGTCGGCATGAATCAGTGGTCGGCGCGTGGGGTGCTCGTAGTGAAAAGGTGCCACGTAGACATCCGGAAACAGTGGCAGCTGTTCAGTTGCCGGACGGTCGGGCGGGAAGTCTTCCGCGGCCGGTGAGCGCCAGCTGTCGACGTCGGCGCCGGCCCAGCCATCCTCATATGGCACGACGAACGTCGGATACCAGCGCAGGCGGCTGATCTTCCACACGCCGTCTTCTTTCACGTATTCGTTCTCGTACGGCCCTTCGGCCCAGACGGCTTTCTCCTGGAACTGACCCACCATGCTGAATGCGCGCCAGCGGCCGTGGGCGCTGGTGCCGTCGTCGGCCACATGCACCACCGGTTGCAGCTGCATGTGGTTGTTCATCTGGCCGTGACGCAGTCCGGTTTCACCCTCGCCCAGACGCAGATAGTACTCGCGAATGCGCTCGCGCCCGACATAGGCGCCGTCGTTGCCGAACTCGATGACGGCGTCTTCGGCGAACAGATCGGCGACGTCGTGCCAGAAAGCGCGGTCCACATAGTGCCCGTAGGCGCGCTGCAGCCGGCGAATGTCGGCGGCGTCGCGCAGCTGTGTCGTGCGCTGTTCCAGACGGTCGAGCGCATCGCGCAGTTCGGTCACGGTCGGGCCGGCATGGTCGTGCGTTGCGTGATCCGGTGCGTCATTGGAGCAGGCTGGAAGAACGAGCAGCGGGACCACGGCGCATGCGGCCACGACCAATGCCCCCATGACGGACCTTCGTCGCAGACCCGGCCGACGCACGGGAACGTGGGGTGCCAGTGTCGTTGCCCGCGAGTCGAGCGGATCGGATCCGCCGTCACTCGCCGTGTTCACTGCACCGTCCCGGTGTCATCGGCCGGCCGCGCTTCGGGCTGGCCCCAGTCCTCGTTCGCGCGTGCAACGAGATACGCATAAATTGCCGCCACGCCGTCCTCGTCGAGCAGGTCATCGAAACGGGCCATGCCCTGGTCCATGCGAATGCCGCGCAGTACGATGTCGGCGAACTGGGCGCGGGTTTCTCGGCTCATATAGCGCAGGTCGCTGTTGGCACTGACACCGCGCGGACCGTGACAGACAGCGCAGATCTCGCTGTACAGTGTGGCGCCGCGCTGGATCACCGTTTCGGACGCCGTGATCGGCGGCGGCGGTTCGGGTTCGGAGTCGTCAGGCTGCAGCGGGGGCAGCTCGGCCGTGCCGCCCAGCCTGAACACCACCAGTCGCGCTTCCGAGCGCTGCATGCGCTGACCGGACATGCGTTCCACGGCCGCCATGCCACCGCCCCAGCCGGCGTTCACGGCGATGTATTGTTCACCGTCGACGGTATAGGTGATGGGTCCGGCCATGGGCACGGTCTGAACCGGCATGTCCCACAGTTTCTCGCCGTCATCGGCGCGGTAGATGGCGACGGTCTGCTCGGCCGTACCCTGAAACACGATGTTGCCCGCCGTCACCAGCGTGCCGCCGCTGCCGGGGCGCGAGTAAGGCACGCGCCAGGCTTCGCGCTGGCGCACCGGATCCCATGCCGTCAGCCAGCCGGCCCGCTGCTCCGCCGCGAAGCGCTGCATCCGCTGGCGCTGTTCCGCGTAGCCAGCGAAGGTCCAGCCGGTGTTGGAGCGGAATCGCTGCGGCTCGAACTCGGGTGCGAGCGCGAATACGAACCACTCCTCCATGACGGAAAAGTACGCAAGCCCGGTGAGCGGGCTGTATGACATCGGATACCAGTTGTGTCCGCCACCGGGGCCCGGCGTCAGCAGCACCGGCTCTTCGCCGAAGAACGCATCCGGATGCAGCACCGGCCGTCCGGTGAGCATGTCGATATGGCTGGCCCAGAAGTTGGTGACAAACTTCTGCGCCGACAGGAGCTCGCCGGTTTCGCGGTCGAGCACATAGTAGAAGCCGTTTTTCGGCGCCTGCATGATGACCTTGCGCTGCTCGCCGTGAATCTCCAGATCCGCGAGGATCATCGGCTGCGTGGCCGTATAGTCCCAGTTTTCGCCGGGTGCCGTCTGGTAGTGCCATACATACTCGCCGGTATCGGCAGTGACCGCGACGATGGACGCCAGAAACAGGTTGTCGCCGCCGTCGGGGCTGCGATGATGGTGCGACAGCGGCGCGCCGTTGCCGGTGCCGATATAGACCAGGTTCAGCTCCGGGTCGTAGTTGAAGGCGTCCCATGGCGTGCCGCCACCGCCGAGCACCCACCACTCGCCGGTCCAGGTTCCGGCGGCCATTTCCATGGCCTCATTCTCGAAGCCTTCCGCCGGATTGCCGGGCACGGTATAGAAACGCCAGATCAGTTCACCGGTGTTCGCGTCATAGGCGCTGGCGTAGCCGCGTACGCCGAAGTCCGCGCCGCTGTTGCCGATCACGACACGGCCGTCGTAGACACGCGGCGCGCCGGTGATGCTGTACGGCCAGTCGCGGTCGATGGTCAGTGTTTCCCAGACCGGCTCGCCGGTCCCGGCATCCAGCGCGATCAGACGGCCGTCCAGTGTCGCGATGATCACCTTGCCTTCCCAGACGGCCAGGCCGCGGCTGATCGGCTCGCAGCAGGTGTAGCGCGCCCACTGTGCGGGCACCTCCGGGTCGTAGGTCCATAGCAGTTCGCCGGTGGCGGCATTCAGCGCGGTGGTGATGTTCCATGCGCTGATGTTGTACATCACGCCATCGACGACGATCGGCGTGGCCTGTACACCACGAAACGTTTCGTGATCGTGGTACCAGGCGAGGCCGAGTTCGTGCGCATTGTGTTCATTGATCTGCGTAAGCGGACTGAAGCGCTGCTCGTCGTAGGTGCGGCCGTGGCCCATCCAGTTGCCCGGTTCCGCATCCGCGTTGAGCATGCGTTCGTGGTTCACCGCAGCCGGACCCTGCGCCAGGGCCGTTGTGAGCGACGCAACGAAAACGAGGATGGAAGCGATCAGCAGGCGGGGCCGGAGATCGGTGGCGGCGTGCGCGCAGTGGTGCGCGCGGGCATGGCTTGTATACATAGGTCGGTTCTCGCTCCCCTTTATTTTCGATTCCGCAGGGACCTTGTGGGCCGGTCCCCGGTTTCAGTCGGCGCCTGCCGGCGCCCAGTTGCCGTGAACAGCCATGCGCAGCCGGTGCGGCAGGCGGATCAGAGCAATCGGGCCATCCGCGATACGCCGCGCATCGAACACGCCCACGTCGGAGCGATTCTCCGCATGGCGCTCGATGACGGCGAGCACATAGCCTTCATCCTCGGCCGGGCCCGCCGGCACGAACTGCGGCTCCTGGAATGTGCAGTCGTCGTCACCGTACCAGAGACTGGTCTCGCCGGTGTGTACGTCGAGCCGTCCGACCATGTTGAAGCCGGCGCCGACGGGGCCGGTCTTGCGCATCGCGCGGGTCGGATCGACCATGCCCATATAGGTGTAGCGGTAGGGGCCGCAGGCGCGTCGGTCGTCGATGCGCGGCAGATCGCCAGGCACGGGTGCGAGCAGCGCTTCCTCGAACGTGTCGCCGTCGCGCGCCAGATCAAAGCTCCAGCGTATCGGCATCGCCGCAGCGCGACGCGGATCGTAGGGTTCGTTTACGTCGGGAATGAACGGAAACGGGTTCATGCCCGACAGTGCCAGGTCCAGATACACACGCTTGCCGTCATTCCAGGCATTGGCCATATGGAACGCGAAGCCGCCGGGACGGCGGAACCAGCGCATCTCATCCACGCCGCCCCTGCGCGGCATGATGCCCACCCACGAATCCTTGCTGATGTCGCTCATCCAGTGCGGGCCGCCGGCCTTCATGCGCTCGAGGTCGGCGATGGTGGGGAAGATCGGAAAGATCACATAGTCTTCGGTGACGCCGAAGTCATGTACCAGCGCGGCATAGGGTGCGTCGAACCATTCCTCATGCGTGAGGTTGCCGTTGCGGTCGGCCACACAGTAGGACATCCTGCGGCTGGCCAGACCATCGACTTCATAGCCGAAGAACACCAGCTCGCCCGTCCGCGGATCGATCTTGGGATGCGCGGTCACGGTCTGACTGCGCAGTTTGCCGCCGAAGTCGAAGGAACCGCGTGTTGCCAGCGTGTCCGGATCCAGCTCGTAGGGACGGCCGTCTTCCTTCAGTGCCAGCAGCCGGCCGCCGTGCCACAGTGCGGTGGTGTTGGCGGTGGTCCGGTCCACGTCGCGCACGCTCTCATCGTCGGTGAACGGGTTGCGGTAGGCGCCGAACAGCGCGCGCCGGGCCTTTCTTTCCGCCTGCCAGCGCGCCGTCTGTACGTAGCGGGATCGATAATCGACGTGGCCATCGGCGAAGCGGAAGTACGACACCATGCCGTCGCCGCTGATGATGAAGTCGTCGCCGAGCAGCGGCGGATATTGAGGGTCCGGCGTTATCCGATACCAGCTGCCGTGCAGCGCGTCCGGCAACTCGCCAATCACTTCCAGATCGAAGAGATCGGTCTCCAGACGCGATGGCGCATCGTAGCCTGTAAAGGCGGCTGTATCGGGAAAGGGTTTCGTCATCGGGTAAGTCCTCGCTGCGTGAGGGCCCGATTGTAGACGGCCGGTTCGTCGGCAACCAGCGGTGGGGGCGGTCAGGGCAGGTCTTCCACCGTGCTCAGCCAGGAAACGCTGGTCGGTAGCGGCGCGACGGGGTCGTCCGTCGCCATGCTTGGCAGCGATGCAGGGATCGGTACCGGCCTGCCGGAGCGGGGATCCATGGAGACGAAATGGATTTTCGCCGACGCGCGTGCCTTGCGGTCGGTGGCGCCAATGACAATCACACGCACCTCGAAGCTGGACTTGCCGAGCTGCTCGATCCAGCTGCCCAGCTCCAGTGTCTCGTTGACGAACGCCGGACGCAGATAGGCCACCTCGATACTGCGTGCCGGGAAAGCCACGCCAAGACGCGTGAAGTTCAACACGGAGAAGCCGATCACGTCTTCGAGTACCTCAACGCGATGACTCATGATCATGTTCACATAGGCGCCGGAAGACAGATGCCCGTAAGGATCGGCGTGAGCGAACTTGACGCGTTCGCGGCTGGTAAGCACTCGGCCACAAAGCTCGATCATGGTGACTTCACGCACTGCTTCAGCTCCCCGGTGACAGACGCTCCTGTCGTGATCAATGGTGGTGGCCGCCCGGTCCGTGGGCGTGGTGATGAGACATCTCTTCTTCGGTTGCGTCCCGCACTTCGACAATCTCGATCTCGAATACCAGCGTGCGGCCGGCCAGCGGGTGATTGAGGTCGAGATCCACGTTGAAACGTCCCACCTTGATGATGGTGGCGGTACGCTGGCCCCGGGTGGTGTTGACGGCCACAACCTTGCCCGCCGTGAGCTTGCCCGGGTTTTCCAGATGCTTGATCGGCACACGCTGCACGGCTTCTTCGTCGCGCGCGCCGTAGGCTTCGTCGGGTGCGACCGTGGCGGTGAACCGGTCGCCGGCGGTCCGTCCGGCCATCTCCTTCTCCAGGCCCGGTACGATGTTGCCGTGGCCGTGGAGATAGGCCACAGGATCGCCATTGCGGGAAGTTTCGCTCAAGGTCTTCCCCGTGTCGGTCAGTGTGTAGTGGAAACTGACGACCCTGTTCTTCTCGATCTGCATGACGGACTTCCGGTCTGGTGACAATGGTCGACGGACGCATCGCTGGTAGTGCATGCCCGCGATGCGATTATCCCCGGATTGCCACCGGGTTGGGAGTCTTGTGCTGTCGGAAAAAAGAAAACCCGGCCGGGAACCCGGCCGGGTGAAGTGCCCGCATCTCTGCGGGCGAGGCATCCATCGAGGGGGGAGAACGATGGATGGCTCTGGAGGAGTTGGCGGCGACCGATCTCCTTGAGATTCAGAGTCCGAGCAGGGCGGACCTCCAGCCGCGTGCGTCGTTCGAGGACAACGGCCATGCGTTGTCGCGATACCGCCGGATTCCGGGGTTATTCACTGTCGTGCCGGTTGCGGCTCGAGTATCCGCGGAGCCGGACTTCGTGGCGATGGCGGCCGGACGTTTCATTCCGGCATCTGTCCTGTTCCCTGACAGCATGTCACACCTCCTTGTGTGATGACGTCTACGAGCACGGTTCACAAGTTACCCGCCGGTGTATGCGGCGACAAACGAATTATTCCTATGCGACGCATGAGTTGATTGCATCTACGCCAAAGGTGGCGATGACCCAGTTTCGCAGCGCACTGATGTCCCGGTCGTGCTCGTCGCTCCGGCGGCAGACGAAGTAGTAGCAGTCGCCGGTTTCAAGTTCCGGTTCGAACAGCTGCACCAGCGCCTTGCTGCGGAACCATGCGTTGCTGAGTGGTACCGGTACCAGAGCAATGCCAAGGCCGCGTTCGGCAGCGCGGGCGACGGCGTACATGCTGTCCAGGTAGATCGTGCGCGTGTCGTCGGCGTGTTCGAAGCCCTCCGCAGTCAGCCAGTCGTTCCATGCGTTGGGGCGTGATTTGTGCACGATCAGGGTTTCGTGCAGCAGGGCGTTGCGGCCCATCGGCATGCAGCGCTGCGCCAGTGACGGTGCGCACGCGGGGACCAGCCGCAGCGGAAACAGCGGGTGCGCACAGACGTCCGTTGGTGGCGAGCTCAACAGCGGAATCGCGGCATCCGCAGACGTGAGATGCACGGACTCGCGCGCATCGTTGTCATCCAGGCGCAGGTCTATCGACATATGACTGTGCGGGAATCGGTCCATGCAGGGAATGAACATCTCGCTGGCGAAAAACGGCAGCAGCGTGAGTCTCAGCACCCTGCGGCGGGCCGTGCCCGTGAAATTGGCCGTTGCGCGTTCCAGTTCTCGCAGCAACGGATCGACGCGCGTGAACAGCTGCGACCCTGTGGGTGTCAGCGCGACGGCGCGTGTGCGGCGCTCGAACAGGCTCGTGCCGAGCTGCTCTTCCAGCGCCTTGATCTGGTGGCTGACGGCAGACGGCGTGATGTACAGCTGCTCGGCCGCCGACTTGAAGCTCATGTGTCGGGCGGCAATACAAAACACAGCCAGCCCGCGTGTCGTGTTCAGGCGCATGGGTCAGTCGTTGTCCGTTAGCTCAGCTACGTCCGAGGTAGAGCAAGAAGTGTGCCGGCGGTGGATGACGGCACGGTTACCGGCCGTGGCGCTGTTCGTGGCGCGTGGATCGCAGTCCGGACCAGGCGGTTGCACATCGGCGGTGCGGTGCCGGCCGGGATACGCACCGAAAAAGGGCCTGAGGCGGTGAGCCGCCGACCAGCACTCACCGGCAGGCGGTGAGTGGATTCATCCCGGGTCAGCGGAGTGGTTCATCGACCATGGTCGTCTTCCTGAAGATGCCACAGCGTCTCGCGCACGGTACCGCCTTCGCGCAGCGCCCGCCATTGTTCGAATCGCGTCAGATAGGCGCTGATCCGCGCGAGCATTTCGATGTCCTGGATGTGGTCGGCATAGGCTTCGTCGAGTCGTTCGCGGCTGCGCATGGCGGCCGATTTCAGTTCATCGACCGCTTCGGCGACTTCCGCTCGCGAGCACTCGGACAACGGCTTCAGCGAACCGTCGGCAAGCGGCAGATGGTCGGGAAACTGACTACCGACTCTGAACGAGGCGGGGATCACCAGCGCCTTGTCGGCCATCGCTGTGTGTGCTCCATTCGCTGCGCGGGTCAGCTACTCTACCGCAATTCCGATAACACGGGAGCAGCGGCGATGCAGGCATATGAATTACAACAGGGCAGGACCGGCCCGCAGGCACTGCACCGGGTCACCCGTGAGCCACCGGTGCCGGGTGCCGGTGAAGTGCTGGTGCGCCTGCGGGCGGCGTCGCTGAATTTTCGTGATCTGGCAATTCTCAACGGCAAGTACATCGGCGGGCCGGTGGCGCGTGACACCGTACCGCTGTCCGATGGCGCCGGTGAAGTGGTCGATGTGGGGCCGGACGTGACCTCGTTCGCTGCCGGCGATCGGGTGGTGGCGACCTTCACACAGGGGGCCGACCACGACGCGCTGGGTTCACCGCTGGACGGTGTGCTGCGTGAATACGCGGCGTTCGCGGCCGACGGTCTGGTGAAGATGCCTGATCATCTGGATTTCGAGACGGCCGCTACGCTGCCCTGCGCCGGTGTCACGGCCTGGAACGCGCTGTTCGAGGGCAGGCCGCTGAAACCGGGCGAAACGGTGCTGACGCTGGGCACCGGCGGCGTGTCGCTGTTCGCCCTGCAGCTGGCAAAACTGGCAGGTGCGCGGGTGATCATCACGTCGTCCAGCGACGGGAAGCTGGAACGCGCCAGGCAGCTGGGCGCGGATGACACCGTCAACTACACGCGCACGCCGGACTGGGAGCAGGCGGTGCTGGAGCTCACCGGCGGCCGGGGTGTGGACCATCTGGTGGAGGTGGCGGCGCCGGCAACCCTGCCGAAGTCGTACCAGGCCATCGGACCCGGCGGCGAGATCAGTCTGATCGGCGTGCTGACCCGATCCGAAGGCGACCTCGCGCCCTATCCGCTGATGCTGAAGCGCGCGACCCTGCGCGGGATTTTCGTCGGCCATCGCGAGCATCTGGTGGCGCTGGCGCGGGCGGTTGCCGTGAATCGCATGGTGCCGGTGGTCGACCGCGTGTTTAATTTCGACGCCGCGCCGGAGGCTTACGCCTTTCTCAAGGCGGCGCGGCATTTCGGCAAGGTGGTGATCCGTATCTGATTCACGTCCTGGAGTGCTGTGCCGCGTTGGCCGCTTCGGTGGCGTTGGTGGCATGGCCGGGCCGGGCGGCGGTTTCAACTGGCCCCACCATCGGGGCTACAATGCCCGACCCGGCATGCGCCGCCGCAGCCTGAGCTGAACTGAGGGGAATACTATGGATCTGGGCCAGGGTCTCGGCCATCTCACTTACTCCACGCTGGTCCATCCGGGTGATACCTGGCCGCTGATGTGGAAGAGTCTCACCACCTTCGTGCCGCAGGTGAAGGCGCGCGTGGCGCCGGACCAGCCGTTCGGCGTGTCGCTGCGATTGTCCGCCGCCTCCGCTCAGGTACTCACCGACGATGCGCAGGAGCGCGCCAGGCTGAAGTCGTTTCTCGACGATAACGACATGTACCTGTACACGGTCAATGCCTTTCCGTACGGGCCGTTCAAGGGCCAGATGGTGAAGGAGCAGGTGTACGAACCCGACTGGCGCAGCGATCAGCGCGCGCAGTACACGATGCAGGTGGCGGACATTCTCGCGGAAATGGCCCGCGAGGATATCAATCCGTCGATCCAGAGCCCGCCGCTGGGGTTCAAGCCGCGCGTCACCGGCGACGATGTCGTGGCGGCGTATACCCGCCAGGTGATCGGTGTGGTCGCGCATCTGGTCGGGCTGGAACAGCGTACCGGCCGCACGGTGACGCTGGCGCTGGAACCTGAGCCGGCCTGCTTTCTGGAAACCACCGATGAGGCCATCGCCTATTTCAAGGATCATCTCTACGCCGCCGCGGCGGTGGCATCGCTGGCGAAGCAGACCGGGCTTTCCGCCAGTGCCGCGGAACAGGCGCTGCGCAAACATCTGGGGATGGTGTATGACATCTGCCATCAGGCGGTCGAATACGAAGATATCGGCGCCAGCCTGCGGCTGCTGGCCGATGCCGGCGTGCCGGTGATCAAGCTCCAGGAAGCGGCCGCCGTGCGCGTGCCGGAAGTCACGCAGCCGATCGTCGACGCGCTGCGGCAGTACGCCGACACGGTCTATCTGACGCAGACCGTGGAACGACGCAACGGCCAGCTGACGCGTTACCTGAACCTGGAAGACGCGTTTGCGGCCTGGGATCGTGACCCGGGTCCGCGCGAGTGGCGCACCCACTTCCACGTGCCGGTGTTCCTCGAAGACCTTGGCGAATTCAAGACCACACGGTTCGCCATCGAGGATGCGCTGGCCTTTCACCGCAGCAACAGGCTGTCGCCGCATCTGGAGATCGAGACCTACACGTGGGACGTGTTGCCCGATCATCTGAAAACCGGCGATATCGTGGACTACGTCGTACGCGAGATCGAATGGGTCAAGGCTCAGCTGCTGCAGCCGTGAACCGCGGCGATGACTTCCAAGGAGCAAAGATGAAAGTCGGATTTCTCGGGCTTGGCCGCATGGGTCAGGCGATGGCGGGCCGCGTGCTGGATGCCGGGCACGATCTGATCGTCTACAACCGCACCCGTTCCAAGGCGGCGGAACTCGAACAGCAGGGCGCGCGGGTGGCCGATGACGTGGCCGGCGCCTGCCGCGACCGTGACGTGGTCCTGAGCATGCTCGCCGACGACGAGTCGCTGGAACTGCTGTCCACCATGCCCGACGGCGTCATTGCCTCGCTGCCGGCGGGTGCGCCGTATGTGCCGATGGGTACGCACGGTGTGTCGATCCTGGATCGTCTGGCGAAGCTGCACGGTGAGGCCGGTCAGGTGCTGGTGGCGGCACCCGTGCTGGGACGACCCGAGGCGGCCGCCTCGGGTCAGCTGGGCATCGTGCCGGCCGGTCCACGCGAAACGGTGAAAAAGCTGGAGCCGCTGTTCCTGGACATCGGCCGGCGTACCTTCGATGGCGGCACCAACCCCGCAGGCGCCGCGGCTGTGAAGCTGGCCAACAACATGGTGCTGGGTTGTGCCATCGAAGCCATGGGCGAGGGGTTTGCGCTGGTGCGCAAGTTCGGCGTGGACCCGCAGTCGTTCTACGAAGTGATGACCGAAGGGCTGTTTTCGGCGCCCGCCTACAAGGTGTACGGTGCGATCATCGCGAAGCAGAGTTACGACCAGGTGGGATTCACCACCGCACTGGGCCTCAAAGACACGCGGCTGATGCTGGCGGCCGGAGAAGTGGCGAATGTGCCGCTGCCCAGTATGAATGTCTATCGTGACCGGCTGCTCGGCGCCATCGCGCATGGCGAAGGCGAGATGGACTGGGCCGTCGTCGCGCGCGACCAGGCACGTGCCAGCGGTATCGAAGACTGACGCCGTGTCGCGTCCTGCGGCATGCAGTGGCTGTAGGCGGCCCATCCGATCGTGGTCGGCGTCGCGCGCGGCGGTGCTGCTGCTGTTCGTGGCCGCACTCGCCGGATGTCGTGGCGAGCCGGCCGGCGCCAGCGATCATGCACCGACCTGGTTCGACTACGAGGTGGTGAACGAGTTTCCGCACGATCCGCGCGCATTCACACAGGGGCTGCTGTTTCGGGATGGATACTTCTACGAGAGCACCGGCCTGTACGGGCAGTCCGATCTGCGCCTCGTACGCCCCGAAACCGGCGAGGTCGTGCGCCTGCGCAGACTGCAGCCACGCTACTTCGGCGAGGGGCTGACCGACTTCGGTGATCGCCTGATACAGCTCACCTGGCAGGAGAACACCGGCTTCATCTACGACATCGACAGCTTTGAGCTGATCGGCACCTTCAGCTATCCGGGCGAGGGCTGGGGGCTTGCCAATGATGGCAGCCGGCTGATCATGAGCGACGGCACGCCGGAACTGCGTTTTCTGGATCCGGAGACTTTCGAGGAACTGCACCGCGTCACCGTGACCGACAGCGGTGCTCCGGTGGAAAACATCAACGAACTGGTGATGATCGAGGGCGAGGTCTACGCGAACATCTGGCAAAGCGACGAGATCGTCATCATCGATCCGCAGACCGGACGGGTCACCGGCCGTGTGGACATGCGCGGGCTTCTGTCCGAGCAGGAGCGTGCCCGCGTCGATGTACTCAATGGTATTGCCTGGGACGCCCGGACCAACCGGCTGTTCGTGACCGGCAAGCTCTGGCCGCGCCTTTTCGAGATCCGGCTGGTGCCCCGCCGGTAGGTTGTCCTGCGCCATGGAATTACTGGCCATACGGGGCAGGATCGGGGCTGGTGCGTACCGAACTTTCCTAGGCTACAATCTTTTGGCCTTTACAACCGTTCTAGCGAGTCTACGGGCATTCTGCCCCTACCTCCTAATCGGTTTCTTTACCCCTTGAGGAGGATACAAATGGGCAGAAAACTATACGTCGGCAACCTGCCATATTCCGTTACCGAAGATGGACTGTCGCAGAAGTTTGCCGAGTTCGGCACTGTTGAATCAGCCAAGCTGATCACCGATCGGGACACCGGTCGCAGCAAGGGATTCGGTTTTGTCGAAATGGCCACCGACTCCGAAGCACAGGCAGCCATCGACAGACTGAACGGTACCGACTATGACGGTCGTCCGATGACGGTCAACGAAGCCAAGCCTCAGCAGAAGCGCCCCGGTGGCGGCGGTGGCTACGGCGGCGGTGGCGGTGGTGCACGTCGCGGTGGCGGCGGCGGTGGTGGCGGCGGCTACGGTGGTGGTGGCGGTCGCTGGTAGCGGAAACTGGTGGTGATGGGTGGACTTGAACCACCGACCTGCGGGTTATGAATCCGCCGCTCTAACCAGCTGAGCTACATCACCACGGGGCGCAATTATAGACTACGGCCGCGTGGCCGTGTCCATCGCGTTTCAGGGTACTCTGCTCGACAGCAACGGCGGGCATCGGCAAGACCGGTGCCCGCCGTTTTGCGATCGGGGCCTGTCCGCCTCGCTTCATCCCGCCCCGACGGCGGCGTGAGCGGGGCGCGGTCGGGGCGGGTTTCGGGCCGGGTGCGGGTCCCGTGGCCGGTGTGGCCGGATCAGGGCAGGGGCGTCAGGCTGCGCAGGTAGGCGATGATTGCGTCCAGGTCTTCGTCCGTCATGCGCGCATACATGGGATACGCCATGAAGGGTGTCATCACGGAACCGTCCGGGCGAACACCTTCGACGATGGCGCGTCTGATCTGTGCGTCGGTCCAGTTGCCTATGCCCAGCTGAGGATGCGGCGTGATGTTGCGCGCCACGGCGGCCCAGTTGGCGTTGAACGGACGCGGAAACACGCCGCCGCCCATACCGATGCGACTCATGTCGTGCTGACCTTCCACCAGCGGTGTATGGCAGTCGGTGCAATGGCCGATCGGTCCAGCCAGGTAGGCGCCATAGGCGACGATGTCGTCGCGCGGCACATCGGGCACGCTGGCGATCGGCGGCCCCCACTCGGGCGGCAGCGGAATGCGGTATTCGGTACGCGGCACCTCATTGCGAACCGGTGGCACCGTGCGCAGGTAGGCAACAATGGCCGCCAGGTCGTTGTCGGAGATGCCACGGTAGAACGGGAAGGCCATCGGCGGTCCCAGGGTGCGGCCATCCGGATGTCGGCCTTCGCGGATGGCGAGACTGATCTGCTCGTCTGTCCAGTCGCCGATGCCGGTTTCCGGATCCTGCGTGATGTTGGGCGCGTAGGCGCGAAACTCCGGTTCCTCGATCACGTAGCCGCCTGCCAGATGCATGCCCTCGAGAAACTCGAAACGTCCTTCCGGGTTGCGTGGCGTGTGACAGTTGCCGCAGGCGGCGATGCCGTTGACCAGATAATCGCCGCGCGCCACAAGGTCCTGGTCCTGGTCCTGGTCCTGTGCCGTGGTGGTGACGGCCGTGGCCAGCATGGTGATTGCAGTGGCGGCAGCCGCCAGTCCCCTAACGAGTCGTTGTGTTTTTGTGTTCACGTCAGTTCCTTGGCCAAATCCCGTGGATACAGCGCGCTGGATGCCTGAAGCGGCTCCCCCCAGTGTGCGTGACCGGCGCATTATTGCACACCGGATTGTCGCCGACTCCTGGTGTCCGAGCGGCTGTCACAGCGCTTGTACTCGACCCTATAAGCCGACATAGTTTCGCCTGTCAGCGGTCGGCTCAACAACGACGCCCCCGACCCTGCATCTTTCCGACAGCTTGGACGGCAGCTCCGGCATACATGTTCCCCGCAGTCATTGCCCTGGTGGTCGGTTTCGCCGGCCTGATCTACAGCGCCAGCCGATTCGTCGACGGCGCGGCGGCAATGGCGGGGCATCTGCGCGTTTCACCGCTGTTGATCGGCATCCTCGTGATCGGCTTCGGTACCTCCGTGCCGGAAATGCTGGTGTCCGCGCTGGCTGCATCACAGGGGAGTCCCGGTGTGGCGCTTGGCAACGCCTATGGTTCCAATATCATCAATATCGCGCTGGTGCTGGGCCTGAGTGCCGTGCTGGCGCCGGTGGTGCTGCGTTCGCGGATGCTGCGCAGGGAGCTTCCGGTGCTCGCCGGTGTGACCGTGCTGACGGTGCTGTTGCTGTGGGACGGTCACCTGGGTCGCGGCGACGCCGTGCTGCTGCTCGTACTGTTCGGCGTGCTGATTGTCTGGAGTATCTGGCAGGCGCTGCGCAATCGCGACGATGCGCTGGGCGTGGACATGCAACGGCAGCTGGTGGCGGGTTCGATGTCACGTCCCGCGGCGACGGTCTGGCTGGTAGTGGGCCTGGTGCTGCTGCTGTTCAGCTCCCAGGTGCTGGTCTGGGGCGCGGTGACGCTTGCGGAACGACTGGGCATCGACGATCTCGTCATCGGTCTGACCATCGTCGCGATCGGCACATCGCTGCCGGAGCTGGCCTCCGCCGTGGCGGCGGCGCGCAAAGGGGAACCGGATCTGGCGGTTGGCAACGTGATCGGTTCCAACCTGTTCAATACGCTGGCGGTGGTCGGAATCGCCGGCCTGATTCAGCCGGCCGCCGTCTCGCCGTCGCTGATGATGCGCGACCTGCCGGTGATGGGCGCGTTGACCCTGTCGCTGTTCGTGATCGGCTACGTGACCCACCGGCCGGGCATGATTACGCGCGTTGAAGGTGTCGTGCTGCTGGCAGGCTATGTGACCTATACCGTGTATCTGTTCGTCACCATGGCGTAGCCGGCAGCGGTCCGGCAGCGGTCGTCACTGTCCGCTACGCTGACCGAGCCCTGCGGCTGCTCAGTCGGGCAGGCGGCGTCCGGCATCCTGCGGCGGGGTACCGATCGCCGGCTCCCGTCTGGTGGCCGCTGCGGTCGGCGTATCGGAGATGGTCGGCTCGCGCCGGGTCGCGGGTGGATCGGCACGGCCCGGACTCCGGCCCTTGCGCTCGGTGGCTGTCTGCGGTGCAGCTGCGGCCTCGGGTCGTGGCGTGTTCTGCGTGGTGGCGGTCGTAGCGCCGGACCGGGCGGCCGCGGCCTGTGCCGCCAGCAGTTTCGTCAGCCGGTCCAGTTTTTCGTTCATTTCACGCAGTTCCTCGTGCGTGCGACGGCTGGAACCGCGAATGCCTTCGATCATGAACGGGACCAGAAACACCAGCACCAGCCAGATCAGCAGGATCAGCGCGAGCACCAGCACGATGGCGGATGGAAGGTCGTCGAATAGCTGCATGAGCGTGTTCCGTTGAGTGTGCCGCCATGTTAGCGGGATTCGCGTCCGCCTGCGGCAGTCGCTGTGAACGCCACCGTCAGGCGGCGCTCAGACGTTGATCACACATTGATCAGAAAAAGTGGCGGAAAACCTAGGGCTAGAGCCGTGTTTCCGCCATCCGTCACCTGACAGACGCTCAAAAATACCCCCTTTTGTACCCCCAACGGCAATGGCTGTCCTTGTACGCCGCTGTACATCGGTGGCATTCGTTCGGGCTTCAGCATGATCGTCGACACCGTAGCACTGTAGATCGATCCTATCTTCATGTCGTGAGGTTCGCACGGAGTCGCGGCACTCATCCTTCGAGAGTTCACTTGCACATAGACGCATCCAAGGCATCGAGCTTGTCCGTCCAGAAACGCCTGAGTCCGTCGACCCAACTCGCCAGTTCGTCGACGCCTTCCTTGTCGAGTTCGTAGATCCGCCACTGCGCCTCTACGCGCACGCGCACGAGCTTCGCGGCTCGGAGCGCCTTCAAGTGCTGCGAGATAGCGGGCGCGCTGATGTCGAATCGACCGGCGATCTCCCCCGAAGACAGCGGTCCATGTGCCAAGGTCTCAATGATCCGGCGGCGTGTGGGGTCCGCAAGGGCAGCAAAACCGTTCATTCTATGATAATGTTCTGTGTACTTAATTAAGTCAATGCTACATCTACGATAGGAGCGATGCCACCCAAGGCAGCGGCGAGCGAGCGATGAGAGCTGGTGCAATAGCTCGGCGCGTGCACAGCACTCTCGATCCGATCGCGGGGGCGAGTACTGCCCCACACATAGGGTACGCCGACGGGAGCGTGGCTCCTGGTTTCGTGAACGGAGGAGCATGGGCAAGATCGAGCCGGCCCACCGGGGAACACCGATGAGACGCCGATAGCGGCGATCGAACTATGGTGGCGCAAATCACGAGGACATAGCGCATGGATTTACGCCATCTTCGATACTTCATCGCCGTTGCCGAAGAGCTGCACTTCGGACGAGCTGCCGAACGACTGAACATCGAGCAATCTCCACTATCGCGCACCATCAAGAAACTCGAATCGGACCTTGGGGTGATCCTGTTCGAGCGCACGTCCCGTGGTACGCGCTTGACGTGGGCCGGGCAGGTCTTCCTGGAGGATGCTCGCCGGGTACTACTTTGCCTCGAACAGGCCAAGACCAACGTGAAGGCTGCGTCCACAGGCTACCGCGGCACCCTCCGCATCGCATTGTCCGACGGCATCGCACGCAGCCGGTTGACTGCCTTGCTCGCGCTGTGCAGGGAGGAAGAACCCGAGGTCGAGATTCGATTGTTCGAGATACCGTTCTCCAAGCAATTGAAGGGACTCCGCAACGACCTGTACGACGCAGGTTTCGCCTTGGCCGATGAGATCGAGGACGGAATCGTCGCCGAGCCGGTTTGGCATGATCCCTTGGTCGTGGCCGTTCCCTCCAGGCACCCGTTGCTGGCCCACAAGCGTGTACCGCTCGACGAAGTGGTGAACTACCCTCTGGTACTCTGCCACCCGGAAGTCTGCGAAGGATGCAGTCAGCAATTGGAGCGACTGTTGCGATCGGTGGACACGCAGCCCGTCGTGGCCGAGCGGGTGGTCACGCACGATTTGATGTTGACGTTGGTGGCCGCAGGCTACGGGGTCGGCTTCTCCAGTGCCGCACACCTCGAAGCCTGCCACCACAAGGACGTGGTGGCCCGGCCACTGGCCGGTCGCTCGTTCATGATGACGACTTTCTTGCTGAGACCGGACAACGAACCATCCGAGCAGTTGAGCAACTTCATCCGGCGCGTCAACCACGTCGGCGCCTGAGCGCACGAGATCGTCTTTCTTTTTTGGTCTTCGTGCAGACCAGAAGGGTATGACTGGCGGGCGGTACTTCCTGGGTGCTGGAAGCGATTCCATCGAATTACGCAGCCATCATCGACTTCCTGGCAGCGGTTTTGCGTCTTCCAAGGCGCATCCGCCGATCGTCCGTCGATGCCTTCCTGCTCAGGATCAAGACTTTTCGAGTCTCGAACATGCCGCGTAACGCCGGCGACTTCGATTCAGACACGACAGGTCTTTACTGTTGCGTGACGAGCACGAACACTCATCCGTGGCATGGGGACGCCAGTGTCGGTAACGAACGGATACGAAGTAATGAAATGACGTAGCGCTTCCTGCACATCCTCTGCGCTACCGGCCATTGGCGCCAGTCTACCCATCGTCGGACTCCTGTCCAGCCAGCGCCGCCACGCGCCCGCCGGACTGGACCCGTGAATGCTGCCAGGGGGAGCCAGATGGCTGGAGCGGGACATGCGCAAGACCGATCCATCTCTGCATTGCAGGGTCTTCTACCGACCCATCGAAGCCGCCATCCGGTGGAGTGGTCTGCTGCGGTTCGAGACGCGCATCCTCGATGCGATGAACGGCAAAGGCGTCCCCGACCTGGATGATTTTCCGAGGTGGCCGATGCTGCGCTTCAACGCCGAACGCATCTTCGATGGACTCAGAAACGGCGAGCTGCCGTATGGAAAGTCCGGCGTCACATCGAACGATCCCTCGTTTCTCGACGATCCGGATCTCACCGTTCGGCATGTCGATCTCAAGGCGTGGATGGCCCGCTTCTATCCCGATCAAAAGCCGACGTTCCTGTTCGACGAAATCGAGCGTCAGCTTCATTCGGCGATCGGCATCGACGTGGTACAGGCGCTCCTGGCCGACCGGGTAGCACTCAAGGCCCGGCTCGCAGAAAAAGAACGGTCCTTCGACATTCTGCATGAACGACATCAGGTGCTGTGCAAACGTATCGAGAGCCTAAGCGTCGCAGAGCATGAAGTGTCTCCCAGGAGCGAGGGAACGTACCTCAACATCGTCGGCGGCCTGCTGGGCTTGCTGCTCGGGAAGTCACCGAGCGGCAAGCCTTACTCCTCGTTCGAGACCATGGAGTCCGTGATCAGCGCGCTGCTCGCTCACCACGCGGGCCGACCCGGCATGGCCGAGCGGACCTTATGGGCCAAGCTCGCGCAGGCGCGGCGCCACCTGGAAGACGCACCGCACTGACTGCAATTGCAGTCTCTCGCTCTGCAATTGCAGTGACTCTCCCGAAGGCGGTGTATTCAATACGAGGCACTTTCTGAACAACGCCAACGAGCGTCGAGGAGTGCCCATCATGTCTTCGCAGACCACCGCCCCGGCCGAACATCGCATCCTGCGCCGCGCCGAAGTCGAAGCCAAGACCGGCTTCAAGCGCGCGCATATCTACAGCCTGATGAAGGTGGGCAAGTTTCCCAAGGCAATGCGCCTGGGCGTGCGCGCCGTCGGCTGGGATTCCGTCGAGATCGACCAGTGGATCGCTGATCGCCTCAAAGAACGCACCTGACGCTTCTCCTTTCCGGATCGTTCCCTTCCACGAGGAGAAGCCCATGCAGGTGGTGTCCATCATTTCGACCAAGGGCGGCGTGGGCAAGACCACCACGGCGGCTAACCTGGGCGGCTTCGCCGCCGATGCAGGGCTGCGCGTGCTGCTGCTGGACCTGGATGTGCAGCCCACGCTGTCGAGCTACTTCGAGCTGCAGGTACGTGCACCCGCCGGCATCTACGAGTTGCTGGCCTTCAACGAGCAGTCCCTCGATCGCCTGGTGTCGCGCACCGCGATCGATGGTCTCGACCTGGTGCTCTCCAACGACGACAGGGGGCAGTTGAACACGCTGTTGTTGCATGCGCCGGATGGACGGCTGCGGCTGCGCAACCTGTTGCCCGTCTTCCGCGCGCATTACGACCTGCTGCTGATCGACACGCAGGGCGCGCGCAGTGTCTTGCTGGAAATGGCCGTGCTGGCGTCCGACCTGGCGGTGTCGCCGGTCACGCCGGAGATCCTGGCGGCGCGCGAGTTCCGGCGCGGCACGCTGCAACTGATGCAGGACATCGCGCCGTACCGGCGCCTCGGCATCGAGCCGCCGCCACTGCGCCTGATCATCAACCGCGTGCATCCAGTGTCCAGCAATGCGCGGCTCATACAGCAGGCACTGCGCGATCTGTTTCGTGCCGAGCCGGGCATCGCCGTGCTCGACACCGACATCCCGGCGATAGAAGCCTATCCGCGCGCTTCGACCCTGGCGCTGCCCGTGCACCGGGTCGAGCATCGGCGGCCCTCGGGCCGGACGACGCCGGCCGCCTTCGACACGATACGCGCGCTCGCCTGCGAGCTGCTGCCGAATTGGGAATCCGCGTTCATGCAACTGAAGGCCGGCGCGCACCGGAGGGCCAGGACATGAGCGCTGCGCATACCCTCCATCGCGGACACAAGCGGCTGAGACTACTCATCGACTTTGCGCTGCGGGAAGGCTGGGAGGTCGTTCGCACACCGGGCGGACACCTGAAGTTCACCAAGCCGGGACTGCCACCGATCTACACCGGCTCGACCGCCGGCGACCATCGCGCCAGCCGCAATGCGCTCGCTCGGCTACAACGCGCCGACCGGCACAGCGGCCTGCGCGCCACGACACCGGAGACCGGCGACGATGGCTGAGCTGACCCCGCAGGACATGGCTGCCAAGCTGCTGGCCGACCGCTTCGAGCGCAGCGGCCCGGTGACCGATGCGCTGAGCGACCCCATCGCCGACACGCCCATGTCGGTCACGCTGGACGAACTTCGACCCTACGACCTCAATCCGCGTGTCACGCGCAACCCGCGCTACGACGAGATCAAGGCGTCGATCCGGGAGCGTGGTCTGGATGCGCCGCCGGCGATCACGCGCCGTCCGGGCGAGCCGCACTACATCATCCGCAACGGCGGTAACACGCGGCTCGCAATCCTGCGCGAGTTGTGGAGCGAGACGAAGGACGAGCGCTTCTTCCGTATTTCGTGCCTGTTCCGGCCGTGGCCGGAGCGTGGCGAGATCATCGCGCTGACCGGCCATCTGGCCGAGAACGAGCTGCATGGCGGCTTGTCGTTCATCGAGCGCAGCCTCGGTATCGAGAAGGCCCGTGAACTCTACGAGCAGGAGTCCGGCCAGGCGCTGACGCAGAGCGAACTGGCGCGTCGGCTCAGCGCCGATGGCTACCCGATCGCCCAGCCCCATGTGAGCCGCATGCAGGATGCGGTGCGTTACCTGTTGCCCGCGATCCCGACGCTGCTCTACGGCGGCTTGGGCCGGCCCCAGGTCGAGCGGCTGACCGCCTTGCGCCGGGCGAGCACGCGGATATGGGAAGCGCGCAGTGCCGGCAAACACCTGGCGGTCGATTTCCCCGCGCTGTTCCACGACGTACTGACCCTGTTCGACGGCGACGGCGACAGCTTCTCGATCAAGCGCGTGCAGGACGAGCTGGTCGGGCACATGGCCGAGCTGCTGGAAGCCGACTACGACAGCCTGATGCTGGAGATCGGCGAGACCGAGAATCGGCAGCGCGCGTTGAGCAGCGAACCCTCGCCCCATGCGCCGCAACTCGGCAGCGCCGTCGCCGCGCCGATGATACCGCCGCCTCCGCGCACACCCGAATCAACACCGCCAGCCGCTGTCACACAGCCCCCGGTTTCTCAACCCGAACCGCAGCAGCGGCCGGAAAGTCCGGCCCCGCCTCCGGCGCCAGCCCGCTCACCGGAAGCACCCTGCGCCGCGGACGACTCGCCGCATGCGGAGAACGCGCAAGACGAACGCATGCAAGGTCATATCGTCTCGCCGGCACCGACGACCGAACGCTTGCAGGCGATCCAGCGCTTGGTCGCCGATCAGATGGGGGACGCGCTGCCGGACTTCGAGACGAACGTCCTGCAGGCGATCCCGGTGCAGGCCGGCGGGCTCTATCCGATTTCCGATGTCTGGTACATCGAGCCTGGCCTGAACGCGCCGGATCGCCTGCGCGTGCACATCGCGCAGTTCGCCCGTGAGATCGCCGAGGAAGCCGGCCAAGCCGAGCATATCGAGGCCGTCGATGACGGCATCGGCTTTCTCTGCAACGTCGGCGCGCTGTCGGCGGATACGCAGGCGCTGCCCCTCATCGCACGCGCGGTGCTGACGCTGCTGCACGCGCTCAGCGCGGGCTACCGGCCGGCGGCCACGGCGCCCACCGCGCTCGACAACCTGCGCCTGACCGACACGCTGGGACCGCTGTTGCAAGGCCGTCGGGATGGCGGCAGTGCGCAGGCCTCGCGCTTGAGCGACACCGCCTTGGTCAAGCTGTTTCGTCTGCTGCGGCTTGCGCGCCGGTTGCTGGAACTGGAGGCCGGTACGGGATCGAACGTCAGCACATCCACTGAACCATAGGGCTGCGGGAGCGCACGATGTCGGTACCGCATCCTCTCAACCAAGCCGTGATCGCCCAGGCGCTGCACGACCTGCGCAACGGGCAGTTGCGCCGTTGCAAGGCGATGGGCTTCGGCGACGTGGAGCTGGATGCACTCAAACACCCGGAGCTGGTCAGCATGCTGGTGAACGCCACGGTGTCCTGGTGCTCCGTGAAGGTGAACCGCGAGGTGCTGCAACGCCTGCTGCGTCAGGTAGAGGATGTCGAGCAGGAGATCGCCACCGTCGATCGCATGCTGCGCCTGGGTGCGAGCACGGAGATGGTCAGCAGGTTCTATGGCCTGACCCATCAGGAAGTGGCGCTGCGCCGGGACATTCTCGGCCTGCCCAAACGCAAAGGACGCCATCCCGTGCTCAGCGAGCAGCAGGACACGGACCTGTGGGCACGCTGGAAGCCCGCAGTCGATCAGCGCGGCATCGCGCTGGACGACGATGTGGCGATGCTCAACCTCACACTCGATCTGGCCGAAACACTCGCCTTGCCGGCCTCCGTCATCTGGGCAACGATCCGGAGCTGGATCGACCAGGGATTGGCGTAGGCCATGGGGATCGACACGCCGCGTCAAGGCGATGGTCCTGTCTCACTCTCCGCGCTGCTCGATCAGGCCATGCAGCGCATGCCAACGCGGCAAACCGGGACGACGGCTGCCGATGGCTTCCTGTTCAGCGGCAACCGTCATGAAGCCGTCCCGCGCGCCTTGTTTCTCGATCATCGCCTCACGCCGCTGGAACGCAACGCCTGGCAGGTGTTTCGTCTGCTGCTCAACGACGACGGCATCACCGCCTTCCCGACCTATGACCAGCTCCGTCCCTACCTGGCCTCGATGCCGTGCGCGCCGAAGGCGTCCTCCGAGACCGTGGCGCGTGCGCTCACGCTGCTGCGCCTGACGCGGTGGCTGAGCCTGGTGCGGCGACGGCGCGATCCGCGCACCGGGCGCATCCAGGGCAATCTGTACGTGCTGCACGACGAGCCGCTGTCGCCGTTCGAAGGCATGCAGCTCGACGCGGATTACCTGGGTTTGATCAGCCAGGCGCTCACCCATGCGAGCAAGGCCGTGCAGACCGTCGGCATCCACACACTCAAGGAAATCGCCGAAGACCCGCTGCTCAGCGGCCGTGCCCTGCCCACACGGCTGCAGGTGCT
Source organism: Gammaproteobacteria bacterium (assembly GCA_050485645.1). Taxonomy (GTDB): domain Bacteria; phylum Pseudomonadota; class Gammaproteobacteria; order Steroidobacterales; family Rariloculaceae; genus JBJHBP01. Next base: position 103,182 of record JBJHBT010000007.1, on the reverse strand, counting down.
GGTGCAGCGGCTGGCCAGCCAGGGGTGGAGCACGGCCGAAAGTTATCCACAGGACGAGACGATTCACGAATCCGAAGAAGGCCAGCAAGCCCTGATTCGGAATGGCGAGCCACTGTCTTCGGAATCCGAATCAGGGCGCAAAGCCCCGCCAGACAACTTGCTTCGGAATCCGAACGAGGACCGTACAGTACGTAATGAACGTATAAGTAATAAAGTACGTACAGTACCGCGCGCGCGAGAAAATCTTCGTTTGCCCCAGCGCTTTCTCGCCTTGAAGCACGAACAGCAGTCGGGTGCCCTGGTCGCCTTGCGTCAGGTCGACGAGGCGCTGCAACAGGCGGTGCTCGACGAATGGGCGGCCCGCTGCCAAGCCGGCGGCATCCGCAACCCGGCGGGGTATCTGTTCGGGGTCATCCAGAAAGCGATCAAGGGTGAGTTCCATGCCTGGGTGGGCCAGTCAGGACCGGCTGCTGCCGCATCGCCCACGCGGTCACCGACTTCTTCGCCGGCCACGGAGCCATCCAAGCCGGCCGATCCCGCACGTGTGCAGGAACACATTGCACGTTTGCACGCGCTCTTTCGCATGCCTTGATGGCAGCGCGATCGTCTCGGCGCCCGTTTATACCAGTGGTATAGCGGTACACGGAGCCTTCCAGGCGCGATCGTCGCGCCGAGCCTGATCCCCACTTCGCCAAATGGGCGACGGCCCGATGCGGTTTGTTGACTGACTGCCTTCCGCAGTTCGCGAATGCTGGCGACTCGTCCATTTACAGCGAGTTGCCCCTATGGCCAACGAACCCCTGCAACTGAACCTCGGCGCGCTGCGCAGTGCGATGGCACTGACGCTGCACACCCATCACGCCTCACGTATCTGGCACGGTCGCGCGCCCGCCGAAGGCCGGCCCGGCATCATCGGCCTGAACGGCTTCATCTCCATCATGAACAAGCTCAAGCGCGGCGCCGAGCAGGACGATCCGTACTCCGATTTCTGGATGCTGCGCATCGAAGACAAGATCGCAGATACCAAGACGCGCCTGCAAACCTTGCGCGAGCAAGTCGATCAGGCCTTGGCCGACGTGCCACCGGCGCTGTCGCTGGGCGAGAACATGAACGTGCAGCCGGTGAAGTTGCCGCTGTTCGTGAATGCCCAGCTCGGCTTCATGGCAGTGTACCTGCTGGCCGACTACGACGACCTGGCGCGACGCCTGATTCTGGCGCATCACACCGCGCTGATCGATCGCGGCACCCTGGAACGCTGGCTCAACGATGGTGGGCATGCATTGCGCAGCCTGTTTTCGTTGGCGCAGCAGTATCGCTACTCCGGCTGCACACGCGATGACTTCGCGGCGAAGAATGCCGTGGCGCGGACGGCGCTGGAGAAGTTCGGCGAACTGCCGATCGACGTGCTCGAAGGCACGCGCCGCTCGCGCTTCGCTCCACCCATCACTCGCCGTTCGCCGCTGGGTGGCAGGCAGACCAACACAGTAACCGCTCCCGCTGCGCCAGCCGGCGAGGACACGGACGATGCGGACGATGACGGTGCCACATCCGACGAGGATGCCCCGGCATGACGGACTCGCTCTTTACCGGCACACCGACGCGCTTCAAGCCGTTGGAACAGGCGGACTTCCTGCGACTGGAACACGCAGCCTACCTAAAAGGCCTTTTGAAGCCTTTTAAGGGTAAGGGGAGTTTGGAGGCCTGGGCCAGCCAGTGCCATGTGCTGCGGGACGACTTGATCGCCCTGGCACAGCGGCGGGTGCTGTCGCAGGCGCGCGGCCATCCCTTCAACCGGCTTGGCGTGCAACTGGCCCAACAACCGACTGGCGCAGGCACGACCTTCCTGCGCTGGCGCAACCTCGATCGTTCCAGTATGGGCGTCGCGTTGTGGGAAGCGCTGCTGACCGACCCCGCGACGCAGGCCTCGCTGATCGACGACCTCCATGCGATGGAGCTGCAGCGCATCACGCTGAACATGCAGATCAGCCTCACGCACAGCATCGCCCGGCTAGCCCAGGACTGCGCCAACAAGATGGCCCAGGCCGACGCGATCTACCACCGGCGTGTCGAAGGGCACGCCACTTCGATCCGCCCCACCACTCTCCAGGAGGCACCATGAGCACCCACTTCTACGGCGAAGGCAATATCGGTTCTGCGCCTGAGTACCGCGAGTTTCCCAACGGCAACGAGGAACCCCGCCGCTTGTTGCGCTTGAACGTCTATTTCGACAACCCGATTCCACGGAAGGATGGCGAATACGAAGACCGGGGCGGCTTTTGGGCGCCGGTCGAGCTGTGGCACCGCGACGTCGAACACTGGCAGACCCTGTACCAAAAAGGCATGCGCGTACTGGTCGAAGGCCGCGCCGTGCGCGACGAGTGGGAGGACGCCGACGAGAACGAGCGCGTGACCTTCAAGATCGAGGCCCGCCGCGTGGGCATCCTGCCGTACCGGATCGAAAGCGTGACGGTGAGCGTCAAGGGCCAGACCGCCGACCAGTCTCCCGACGAGTAACCCTGGTGCCTAGTGCCGAGTGAGCGGCTGGACCAGCCGTCAGCCGCTCACCGTGCGCCAGTCGTGCGCGGTTTATACCAGTGGTATAGCTCTGCCACGTTCCGCTGGCTTCCACTCACCCGACCATCCGAGCGCCTGCTGAAAGCCGGTCTGGTGCAAGTCCGGCTTGTTTGCTGTCACGTCGCCATCCGCCCGCCATGCTGGCCCTGTCTCAGGAAACGCCACGCCATGACGAAGGAGGCCGAGCGTGCGGGTATATCTGTGCGAAAAACCTTCGCAAGGCAAAGACATCGCCCGTGTGCTGGGCGCCGGGCAACGCGGCTCCGGCTGCTACAGCGGACCGGGCGTGACGGTGACCTGGTGCATCGGCCATCTGGTCGAGGCCGCGCCGCCGGAAGCCTACGGCGAGCAGTACAGGCGCTGGTCCATCGAGCAGTTGCCCATTATTCCCGAGCGCTGGCGCATCGAGGTCAAGGCTTCGACCGCGGCGCAGTTCAAGATCGTGCAGCAGCTCGTCGGCCAAGCCAGCGAGCTGGTGATTGCCACCGACGCCGATCGCGAGGGCGAGATGATCGCCCGCGAGCTCATCGAGCTGTGCGGCTATCGCGGACCGATCCAGCGGCTGTGGTTGTCCGCACTGAACGAGGCGTCGATTCGCAAAGCACTCGAAGCACTCAAGCCGTCGATCGAGACGCTGCCCCTGTACTACTCGGCGCTCGCCCGATCGCGGGCAGACTGGTTGATTGGGATGAACCTCAGCCGCTTGTTCACCGTGCTGGGCAGGCAGGCCGGATATCAAGGCGTGCTGTCGGTCGGCCGTGTGCAGACACCGACGCTGCGCCTGGTGGTGGATCGCGACCGCGAGATCGCACGCTTTGTCTCCGTACCGTATTGGGCTGTCGATGTCCTGCTGTCCGACGCAGGCCAATCGTTCATCGCGAACTGGATACCACCCGATGGCACCACGGATGAGGCAGGCCGTTGCCTGCAACAGCCGGTGGCGCAGCAAGCCGTCGAGTACATACGCGCGGCGCGTGAAGTACAGGTGCTGTCGGTGGAGACCGAGCGTGTGCGCGAGGCACCGCCGCTGCCGTTCGACCTGGGGACACTCCAGGAAGTGTGTTCCAAGCGCTTTGGGCTCGACGTGCAGGAGACGCTGGACATCGCCCAGGCACTGTATGAGGTGCACAAGGCTACGACCTATCCACGCAGCGACGCGGGCTACCTGCCCGAAAGCATGTTGGCCGAGGTGCCGACGGTACTCGATGCTTTGCTTGCCACCGATCCCGGTCTGCGCCCGCTGATCGACAAGCTCGACCGAACGCAACGCTCGCGTGCCTGGAACGACAGCAAGGTGACGGCCCACCATGGCATCATTCCAACGCTTGAACCGACGAATCTCTCGGCCATGTCGGAGAAGGAACGGACCGTGTACACGCTGATCCGAGCGCACTACCTGGCGCAGTTCCTGCCGCATCACGAGTTCGATCGCACGATGGCGTTGCTTACCTGCGGCGGGCAATCGTTGCAGGCGGTGGGCAAGCAGATCGTCGCGCCTGGCTGGCACCTGGCACTGCCCGGCAAGCAGCAGGAGACGGCAGACGACGACAGAGCGCAGCGCAGCCAGACATTGCCCGCGCTCGTTGCCGGCACACGCTGCACCGTCGGCCAGGTGGATCTCAAGGCACTCAAGACGCAGCCACCGAAACCCTACACGCAGGGCGAGCTGGTCAGGGCGATGAAGGGAGTGGCGAAGCTGGTCACCGATCCACGCCTGAAGGCGAAGCTACGCGAGACGACGGGTATCGGCACCGAAGCCACGCGCGCCGCCATCATCAACGGCCTGCTGGCCCGCGGCTATCTGGTCAAGAAGGGACGGGCGATTCGCGCATCGGATACCGCCTTCACACTCATCGACGCGGTGCCGGTAGCGATTGCCGATCCCGGTACAACGGCGATCTGGGAACAGGCGCTGGACATGATCGAGACCGGCCAGATGACGCTGGACACCTTCATCGACAAACAATCGGCCTGGGTCGCGCAGTTGGTGCAGCAGCATCGCGGCGCGGTCCTGTCGATCAAGCTGCCCGAGGGGCCGGCCTGCCCGGTATGCGGGGCGTCCACGCGCCAGCGCAGCGGCAAGAACGGCGCCTTCTGGTCGTGCAGCCGCTATCCCGATTGCAAGGGCACCGTGCCCATCGATTCCTCCGGCAGCCGGCGCGCCGCAGCTCGCAAACCACGACGCCAGTCATCGCCCAAGGCGAACTGACCCGGCACTGACACGAGTTCGTCCGCCAGTCCCGGCGGCGAAGCGCGCCCCGCACCCTGCGGGGCACTCCCAGCACGCCCTTCCTTCTGCAACGGTGTGCACGCCGCACGGCCCGTGGCCGGGTGGTGAGAAGGCAGCTCATCGACGAATCGTCGCCGCACGGTTCACGCTGATCGGGGGTTCTTCCGTTTGCATCGAAGGGTCTCCTGGCGGTTTGCCCGCATCGACGGGGAGCGAATCGCCAGGAGACCCTTCGGGGTGAACGGTACTCGGCGCCGGTACCCGCCGGCGGAATAACGGGTTCCTTTTGTGCATGGATTTGTGCCAGCGAATGTCGGCTCCAGCCACGATACGGGCCGAGTGGATGGTTGACGCAGCGAACGGCTTTGACGACGGCCTGAATCTGTATCAGCCCACAGGTGGTTTCTTCCTCTCCAGCCGAAGGTTTGCGCCTTCGGCTGCTTTTCTTTCCGCCGTGTGATCAATCGGGCATCCACCGCGAGCGGATTTCGGCTCGCCAACATACGCCAAGCCTCCGACCCTATGCCGCATGCGCGCTGACTGTTGTCAGCTCCATGCCCAGGCAGCTCCGGTATTCAAGGCTGCGGCGCGGTTCCACTGCGCTGACCGATCCAGTCCGCTTCGCATCGCCCCGCGGACGATCGCCATGCCCTGGCGACGATGCACTTTCTTCCACCCTGCGGGAATCGCTGATCCCGTCGGGATATGGCGCTTCCCATCGCCATAGGAGAGCACCATGTCCTTCGATCCTGTCACACCCAGGCCCGCAGTCCCTTCGGGTTTGCTGGCCCTGGCCTATGTGGGCAAACGCCTGCCTCTGCAGGTGCTGCGCAGTGCCGCCGGGCACTACATCGGCACCTTCGACGACGGCCCCGCCTCGCGCGAGTCCGTCGAGTATTTCCCGAGCCACGAGGCCGCCCGCCATGCCCTGGAAACCGGCGCATGGACGCAGCGCCCGTGCCCGTGATCCCTATCCACGCATCATCAGGAGAGCTTCATCATGAACACGATGAACGAGCAGGCGATCTTTGATGAGATCGCGCGCAACGAGCAGCATTTCTCGCAAGCACCCCACGCTTTTTTCCATGCCTGGAAGCGCGGTGTCGAGCTGGTCGGTCCTGGCCTGTTCGGCAACGGCAGCCGGGAAGGCCTCGATCTGGCCGTGGAGAAATGGGACTTGTGCCCGAACGTCGCCCTCATCAAGAAGGCCATCGGTGTCATGAGTTCCGGCGAGAAAGTGTTTCTGGCCGCGCTGGTCAGCTTCTACAACGCCGAGACCGGCGGCGCGCTGCTCAAGCGTGTCGGCGTCCGCGGCCTGTCTGACCTGGGAGGCTTGGATCTGGAACGGCGCAAGGTCATCGCCGCGCTGATCCTCAACTACACCGGCTGGTGATTTCACTTAGCCGTTTCTTTTTTCAACCGCCTGGGTCCATGCGGACTCGGGTTTTCCCGAGCGGATGCCATCGTCCGCTTGGACGTGGCTCCGCGTTTTTTTCAACAGGAGCCCATCATGGCAACCAACACCAATCCTTTCGTCCGCGGCTACGACCGCCTTTCCATTCAACGCCTGGTCGCCATCGTCTACGACGACGACTGCCCGATGACCTATCTTCCATTGCACGCCTCGCAGTCACATCTGCAAGACAACGAGATCGAGCGGTTCGAGTGCGTGTTCTGCGATGACTTCACCCTCGTGACCGAGGGTCAGAGCGTGCCTGCTGAGCTGGACGCGCAGTGCCGCAGCAGTGGTATCGCGCGCACAGTGATCTATGCCGTCATGGCAGATGACGGCGGCACGCCGATCCACGTCGGCGACACGTACTCGGAGGAAGCGGCCAGCGAGGTCGTGCGACGACTGAGCTTCACCACCGGGCACTACAGCCGGTGCTGGGAGATTAGTTCCGGGCATATTCCCGAGGAAACGCGGCAGTACCTCGAAGACCTGGCCGACGCCTCAACGCTCACGGGCCTGTTCTTTGAAGCGTTCCGCATGCCCGACAGCGATGCGGTAGGCGTGAAGCTGATCGCCACACCCTGGACCGATGCGAACCTCGAATTCGTCGATGGCCGCAATGCCCAGGCACTGTACAACGCCCAGACGGACGCCTGCGTTCCCCAGCCGTTGATCACGGTGATGCAGCTTGCGGCCCTGGCCGATGTGCGCATCCTGATCTTCGATCCGAACGCCGAGATACTGGACGGCTTGCCCGTCTACGACGACTGACCACCCTGCCTGCCTTGAGCCCCTTCGCGGGGCTCTTTTTTCGTGTGCCCCGAAGGAATAGGGACGGTCACGGAAACCGTTTGACGATCGCCCGTCCACGGCGACCCTGCCACGCTGCGGCCATGTTCCGCTGATCCGTCAGCGACATGCCCAGGTAGTCGCGACCTTCAAGACTACGGCGCGATCCATCGCGCTGGTTGTTTTCCTACTCGACGCTTCGCGTCTTTGTCATCAACCCTCAAGGGACATGCCTCCCTTGCCGGGTGGAAGTCCCTTGGTTTCCACAAGGAGTCTTCCATGGACACACAAGCCATTCGCGCACAGATGCCGACGCTGGTCTGCGGTCATGTGCCGCGCAACATCCGCACGTTCAAGTTCAACATCTTCGACGGGCAGCCCAAGGTTTCGACGCTGGGCTTCCACATCGATCCCAGGCCGTTCGAGGGCAAGGTGATCGCCACCACCGCGGAGGCCATCGTCGTCAAGACGGGCCGCGCGGAGTTCGCGGTACTCGACCGGACGCTCGTGACCGAAGTGCCCGACGAAGGCGCCAAAGTCGAAGTCCAGCCGTATGCCCGACGCCGTTTCGACGGTCAACGTGCAGACATCCCCGAGGAGCAGACGGAGTTCACCGCCGACGGCAAGCCGTACACGGTGAGGCGGCTCATACTCGGCTCCGCACCGGCGAAGCTGCCGATTCCGCAACCCCGTTGTCCCGAGCTGCAGGAACTCATCCAGCAACTGGAGCAGTTGCCCGCCCCCGATGGCTTCCGGCGCATCACCCACCTGCTGGTGGATGCCGGCGCACGGGACTTCACCTGGGTCGATCCGCTGCCCAGCGACATCATCGAGACGCCGCCGGCAATCAGCTTCACTGTCGCCACCGCGAAGTTCCAGGGCCGCGTCACCGTGCTCTACGAGCGCGGCGACGACCTGTACGCGGTGGAACTGCATCGAGACGGCGAACTGGTCGAACGAATCGATGAGGTGTTCTTCGATTCGCTCGGGGAAACGCTGGAACGACTGATCGACGACGGAAGCTGGCGTCGCATCCGCGTGCAGTGCCTGTCCGGTCGCAAGCCTGTCCGGCACTGACCCCAACCTTGATCCCAAGGTCGCTTCCCGCCCTCGCGGCGGGAAGCCTTTTCTTCCCCCATACCGGAGATCACATCCATGCCTGTTCTATTCAAAGGCACTGAACTGCGGCCCGTGCTCGCCGAAGCGGTGGCCAATCAATGCCGCGTCATCCTGGTCAAGGACCAGGGCGTGTACTTCCTGGCCGAACGCGGCGAGCGTCGGCCCGATGGTCGCCAGAAGCTGATCGCCTACGCTGTCGGCTGCAACCCCGATGTCGATCCGTTCGACGACTGGTGGGAGCTGGCACGCATCGAGTTTGGCGGCGATGATTTCGGAGAGTACCTCGATCCGCAGGAGGGCGTGTTCGCCCGCATCCTGCACAGCGAGGACGACCTCGACGTGTCCGCTACCGCAACCCATCTGTCACTACAGGCTGTGGCCCCGACAACGGCCAATCGCTGACCAACCCGCTTGTCTCTACCCAGCCCTCCCTGCGAGGGCTTTTTTTCTTGTCCGCGTTTCGGCCACGGATGCCGGGCCAACAATGCGGGACCAGACGATTACTGATACATCCTCGCCCTTCGGGCATACGGGGGGGCAGGCTGCGACCATGTTCCGCTGATCCGTCAGCGACATGCCCAGGTAGCCACGATCTTCAAGGCTACGGCGCGGTTCCGACCACGTTGATCACACCAGTTCGCACCGGCATCCACGCGCGAACGGCCATCGGTTCCTCGATGGCGATGCCATGCAGTCGTTCCGTCAACCCACGCGGGGGTTCCACACCTCCCGCAGGGGCCAGGTGTGTCTCCGCATCTTTCTTCTACAGGAGATTCACCATGACCACTTCATCTGAAAAGTCCAACTTCTTCGACCTGCACATCACCGGCCTCGGGTATCTCAATCGCATCCGCGACGTGAAACCCAAGAAAGGCGATGCCTTCCTGGCCTGCGACATCGCAGCGCTCAATGGTCCCAGCGAAAAACCGGAGTACCGCCGTTTCGACGTGCGCGTATCCGGCAGCGAGGCGCAGCATCTGATCCGTCGTTGCGAGGAGGCCGTCAAGGCCGAACGCAAGGTGCTGATCGGGTTCCGCCTGGGCGACCTGTGGACCGACATCTTCACCTACACCAAGGGGAAGAATGAAGGAAAGCCGGGCGTCAGCCTGAAGGCCCGCCTGCTCTTCGTGAGCTGGATCAAGGTCGATGGTCAGCTCGTCTACAAGGCCGAACCCAAGGCCTCCGAGGAAACGCCTCGCGACGAAACGCCCGCCGTTTCGAGCGAGCCCGCGGCCCAGGATGCACCCGCATCCGAGGCAGCGGCTTCCGAGACCGACACCGCCGACACCCCGGCGCTGGCCGAGTCGTTCTGACCCCCAAGGCCCCTCTCCGGGGCCTTGCTTTCCTTCCCGCCATCGAGCCGCCGATCTTCCGAGGTCGGTGTCTCGCGGTTTTTCATCATCGTAAGGAGCTGACCCATGATTACGCTTCCCGGCCAATTGGCCATCAAGACCATCCACGGCAGGAACGGCGACTTCAACGTCGGCCGCCTCGCCACTTCCATCGGCGAATTCGTCATCAAGAACGCCGAGCTGGACCAGTACCGTGAAGGCAAGTACGAGGGTGATTTCGTCATCACCGAGATCCGTCCTTCGACGTACAGCACGAGCGGCCGCATGGTCATCGAGATCCGCGCCCATCTGGGCGGCATGACCTTATCGAACATCGATCCCCTGAGCCGCGATGAAGCCAACCGGCTGAGTCCGCAGGAAGTCGATCCGATCGACGAGGAAGCGCAGGCACCTGTCCCGTCCACTTCGGCACCCGTCGAAGCGAAGGCGGCAACGTCCGGCGATCCCTTGGTCGATACCAGGCCGTTCGGTGTGGACGTTCCGGTCAAGCCTGCCACCAAGCCGGCTGCCCAGGACGACAACGCCACGCTGTTCGGCGCACTCTGGCCGCTCGGCGAGATCGTCAAGCTCGATGCCACTGTCGATCGTCGCCTGTTGCGTCAGCAACGTGACCGTCTCGGTGCCTTGGGCTACGAGTTCGCGCCGCTGTCCCAGGGCTGGCATCTCGCCTCCGCCTGATCCACCCGTCGCTTCCCGCGACGTTTCAACCACCCGTCGGGGCACTTTCCCCGTCGGGGGAGTGCTCCGATTTTTTTCACAGGAGAACTCCCATGGGCTGGTATTTCTCGCGGCAAACCCGCGACCAACTGATCCACGAACTGATCCAACAGCAGGAGAGCGAAAGCGCTCGCTCGGAGGTCATCGCCCACACCCTGCGCGGCAACGTGTTGTGGTCCGTGGTGCGCATCACCGCCAAGCAAGCGGGATTCATGAAGCTCGCTGCCGGCGATTCCATCAACGTTATCCGTTGCGACCTGCTGCAAGGCTCGGGTGGCGAATGGGGCCACAAGCCCCTGGATGAATCCATGCAACCCTACTACTACTCGTGCCCGCTGCGCTATCTCGACATGGCGCCAGTGCAATCCCCCGAGTGGCGTGAAGGAGTGCTTGCCCATCACGCACGTCGGCGCATGCCGGCGTCGGCGGCCTGAGCACGGGAGGTACGTCATGGACCCAATCCTGGCCTCCCTCCCGGCGTCGTCGCTGCGCCTCGTCGAAGATCAGTTGTCCAACAACGAAGTCTCCTCCGACGAGGAACTGCTCGATCACTTCATCAGCGACGGTCTCACCGAGGAACAGGCACGGCAGGCGCTGACCTACCGCGACCAGTATCTCGCCAACCTCTACCTGGACGGTTTCACACCGATCCTCAAGGGGAGCGAAGCGCTTCGCTTCAACCCCTACAGCCGGCAATTCGAGCCGGCCTGATCCGCAGGCCCTTGCTTCACGGGGCTGCATTCCTCTTTACCTGACCCATCCAGGCCCTGCTTCGCGGGGCTTTTCTTTGTCCCATGCAATCGCTCGCATCCGGCTCCTGGCCTCTCGATGCCGATTGCTCCAATCCTCAAGGAGATAGTCATGCAACTCTCATCCCGCTTTTCCCATCGTTCTCCGGTGCTGCGCTCGGACCATCCGCTGTCGGATGATCAGATCCGCACCGTCGCCCCATCCATCTTCGCGGAGACCCCGCACGAAAGCCGTTCCCAGCGCTACAGCTACATCCCGACCGCGGCCGTGTTGACGGAGCTACGCAAGGAGGGCTTCCAACCGTTCATGGCGTGCCAGACACGTGTGCGCCACGAGGATCGCCGTGACTACACCAAGCACATGCTGCGGCTTCGTCATGCAAGCCAGATCGACGGCACCGAGGCGAACGAGATCATCTTGCTCAACTCGCACGACGGTACGAGCAGCTATCAGATGCTCGCGGGCATGTTCAGGTTCGTTTGCCAAAACGGCCTGGTGTGCGGCGACACGTTCGCCGACGTCCGCGTGCCTCACAAAGGCAACGTCACCGATCACGTGATCGAAGGCGCCTATGAGGTCTTACAGGGTTTCGAGCGGGTGCAACACTCTCGCGACGCCATGTGTGCCATCACACTCGACGACGGCGAGGCCGAGGTCTTCGCCAGATCGGCGTTGACTCTCAAGTACGACGATCCCGGCAAGGCCTTGCCGATCACCGAGAGTCAGGTTCTGCGGCCACGTCGTTTCGACGACACCCGATCGGACCTGTGGTCGACGTTCAATCGCGTCCAGGAGAACCTCGTCAAAGGTGGCCTGACCAGCCGTACCGCGAACGGACGCCGGCAAAGCACGCGGCCCGTTCAAGGCATCGACCAGAATGTCCGGCTCAACCGGGCGCTCTGGCTGCTGGCGGAAGGTCTGCGTCAGTTGAAAGCCTGATCATCAAGCGGATCATGCCCATGACGGCATGGTCCGCTTTTTTCGTTCAGCAGAAGTCCCTTCGGAGCCCCCCGGCAAACAGGGTTGTGTTGCGTGGCGGTTTTTCGCTCTCGCTCATCTTCTTCTTGAAGCAGGCTACTACCCATGTCCGTCGGCGTTGCCGACAACATGCCCAGGTAGCCTAGACCTTCAAGGCTACGGTGCGTGCTACGCACTGGTCATTCGTTCTTGCCAAGACGCTCACGGCGTTTTCTTCCATCCCCCTGGGGCAGTGACTGCCCTCGCGGGCGGTGCTGCTCCCTTTTTTGAGGACATCACTATGCCTGCATCGACATCATCCAACGTGCTGTATCGCATCGACGAGTGCCCCGACCTGATGGCCGACGGCTGCATCGGTGACGAACACGGCAACCTGATCTTTCTTTCCGTCTGGGCGCGCGATACCGCCGTCCAGGAGTTCCTGGCCCGCCTGACCCTCGGTCGTTCGGAGCAAGGACTGGATCAGTTCCATCTCGTCACCGATCAGGCGTCGATCCCGGTCTTCGTCGGCAACACCGACAACCTGGAGAAACGCACCACGCGGGCCTTCCGGCGCACGCTGTTCGGGTCCATGGTCCATCTGTGGCTGTTCGACAAGCGCTGCGTGAAGCCCGACAAGGCCAACGCCAGTGCTCTGGCGCTGCTGCCCAAGACGGTCTCCAACCACACCGAACGGCTGTGGACGTTGGTGCGGGAAACCTGCCCGCTGCCACTGCTCGACCACTGGCGCGACGACGTGCTGACGCTGTTGCAGTCGCGGGACATGCTGACCCGCCTTCCATTCGCCCTCGGGCCGCTGGATGGTCATCGGCTCGCCTTGGACGTTCCGGCGCTGACCACGGCGCTGGGCGACCTGATCCGCAACGGAACCCTCGGTGTTTCGCAATACGAACTGGCCTCGGGCAAACCGCTGCGGCGGGTGGCCTGAAACCCGACCACCGGGCATGTGTGCCGCACATGCCCGCTTTCATCCCACTTCTTCACAGGAGATTCCCATGGCTCTCATGTTTCCGCGCCTCGCGCGCAACTTCATCAAGAACGGCTACTTCCCGACGGACGAACCCACGTTGGAGAGAGCCCTGACCGCGCTGGCGCCGTCTTCCGGCTCCATGTGCATCCTCGATCCCTGCGCCGGCGAAGGCGTGGCGATCGCCGAAGCCGCTCATGCCCTCGGGCGAGAGCAGGTGAAGGCGTTCGCCGTCGAGTACGACGCGGAGCGCGCAGCCCATGCGCGCAAGCTCGTCGATCGTTGCCTGCATGGCGACCTGATGGACGCGCTGATCTCGCGGCAGTCCTTCGGGCTGCTGTTTCTCAATCCGCCCTATGGCGACCTGACCCGCGGTGTCGATGGCAACATCGGCTACCAGGGTCAAGGCCGTCCACGGCTGGAGAAGCTGTTCTATCAGCGCAGCCTGCCGCTGTTGCAGTACGACGGCGTGCTGGTGTTCATCATCCCGTTCTACGTGCTCGATGCCGAGTTCGTGGGCTGGCTGACACGTCACTTTGCCAACCTGCGCATCTACCGAGCGGTGGATACGCAGTTCAAGCAGGTGGTGATTTTCGGCCGGCGGATTCGGCAGCGCGAGCAAGTGTCGGACGAAGCCAAAACGGCGCGCAGCCTCTTGCTGCAAGTCGGTCAAGGCGACATCGAAGCCGAGGAACTGCCCTGCGAATGGCCGTTCCTGCCGTACACGGTGCCGGCGTCTCCAGCCGAGCCCGAGCACTTTTATCGCGTCACGCTCGAACCCGAGCAGTTCGCCGACGAAGTACAGCGCCTGCAGGGGCTGTGGCCGGCGATCGACACGCACCTGGGTGCCGCACAGCAATCACTGCGGCCACCGGCGCGTGCCTTGTCGCACTGGCACCTCGCCCTGGCTTTGGCCGCGGGCGCGATCTCGGGTGTCGTGACATCCAAGACCGGCAAGGTGTTGGTGGTCAAGGGCGATACCCACAAGGAGAAATCCTTGGCCACGGAGTACACGGAACGGGATGACGGCTCGGTCGCCGAGACGCGCATCCTCACCGATCGCTTCGTACCTGTGATCCGCGCCTGGGACATGACACCCGGTTCCCCGACTCGGGGAGAAGTGTTGACCATTCGCTGATCGTCGTTCCCTGACGGCTCGCCGTCTTTTCACCCACCGGGGTCACGTCGCCCCTGTGGGGTGCCGTGGCCTCTTTTTCTTGAGAGGTAATCACCATGGCACTCGCAGTTCTGTCTCAACCACGCTTTCGGGCCGGCCAACTGGTCATGACCGCGGGCGTGAACGACCTGGTTCAACGGGGGGTGTTCAACCCCAGACCTTATCTTCAGCGCCATCTCGATGGCGACTGGGGCGATCTCTGCGACGAAGACCGGCGTTCCAACGACGCCGCGCTCAAGAATGGGGATCGGCTGTTCTCGTCCTATCGGATCACGCCCGATCTGAAACTCTGGATCATCACCGAATGGGATCGCAGCGTCACCACGTTGCTGTTGCCCAGCGAGTATTGATCCGTTTCCACCGCGGCGTTTGATCGTCGCGTTTCTTCCCACCTCTGGGGCATGCCATCGCCCCATCGGGGGAAGTGCATGCCCCATCTTCTTTGGAGCATCACCATGTCTTTCGATCTTGAAACTGTTCCCGCCGCCGCTGAGCAAGGCGACTTGCTCGAAGCGGCTGCTTCCACACTCACGATCAGCTTGCAGGACTTCGTAGCGGAGTTCGGCGACGAGCTGCTCGACTCTCTCAACCGCGCCAACCCGCCGGTCTACACCGGACAGGCACGGGCGCATCGCCAGGTCATCCTGGATGGCCTGAAGCGGACGCTGTTCCCCGCTCAGGCCGAAGTGGTCCACGCCGTCACCGAGCTGCTGGTCGATCGCGGCGAGCGCGCCGCAATCGTCAACGGCGAAATGGGCTGCGGGAAAACGACCGTGGGTATTGCCACGGCCGCCGCGCTCAGGGCCGAAGGCTACCGCCGCACCCTGGTGCTTTCGCCACCCCACCTGGTCTACAAGTGGCGGCGCGAAATCCAGGAGACGGTGGCCGGTGCCAAGGTCTGGGTGCTCAACGGCCCGGACACCCTGGTCAAGCTCATCAAGCTGCGCGAGCAGTTGGGGGCGCCGCCGCAGGGGCAGGAGTTCTTCGTCCTCGGCCGTGTGCGCATGCGCATGGGTTTTCATTGGAAGCCGGTGTTCGCGCAACATCGTACCCGTCACGGTGACGTGGGGGCGTGCCCGCATTGCGGGAACGTCATCACAGATCTCGACGGCGAGCCGATCAATCCGGTCGAACTCGAAGCGGAGGAGACCCGCCGCAAATGCGGCCATTGCGCTTCGGCGCTGTGGACGCTGATCCGTCCCAGGGGCTTGTCCGCCAGTGACCAGTCCTCGGCCGTGCTCAAGGCCCTGAAGCGTATTCCCACGATCGGCGAAGTCACCGCGCAGAAGCTGATGCAGAAGTTCGGTGATGCCTTCCTCGCGTCGATGCTCGGGGACAACATCCACGAGTTCATCAACCTGATGGACGGCAACGGCGAGTTGGTCTTTTCGGACCGGCAAGCCCATCGCATGGAACGTGCGATGGCCAACATGGAGTTCGGCTTCGGCGAGGGTGGCTACCAGCCATCGGAGTTCATCAAACGCTACCTGCCGCAAGGCACGTTCGACCTGCTGATCGCCGACGAGGCGCACGAGTACAAGAACGGTGGTTCCGCACAGGGCCAGGCTATGGGCGTGCTCGCGGCGAAGTCTCGCAAGACCTTGCTGCTCACCGGCACGCTGATGGGCGGCTACGGCGACGACTTGTTCCACCTGCTGTTTCGCACCTTGCCTGGGCGGATGATCGAGGACGGCTACCGGCCGACCAAGAGCGGCAGCATGACGTCGGCCGCGATGGCGTTCATGCGCGATCACGGTGTCCTCAAGGACATCTATTCCGAGAGTAACGGGCCGGCGCACAAGACGGCCAAGGGCTCGAAGGTCACGGTGCGCACGGTGAAAGCACCGGGCTTTGGTCCGAAGGGCGTGTTGAGGTGCGTCCTGCCGTATACGGTTTTCCTCAAGTTGAAGGACATCGGTGGCAACGTGCTGCCGCCCTACGACGAGGAGTTCCGCGAAGTCGCGATGAGCGCGGAGCAGGCGCAGGCCTACGGACGCTTGTCGGGGCAATTGACCGCCGAGCTTCGCCAGGCACTGGCAAAGCGTGACACGACGCTGCTGGGTGTGGTCCTCAATGTGCTCTTGGCCTGGCCGGATTGCTGCTTCCGGCCGGAGACGGTCAAGCATCCGCGTACTCGCAACCTGCTGGCATTCACGCCATCGCTGTTCAGCGATCTGGAGGTGATGCCGAAGGAGCGGGAGTTGATCGACATCTGCCACGAGGAAAAAGCGGCGGATCGCAAGGTGCTGGTCTACAGCGTCTACACCGGAACCCGCGACACGACGTCGCGGCTCAAGGTGCTGCTGGAGCAGGAAGGCTTCAAGACGGCCGTGTTGCGCGCGAGCGTGGACGCCTCCCGTCGCGAGGACTGGATCGCCGAGCAGTTGGACCGCGGCATCGACGTGCTCATCACCAACCCGGAGCTGGTGAAAACCGGCCTGGACCTGTTGGAGTTCCCGACGATTGTCTTCATGCAATCCGGTTGGAATGTGTACTCGCTGCAGCAGGCCGCACGCCGTTCATGGCGCATCGGCCAGAAGCAGCCGGTCAAGGTGATCTACCTGGGCTACACGGCCACATCGCAGATGACCTGCCTGGGGCTGATGGCCAAGAAGATCACGGTGTCGCAGAGCACGTCGGGAGACGTGCCGGAATCCGGGCTCGACGTTCTCAACCAGGACGGCGACTCAGTGGAAGTGGCACTGGCCAGGCAACTGGTCATCGCTTGATCGACATGTAGACGTGCCGGCGGCCCATTGGGTCGCCGGCCTCCTTTTTCCATCTCTTTCTGTTGTGCCCCCCTACGACGCACGGTTTCAGGAAATCGGTTGAACCGCGGTTCCCTTTGTTCGCTGATACGGCGGCCTTCCCCTGCGAAGGTGGCATTACGACGCACCTGGGAACCGCCTCATGCCAGCCATTCGCCTTCGATACCCGACCGGACACCGCGCACTTGTGGCTGGCCTGTTCACCGCCGTTCTGACAGCCGGATGTGCCACCTCGTCCGTCGCGCCATCCGCCGTCGCCCCCGAGCCGGAAGCTCGCGTGCATCCCGTGCCGGACGGCTGGATTCCCGTCGCTCGGTATGGTCGCTACACCTTGGTGGAACTGACCCCGGCGGCCGCGCAGCATGACCTGCTGCTGCAGGTCATCGACGTATCCATGCCGGCGACCTTGCCCGCGACGGTGGGCGAAGCCCTGCGCTACGTGCTGCTGCGCTCGGGCTACACCCTCTGCGAAACCGATCCAGGCGCCGTAGCACTTTACGGCCTGCCGCTGCCAGCGGCGCATCTGCAGCTTGGTCCGCTGTTTCTGCGCGACGCGCTGCAGATGCTGGCGGGGCCGGCCTGGGAACTGCAAGTCGATGACACCGCGCGGCAGGTGTGCTTCATCCACCCATCGGAGCCGCTGCCATGAGCTTTCCTGCCGAGTCCCGTCCGCAATCCCGCGCGCGCCTGCTGCACGTCGCGGCAGCGACCTGGCTGCTGCTCATCAGCGCGGCCGTCATCATCGATCACGTGGCCCTGTCCCGCCTTGCCGACGACGTGCAGGCCAGCGCGCCCAGCCTCAAGGTGGCGATGCTCGACAGCCGCCTGGCCGAGCTGGAACGGCGGATGGATGCTGCCGACCGCCGGCCGGCATCGCTGACCCAAGACAGTTTCGATGCGGCCCGCCAAGCGCTGGAGGCACGTCTTGCCACGCTCGAACAAGCGGCGTCCACACAGGCCGCCACGGCAGACATTGCGCTTTTGCAAAGTCGTCTGGAACAGCTCGAAGCGCGCGTGAGGGAAGTGCGCCAGACACCGGCGCCGGCCACCGCACCGGCGCGCCGCCCGCCACCGACCGAAGCCGCGAGACCCGCGACGGCCGAACCTCCGTTTCACCTGCTGAGCATCGAACTGCGCGCGGGCGAACGCTTCCTGTCCATCGCGCCCGCCGATGCGCGATCGCTCGCGGAAGCCCGCGTGCTGCGCCTCGGCGAAACCGAGAGCGGCTGGCAGCTCGAAGCGCTCGAAGGACGGACCGCGGTGTTTCGCTTCGACGGGCAGACGCGGCAGTTGGCCGTGCCGTAGGAGTCCAGCGTGAAACCGCCATTCATCCGCCTCGTTCTGATACTCGCCATCGCGTCGATGGCTTCGGCCACCGCGGTGGCGCAGAACGCGGCCACCACCGATTCGCGCATCGTGCAAAGCCGCGACCGTGCAGTGATGGACGCCGATCTCGATGAACGTCTGGCACGGGATTGGGGGTTGCAGGCCGAGGAGTTCGCGCGCTATCGGCAGCTCATGCAGGGACCGCTGGGGGTGTACTCGCCCAACCTCGATCCGCTCACGGCCCTGGGAATCGAAGCGCGCACGGACGAGGAACGCCGCCGCTACGCCGAGCTGCAGGTTCAGGCCGAAGCGCGCCGCACCGAGAAGATCCTGGCGTATCAGCGCGCCTACGACGATGCCTGGAAGCGGGTCTATCCGACGCTTCAGCCGGTCGCCCTGGCCGGCGCTGGTGGCACTGCTGCGACGCCCGGTTCACCGGGCCGTCTGGCGGTCTTCGTGAAGGACGATTGCCCGGCCTGCGAGCAGCGGGTGAGGCAGTTGCAGACCGCCGGGACCGCCTTCGATCTCTACATGGTGGGCAGCCGCCAGGACGACGCCCGTATCCGCCGATGGGCGAGCAAGGCCGGCATCGACCCGGCGAAGGTGCGCGCACGAACCATCACGCTGAACCACGATGCCGGCCGCTGGCTGTCCATCGGCATGCAAGGCGAGTTGCCTGTCGCCGTGCGCGAAGTCAACGGGCAATGGCAGCGTCAATGAGCCTTTGTCGGGCCAGCGCGCTGTGCCTGCTCTGCCTCGTTGCATGGGCCGCGCCCGTCCAAGCGCGGGAGATTCCGCCGCCGGCCTATCAATTGGCCGCACAGGACGCCGGCATCCCCTCGGCGGTCCTGTTCGCCGTGGCTTTGCAGGAAAGTGGCGTGAATCTTCGTGGACGACACATTCCCTGGCCGTGGACCTTGAATGTCGCTGGCCAGGCCCGCCGGTTTCAGACCCGCGAGGCCGCGTGCACGAACCTGCGGCGTGCCCTGCGGGAAGTGCCGGCTACGCGCATCGACGCAGGCCTTGGGCAAATCAACGTCGGCTACCAGGCGCACCGCTTCGATCAACCCTGCGATCTGCTGGACCCGTACCGGAACCTTGCCATCGCCGCCGCGATCCTGCGCGAGCACCACACACCCGGCGACGACTGGCTGCTGGCGATCGGTCGCTATCACCGGCCGGCCGGCGGCGCACCGGCCGCGCGCTATCGCAGCAGTGTCCATCAACACCTGACGCGCGTGCAGGGCAGTCCGGTGCTGGCCGTCGCATCGAGAAGGAATACCCCGCCATGAAACGCCGTCTGCGCGCGCTGCCTCTGCTGAGTCTGCTGGCCCTTTCTGCTCATGCCGCTGACCGGGCCCTCGTCATCGTCGAGGATCAGGGCGGCGTTTCCGCGCTGCCGTACTACCAGGCGTTGGATCTCCCGCCTCAAGGCGCTCGCCAGGCAGTTCCGTCACCACGCACCGAGGTTCCGTCGCCCCCCACGACCCGTCACAGCGAAGCCGACATGCTGCCGGTGCATTCGCCATCGTTGACACCGGGCACGGTCACGCGCCGCGTGATTCAGGCGCCCGGACTTCAACCCCTGTTCCTGGTAGGCGATGACGACCGCTCGCGTGCCTGGCTGCGCCAGCGTGTGGGTACCTTGCGCGAACTCGGCGCGGTTGGCCTCGTGGTCAACGTCGAATCGCAAGCGGCGCTGGACGCACTGCGGCGCCTGGCACCGGGACTGGTTCTGTCGCCGGTCACTGCCGATGACCTCGCTGGGCGGCTCGGCATCCGCCACTACCCCGTGCTGATTACCGCCACGGGGATCGAGCAGTGACATGGCCCAGCCGCATTCGGTGGAAGTCCTGCTTCGACCGGCGGTCGAGCTGTACACCGTCGCCGTCTGCCTCGGCGCCGCCGTCCTCTGCCTCTTCGCACCCTGGGCGCTGGCGCTGAGTCCGCTGCTGGGCCTAGCCGGCGCGCTCGCCTTTCTGACATTCGGCACCATCCGCTTCTGCGAGGCGTGGGCGATATTGCGCTATCGCCGCAACATCCGCCGCATACCGCGCTACGTGATGGCCAGCAGTCACGTGCCAGTGAGCCAGCAGCGGTTGTTCGTGGGCAAGGGTTTCCGCTGGGATCAGCGCCATATCCACCGCCTGATGCAGACGTACCGGCCGGAGTTTCGCCGCTACGTCGAGCCGACACCGCTCTATCGATTCGCGCGGCGGTTGGAAGAACGGCTGGAGTTCGCGCCGTTTCCCTTGCCCTGGCTGGCCCGAGTGACCGCCTGGGACAGCCCGCTGAACCCGGTGCGACCGCTGCCGCCGGTGGGCGGCCTGCCGCGCCTGCACGGCATCGAACCGCGCGAAGTCGATGTATCACTGCCACTCGGCGAGCGCGTCGGGCACACATTGGTTTTGGGGACGACCCGCGTCGGCAAAACCCGGCTGGCCGAGCTGTTCATCACCCAGGACATTCGCCGCAAGACGAACGGCGAACACGAAGTCGTGATCGTCTTCGACCCGAAAGGCGACGCCGACCTGTTGAAGCGCATGTACGTGGAAGCCAAGCGCGCCGGGCGCGAGCGCGAGTTCTACGTCTTTCATCTCGGTTGGCCCGACATCTCCTCGCGCTACAACGCGGTGGGGCGTTTCGGACGGATTTCGGAAGTCGCCACGCGCATCGCCGGGCAGCTTTCCGATGAGGGCAACAGCCGAGCGTTCAAGGAATTCGCCTGGCGGTTCGTCAACGTCATCGCACGCGCACTCGTAGAGCTGGGGCAGCGGCCCGACTACCTCCTGATCCAACGCCACGTCATCAACATCGATGCACTTTTCATCGAGTACGCACAGCACTTCTTCGCGAAGTCCGAGCCGAAGGCGTGGGAGGTCATCGTCCAACTCGAAGGCAGGCTGAACGACAAGAACATCCCCCGCCACATGGTCGGGCGGGAGAAGCGTGTGGTCGCGGTCGAGCAGTACCTGTCACAGGTGCGCATCTACGATCCGGTGCTCGATGGCCTGAGAAGCGCCGTGAGGTACGACCGCACGTACTTCGACAAGATCGTCGCTTCGCTGCTGCCACTGTTGGAGAAGCTGACCACCGGCAAGATCGCGCAGTTGCTCGCGCCGAACTATTCGGACCTGGCCGATCCGCGGCCGATCTTCGACTGGCTTCAGATCGTCCGCCAACGCGCGGTGGTCTACGTGGGACTGGATGCCCTGTCGGATACCGAGGTGGCAACGGCAGTGGGCAACTCGATGTTCAGTGATCTGGTCTCGGTCGCGGGGCACATATACAAGCACGGCATCGACGACGGTCTGCCAGGTGCCTCGACCGGCGCCAAAGTGGCGATCAACGTGCATGCTGACGAATTCGCGGAGTTGATGGGTGACGAGTTCATCCCCCTCGTGAACAAGGGCGGTGGCGCCGGGCTGCAAGTCACCGCCTATACGCAGACCCTGAGCGACATCGAGGCGAGGACCGGCAACCGGGCGAAGGCAGGTCAGGTGGTCGGCAACTTCAATAACCTGATCATGTTGAGGGTGCGCGAGACCGCGACGGCCGAATTGTTGACCAAACAGTTGCCCAAGGTCGAGGTCTACACCACGTCGGTCGTCAGCGGCGCGACGGATACCTCCGATCCCCAGGGGCAAACCGCGTTCACGTCCAACACCCAGGACCGCATCACCACCACCAGCGTGCCACTGATCGAGCCTGCGCACGTGGTCAATCTGCCCAAGGGCCAGGCCTTCGCGCTGCTCGAAGGCGGCAACCTGTGGAAGATCCGCATGCCGCTGCCCGCGCCCGACGCCGACGATGCCATGCCCGCCGACTTGCAGGCGCTGGCCGGCTACATGCGCCAGCACTATGTCGAGGCCGACGAGTGGTGGGAAAGCCAGGGGCTTCCTTCTCTGCAGAACGACACGCTGCCGGAAGACCTGCTCGATGATTTCAAGCGGATGGCTACCACTGACGAGGATCGGACGACATGAGCGATCCGGCCGCGGCGGCGCAACACCAGCAGGTTCGACAGCGCAGCTTCCTGGCAAACATCGTCACGCTGCCGTTCCGCTTCTTCGGTGTGTTGTGCGGCTCATTGCTGCTGTGCATCCTGGTGGAATGCGTCGGCATGCACCTGTTCTGGCCAGAACAGGGATGGCGCCACGCGCAAGGGATGGTGGGCTACGAGCTGGACCAGCTATCGACGTACTTCACGCGCAGCGTGGTAGTGCAGGAGCCAGGGCGCACGGCTCATCGAGTCGTCGAGTGGGCCTATGAATGGGTCTTCCTCAAGACCGGGCTGCTGGAATGGGTGCAAAACGCCGCCGCGCAGGCCAGTGCCGGCAGCCGCGAGCAAGCCAGGGACTTCCGCTACTACCTGAGCCAGATCTACGTCCATACGGAGGGCTACCTGATCGCCGCCGCCTACACGGTGCTGGTGTTCGTCGTGCGCCTGCTGGTGTTGTGCCTGATGCTGCCGCTGTTCTGCATGGCGGCTTTCGTGGGGCTCGTGGATGGTCTGGTGCGGCGTGACATCCGCCGCTTCGGCGCGGGACGCGAATCCGGCTTCGTCTACCATCGCGCGAAGGCCGCCCTGATGCCGCTGCTGGTGCTGCCATGGGTCATCTACCTCGCGATGCCAATCAGCGTAAGCCCTGTGCTGATCCTGCTGCCCAGCGCGGCCTTGCTGGGGGTAGCGGCGAATATTGCGGCAGGAAGCTTCAAGAAATACCTGTAGTTACGTACACTACCTACTAAACTGAGGGGGGGGCAAAACAAAGGGTTGCTAGCTACGATAAAGAAATCTGACGCGACCCAACACGCCAATAGTTAGGGGGATACAGATGAAGTTGCGTCATGTAAAGATCAGGAACTTCCGACTACTCACAGACGTTCAGCTTGCTCTGGAGAATTTGACTACTGTTGTCGTGGGGCGAAACAACAGCGGCAAGACCTCGCTGTCAGAAATCATACGGCGACTGCTGGCTGAAGGCACGGCAGCGTTTCAGCTCGAAGATTTCTCAAGCGCCTGCTATGACGGCTTCTGTAAGGCACTAGAAGCCCATAACAATGGCGAAAGCGATGATGTGGTCAGGAGCCTGATTCCATTCATCGAGTTGCGTTTGACCTTTGAGTATGATCCGGTGCAACCGCAGCTTGGCCCTCTTAGCCCCTTCGTTATAGATCTCGATCCCGACTGTAATGAAGCTCTCGCTGTAGTCCGCTACGAATTGAAGGATGGGCTGCTCACTCAATTTTTTTCAGACCAACCAGGCACTCCACTGACTGATGAAACCAGAATAGCTTTCTTTCGTTCCCTACGGGAACACATTCCAACCAGCTTTGCCGTCCGAATATGGGCCGAAGACCCCGGCGATACGGAAAACAAACGCCAATTGCAACCGGGGGCACTGAAGGGGTTGGTCAAGACTGGCTTCATCAATGCTCAGAGAGGCTTGGACGACGTAACATCTCGCGAATCTGATGTACTCGCCAAGACTGTAGAACTCCTCTTTGCTACAGCTTCTTCGTCCTCGGCGGATCAAGCTGACAAACAAATTGCCCAAGCGCTGAAAGAGGCCGTTCAGGACATTCAATCTCAGATAGACAGCAGCTTTGGCGGCCAGCTAAACAGCCTGATACCGGCACTGAAGAACTTTGGATACCCAGGATTGGGAAATCAGGAGCTGCATACCGAGACACTGCTTGATGTTCGCAAGCTACTCTCCAATTTCACCAAGGTGCGCTATGCCGGCTACAGCGGCGTGACTCTGCCGGAATCCTACAATGGGCTTGGCGCCAGAAACCTCATCTTCATCCTTTTGCAGCTTGCGGGATTCTATAAATCGTTTCTGGCCGAACCAAATTCCCCAGGGGTGCATCTGGTCTTCATTGAGGAACCCGAAGCTCATTTGCATCCTCAGATGCAGGAGGTCTTCATACGTCAGCTCGCGAAGACTGCTCAACTGCTGGTTGAAGGCACGGAAAGCAAGACGGCTTGGCCGGTCCAGTTCGTCGTTTCCACGCACTCATCGCATATAGCCAACGAGGCCGGATTTGAAAGTATCCGCTATTTCCTCAGTGGCGAGGTACAAGGCGCAGCCGCTGGCGTTCGGCAAACGAGGGTCAAGGATCTACGCGAGGGACTGGACGGCGTTTCCGAACCGGACAAGAAGTTTCTGCATCAGTACATGACGTTAACCCGCTGCGACCTGTTTTTTTCCGACAAATCGATCCTGGTAGAAGGTTTGAGCGAGCGACTCTTGCTCCCCACGATCATCGAAAAACTGGAAACCGCAGAGCCAGATCGGCCAAAGCTATCAAGCCAGTACGTAACCACCATGGAAGTCGGTGGAGCATATGCTCATCTTTTCTTCGGGCTTCTGCGCTTTCTTGAATTGCCGACCCTAATCCTTACCGATCTGGATTCAGTAGAAAAACTGGGCGGAAGTGCGTGCGAGGTCCACAAGGGAACCTACTCCAGCAACGCCTGCCTGAAAGCCTGGTTCTCCGATGATGATCCATTCACCCTCGATGGCCTCTTGACCAAGGATGACTCCGAAAAGGCAAAGCATGGCAACTGCATCGCCTATCAGTGCGCGGAGGAAGAAAATGGGCCATGCGGTCGCACGTTTGAAGATGCTTTCATTCTCGCGAACCGAGCATTATTCGGCTTGAATGGAACCACACGGGAAGAGCTTGAAGCGGGAGCTAGAAGCCAAGCCAGTAAGATCAAGAAGTCCGAGTTTGCGCTGAAGTACGCAATAGAAGAAAAAGCCTGGACGACCCCCAAGTACATTCTCGATGGAATACGCTGGCTAGCGGCTGGCATCGAGCCAGCCATCCCTGACCCGGCGCTTGCCCTGGCGGCCGAGGCGATGATCGCCAACGAGGAGGATGCCGCTGATGCCTGATCCGCAGTCACCGGCCGAGGTTGCCAGCCAGCGCGCTCTTGATGCCATGTTCCGCAGCCTGGATGCCGGAGAGCACTTCCGGCTAGAAGCTGGAGCAGGCGCTGGGAAGACCTACTCCCTCATCAAAGCGCTCCACTATTTGATCGAGCGCCACAAAAGCACATTTCCAAGGAAAAACAAGCAGATTGCGTGCATTACATTTACCAATGTGGCCCGCGATGAAATTGCCGCCCGTACTGACAGAAGCCCAATGGTGTACTGCGACACCAATCATGCCTTCTGTTGGTCATTGATCAGTGGCTTCCAGAAACAACTCCGTGGTTTGGTTGAGGCGATGCCGGCATGGCAAGAGAGAATTGCGGAAGCCGGAGGCAGCCTGGGTAACCGTGTGATCGAATACAGCTTTGGGCATCGTTCCATTCGTGAAGGTCGCGTGTCTCTCCATTACGATGATGTGTTGCCTCTCACTGTTTCATTGATGGAGCATGCCAAATTTAGGCATATAACGACAGATCGGTTCCCTATTATTCTTGTGGATGAATATCAAGATACCGATAAGGATTGGGTTGAGGCGATTCAGCGGCTGTTTCTGGAAAGCCCACCATCGCCCTTGTTTGGATTCTTCGGCGATCATTGGCAAAAAATATACGGTAATGGATGCGGGGGACTTGAGCATCCGCAAGTCAAAGAGATTGGCAAAGAAGCCAACTTCCGATCAGTCAAAGCCATTGTTGACTGCCTTAACCGGATGCGCTCGGAGCTACAACAATTTGTCGAAGACCCTGACGCTATTGGACAGGTCAGCGTATTTCATACAAATACCTGGACTGGCGGACGACAAACAGGTGCCCATTGGGGAGGAGATTTACCTTCGGAAGTCGGCCACGACACCCTTGAGGGAGTGAAGGCCTCCTTGACACAAGATGGATGGGATTTTTCCCCGGAAAGTACAAAGGTACTCATGCTGACGCATAGGCTTCTTGCCAGTGAGCAGGGCTATGCCAGCTTGCCATCAGTCTTTCGCTACAACGAGTCATTTGCCAAGAAGGAACACCCGTATATTGCCTTCTTCGTGGACCAGTTGGAGCCTGCTTGCGATGCCTTCTCCGCCAATAGATTCGGCGCCATGTTCGATGCACTGGGCGGTAATACGCCGCTATTACGGAGTCAGGCCGACAAGGCAGCCTGGCACGATGCAATGAGCCAGCTACTGGTAGTTCGAGAAACCGGCACGGTCGGAGAAGTCGTCGGCCACCTGCTCAACCGGCGGAAGCCAAGATTCCCGGAAACCATCGAGAGGCGTGAGCGGGAACTGCGCGAATTTGATCGAACGAGCGGCGAAGAGATGCCGGCCGCGTTGGCGGAAATAGAGAAGCTGCACGCAGTCAGATATGCAGAAATCACGGCGCTGCGGAGCTACTTGGATGGGCACTCTCCCTTTGAAACCAAACATGGAGTAAAGGGCGCGGAGTTCGAGAATGTTCTTGTTGTAATCGGTCGCGGGTGGAATCAGTACAATTTCGGAGAGATGCTCGAACTGGCAGGAAGACCAGCCATCCCGCCAGGGAAACAAGCGGCCTTCGAGCGCAATCGAAACCTGTTCTATGTTGCCTGCTCAAGGCCAAAACGCCGCCTTGCTCTGCTGTTCACTCAGCAGCTTTCGCCAGAAGCCCTCGCAACACTTGAAAGGTGGTTCTTGCCACAGAATATCCATGCTGTCGCATTTTCGTAGACGCACGTCAGGCTAGAACAATCCGGTTACCCCGCCGTTCCCATTCCTAGCGGCGCCCGAGCGCCGTATCCCGCAGCATCGAACCGACCACATGACGTCGGATCGATGCGATGGCAACCCCAAACAAACCAGCAAGTGAATGGCGGCGTACTGCGTGCGCCGTACTGGCGTGCTTGCTGCTGGGGTCTGCACCCATCATCGCCGCCGACAACAGCCCGGAGCGTGAGCACCTGGCCGCGCTCTTGCGCCAGCTCGACCTGCTCGATCGCCTGGCCGAGCACAGCGCAAGCCTGCCGCGGCAGGACGGCTCCCGCTACCACTTCGACTACGTGCGGCTGCGTGAAGACATCGAGCGCGTGCGGGCCGGCATCCGCGACTACCTGACCCCTCAGCGCGCGCAACCGCGCGATCCCGTGGCGCTGGTCGGCGGCTATCGCCAGGAGTCCGCGGAGGAGGACACCCCATGACCGCCGACCAGCTCGCCGCCTTCCAGGCCAACAGCGGGTTCACCCCCGCGAACGTCTCCGTCGTGTTGATCAGCGGCGTGTTCGTCGTGCTCCTGCTGTGGGGCGTCTGGGCGCTGCGCACCGCCTACGTCGGCTGGTCCGAAGATCGTATTTCCCAACGTCAGTTCCTCGGCGTCGCGGTGAGGTTCGTCGCGATGTACCTGGTGCTGACTTTCTTTCTTCTCTCTTGACGCAAAGGGGACACCACCATGACCTTCCGTTCCGTTTCCACCCACTGCTCACGCCTCGCCAGCCTGACTGCCGCCGCCCTGGTCGCGGCGAGCTTGTCGCCGGCCGTACAGGCGCAGGGCCTGCCGACCCTCGAAAACCCGTCGCGCGGCACCGGCAGCGGCATCATCGAGACGCTGCGCAACTACGGTTTCGACATCGTGATGCTGATCGCGCTGCTCGTGGTCGCCTCGATGTTCATCGGCGTCTGCTACCACGCCTACAGCACCTATTCGGAGATCCACACCGGCCGCAAGACCTGGGGCCAGTTCGGCCTCACCGTCGCGGTCGGCGCGATTCTTCTGGTCGTGGGCATCTGGCTGCTCACCCGAGCGACCGGCATCTTGTGAGGAGACCGGCACATGCCTGGGAGTCCGGACAGCCAGCGCGACGGCATGGTGACGTTCTTGCCGCACCACTTGAACCGCCAACCCGTGGTCGTGCTCGGGCTGACGGCCGACGAGCTGTGGATCTGCGCGGGGCTGTCGGCCGTCGCGGGCCTGGTGCTCGGCATTCCCCTAGCCTGGCTGACCGCCACGCTGGCGATGGCGCCGACCGTGATCGTGGCCGCCGTCGCCGTGGGCGTCTTCGCAGGCGGCGGTGCATTGCGGCGCCACAAGCGCGGGCGGCCCGATACCTGGCTGTACCGGCGGCTCCAGTGGTGGCTCGCGTGCCGCCAGCCTCTGGTCGCACGCAGCGTGGGTAGCGAAGCCCTGATCACGCGCTCGGGCTACTGGACCACGCGGCGGAGGCGGAACGCACCATGAGCCGCTTCAAGAACGAAGTCACGCACCTGCAGGCGCACATCAAGACCTTGCGCCTGGGTGCGGGCGCGCTGTTCACCGTCGCCCTGGTGCTGGGCTTCGGCTGGTGGAGCGCGCCGCGCGATCTGACCATCCACGTGCCGCCGGACCTGCGTTCCGGCAGCGTGCGCAAGTGGTGGGAAGTGCCCCCGGAGTCGGTCTACGCTTTCACCTTCTACGTCTGGCAGCAGGTGCAGCGCTGGCCGACAAACGGCGAGGACGACTACGCGCGCAACATCCATGCGCTGTCGAACTACTTCACGCCCGCCTGCCTGGCCTTCTTGCAGCAGGACTACGAGTTCCGCCGCAATGCCAGTGAGTTGCGACGCCGCGTGCGCGGCATCTACGAGATTCCCGGTCGCGGCTACGGCGACAATCCGACACTTCGGGTGCGGACGGTCTCCGCTCGCGATTGGGTCGTGACCCTCGATGTCACCGCCGACGAGTATTACGCCTCCGAACAGGTCAAGCGCGCCTTCGTGAGGTACCCCCTCAAGGTCGCACGGGTGGATGTCGATCCGGCGCTCAACCCCTTCGGGCTCGTCATCGACTGCTACGACGGCGCCCCGCAGCGTATCGCGACGCCGCAGGAAGAATCCCCATGAGCCGTCTGCTCCCGCACACCTTCGCGGCACTCGCTCTCGTTTTGTTCGCCCCGGCGCATGCCGTGGAGATCCTGCGCTGGGAGCGGCTGCCGCTCACCGTGCCCCTGGTCGTCGGCCACGAGCGCGTGATCTTCATCGAGCGCAACGTCCGAGTCGGCGTACCGGCCTCAGCGGGCGAGCGCCTGCGCGTGCAGAGCGCCGGGGGAGCCATCTACCTGCGCGCCAATGAACCGATCGAGCCGACCCGTCTGCAACTGCAGGATGCCGATACCGGCGCGCTGATCCTGCTCGACGTGTCCGCCGAGCCTGGCGACGCGCCGCTGGAACCCGTGCGCATCGTCGAAGGCACGTCGCGCGCGACACGTTATGGCGATCACGACGAGTCCACTGCCCGGCAACCAACCACCGAGACGGCGCGGCAATCCACGCGCGAAACGCCGATCCCCGTGGTGCTGACGCGCTACGCGGCACAGACCCTGTACGCGCCCCTGCGCACGGTGGAGTCGGTGAACGGCATCGTGCGCGTGAACCTGCGGCGCGACCTGGCGCTGGACACGCTGCTACCCACCTTGCCGGTGCGCGCCAGGGCGCTGGCGGCATGGCGGCTGGAAGATCAGTGGGTGACGGCCATCAGGCTGACCAACACATCCGCCCGCTGGGTCGCGCTGGACCCGCGTGCCCTGCAGGGCGATTTCCTCACCGCGACGTTCCAGCATCCCGACCTGGGACCGGCGGGCGATGCGCACGACACCACCGTGGTGTACTTGGTGACGCGCGGCCGCGGCCTGGCGCAGTCGCTGCTGCCGGTCATCAGTCCGGTCGATGCCTCGCTCAACCTGCCGGCATCCAACGCGGCCGGCCATGCCCAAGGAGCCGGCCATGAGGAGTAACGGCCTGCTCAAGTGGTTGATGCTGCCGATGGCGCTGCTGCTGGTGTTCGTCGGCATCAAGCTGTTCTCGGTTGATCCCGCCGCGCCGCCGATGCTGGGCGACGCCGGCAGCCAACTGACGGCCGACGAGATGCGGGCGCTTGGCATCGAGGGCGACACGCCTCGCGATACGGTCGCCACGCTGGTCGCCCAAGTCCGGCAGTTGCGCAGCGAGTTGCAGACCGCGCTTTCCGACAACCGCACGCAACGGGCCGAGAACGAACGCCTGCGCCAGCGCGAGCAGTCGATCGACCAACGCATTCAGAGCACGCTGGACACCGAGCGCACGCAACTGCGCCAGGATCGCGAGCGGGTGGCGAGCGAACGGCAGCAGGCGCAAGGTCTGTTGCAGGATCTGCAGCGCCAGATCGAAGGCCTGGGCGGCAGGGCCGGTCATGCCGATCTGCCGATTGGCCTGGGGCTCGAAGAAGGCGATGGGCAGCGCTTCGACCGTGATGGCGTGCGCTGGATCGAACCCGACGACGCCAGGCCAGCCGACGGCAGGAACGGCAGCCGCAGCGGCTTCAGCTTCCCCAACGATTTCGGTCCCGCTCGGCAAGCCCTGGATTCGGCATCCGATACGCTCGGCCGTGCCACCGGCGGCGCCGTCGGCACCCCGTCGCTGCAAGCGGTCTATACCGTGCCGGCGAACGCGACCTTGATGGGCTCGATCGCGATGACGGCACTCATCGGGCGCGTACCCATCGACGGCACGGTGAACGATCCCTATCCGTTCAAGGTCGTCATCGGCCCGGACAACCTCACTGCGAATGGCATCGACCTGCCAGACGTGGCCGGCGCCGTGGTCAGCGGCACGGCCTCGGGTGATTGGACGCTTTCCTGCGTGCGCGGGCAGATTCGCTCGATCACCTTCGTGTTCGAGGACGGCACCATCCGCACGCTGCCGGAAGATACCGGCCAGAGCAGCGGCAGCAACAACAACCGGAACGACGCCGGCATTCAAGGTGGCCTCGGCTGGATCAGTGACCCTTATGGCATTCCCTGCGTCAGCGGCGCACGCCGGAGCAACGCGCAACAGTACCTCGGCACCCAGGCCCTGATCACCGCTGCGGGTGCCGGCGCGGCATCGCTGATCGATTCGGACAGCGGCCGGATGTCCTACATCGGCAGCGACGGATCGCTCGGCACCGTCGGCATCACTGCCAACGAGGCGATGGGTCGCATCCTCGCGGGCGGGGTGCAGGAGATGTCGCAGTGGGTGAACAAGCTCTACGGCCAGGCCTTCGCCGCGGTCTACGTCGAACCCGGCGCCAAGGTTGCCGTGCATATCGAGCAGCCGCTCACCATCGATTACGACGCCAAGGGTCGCCGCGTCGATCACCGCCTCGGAGGTGTCCATGTCACGGACCTGGATTGAACGACTCGCCGTCGTGCTCGCGATCATCGCATTGGCCGGCTGCGCGACCAGCAAGGAGGAACTGCTGACCCACGGCGACCGGACCATGCTCGACATCTGGCATCAGGAGACGGGCGGCTCCGCAGGTAGCGACCGTGCCTCGCGCGAACTGCTGGATGCCCGGCAGACCTTGCGTCGGCCGCTGACCGATGCGGACGTGCAGGCTGCACCCGGCGTGCAAGCCCGCTACACCCGTACCGCGCAGAACGAGATTTACCGACAGTTCCATCGCCTGCCGAACCCGGACTTGCTGATGTACGTGTTCCCGCATCTGGCCGGCACCGACCCGGTACCCGTGCCCGGCTACAGCACCGTATTCCCCTTGTATCAGCGCGTGCAGTACGCGCTGCCGGGCGAACGGGTGGAGGACTACTGAATGGCCTGGTCGCTGCCGTGGCCGCGCAAGGCTGCGCCGGCATCCAGGGAACCCGAGATGCCGCACGCCGACGCCTGGGAACGCCACGTCGCAACGCTGAAGGCGCACGGCATCCCCGAGCCCGGCACCGCACGCGATCCGCAGCGCAGGCCGGCCACGCTGGCCGACGAGCAGGCGCTGTACGACGTAGCGCCTTCTTTCGTGGATCTGCTGCCCTGGGTCGAGTACCTGCCTGATTCCGGCTGCATGCTGCTGGAGGATGGGGAATCGGTCGCCGCCTGCTTCGAGTTGACCCCGATCGGCACCGAGGGACGTGAAGCGCATTGGCTGTGGCAAGTGCGTGACGCGCTGGAAAATGCCCTGCAGGACAGTTTCGACGAACTCGACGAGCAGCCCTGGGTGGTGCAGCTCTACGCGCAGGACGAAGCGGATTGGGCGAGTTATCTGCGGACATTGCAGGACTACATTCAGCCGCGCGCTCAAGGCAGCGCGTTCACCGATTTCTACCTTCGCTTTCTCACGCATCACCTGCGCGCCATCGCGAAGCCCGGCGGTTTGTTCGAGGACACCGCCGTTACCCATCTGCCGTGGCGCGGCCAGACGCGGCGCGTGCGCATGGTGGTTTATCGCCGCGCACCGGGCGCTTCGCGCCGTCGCGGGCAATCGCCCGAGCAAGCCCTGGCAACGGTGTGCGACCGGCTGATCGGCGGCCTTACCAATGCCGGGGTCAAGGCGCGGCGCCTGGGCGCGGCGGACATTCACGCCTGGTTGTTGCGTTGGTTCAATCCACACCCGAGCCTGCTGGGCGCGACGGCCGCTGATCGTGAGCGCTTCTATGAGCTGGCCGCCTACCCTGAAGAAACGGACGAGGGCGAGATCGAACTCGCCAGCGGCACGGACTTCTCGCAGCGCCTGTTCTTCGGCCAGCCACGCTCCGACGTGGCGAACGGGGTGTGGTGCTTCGACGACATGCCGCATCGGGTCATCGTGCTGGATCGCCTGCGCACGCCACCGACGACCGGACACCTGACCGGGGAAACGCGCAAAGGCGGCAACGCCTTCAATGCCTTGTTCGACCAGATGCCCGAGGACACGGTGATGTGCCTGACGCTGGTTGCCACGCCGCAGGACGTGTTGGAGGCGCATCTGAACTACCTGGGCAAGAAAGCCGTCGGCGAGACGCTGGCGTCCGAGCAGACGCGGCAGGACGTGCAGCAGGCCCGCGCCCTGATCGGCAACGCGCACAAGCTCTACCGCGGGGCGCTGGCCTTCTACCTGCGCGGACGCGACCTGGCCGAACTCGACGCGCGCGGCCTGCAGCTCGCCAACGTGATGCTCAATGCCGGCTTGCAACCCGTGCGGGAGGACGATGAGGTCGCGCCGCTCAACACCTATCTGCGCTGGCTACCCGGCCTCTACGACCCGACCAAGGACCGGCGCCAGTGGTACACGCAACTGATGTGGGCGCAGCACGCGGCGAACCTCGCACCCGTGTGGGGGCGCAGCCAGGGTACCGGCCATCCCGGCATCACATTCTTCGATCGCGGTGGCGGCACCATCACCCTCGATCCACTCAACCGGCTCGACCGGCAAATGAACGCGCACCTGTTCCTGTTCGGGCCGACCGGCTCGGGCAAGTCGGCCACGCTCAATAACATCCTCCACCAGCTCGTCGCGATCTATCGACCGCGGCTGTTCGTGGTCGAAGCGGGCAACAGCTTCGGCCTGTTCGGCGACTTCGCGCGGCGCCTGGGCCTGACTGTGCATCGGGTAAAACTCGCGCCCGGTGCCGGCGTGAGTCTCGCCCCTTTCGCCGATGCCTGGCGCCTGGTCGATACCCCCGGCCAGGTCCAGACGCTGGATGTCGATGCGCTGGACGAGGATCAGGACACGGTGGACACATCTAGCGAAGGCGACGAGCAGCGCGACGTACTCGGTGAACTGGAGATCACGGCGCGCCTCATGATCACCGGCGGCGAAGAGCGTGAAGAAGCGCGCATGACCCGCGCCGATCGCAGCCTGATCCGCCAGTGCATCCTCGATGCGGCGCATCGCTGCGTCCCTGAGAAGCGGACGGTGCTCACCGAGGACGTGCGCGACGCACTGCGCGAACGCAGCAATGACATGGCGCTACCGGAAGCGCGGCGCGCGCGGCTGCTGGAGATGGCCGATGCGATGGACATGCTGTGCCAAGGGCTGGATGGAGAGATGTTCAACAGGCCCGGCACGCCTTGGCCGGAAGCCGACATCACGATCGTCGATCTCGCGACGTTCGCCAGAGAGGGCTACAACGCACAGCTCTCCATCGCCTACATCTCACTGGTCAACACCGTCAACAACATCGCGGAAAGGGATCAATTCCTGGGGCGGCCCATCGTCAACGTCACCGACGAAGGCCACATCATCACGCGCAATCCGCTGCTCGCGCCTTACGTGGTCAAGATCACGAAGATGTGGCGCAAGCTCGGCGCCTGGTTCTGGTTGGCGACACAGAACCTGGATGACCTGCCGAGAGCCGCCGAACCGATGCTGTCGATGATCGAGTGGTGGATCTGCCTCAGCATGCCACCCGATGAGGTCGAGAAGGTTGCCCGTTTTCGTGAACTCAACCCGGCGCAGAAAGCGCTGATGCTGTCGGCGCGCAAAGAAGCGGGTAAGTTCTCCGAGGGCGTGATCCTGTCGAAGTCGATGGAGGTGCTTTTCCGCGCGGTCCCGCCCAGCCTCCACCTGGCAATGGCGATGACCGAGCCGGAGGAGAAAGCCGAGCGCTATCGGCTGATGCAGCAGTACGGCATCGGCGAGCTGGATGCGGCCTTCAAGGTTGCCGAGCAGATCGACCGGGCGCGCGGCATCGAACCCTTGCCGCTCGACACCTTCGACTGAGGTGGAACCGGCATGCGTCCATCCTCATGGCATTCGCACACGACACGGCGCTACCTGTGGCCGTTGATAGCCGGGATCGCGGCACTGGTCATCGTGCTGGCCTGGTCGCTCGCACGCACCCCCCGCATCGACAGTCCAATGGTCGATGAAATGTCTGCCGCGGCAGGTCCGCCCTGGCGGTATGGACGCCTCGATGCACGCTTCACGCTGATCGAATACGCCGATCTGGAATGCCCGTACTGCCAGGCGTATTTCCCCGAGCTGAAACGCTGGATCGACGCCAACCCGGACGTGAACTGGCAATGGCACCACCTGCCGCTGCCGATGCACGAACCGGCCGCCACGCAGGGCGCGCGCCTGGCGGAATGCGCGGGGGAGATCGGTGGCCGAACCGCGTTCTGGACTACCGTCGCCTGGATTTACCAGCACTCCCGCGGCGATGGCCGGGGCTTGCCGCCTGGTGCACAGCCACCCGGTACGACGCCCGCGCTGCAAGCCTGCCTGGCGAGCACGCGGCCCGATGCCCTGATCGCGGCTCAGGCCGAGGAAGCCGCGCAGGCTGGCATTGCCGCCACCCCGACGCTGCGCGTGATCGACAACCGGAGCGGCAGGTCGCTGCTACTGCCGGGGGCGGTCGAAGGCGATGCCTTGCTGTCGGCCCTCGATCTGCTTGCCTCATCGCACGACGACGCGGTGACGGCCGACACCGTGCCCGAATAGCGGCGCGTGGGGCACGTCTTGCTGCCTCGGCGGTAAGAAAGGGGCTGCACGGTATTTCGTATTCCTCATGGCGTGGCGCCGGCCGTTGGGATCGACTAGCACGAGCGTCCATCCCCTTGAGGAGCCCTCCCATGTTCACGCGCTCTGACCCCACCACGATATGGCATCGCCGACCGTGGCTTTATTCGGTGATCACGTGCTGCACACTGGCAGCGGCGAACGTCATGGCGGCGGACGTTCGCGTGTTCACCGATCGGCAGCACCCCATCGACGCACCGCCGGGTGTGCGCGTCGTCGAGCTGGATACACCGGCCCGCATCGAAGCCGAGCTGGCCGCGAACCTTCCCACCGATCCGACGCGGGCGGCTGCCATCGTCCGGCAGCGGCTGCAGGACGGCGGCGCGGATCTCCAACGCCGTCTGGCCGACGCCTACCAGGGCGTGACCGATGCCTGGAGCCTGGGCGTCACCCAGATTCCTGCCGTCGTCGTCGGTCAGCGCTACGTGGTCTACGGCCAGCGCGACGTGGCACGCGCCCTGGCGCGCATCGAGGACTACCGGAGGACGCAGCCATGATGCGACGCCGACGTACATGGCGCGCCGGCATCGCCTCCATCCTGCTGGGCACCGCCGCTTCCGCCTTCGCCATCAACACCGCCACCATCACCGGCTCGGTGCTGTCGCCCGATTGCCTGTCCTACCGTGTGCAGGGCATTTGCTATTGGCTGTATTGCACGCTGACGGGCTGCACAGTCCGCACCTCGGTGAAGGTGCAGCACTACGTCCCTGACGCGGTGGTATCCAGCTATTCCAACACCGGCGAGAACCCCTGGGTGGAAGTGCGTGCGATGAGCATGCCAAATCCCACTGCGCAAGGCGGGGGCGACGGCACGACGAACGAAGAGCACGAGAACAACCTGGCGAAGTTCAAGAATGCCGACGTGATCGGCCATCCGGGCGCGACCATCTTCAGTCAGTTCGTCAGCCAGTTGGGCTACACCTGCGCCGGTGCCGGCACGGCGTTCATGCCGTATCTACTGAGCACGCTCGATACCGTCGCCTGGCGCTACAACATCCCCGAGTCCCTCTATCCCGAGGCGCTGATTCCGGGGCTGCGCGAGATCGGCACCCGCACCGGACTGAATCTCTGGGGCAACGTTTATCCGAGGGGCGGCTTCCTGCATCACGTGGACGACCACAAGGCCGCCGCGGTCGTAGCCCAGCGGGCCGGCGACATCGTGACGCGGCGCGGCCAGGTTCACGTCTACCAGCCGCTGCTCGCCAATGCGAGCCCCGGCTACTGGCCAGCAGGTGCCTTGATGGAAAGCGATACCTCCACCGGCAAGTGGCAGGAACTCACACCGACGCTCCGGAGCACCTGCGCGGTGTTCCCGCACAACCAACTGCGCGTGCAGGCTCAGCAGGGCGACTACGCCTGGGCGTTGTGGCGCCCGTATAGCTGCTGCCAGCGGCGCGGCCAGGTGTTCCTTGGCAGCATCGACTTCAATTGAGGACCGGCTGATGAAGACACGCTCTTTCCTCGCAAGACCCTTGGACGTTGCGCCGTCGGCAAGCAGCCTCTTGCTTGCCGCTGTCCTGATCTTCACGAGCGGCGCGCTGTGGGCACAGACCAGCGTCGGCGACTATGGCGTCCATCACCGCGGCAGCGTCATCGGCGATGACGTGCTGTACAGCATCGGCGGCGGTAGAGCGGTCTCGATGGGGCCGGTCGGGCAGATGCAGAGCATCGGGGTCGGCATCGGCTGGAACAGCAACCTGATCTGCGGCGACATGAGTCTCAGCACGACGATCCAGAACCAGCTCAACGGCATTACCCAAGGTTTCCAGGCGATCATGAGCAGCGTGATTCAGAGCGCCACGGCCGCCGTGGCATCGCTGCCGGCGCTCATCATCCAGCGGGCCGATCCGGGTTTGTACAACCTGTTGACGAACGGCATCTTGCAGGCGCGGCTCGATTTTGACCGCAGCAAACTCACCTGCCGCGCGATCGCCGAGCGCATGGCCGACATGGCGGGCGGTCAGCTCGGCTGGGATCAGTTGGCCGAAGGCATGGCACTCAAGCAGGCAGTGGCCAGCACCGATGCGGTGTCTGCCATCGAACAGGCCGAGGCCAGCCGTGGCAACGACGGCGTACCCTGGGTCGGCGGCGGCAATGCCGGTGGCGCCGGACAGCCGCCCGTGCGCATCGTCGGCGACGTCACCCGCGCCGGCTACAACCTGCTCAACGGCCGCGGTGCGACCGACACCTCGCCGATCGACAGCGTTACGTGCGGCAATCGCCTGAGCTGCCAAACTTGGGCCTCGCCGGACGCGGCCGTCACGTGGGCGACCCGCGTGCTCGGCGAACAGGAGCAACGCACCTGCGAAACCTGCGTCAAGACGCAGACCGTCGCCGGTGTGGGCCTGACGCCGTTGATTCAGGAAGAGTACGAAACCAGGCTGGAGGCGCTGCGGGATCTGGTGACGGGCGCCAGTGCCACCACGGTCGCCAACCTGGACGCGGCTGGCAGCAACTCGTTGCCGATCACGCGCGGCGTCATCGAGGCGCTGCGCGACGAGCCGGATCAGGACATCCTGGCACGGCGCCTGGCCTCCGAAGTCGCGTTGTCCAGCGTGCTGGAGAAGGCCCTGCTGCTGCAGCGGACCTTGCTCGCCGGTCGCAAGGAACCGAATGTCGCCGCCAACCAGCTCGCGCAACAGGCCATCACGCATGAAAGCGGCTTGTTGGAACAGGAGATCAACAACCTCAAGACCGAGTTGGAACTGCGGCGCGAGTTGGCGAACAACTCGCCGATGGCGATCATCCAGCGCCACAGCACGCGCAGCGCCGGCTCGCGTGGCATCTACCAGGGTGACACCGACCGCAACCGCCTCGACACCATCCAGAACCCGCCATGAGGATCGCGCTCGGCAAGTGGCTGTTCAGCCGGCAACTCGGACGAACTCTCGGGTGGATCGCGCTCATCGTATTGGTCGCCGTAGCCGTCAACGTGGTCGGCATTCGCCTCGTCGGCGACGTGGAGGGATGGGGGCGATGGCTGGACGAGCGTGCCGGCTACTTTCTCGTCTGGCGGCTGTGCCTGTATGGCGCCACGGCCTACGGCTGGATGTGGATGCGCCGCCGCCTGCGGGGACGCGACGCTTCCGCAGAAACGCACCAGCGCCTGTTACGCGCGGAGATCGGCGCAGTCGCCGTCATCGTGCTGCTCGAAATCAGCATGCTCGTGCGGCAACCGTAGCGAAGTGGGACGACGACCATGACCCTCTACACGACGGACTACCTTGAGTATTACCTGACACTGGTCGCCTGGATCATCAACAACGGCATCTGGAACGTGCTGGTGGCCAGCGGGATCTTCGCGCTGCCGTTCTTCGCCATCGTCGTGCAGGAGTGGCTCAGAGCCCGTGCGGAAGGCGCGGATGAAGGCAACAAGGGCGTCCTCTCATCCGCACGCATCGAGAACCGCGTGTGGGTAGCCATCGTGGTCATCCTGTTCGCCGGCATTCCCTTCATCCCGGTCGACCTGAGTACCGTCCGCTTCGATCGCACGCGCTCGATCCAGTGCCAGGTCAACGTGCCACAGCCTTCGGAGACGAACTGGTCCGCCTCGTTCACGACGCTCAACAACCAGAGTGCCCATGTCCCGGTCTGGTGGTTCTTCATGCATGCGATGTCCAAGGCCGTCACCGGCGCGGCCGTGGCCGCGATTCCGTGCGGCACCGACCTGCGGCAGATGCGCATGGAGATCGACAGCACACGCATCGCCGACCCGGTACTGGCCCAGGAAGTCGCCGACTTCACGCACGATTGCTACGGGCCGGCGCGCGCCAGGCTGTTCATGAACCGAATGACGCTCAGCGACGAGCAGATGAACGACGTGACCTGGATCGGTTCACGCTTCTTTCTGGATACGGCAGGCTTCTACGACACGTACCGCTCGCGCGCACCACGCACGGCTTGGCCTTACGACAGCGCGCGCGACGCCGGTCTCGCCGAAGTGTCCAGTGGGGGCGGCTATCCGACCTGCAGGCAATGGTGGCTGGACAGCAACGCAGGACTGCGCGCCCGCTTGCTGGGCCAAGTCGATCCCGGCCTGCTGACCCGGCTTGGTCAGTGGGCGGGATTCCTGAGCCAGGCCCAGGTCGATGACTCCGTGATTCGTACCATCGCCTCACCCCAACACCAGGTCATGAACCAGGGGCACGTCTACACCGACTACGGTGGGCAGATTGGCGGGTCGCTGCCCAACGTCGTGACACGCGCCGCATCGGACGTGGGTCTGACGATCGGATCGCTCGGCTTCTTCCCGGCCATGGACGTGGTGAGGCAATCATTGCCCATGATCCTGTCGTTCCTGAAGATGGCGATGGTGATCTGCATCCCGCTGGTGCTGGTCTTCGGCACCTACGACCTGCGGACCATGGTTACGGTGACGGCAGTGCAGTTCGCGCTGTTCTTCACCGATTTCTGGTTCCAGCTCGCACGTTGGGTGGACTCCACGATCCTCAACGCGCTCTACGGCTGGCACTCACCGCACAGCAATTTCAATCCGCTGTTCGGGCTCAACAACGCCTTCGGCGACATGCTGCTGAACTTCGTGATGGCCACGATGTTCATCATCCTGCCGGGCTTCTGGGTCGTTGCGTTGACGTGGGCCGGAATTAGAACAGGGAACATTCTCGGCGGGCTCATTCCCGGCACGACGGATGCGAAATCGGCAGGGGGAAGCGGCTCTCGTATTGCCATGACTGCCGCGACCAAAGGGGCAGCGAAATGAAGAGCTACTTTCTAGACTTGATGGCTCTCTTAACCTAGTCACTCGCCCACAGCCTGTCGTCATCCTGGGTAGCCGCCCAGAAGTCATCGAACAACGCCAGCTTGGCCTCCTTGACGGTCGGGTACGTCTTCGGTCCGAACCGACTACCGATCTTGTAGCCCCAACGGCTGGTCTTCGTTGGGTACACCACCAGGTTGTAGCCATCGAGGTTCAGGAAGCTGTTCCCCTTGGCAGAGACACGCCATTTACGGTGCAGCCAGCGGGAACGCCGGGTGGCTCGATTGCGCAGCTTTGCCTCGCGCCGCTTCGGTCCCTCATAGTCTTCGCTCATCTTCTCGGCGCAAATGCACCCGACCTCGAAGTGCTCGTCCAGATTCGGGTGCTCCATGATGTGAACGTAGCGAATCTTCTCGTTGCCGCACATCTGGCAGGTCGCGTAATCGGTTTCGTCCGCTGGCCCACCGTCGGCCCGCCGGTCTACGACATCCATGCAATGCCACCCCTTGTGGGGCACGCCTGGCTGGTCCCAGCGGTTTCCGCTCATTTCGACACCATGTCAGCAATAAAATGCGATTGACTGATACTCACATATTGACCATGGACACATTCTAGTGCGAGGCATATACTATCTGCAACAGTATCGACTAACGATCATTAACACTCCAAATGGCAGCCAGGATGTCCAACGAGCAGCTTGCAGACCTGACACAGCCGCAGCGCGATCGGCTTGCATTCATAGAATTGCGCCTGCGCTTTATCGGAGAGATTCGTCGTCAAGACCTAGTGTCCCGTTTCGGCATACAGGCGGCGGCGGCAACCAGGGATATCGGGATCTACAAGGATCTCGCCCCCGGTAATCTGGACTATGACACCAAGAACAAGGTGTACGGCTACGCCGAAGGTTTTACGCCCGTCTTCGATTTCCCTGCCGAGCGAGTCTTGGCGTGGCTGTCGCAAGGCTTTGGCGATGGCGAGCCTACGGCCCTCAAGTCCTGGATCACCTGTGAGATCCCCTCCAGGCTCACCAAACCAGGGCTCGACACGCTCGCATGTGTCACCCGGGCAATCCACCAGGAGCGCCCCCTGAAGGTCACCTACCACTCCTTGTCGAGTGGCGAGACTGAGCGTGAGATCGTCCCCTTTGCGTTAATTGATAACGGCCTGCGCTGGCATGTCCGCGCCTTCGATCGACGCAGCAAGGAGTTCAGGGACTTTGTTAGCACGCGCATGAAACGCCCCGTGATGCTGAAAGACAGCGACGTTCTGCCGCACGAAAAAAGTGACCAGGACATCCAATGGACCCGCATCGTGGAGTTGGAGTTGGTGCCGCATCCCGATCAGCCACACCCCGAGATCGCGGAGATGGATTACGGCATGACCGAAGGCATGGTGAAAATGAAGCTCCGTGCAGCGACGGCCGGCTACATCCTGCGCAAGTGGAGCGTCGACTGTTCCGCAGATCACAGCCTTCGTGGGCCGGAGTTCAGGTTGTGGCTCAAGGACCACTTGGCCTTGTACGGCGTCAAGAATGCCGTGCTGGCACCGGGGTATGCGCCCCTGGATGCGGCCCGGGCAGGAGCGGAATGTGACTGAACATGGATGCCACTGCCTGCGCCGGTCGCGTCGGTAGAACAAACGAACTACGAGAGATGAGATGAAGGAATCCTACCTACCGACATTGCTGCAAATGAGGATGCTCGTCGGCTTCCTCGGTGAGAGGGCTCAGTGCGCCTGGTGGCCAACAGCGTTCTATGAGGCATCAAGCCGGCTCTTCCTGGAGCCGGTCTTCTCGAAGACGTCTCGCCTCGCTCAATACCATGGTGTGCTGGAAGCCGCCAGACGATTGCATGACGAACACCTGAGTGTCGGCAGCTACCACCTATTCCGTCTGCCTGAAGAGGTCGAGCAAGACCTGCACGCGATCGTGCAAAGCAGCGTGGGTGAAGAACTCTCTAGCCAGTCCTCACAAAGCAAAGAGGCTGCTCTGGAAGCGTTGAAGCGCTTATCCGCAAAGAATGGCACGTCCGGCGTGGGTCCAGCGGCGGTTGGAAACATTAACGATCTCGATTCCACCGACACCCTGAAGGCCATCGCAGCGGCCTACCTATCGGCGTTCACTCAGAACGTCAAAACGTATCCGTATCTGGTGGGGTGAGCGTGGCCGAAAACAAGCCGTACACCACCCAGTTGCAAGCCGGACTTGGACTCGTCAACGAGACCAAGACCCTGCTTGACCTATGGTCGCCTGGCATGTCGGCAAATCAATTGCATCAGGCCGCGCTGGAATCTGGCCGATTCCCCACTGTCACTGCACGCCGGCTTCGCAACATCGTCATTGAATGCTTCGCTCCACGCTATCTGGTGGCAGGCGGCGCACCGGCCGCACACCTCAAGCGGCTGTCCGCAGCAATCCCTACCGCTGACCTCACGCAGCTCATGCTCGTGTTTACGAGTCGAGCCAATCCAATCCTCGGCGACTTCGTGCGCCATGTCTACTGGGCTCGGTACGCGGGCGGATACACCCACATCACCAACGACGACGCTCGCACATTTGTCGAGCGTGGCATCGATGACGGCAAGACCATTAAACGCTGGTCTGAAACCACGGTGCGGCGCGTCTCCGCCTATCTGACCGGATGCTGTGCCGACTACGGAATGCTCGAACGGGGACTGCGTTCAAGCCGTCGCATTCTACCGTTTCGCATCTCGCCATCCGTGGCCGCTTACCTCGCTTACGAGCTGCACTTTTCCGGCGTCGGTGATAACGCGCTGCTTACACACGAAGACTGGAGACTGTTTGGCATGGCGCGCGAAGACGTGCTGGAAGAGATCAAGCGGCTTTCTCTGAAGGGGCTTGTCATCGTCCAGGCGGCTGGAGATGTGACTCGGATCAGTTGGAAACAACAAGATATGGAGGCGCTCTGCGATGTCCTCATTGAAAGCTGATTTCGACGAGTTGCGCGAGCGCATCCGGCATGGGCGAGAGCTTGGTCATGCGAGCTTCGAGCCGATTTACTACCTCGTCTTTCCCCCTGCACAGATCCTTGAAGTGAAGCGGCAGACGCCCGCCTGGGTGGCGAGGCTCCACCAGGACGGCTGGGACGTGCACACCTTCTCTATTGCAGAGCAAATCTGGTCTTTGCTCAAAGGCGACCCATTCTGGTCGCTTTGCGTAATGGAAGACAAGTCAGCACCGCTGGATTGGCCCCGCACCAACAAAGCCTTGGCGGACATACTGACAGCGGATAACGGCCTACTGAAACGTCTGGAGGATGCCCTAAAGCCGCTCGAAGATCAGCAGAACGCGCTGCTCCTGGTGACTGATCTTGAAGCATTGCATCCGTTTCTGCGCATCGGAGCCATCGAAAGCCAGCTCCAAGGCAAGTTTCACGTGCCGACGATTTTTCTGTACCCCGGTGTACGAACCGGCAAGACGCGCCTGAAGTTTCTCGGCTTCTACCCGGAAGACGGTAACTACCGTTCCGTCCACGTCGGCGGCTGAACAGACACATGAACCCTGGGGCAAATCCATGACCATCCGATCACTCTTCGACCCAAGCAAGGATATCTACCGGACCATCGAGAAGGTCATTACCTATGGCGCCTCGCAAGAAGGCCGTCTCAAGGCTGAGATATCGGAATACGTGGTCACCGAAAGCATCGAGGAGCAGTTCCGTAAGCTCCTCGATCGCATGCAACTGGCGATGGAGTCCGGTGGAGAGAATGAGGTCGGTGTCTGGGTCTCGGGCTTCTACGGCTCAGGTAAGAGTTCGTTCACCAAGTATCTCGGCTTGGCGTTTGATGATCAGCGCACCATCGATGGCACACCGTTCATCAAGTACCTGCAGGACCGCCTGCACAAGCCTCAGACCAAGGCCCTGCTGAGCACCGTAGCACAGCGATTCCCGGCAGCCGTGGTCATGCTGGACCTCGCCAGCGAAATGCTCGCCGGCGCCACGATGGAGGATGTGTCCACCGTCCTCTACTTCAAGGTGCTCCAGTGGGCGGGTTACTCGCGCAATCTCAAAGTCGCGGCCTTCGAACGTATGGTCGAAAAGGACGGTCGCACCCCCGAACTGCACGAGCGCATCGCCCAGGCACTGCCCGGCGCCACTTGGGCGCGCGTTCAAAACAACCCGCTGGCCATCGACGGGCTGATCCCGAAGATCGCCCACGAGATGTATCCGGCGCTCTTCCCGGAAGCCAAGTCCTTCTCGTCCAGTACCGAAGGCTTCTTCCAGTTCGAAGACCAGCGCGTGCAGGAGATGATCGATATCGTCCGCGAGAAAAGCGGCAAGCAGAACATCATCTTCATCGTCGACGAAGTGGGTCAGTATGTCGCCTCGCGCGACAACCTGATCCTTAACCTCGATGGCCTGGCCAAGAACCTCAAACGGCTGGGCGATGGCAAAGCCTGGATCATCTCTACCGCGCAGCAGACGCTCACCGAAGATGATCCGCGCGCCGCGCTGAACTCGGACAAGCTCTACAAG
This sequence comes from Gammaproteobacteria bacterium, assembly GCA_050485645.1. Lineage (GTDB taxonomy): Bacteria > Pseudomonadota > Gammaproteobacteria > Steroidobacterales > Rariloculaceae > JBJHBP01. The sequence goes on along the minus strand of JBJHBT010000007.1, from coordinate 58,584 downwards.
CTCAAGGATCGCTTCCCGATCCAGATCGACCTTGAATCGAGCGACATCAAGGAGATCTGCTACCGCCGCCTGCTCGGCAAGTCGCCGGCCGGCGAGACCGAGCTTGGCAAGCTGTTCGATGCCCACGGCCAGGCGCTGCGGCACAACACCAAACTGCAGGACGCCAAATACTACGACGCGGACTTCAGCAAGGAGAGTTTCACCAATCTCTACCCGTTCCTGCCGGCTCACTTTGACATACTGCTGCACCTGCTGGGCGCTCTTGCCAAGTCCACCGGTGGCATCGGCCTGCGCTCCGCGATCAAGGTGATCCAGGACGTTCTGAAGGGTGAAGGCGGCTCCAAGGCGATGGCCGACCAGCCCGTGGGCTGGCTTGCCACCACGGTCACGCTATACGACGAGTTGGAGAAGGACATCCGCCGTGCCTTTCCTTCCATTCACCAGGCAGTTGGCAAGGTTCAGATTCGCTTCCCGGACTCGCAGCTCCATCAAGACATCGCCAAGTCCGTCGCCGTATTGCAGATCCTCGGCAATTTGCCGGTATCGGTAAAGAACGTCGCCAGCCTGATGCACCCATCCATCACTGCACCCTCACAGCTCGACACGGTGCGCAAGGCTGTCGACGAGATGCTGGGCGACGTGCACGTGCCGTTGGGGGAGAAGGATGGCAGCCTCGTCTTCCTCAGCGAGAAGCTGCGCGACATCGAACAGGAGCGCGGCGCCATTGCACTGCGCACCGTGGACGTGAAGCGCATCTTCAACGATGCGTTGCGCGAATCCTTCGACCCGCTGCCGCGCGTCAGCCTCCACGGCACGATGGCCGTCGCCACGGGACTGAAGGTCCAGGCCGGCAGCGCCATCACCAGCCTGGCCGGCGACCAGAACACCATCCAAACCGTCGTGGAGCTGGTGCCTGCCAGCGACTACGAGGCCGCCAAGAACCGTATGCTGGACGATTCTCGCAGCCGCGCGGGGCGCAACGTCATCGGGTTACTGGCCCGGTCCAACCCCGAGTTGGACGATCTGGCCAACGAAATCTATCGCTGCCAACGCATCGCCGAACTTCACCGCAACGAGCCCGACCAGGAGGTCAAGGACTACTGCACTGGCCAGCTCGACCGCGCCGCCAAGCTCGCGACCCAACTCCAGAGCAAGATCAAGCAAACCCTGCAGGCGGGCTCGTTCGTTTTCCGTGGCCAAGCCACGGCGGTATCAGCACTGAATGCCGACCTGCTGGAAGCGGCCAAGAAGCTGCTCGCCGATGTGGCAGATCAGGTGTTCGATCGTTATGTCGAAGCACCAGTGCGCGCCGGCACCGACACCGCCGAGAAATTCCTGAAAGTCGCCAACCCCGCAGCCATCAGTAGCAGCCTTGACCCACTCGGCTTGGTGCAAACGGTCGCGGGTCGCGCCTCCTTCAAGACCGACCACAAGGCGATGATCAGCATCCGCGATTACATCGACAGGCGCGGCACGGTCGATGGCAAGCGCCTGCTTGATGATTTCAGCAGCGACCCATTCGGGTGGTCGCCGGATACCACGCGCTACATCGTGGCTGCCATGCTGATGGCCGGCGAAATCAAGCTCAAGGTTTCGGGACGGGAAGTCACCGCCGCTGGCCAGCAGGCGATCGATGCCCTGAAAACCAACAACGCCTTCAAGCAGATCGGCGTCGCGCTGCGCGACGAACGCCCTTCCATCGAAACCCTCGGGCGGGCCGCTGAGCGGCTCACCGAACTGGTCGGCGACATGGTCATTCCGCTGGAGCAGGAAATCAGCAAGGCGGCTGCCAAGCATTTTCCGCGCTTCCAGCACGACTACGGATCGCTGGCCGAAAAGCTCAGTGGCCTCGGACTGGCGGGTAGCGACCGCATCCGCACCTTGAACCAGGACATTGCCGACGTCCTGTTTACCGATGCTTCGGACGCACCCCAGCGCCTGGGCGCCGAAACCTCCGCCATTTACGACAATCTCAAGTGGGCACTCGAAGTAAAGCGCGTGCTCGACAACGGTCTGGATACCACGCTGCGAGACCTTCAGGCCCATCGCCGCGACATCGAGGCCCTGCCCGATACTGGCGTGCCGGGCGAACTGCGCCGCGAACTCGCTGAAGACCTGGGAACCCTGTCGGATCGCCTCGGCAGGGAAGACTTCTACAAGCACACTGCCGACTTCAATTCTCAGCTCACTCATCTGAAGGGTCGCGTGCGTGATGCGGTCATCACCCTGTCCGATCAACAAAAGCTGCGCTTGAGAGAGGGTGTCGAAGACCTGCAACGCATCCTCGAATGGGATGAACTCACCCAGGAAGAGCGCGGCAACGCCGTGAACCGCCTGGACGGACTCGCCCTGGCAGCCCCCCAGGATCTGGCTGGACTCAAAAAGCTCCTGGCCCGTGACTACGACATTCACAGCACGCTCGAAGAACTCAAACGCTCCATTCAGCGCCAGGGCCAGGAACGCTTGCGTCAGCGCATGGAAGAAGAGCGTGCCAAGACGGGCGAGCAAGGCCCTGCCAAGCTATCCAGGTCGATCTCTGTGCCAGTGAAGATGACATCGGCTACGGACATCGACTCGCTGATCCAGCAGCTTCACGAAATCAAAGCGCAGTTCGGTCTCTATGCAGAAGTCGAAGTGTCGTTTGTCGTCGGCGCTCAGTCCGGAACGGATGAGGACTAACGATGGAGCTGAAAACGGAATCCAGGCAACATCTTGAGCAGGTCGCTGGCGAGGCCTTGACGCAACTCGAAAGCATCGCTACTGCCGCCAAGAATAAGCTTCGCGATGGTCGGACACTCGGCTCTGATGCGTTGGCGAGCATCAACACGATGACGTCCGGTTCGGCGATCCAGAAGTTGGACCAGATCAGTCAAGCAAACCGGGAAAGTTACCAGGTACTGGCAACCGAGCCGGCGATCGCCCGTGTTGTGGTCATGGACGAGGAAGGCGAAGAGCGCACTTACTACATTTGCCGCACCAGTCCGGTCTCCGGCTTTCCCAATCTCGCCAGCTACCGTGCCCCTGTCGGGCGCTTGGCCTCCTTGGCGATTGGGTCCGAGTTCACCTTGCCAAATGGCACGGTTGTCGAGGTCTTGGAGCGCGCCCAACTCAGGCCTGCCGTACTTTCCGACGGTTGGGATTCTCGTGACACCGTAGTTGAGGCTGAACATTTCGGCCCGATCACCATCGAGTCGCTACGGGCACTGCTGACGGAAATCGCGGGCAGAGAGGTTACCGAAGACATCCTGGGTCAGCTCCTGGCCGAAGAGAGCGTCAAGGCCAACATCATCGACGGTGTGCGGCGCAGCGTCATCACCAAGATGGGGCTGAGGGATCAGCCCGTTCTCGATCATTACCAAGATGAGATTTTTCGTCTACCTCTCGACAAGCGCTTACTGATCCTGGGGCCGCCCGGCACCGGCAAGACCACGACCTTGATCCGGCGCCTTGGCCAGAAGCTTGACACAGCGTTTTTGGAAGAAGGCGAACAACGCCTGGTCGAGACGGCAAGTGGAGCGCAAGGCATTGCACACGCCAACAGTTGGCTGATGTTCACGCCCACCGAGCTGCTCAAGCAGTACGTCAAGGAAGCCTTCGCACGTGAAGGCGTTCCTGCCTCCGATCAGCGAATCAGAACCTGGCATGACTACCGGCGCGAGCTTGCCAGAAATGCCTTTGGCGTACTCAGGACCGCTTCGGGTGGTGGCACCTTTGTTCTGAAAGACGGGCTGCCAAGCTTGGGCGCAGAGGCACTGGATCGCTCCATTCAGTGGTTCGATGATTTCGACACGTGGCAGCGTGAGACCTACGTGCGAGAGCTTCACGAAGCAACGGCACTGCTCTGTGACGCCAAGGCACCTGAAGTCCAGCGCCTGGGCGAGCGTCTCCAAAGCATCCTGCCAAGGGCGGGTGACGGCACCTTGGCATCCACCTTCGGATCACTGGCTGCAGAACTCCCCAAAGTGCAGGCACTCGTCACCAGCCAGAAGGAAGCCTCTGACGGCAAGATCAAAGCCGCGCTGAATCTCCAACTCAATCGCAACCGAGCGTTCCTGGATGAGCTGGCGCGCTTTATCGACGGCCTGCAGCAGACGCAGTCAGCAGACGCCGATGAGCAAGACGACCTTGATGCCGACGAGGAAGAAGACGCCACGGCACCCCGCACCGGACGAGCTGCAGCACTCAACGCCTACATGCAAGCCGTGCGGACTCAAGCACGCGCAGCGGCCTCCAGGCGCACTCTCAGCAAATCGTCTCGCAATGGCAAGATCATCGAATGGCTAGGCGAGCGCATCTTGACGGAAGCGGATTGTGCCGAAGTGGGAGCTAGCCTGCTGGTGCAGAGCAGCGCCCGCCGCTTTGTAAACCCGGTCAAACGGTACCTCGACGGCATTCCCAGACGTTACCGAGGTTTCCGTCGCGAACGCCAGCAAGCCGACCGCTGGTATCGCAACGAAGGCTTCGAAGCCCGTGACATCCATCCGCTCGAACTGGATATCGTGTTGCTGGCCATATTGCGCGCCGCAGGCGACCTCATCAGCCGGTCCAACGTCCAGCGCGATATCGACAACCCGGCCTGGTCATCTCTCCAACCCATCCTGGGGCATTACCGCAACCAGATTCTGGTGGATGAGGCAACGGACTTTTCTCCCATTCAACTCGCCTGCATGGCAGCTTTAGCCCATCCACGGCTGCGCTCGTTCTTTGCCTGCGGCGATTTCAACCAGCGCCTGACCACCTGGGGTACGCGCTCCGCCGACGACCTGAAGTGGGTCTTTGCCGATTTCGACATCAAGGGGATCACCGTCTCCTATCGCCAGAGCAAGCAGCTCAACGACTTGGCCTGCGCCATGATCCGAGCGGTGGGTGGTACCGAGCAGAACGCCAGCTTGCCCGCGCACGTGGACAGCATGGGGGTGGCGCCCGCTTTGCTGGAACATGCCGCCGACACGACGGTCATCGTCAGTTGGCTAGCCAATCGCATCCGTGAGATCGAGCGCTTCGTCGGCCAGTTGCCATCCACCGCCATCTTCGTGAACTCGGAAAACGATGTGGCACCCGTGGCCGAGGCACTGAATGTCGCTCTGGTCGAGCACAACATTCAGGTCATCGCTTGCCGCGAGGGCCAGGCCGTGGGGCAAGAGAGCAATGTGCGCGTGTTCGACATCCAGCACATCAAGGGGCTGGAGTTCGAAGCGGTCTTCTTTATCGGCGTTGACCAGCTTGCGGCGCTGCACCCGTCGCTCTTCGACAAATACCTGTATGTGGGCACCACACGAGCCGCCACCTACCTGGGCGTAACTTGTGGTGGCGCTTTGCCCTCCATTATCGAGGAGCTGCGCCCACTCTTTGGTCAGCACTGGCAAGCCCCCGGTGCCGATGACGCCGGCACGGACCAATAGGAATCGATTGATGGCCTTCGACCAAACAACAAGAAATCGCCTGCAGCGCTTCGTCAATGACGCGCGCCGCGTGCTGGAAGAAGAGTTCACCCGCCAGCTTCAGAGCGATTACGGCATGGACCCGAACACGGGCAGCGTCGCGGAACTCGCCAGCCTGCGTCATATCAACGACGCCCAGCGCGAGACGGCTCGCATCCTGCGCGACACCCTGGCGCACTACACCGCCAGTGGCGACATGAACGCCACGCAGGGGCTGGATCGCATCGTGCGTGAACAGGCCTTTACCGTACTCAATCGCCTGGCAGCCTTACGCATGGCTGAGGCGCGTGGCCTGCTGGTTGAATCGGTGGGCAACGGATTCCAGGCCAAAGGCTTCCAGCTCTACGCGCGCTTGGCCGGCACCGGCCTGGGCGAAACCGGCGACACCTACTGCGTGTATCTATTCAGCGTGTTCGATGAACTCGGGCAAGACCTGCCAGGTTTGTTCGACCGCTACTCACCGCAGGGCCGCCTCTTCCCGCGCGAGGCGGCGCTGCTGCAAGTGCTCAACCTGGTCAACGATGCCGACATCGCCCCGCTGTGGGGCGAAGACGAAACCATCGGCTGGATCTACCAGTATTTCAACTCCAAGGAAGAGCGCAAGGCAATGCGCGAGGCCTCGCAAACGCCGCGCAACAGCCGTGAATTGGCGGTGCGCAACCAGTTCTTCACGCCGCGCTATGTGGTCGAGTTCCTGGTGGACAACACGTTGGGCCGCCTGTGGTTCAACGCCACCGGCGGGCAGACATCTTTGCGCGATCAGTGTCAATACCTGCTGGTGAAACCCGACGAAGCGCCGCAGGCGGCGACCAGGCTGCGCGACCCGCGCACCCTGAAGCTACTGGACCCGGCCTGCGGCTCCATGCATTTTGGCCTGTATGCCTTCGATCTGTTCGTCGAAATCTATCGCGAGGCCTGGGCCTGGGAGCAGCAGAATGGCCCGGGCTCGCTGGATGTCTCCACACAGCCCGAGGCGGCACTCAAGCCGTTGAGCGAGACCTATGAGGACGAGGCTGCTTTTTTGCGCGACGTGCCGCGCCTGATCATCGAGCACAACATTTACGGCGTGGACATCGATCCGCGCGCCGCGCAGATAGCCTCGCTGGCACTGTGGTTACGGGCGCAACGCGCCTGGCACGATGCGGACGTGAAACCAAAAGATCGTCCTCTGGTTGGGCGCGGACATGTCATCGCCGCCATTGCACCACCAGCAGAACGTGAGCTACGCCAGCAGTTCGCCGCCACGCTCGACCAGCGAGATGCTGAGCTTTTCGAGAAGACCCTGCAAATGCTCAAGGGCCTGCCGGAACTGGGCGTGCTGCTTCAGGTTGAGCGCGAGTTGCCACACCTGATACGTCAGGTCTATGTCGGTAAAGGCACGGGACTATTTGCCGAGCAGGAGCAAGAAAACTGGCAGCAGGCCGAGGCGCGTTTGCGCGAAGCACTCACCGAATTTTCCCAGGCGGCGAAATCGACTTACCAAGGACGTCTATTTGCACAGGATGCCCTGCAGGGTTTGCGGCTCATTGATCTGTGCCGCGAGGCGTTCGATGTGGTGGTGATGAATCCGCCTTTTGGGGCGATGGCTTCGGGCACAAAAGTTCAACTCGCCAAAGCTTATCCACAAAGTAAAAACGATCTTTTGGCTATTTTCGTCGAACGTGGCCTGGAACTGCTGCGCGCCGGCGGCCGCATCGGCGCGATTACCTCACGCACATGCTTCTTTCTGTCGAGCTTTCGGAGATGGCGCGAGCAAGTTGTGCTGGGCGTCACACAGCCCGAAGTAATGGCCGACCTCGGTCATGGGGTGATGGACGACGCGATGGTTGAGGCGGCTGCATACGTGCTGGAGAAGAAATCATGACAACAGTATTTCTTCGCCTAATGGAAGAGCAGGATAAAGCCGCTGCGCTTCTGGCGACTACACAATCAATTCGCGAAAGCAAGTCCGATCCGCGAGCATTCACTGTGCAATCGGATCATTTTCGGAAAGTGCCTGGGGCTCCCTTTTCCTATTGGGTCAGTAGTGCAGCTCGTGATGCGTTCGAGCGATTTCCATCTGTTCAAGCCGAACCTGAGCGCAAGGCCTGCTTTGGATTGTCAACGAAAGATGATACTCGATTTGTACGCCTCAACTGGGAGTGTCATGCGCACACTTTGAATTCTCGATGGTTCTCATTAGTAAAGGGAGGAGCGTTTTCCCGGTACTACCTTGACCCTTACCTAACGATTGACTGGGAGAGTAATGGGGCACGACTAAAGGCTTTCGCTGAAGTGCGGACTGCCGAAATCTTTGGCGTTGGTTCCTGGTCTCGGTGGATCAACAACTGGGATACGTATTTTCAGCCTGGAGTATTTTGGTCCAGAAGATCACAGAAGGGATTAAGTTTTCGGATACTTCCTTCTGGGTGCATTTACACAGATAAGGCGCCGGTCGTCTTCAGTTCTTTGGACTGGTTGCTTGTCAATGCGGCGCTTCTGAATAGCAAAGCGTTTCGTTCTTTGGTCGATTTCCAGATTTCCTTTGGGTCCTTTGAAGTAGGTGCTATCCAACGAACGCCTATTCCTTCACCAACACCCGAAGAAAGGGAGCGCCTCAACGCACTGGCAAAACGCGCTTGGTCGCTCAAGCGCACCCTCGACACCATCGAAGAAACCTCTCATGCCTTCGTGCTACCCGCCGCGCTGCGCTCCCGTCTCGGCAATTACAATCCACCGATAATCGAGGCTGAACTAGCGCACATTCAAGCAGAAATCGACGAAATAGCCTTTGGCCTCTATGGTTTCTCCGACGCCGACTGCACTGCCGTGATCCAACCGCTGGGGGCGGAGGGCGATGATTACGCGCAGGATGAAGGCGAAGAGGAGGATGAAGCCGCCGAGGCACCCGCCGATACACAGTTGGCATTGCTTTCCTGGGCGCTAGGCGTCGCCTTTGGCCGTTTTGACTGGCGGCTAGCCACCGGCGATCGCGAGGCTCCGCCCGAACCGGAACCATCCGACCCACTTCCCATCATGAGCCCCGGCATGTTGCCGGATGGTGCCGTGCCATTCCATCACCACACAGGCATCCTAGTAGACGACCAAGGTCATTCGCATGACCTCACACGCCTGACGGAGGAGGTTCTTGCTTGCGTCGACGTAGCCGTACCAGATGACGTTCGCCGCTGGCTGCAGCGGGATTTCTTTACCTTCCATCTGCAGCGCTATTCCAAGAGCCGCCGCAAAGCGCCTATCTACTGGCCGCTGTCCACCACTTCTGGCGTTTACACACTATGGATTTATTACCCAAACCTGAGCAACCAGACGCTCTACACGGCCATCAACGACTTCGTCGAGCCCAAGCTAAAGCAAGTCGATGCCGACGTAGCGACGCTGCGCAACAAGGGTGCGGCCCGCAGCCGAGACGACGAGAAGCAGTTCGAGGCGCTGCAAGCCTTCGAGATGGAACTGATCGAGCTGCGCGACACCCTGCTCAAACTCGCGCCCACCTACAAGCCCAACCACGACGACGGTGTGCAGATCAGTGCTGCCCCACTGTGGCAGTTGTTCCGCCACAAGCCCTGGCAGAAGGTGCTCAAGGACACCTGGGCCAAGCTGGAAAAGGGTGACTACGACTGGGCACGCCTGGCCATGAACTACTGGCCCGAGCGCGTGCGCGAAAAGTGCAAGACTGATAAGTCGCTTGCCATCGCACACGGCTTGGAGAATCTGTATGTCGCGCCCGAGGCCAAACCAAAGAAGATGCGCGGCAAGAAGAAGGCCGGGGGTGATGAATGAGTATTGCTGAATTTATCCGCGAGAGCGTGCTGCGACCGCGCTTGAAGCAAACCGGTGCATTGGTGGTCTACGACGCTGACAGGCGCTACCGAGAGCTGTGCTTCGACTTGACGGCCGACAACGTGCGAGTGGTGGACACATCGGAAAGCAGCATTGAAAGCCGGGAGGCGGCACTGCTGGCACTGCGTGAAGTGGGGCAGCCTTCCAAGCAAGGTGGGTCGTCACTCGAAGGGGTGCTGATCTACGTGCCTACTAGGCCACCGGAGACCGACGAGCAAAAGCAGGCGGACCCCTTCGCGCTCTACGCGGAATGCGGTGCAGTGTTCCCGCAAGATGATGGCGACGAGTATTTGAGCCTTTGCCTGCGTGCCAGGCCGGATCACGCCACCGAAATCCGCCAGGTATTCGCTACATCGCCCGCGGGGCCGACCTTTGCGGTAGTCGATGCCATCGGCGGCGGCGTGAGCTGGCCCCAGTTGCGTGCGACCTTGCGGGTGGAATCCGGCCGGGAGATTCTGGCTGCGTTGCTGGCACCGAGCTTCAGCCAAGTCGAAGCACTGAAGGCGCAGGAAGGTTGGGGACAAGAAGCACGCGACTTCCTCCGCGCCACCCTGGGCATGAGCGTGAAGACGCGCGGCAAGACTTGGGTGGCCCTGGCGGATGAACTCTGGCGCTACGTGTTGTTCAGTGAGTTCGTTTTTGATTTGCCGGTGGCACTGCCAGAAACCCTGAAAGGGGTACCGCATGCCCCCATGGAAGCCAGGCCCATCGTCGAGGATGTGTGCGAGCGGCTGCGCAGTGATCCGAAGTCACGCACGGTGTACATCGAGCGGGCCGAGACTATCGAAGCGGAACTCAATCTGGCCGATCTGTGCGGAGCAATTGAAGACCTGGGCGAGCGCGATACCTTCCCGTTCGAGGAAAGAACCTTCCTGCGCACGGCGATTAAGGGCATTGTGACGGGCGACACCGATGCCACCCGCCGGGTGTTGGTCCGCCACAAGAACTCGGTTTGGCTGGGCAAGGGTGAAAGCCAAGCTCAATGGGAGTTGGTACGGACCGGCCTGAGTCTGGTCGAGGCCTGCGAAGACTTTGAACGCCAGTTGCCAGACCACGCCCGCTCCCAGGCTGAACTGATCGATTTCTACCTGGGCAGCCTGCGTGAAGCGGATCGCCTGCAGCGCGAGTTCGAGCAGGCCGCGGGGGACTTCCTCGACCAGCACGGCTTGATGCATGAAGTGGTCGGCCAGGCGCGGGCACGCTATCGACGCCTGGCCGAACGGGTCCAGGGCGTTTTCATGAAACACGTCGAGACCGCCGGTTGGCCCCCCGCCGGGCGCTTGGCCAACGCCGATGTATTTGATCGCCTGGTGGCGGATCGCCTCAAGGAAAGCCGCCGCAAGGTGGCCTACCTGATGGTAGATGCCTTGCGCTACGAGCTGGGGGTCGCTCTTGAAAAACTGCTGGCCGAGGACGGGCCGGTCGAGCTGCAAGCAGCCTATGCTCAGTTGCCGACCATCACCTTGGTGGGCATGGCGAGCTTGCTGCCCGGCGCACGCACGGGCTTGACCTTATCACTGGAAAGCGAGGCGCTCTTACCCAAACTGGATGGGACACCGGTAGGCAACGTCCCGCAGCGCATGAATGTGTTGGCCAAGCGCTATGGGGACCGCTTCTCGGAGATGTTGCTCAACGACTTCGTGCGTGGCAAAGGCAAGCCGAAGATTGCGGATACCGTCGACCTGCTGGTGCTGCGCTCTACGGAGATCGACAGCCAACTGGAGAGCAACCCCGAGACGACGCTGGGCCTGATCCCCGGCACGCTCAAGCTGATCCGCGTCGCCCTGCACAAGCTGCGTGGCATGGGCTTCAAGGAAGCAGTCATCGTGACCGACCACGGCTTTTTCCTCAACGCACAAGCGGAGGCTGGGGATGTTTGCGTCAAACCCCAGGGAAAATGGCCGGTGAATGCGCACGACCGCATGATGCTGGGCAACGGCTCGGCAGATGGTCATAGCTTGGTCGTCAGCACGGAGAAGGTCGGCATTCGGGGCGATTTTTCCCAGGTGGCGCTACCCCGCAGCATGGCGCCCTATCGCTCGGGACACCTGTATTTTCATGGCGGAGCCTCGTTGGCAGAGGCCGTTGTACCGGTATTGGTGGCCCGCTTGGATACCGCCGCCCACAGTGAACTGCGCAAGGTAGTCGTGGAGCTGAGCTACAAGAATGGCGCCAAACGCATCACTACGAGGTTGCCGGTCATCGAGGTGATACTGGTTGCCGACGATATGTTCTTGCAAGACATGAGCGTTGAGATTTTGCTGGAAGCGCAGGACAGCAAGGGCAATGTGGTCGGAGAGCCACGTCCCGGCGGTGATGTGAATCCCGCTACCCGAACCGTGACTTTGATGCCGGGCCAGCGCAAGCAAATCGCGTTGCGTATGGATGACGACTTCAGGGGCAAATTCTCGGTCAAGGCTCTGAACCCCACCACGCTCGCCGCGTACAGCACGCTTGCGATTGAAACCGACTATACGGAATAAGCCCTATGGACGAACTCGACCAAAAGCTAAATGCGACTTTCGACGGCAAGGTGCTTCGCAAGGACTTGCTGCATCGAATCAAGAAAGGCACCAACGTCCCGACGTTCGTCCTGGAGTTTCTGCTCGCCAAGTATTGCGCCAGCAATGACCAGGCGGAGATGGATGCCGGCATGGAGGCCGTACTGTCCTCCTTGCAGGAGAACTATGTGCGACCCGACGAAGCCAATGCGGCTCAGTCCAAGGTGGCCACCAAGGGCAAGCACCGATTCATTGACAAGGTCCACGTTCGCTATGTCGAGAAGGAGAAGCGTCATTGGGCTTCTCTGGAAAACTTCAATTCGCAGCGCATTGCCATTGGCGAAAAGTTCTACCGCGATAACGACCGCTTGCTGGAAGGGGGTATCTGGGCCGAAGTGACCCTTGCGCACAACGACATTGATGAAGATAACTATGCCTTCTCCATCGAGGACTTGCGCCCGATCCAGTTGACACGCTTCGACTTTGATCGCTACGTGGAGGGTCGCGCCACTTTCACTCGGGATGAGTGGCTGGCCGCCGTCTTGCGCTCAGTAGGGCTGGAGCCATCCAAACTCTCTAAAAGGGTTCAGATGCACTTCATCGCCAGGCTGGCCGCTCTGGTTGAGCCCAACTATAACTACATCGAGCTAGGCCCGCGTGGCACTGGCAAGTCCTACTTTTTCAGCGAATTCTCACCCTATGCCACCCTGATCTCGGGCGGTCAGGCAACCAAGGCCACGTTGTTCTACAACAACGCTCGACGGAAGGTGGGCTTGGTTGGCTTTTGGGACACGGTTGCCTTTGACGAGGTGGGTGGAATCAAGGTGCGTGATCCTGACACCATCCAGATCATGAAAGACTTCATGGCAAACGGCCGCTTTTCGCGCGGGGCGGAGGTCATTGCCGATGCCAGCTTGAGCTTCGTTGGCAACATCGACGTATCAGTGCAGCAAGTGGTGAACTCCAACGAACACGATCTATTTCAGCCACTGCCTCCAGAACTCGATCTGGCCGTGATGGACCGCTTTGCCGCCTACATTCCGGGTTGGGAAATGCCCAAGAACAGCAGTGAATTCCTGACCAACCGCTACGGATTCATCACCGACTATCTGGCCGAGGCCTTCCACTACCAGTTCAAGCACACGAACCGGTATGAGGAAGTCAACAAACGCATCCGACTCGGCAAGTCGATCGAGGGCCGCGACGAGAAAGGCATCAAGAAAACTGTCTGCGCCTTTTTGAAGATCCTGCACCCGAATGGGCCACCTACGGATGACGAATTCGAGGAGTACGTGGCCTATGCGGTAGAGTGCCGCCGCCGCGTTAAGGAACAAATGAACAAGCGCAAGCCGGACGACGAGTTTGCGCGCATCAACCTCTCCTATTACGAGGCGAGTGGAGAGGAAGTCGTGGTGTTCTGCCCGGAATCGAAGGATGCACCGGCGACGCAGGAACCTGCGCGTCGCAGATTGACTCGGCCGGATCAGCAGCCTGGCGAAGTAGCTGCTGTGCAGCTAGGCGTTCAGCCCTCGCCAACCGGCGAAGCGGTACCCTCAGTCGCTCCGCCTCCGATTACACCGACACCTACTGCTGCAGCACCAGCCCCGGCGGAGCTGAAGGAACAGCACTTCACGATCCTCTATGGAGACACCGGCCATAGCTATGAGTCGATCATCGGACCCTATCTACAAGGTGCGAAAGCCGTTGTCATTGAAGATCCTTACATCCGGCTCCAGCATCAAATTCAGAATTTCGTGCGCTTCTGCGAGACGGTCCTGAAGGCCGGCACCGTAAAGAAAATCAGCCTGATCACAGGCTACGACGACAAGACCGAATTGGCCGGCATTGCTGAGAAGCTCGACGAACTTAAGCAAAGCCTGCTGGAACTCGATGTTGTGCTGGAGGTGAAACTGAACCCCAACATCCACGATCGTGAGATTCGGCTTGATAACGGATGGGTCATCAAGATCGGTCGAGGGCTGGATTTCTACCAGAAGCCCGGAGGGTGGTTCGAGGTCGGAGCGAACGATCTTAGCCTTCGCAAGTGTCTTGAAACAAAGGTGGATATTTTCCGGGCATGAACCAGGGAGCCCAGGTCCAAGGCAGCATTTCGACGATGCCTAGAGTTACTCGCAGGCATCTGGCCTTGTTGTGCCTTAGACAAGATATTCAACGGAGCCCCTATGTGGCATGACAATGAGACTACTGTTGACTACGTCAATTTCCGCCTCGTGGCCAAGGCCTGCGCTGAACTCATTCGAGGTACAGGGGGCGAACCCATCTCCATTGGGATCTCTGGCGGTTGGGGGATAGGAAAGTCGTCTCTCGTCCGTATGGTCGCATCTGAGCTATCAGCAGACCCGAAGGTCGGAAAGGAATCTGGAGATACAGAAGGGTCGAAGCACATTGTCATTACCTTCAATCCATGGCTCTACCAAGGTTTTGAAGATGCTCGCACAGCGCTGCTACAGGTTGTGGGGGATGCTGTTCTTGAGGAGGCTCAGAGTAACGCAGGAGTATTGGAAAAGGCCAAATCACTGGTAAGGCGGATCAACCTCCTACGTCTTGCACAACTTGGTGGCGAGGTGGCCGCCACGATTATCACAGGTGTCCCGGTTGGCCTGATCGGAAAGGTCGTCGATGCAGGCTCGGATGCGTGGAAGAACAAGTCTGTCCAAGAGGGGATTGAGGTAGCGAAGGAAGTGCCAGGCGCAACCAAAGGCCTTTTGGACGAAGCCAAACCTCTTTCGCTTCCCAAAGAAATCCAGTCATTCCGGAATGCGCTAGAAGATTTGCTCGAAGAGCTTGGCATCACATTGGTCGTTTTCGTCGACGACCTTGACCGATGCTTACCTAAAACGGCTATCTCCACCCTGGAAGCAATTCGTTTGCTGCTGTTCCTGCGGCGGAGTGCCTTTGTGATCGCAGCAGATGATGTCTTCATTCGCGGTGCCGTTCGTGTGCATTTTGCGGGCACTGGCCTTGACGATGATGTGGCGACCAACTACTTCGACAAGTTGATTCAAGTACCACTGCGTGTGCCGAGGCTAGGCCCCAATGAGACCAAAGCCTACACGGCATTACTGTTCCTGGAGCGTGCTCATCGAAATGGCCAGCTAGATGCCAGCGATTTTGAGACTGCGAAAGCGAATGTCGAAACGCGATTGCGGGAGACCTGGACCGGAAAATCTGTAGACTTGGCGTTCTTGGAAAGCCTGGTTCCGCAGGGGAACGCCGAGTTAATCGGATTGATGGGGTTGGCGGAGAGATTTGCACCGCTGCTATTCAGCGCAAGTGCGGTCCAGGCTAACCCAAGGCTAGTCAAGCGCTTCCTCAACACGGTGTTCCTGAGAAAGACTCTCGCCAAGCCTCAGAACATCGACGTGGACGTTCAAGTTCTGGCCAAGTGGCATCTACTGGAACGTTGCGACGAAGCAGTTGCCAATGCGCTTGCCGAGAAGGTCTCTGCGGAGAACGAGGGTAAGGTCGACATTCTTCGCGAGGGAGAAACGGCCGCAAAAGACCCGGAAAGCAAGCTTCCCGATCCTTTTGGTGACAAGGCCTTTGTACGGGAGTGGCTCACGCTTGAACCTTCCCTGGGTGACATGGATTTGCGGCCGATCTTGCACCTCAGCCGCGATAGCACGATCAGGGATTTTGGTGCAGATGAACTGAACGATGCCGGGAAGGCACTACGTGATTCGCTAATCTCGGCTCGGACCTCAAACGAGCCATTGAAGCAGCAGATTCGAACGGCTGGGGAAGTTCAATCTGGCCTTGCCATGGTACGAGCGTGGGAAGCAAAGAGATCCAATCGATCTTGGCAGAAGCACGAAGAGATTCTCATGCTGACTGAGGTGTGCCGAATTCACACTGGGGTGGGGCCACGAGCGGCGGCATTGATCAGCCAAGCGCCTGTCGCTCAACTCGCGCCGGGCCTTGTGTCCGCGCTAACGGACTGTGGTTGGGCGAAAGATGTTCTGGACAAGTGGATGAATGATGGAGAGACACCCGAGCCCGTAAAAAAAGCGATCACCAATGCGAGGAAACAGTAGATGGGCACCTCCACCTCAAGCGCAGGAGCGGGTGCTGGCTCATCATTTGACCCACCATGGTTAGATGACGCTGGAGCTGGCATTGATACCGATTATGCGGATGTACCCTTGAGCCCTGGCGCACCACCCTCTGACGACACCGATGGAAATGGCAGCGGAGAGGATGACGAGGGCCAAGCGGCATCACCACCTGCAGGCCCAGCAACAGCCCCGCCTGGACGGTATCAACAAGCTCGTGGAGCATTGACGGGGTTTGTTCGGTCCGGCAGCAGCTCCGATCTTCGTCGAGGTATTTCAAGCTTCGTGAAGAAAGGCATGGGAGGATCGTCGAGGGCCGGGAGCCGAATGCGGACGAGCGCAACTGCGGCATCGTCATTGGGTGGATTCCTGGCTACAGCCCGTGATGGCAACGATCCCGCCATTAACGCATGGGTCGACTCGATAAGGCAGCGTGGACTTTCTGCGAAGGATACCGCACTCGAAGTTGTGCAGAGATTAGTGCCAGTTGGGGGCAGCGTTGATGAGGAGTCTGCCAGGCACGCCATGGATCACGCCATTGCTCATCTCTACGAAATGGAGCCAAACGCAGACATCTTCAATCTAACGGACGACCAGATAGCCAGCTTGATGGCGTATACCGTAGCGTTTGATGTTTACAACCGCGTCCAGCTTGAACTTGGTAGAGTCTTCGAGAAACTTCAATACGCACCACAGGTTGTTCAGAGTCGCTTGGGACAGGTGCTCGACTACATCATGGTTGTAGTCAATCGATCGATGGAAAAGGCCCGCGCTGGTGGTGCGGAGCGCGCCATGCGAGAAATCGCGAATGCAGCGCTGCAAGATGCGCTAACGGTATTTGCTGAATCATGAACATTATCTGTTCGAGCGTCGATGCACTACCGGCTTCCCTGCCTTCGGGAGCGCGCGCATTCACCTTCTTGGAGTCATCATCCCAACCAACGGTTGGCCGTATAGCCCACGGCTGGCGTCGGGAACTGGAGAAGGCTGGCTATGCGCCTTCGAACCCAGTGTGGGACTTTGTGCTCTTTTGCTTCGCCGTTTGCGCAGCCGACATAGCTGTCCTTCGCAAGAAAAGTGCGGACGGATGGACTCGCCAGATTGAGCTTGACATTACGCTCAACGATCCAGCCCCATGGGAAAAGAATAGACGCATTGCGCAGAATATGCTGCGGGTATTAACTGGTGACTTCTGGACACTTCGATTCATTGAAGGCGGCCCCACCCCACCGAAAGGTCAGCGTCGACTCTGTGACCGCGACTGTATTGCATTGCTTTCCGGCGGCCTCGACAGCCTGATAGGAGGCATTGATGCTGTCGCTCAAGGTCGTAAGCCAATCTTTGTTTCGCACCTTGCTTTTGAGGACTCGGCCAGACAAGTTACCTATGCAAGAACACTGGATGGTGCAGGCTGGCATCAACAGTGGAGTCACCGCATTGTATTCGAGGGTGAAAAAGAGACCTCCACAAGGGCTCGCTCGATGGCCTTCTATGGCCTATCCGTGCTCGCAACATCACTGCTATCAGCGAAGAAACCAGAGATTCTAGTAGCTGAGAATGGCTTCATTAGCCTCAATCCGCCACTACTGCCAGGCAGGATGGCCAGCCTTAGCACCAGAACTACGCATCCGTTATTCATGCACATGCTGCAAGAACTGCTCGAAGGCATAGGTATCGAAGCAAGTTTGCTCATGCCCTACCGGTTCAAGACTAAAGGAGAGATGCTGCGGGAATGTGCGAATCAAACGGTCCTCGAAACGTATGCGTGTGACACTACAAGCTGTGGACGTTTTCGTACTTACAACCGGACGCACTGCGGGCGTTGCGTACCATGTATGGTTCGCAGAGCTGCCATTCACCATTGGGGGCGCGCTGATACGACAAACTATAAATTTTCGTCTCTTTCCTCATCAGGCAAAACGAGTGCGGATGATCCCATGGCGGTAGCATGCGCGGTTCTTTCTGCTGAGCAACGTGGCGTCGACTCCTTCCTTGGTGCAACGCTGTCTTTTGCTCCTCAAACTGATCGCCAGCATTATCGGCGTGTTATTGAGCAAGGATTAAGCGAGCTGGCGGTTTTGCTTCGAGCAGATGGCGTAATCTGATGGATTTCCATTGTCACCTGGACCTTTATCCTAATGCGAAGCAGGTTTATGCTGATGCATTGAGAAAGGTGGAGTTTGTTTGGTTGGTGACTACCAGCCCGAGAGCCTTCTCCGCTACATCGAAAGTCCTTCCTGCGACAGAAAAAATCTTTATATCTCCTGGCCTTCATCCAGAAGTTGCCGACAAGAAATTTAGCGAACTGGAAACCTTGCTTGCTCAGATAGAGAATTGTTCAGGTGTTGGAGAAGTTGGCCTGGATGGTTCAACCCGTTATAGGCAACACAAGGAGCTTCAACGGCACATATTTCAATCCGTGCTACAGAAATGCGTTACGCTTGGTGGACGTGTCCTAAGCATTCATTCACGAGCGGCCGCTCGGGAGACTCTGGATTTTCTTGATGCCTATTCTGGCTTTGGGATCGCAGTTCTCCATTGGTTTACAGACTCTTCTTCGCAACTACTACGCGCCAAAGAGTTAGGGTGCTGGTTCAGCGTTGGGCCTGTGATGTTGCATTCTGCCAATGGGCGGAAACTTGCCGAATTGATGCCACGTGACCGAGTGGTGTCAGAGAGCGATGGCCCCTTTGCCAAGGTACGCGGAGTATCTGTGCTGCCTTGGGAGGCAGCAACAGTGTCAATTCAGCTTGCTGAGATTTGGGGTATACAGCCAGAAGAAGCAGCTCAAACTCTGAGATCGAATGGCTTGCGGTTAGCAAGCCTTCTTACTGGAGATACGAGGATGAGCAAAGCTGGCCGATGAGTTGTTGTTAAGACAGCTACGGATCGTCGGGGTCGCCCATGTCGATTCGCCAGTCATCCTTGTCGTACAAACCGACGCCTGAATGGCCGTCCCTGAGTTCCGGCTGCTTCTCGTCATCCAAATCGGCGTTCCGTACAAGCCATGCAGCAGCTACCGCGAAGGCGAGCAACAAAGCGAGCCAGAACGCGACATACAACAGCACGGCGAAGACGGCGAGCTTCACGATCCAGAGCAGGAGCTGCCCCACGCCGGCCGGAACCCCCTTGTCGGCGAGCCAATGGACGGCGCGGGCTTCTTGCCGAACGAATCCCCGCCACGCGCGGCCAAGCCATCTGCCGGCGCGTTCTGCGTTCGTGGTACGGGATGTCGTTTTCATCGCTCTTACCTCGTGTGGAGGGTTTATCGCGTCTCCTGTGCGGACCAGTCGGACCGGCTCGCGGCAACCAGGCTTGCCCAATCGTCCGGCGGGTTTCCTCGTTCGAGCATCTTCTCGAACACGGCGTAAGGGTCGGACTTGCTACCCGCCGAGCGCAACGTCTGCTCATCGTTGACCCAGGCGAACACGATGGTCTTCGCTCTGGAGTCGTAGCGGAAGAACAGACGGAACCGCCGTCCGATCTTCGCGCGCCGCCAATGGCGATGCTCCGGCCCCAGGGTGTTGCCCTGGCGGTACTCGTCCCGCGCCGGATCGCTCGGCACGGTATCCAGAATCAGTTGGCTCAGCGCCCGGAACAGCTTGACGTTGGCGTTGCGCTCGAAGCCTTCCGGATCGCTGCGCTGCGCACGTTCGGCCGCCGCATGCAGCTTTTGCAGTTGTTCCACGATGCACTCATGGAACAGCAGTACCCACCCATGACGCTGCATCAGAGCGCGACTTCACCCTCGATGGGCTCATCGAGGTCGTTGGCGTGGCCGACGTTGGCGAGCATGGCCTGGGCGAGATCCTCTGGGAGCGCCCGGACGTTCCTGCCGTCGCGGATGTCCGCTTCCAGCAGTCCCAGGAAGGCGCCGATCGCCGGGTCTTCGTGCTCGGCCTCAGCTCGGGTGACGACGACCTCGCCGCCGCGCAGCTCGAAGGCCACCTTGCCACCGGTGGTCACACCTAGCGCTTGCCGGATGGACTTGGGCAACGTGATCTGTCCCTTGGATGTGAGTGTGGCAAGTTCGTGGATGCCAGGCATGGTCGGGCTCCTGTCTTTGACCTTCATGCCTGCATGGTAAGGAATTTTCCTTACGCTGTCAAGCCATACCCCCTCGGGTACGCCATGTCGCTGTATCCCCATGATTTCAGCCTGCTGCGAGAAAGGGACCATCGTAAACAGGGCACAGACTGCCTTCCGCCCTCAATGCGGTACGGGACGGCACCCCTTTGTCTGTGGCCGGGTGCCCACGAGTTGCCCTATACAAAGTCGGCCCTGCAATATCCCGGCAAGCCGCATGAACACTGGGTTTGCACCGGTTCTGGGTGGGGCGCGATCCCCGAGAATCGAGAGATCAGAAGCTGAATCCTGAGGGTTTTGCCGATGCCCGATGCGCGCGAGAGTGCCGACTTGTTCCGCCAGCGGCTGGCCGAGATGATCGATCTGCGCCACCCGCTGGCGGTGCTGGCCAGCCGGCTGCCCTGGGCACAGATCGAGGCGGCACTGGCACCGCGGTTTGCCCGCCAGGTGCGTGAGGGCCGCGCCGTTGCGCAGGACGATCTGTTCGGCCCGTCCCTGCAGGTCGCAGGCGCGGGCGTTGCCGCCGCCGGGCGGCCCCGCCTTGCGATCCGCCTGATGGCCAGCCTGCTGTACCTCAAGCACGCCTACAAGCTCAGCGACGAGGAACTGGTGCAGCGCTGGGCCGAGAACGTGGTGTGGCAGCACTTCAGCGGCATGACGTTCTACGAGCCGCGCCTGCCCTGCGATGCCACGCAGATCGGACGCTTTCGTGCTGCCATCGGCGAGGCCGGGGTCGAGGAACTGCTCAAGGCCACCATCGACACGGCGGTTGCCTGCAAGGCGGTCAAGCCGGCCGAGTTCGAGCGGCTGATCGTGGACACCACGGTGCAGGAGAAGGCCATCGCCCACCCGGTGGACTCGCGCCTGCTGGAGATCGCGCGCCACAAGGTGGTGGCCGCGGCCAAGCGCGCGGGCATCGCGCTCAAGCAGACCTTCGTCAAGGAAGGCAAGACATTGCGCCGGCGTGCCGGCGGCTACGCCCATGCCAAGCAGTTCAAGCGCCTGCGCAAGGTGCTCAAACGCCAGCGCACGGTGTTGGGCATCGTACTGCGCGAGGTGGCACGCAAGATCGAACAGGCCATCGATGCATCGCCCCTGACACTCAACGGCCTGCGCGAGCTGATGCAGCGTGCCCAGCGCATCCGCACCCAGCGACCGAAGGACAAGAGCAAGCTGTACGCGCTGCACGCACCGGAGGTTGAGTGCATCGGCAAGGGCAAGGCCAGGAAGCCCTACGAGTTCGGCGTGAAGGTCAGCGTGGCGATCACGCACAGGCAGGGCCTGATGGTCGGGGCCCGCAGCTTCACCGGCAACCCCTATGACGGCCACACCCTGGCCGAGCAGCTCGAGCAGGTGACGATCCTGAGCGAGGACACGGGGGTCAAGCCCAAGCAGGTGGTCGTGGACCTGGGCTTCAGGGGCGTGGATGCGGCCAACCCGAGCGTGCAGATCATCCACCGGGGCAGGTTCAACAGCCTGAGCGATCAGCAGCGCCGCTGGCTCAAGCGCAGGCAGGCCGTGGAGCCGGCCATCGGGCACTTGAAGCACGACAACGCCATGGACCGGTGCTGGCTGCAAGGCGCAACGGGCGATGCGCTGCATGCGGTGCTGTGCGCGGCCGGCTACAACATCCGCTGGTTGCTGCGCGCGGTGCTGCGCCTGGGGCTCAAGGGCCTTCTTGCGCCCCTGTTTGCGCTGCTCGCTGCGCTGGCCACAGCGTTCACAACGCGCTCGCAGTCGCGAAAAACCGGCCTGGGTCGGCTGACTTGGACAACTGGGTGAATTTTGCAGGGCCGACTACAAAGGCCTGGGAAGGGTAGACAGTAGCTCGCTGCTTCGATTAGATATTGTGATAAAAATAAAACATGATGTTATTTTCAATGCGATCACCACATGGGGCACTTCTGATTGATTGGATTTCGTGTTATTTTTCCTACATGGACAGAAATCCCAGACATCAGGTAATCAAACGTCTGCAGGCGGAGCTGCCGCGTGGGGCGCCGTTCGACCTTGCCACCCTGAACCAGTTCGGGGTGTCGCCCCAGCTCGCCGCCCACTATGCGGAGGGAGGGTGGCTTGTGCGCCTGGCCCAAGGCGTCTATGCCTTCCCGAACGACGAGTTCGGTGTCTACGGTGCGCTGAAGTTCTTGCAACAGCGCGTGCCCGGCCTGCATGTCGGCGGCAAGAGTGCCCTGGCCCTGCAAGGCGTGCGGCACAACCTGGGCAGCCGGGACACCCTGGTGCTGTGGGGCGATAGCCGCTTCACGTTGTCACCCTGGTTCACCTCACGCTTTCCGGCCCGCTATGTCCATGCTCGCCTGTTCGATTGGCCGGACACGTCACTGGCCAGCAAGACCCTGACCACGCCGCCGGGCCTGCCCGAGCATCTGCGGGTGGCGGTTCCCGAACGTGCCGTCCTGGAGCTGCTGTACGAGGCCGGCGTCAAGCAAAGCCTCGAAGAAGCACGCAATCTCTTCGATGGGCTGCGCTCACCCCGCAAGGAGTTGTTCGGGCAACTGCTGTCCTGCTGCACCAGTGTGAAGGCCGTGCGCCTGTTCCTCACCTGGGCGCGCGAGACGAGCCTCGTAGATGTCGATGCCCTGCTGGAACAGTACCCGGTTCGCACTGGCAGCGCCGCGCGCTGGATGAGCCGGCTCGATGACGGCAGCCTGTTGAGCCTGAACCCCCATGGATAAGGCCTACGCGGACACCGTTCGCCTGTTGCTGGCCATCGTGCCCGACGTGTTCGCCAATGACATCTTTGCGATGAAAGGCGGCACGGCGATCAATCTCGTCGTGCAGGACATGCCGCGCCTGTCCGTGGATATCGACGTGGTGTATCTCCCGTGGCAGGTACCGCGCGAGGAAGCGCTACAGGCGATCAACCAGGAGTTGGCCGCCATCGCCACGCGCGTTGCGCCGCTCGGCGTACAGACACGCCTGGTCCGCAGCAAGGATCTGGGGGATACCAAGCTGATCGTCGAGAACGAGAGCAGCCAGGTAAAGATCGAGGTCAACGTCGTATTCCGTGGCACCGTGCTGCCCGCCGAAAGGCGGCCGCTGAGCGCCAGGACCAGCGACCTGTTCGGTGTCGAGTTGGAAGTGCCGATCCTGGCGCCGGACGAGCTGTACGCCGGCAAGCTGGTGGCCACACTGGACCGGCAGCATCCGCGCGACCTGTTCGACGTGTGGCAGCTCTACGAATCGGGCGGCATCAGCGATGGCATGGTCGAATGCTTCGTGGTCTATCTGGCGGGGCACAACCGGCCGACCCATGAGGTGCTGTTCGGCAACGACAAGGACATCGCCGGCGAGTATCAGCGTGCCTTCGTCGGTATGACCGAAGTGGACTGCTCCCTGGAGACGCTGCTGGAGGCCCGCGCCCGGTTGCGGCACGAACTGCCGCGGCGGCTGAGCGCGCAGCACAAGCAGTTCCTGAGCGGGTTGACGCGCGCGCAGCCCGACTGGTCCTTGCTGCAATGCCAGCACGCCGCGCAACTGCCAGCGCTGCGCTGGAAGCTCAACAATCTGGAAACCTTCCGCAAGCGTCGCCCCGACGACTTCACAGCCCAAGCCGATGCACTCGATGCCGGCCTGGGCCAGGACTGACAGCGCTTCAGCAGCGTTCTCGCCTTGCCGGGATTGCCCCATGCCGCATTGATCGTGGCATCCGCGAAGTAACGGCCCTATACCCAAAGGCTTCGTAAAGGCCAAAGGGCTGGGAAGGGGCAAGGGAATGGGGCCAAGGGGAAAGGCCCTACCCGAAAAGGCCAAAAGGCTCCCCTCCAGCCCCTCACTCGGGTGTCGTCATGTTCTCGCTGTTCCAGCGCAAAAGGGTGCCGCCGTCCACTCCTTCCATCGAGAGGTCCAAAGGACTGACGCGACCGCAGCCGGCCGCGTCGCTGCTGGCGACACCGCGCCGGCAGAAGCTGCTGGAACACATCTGGCAACGCACGTCGCTATCGCGCAAGCAGTTCGCCACGTTGTACTTGGCACCCCTGGAACGCTATGCCGAGCTGGTCCAGCAGTTCCCGGCTTCCGAAAGCCACCACCACGCCTATCCGGGCGGCATGCTGGACCACGGCTTGGAGATCGTGGCCTATGCCCTCAAGCTGCGGCAATCGCATCTGCTGCCCGCTGGTGTCACGCCGGAAGCGCAGGCCGCCCAGGCCGAGGCCTGGACCGCAGGCACGGCCTACGCGGCCCTGCTGCACGACATCGGCAAGATCGCCGTCGATCTGCACGTCGAGTATGCCGACGGCAGTATCTGGCACCCTTGGCACGGGCCGTTGAAGCAACCCTTTCGCTTCCGCTACCGCCCAGCGCGCGAGTACCGCCTGCACAACGCCGCCACCGGGCTGCTTTATACCCGCCTGCTCGATCGCGAAATCTTCGACTGGTTGAGCGGCTATCCCGATCTCTGGGCTGCGCTGCTGTACGTGTTGGCCGGCCAGTACGAACACGCCGGCACGCTCGGCGAGCTGGTCGTTCAGGCCGACCAGGCCTCCGTTGCCCAGGAACTCGGCGGCGACCCGAGCAAGGCCCTGGCCGCGCCCCGGCACGCGCTGCAACGCAAGCTGTTGGACGGCCTGCGCTATCTGCTGAAAGAGGAATTCAAGCTGAACCAGCCCCAGGCTTCAGATGGCTGGCTGACCCAGGACGCGCTCTGGCTGGTGAGCAAGACCGTCTCTGACAAGCTGCGGGCACATCTGCTGTCGCAGGGCATCGACGGCATTCCGGCGAGCAACACGGCGGTGTTCAATGTGCTTCAGGACCACGGCATCGCCTTGGCCACGCCGGACGGCAAGGCGATCTGGAAAGCCACCATCATCAGCGATGCCGGCTGGTCGCACAGCTTCACCTTCCTGAAGCTGTCACCCGCGATGATCTGGGAAGTGGCCGACCGGCCAACACCCTTCGCGGGCCGCGTGCAGATCGAGCAGGAGGAATCGACGACGCAAGTTCCAACACCCGAGACCGTTCACGCTGTCAACGAAGAACTCTCTCCGGCCATCACCGAATCCACCATGCCCACGGCCGCAGATAGTGGCGTCGATTCGCTGTTCGATCTGCTCGATGCACCTCCCGTGTCCGCGGCCAAAGCCCTGCCGCTTCAGCCTTCGGTAGAACCTGCACCATCTCCATTGCCAGACGATGGACCCGATAGCACACGACCGATCCAAGCAACACATCGGGGCCGCGACGAACCATCAGGAAAGCATTTCGTGACCTGGCTGCATCAGAGCATCCAGACGCGCAAGCTCATCATCAATGATGCAAAGGCGCTCGTACATACGGTGGCTGGCACGGTCTACCTCGTCAGTCCCGGCGTATTCCAGCGCTACGTGCAGGAACACCCCCAAGTCGCCCATCAGGCCAAACAAGAGGGGCTATCTGAATGGCAGTGGATACAGAAGCGATTCGAGAAACTGCAACTGCACCGCAAGCAGAGCAATGGGCTGAACATCTGGGCTTGTGAAGTCGCGGGGCCACGGAAATCGCGCCGACTGCATGGCTACATGTTGTCCGATCCCGCCGTTCTATTCGACGAAATGCCTTGCGACAATCCCTACTTGCGACTTCTGAACGATGGGCATGAAGCAGAACTGCGTTCGCAGTCTTCATGAGACCTCAGGTCGTTGCTTCGTCGAGCCGGTGCTCTCGTGCTGCCGTAGCCACAGACGCGGAAGATTCGACCACATTGGTGGTGGCGCCGACGGCGGAAGCCTCCGTGGCCGCAAGATAGTCCCCCCATGCCTTCATCATGTCTCGACGTTGAGACAGCAGCAAAGCCTTGTTGTAGGTGGCACGCACCTTGTTGCCTTCGACATGAGCCAGTTGACGTTCGATCGCGTCCGGCCGAAATCCCTGCTCATTGGCCCAAGTGGAAAACGTCGTTCTCCAGCAATGCGGGGTCGTCCGTGGACCGAGATTCATGTCGCGCATGGCGTAGGTCAGCCGATTGGGTGTCGTGAAGCCTTCGCCGCTGCGGTGAGGGAAGAGGTAGCGTCCTCCCTCCGTGATCGGGCGCAGGTCTTCGAGCACTTGGATCGCTTGTTCCGAGAGTGGAGAGACGTGATCGCGTCGAGCCTTCATCTTCTCGGCGGGCCTGCGCCAGAGCTTGGCCTCGAAATCGAACTCGCCCCACTCGGCATCTGCGGCTTCTCCGGGGCGGCAAGCCGTCAACGCGATGAGCCGAAGGCAGAGCACCGTCTCGGGGTAGCCGCGGTAAGCGCGGAGCCCGCGATAGAACGCACGGATCTGTTCCGTCGTCATGACCGCCTTGCTCTGGCTTGCCGGAATCTTGAGCAAGCCACGAAGCGTGGGCACAGGATTGGATTCGGCGAGGCCACGCACGACGGCGAACTCGAATATCGCGGACAGATCGCCCTTGACGTGAATTCCCGCCCATGCGCCGTGCGCCTTGCAGGCTTCGAGGATCGGGCGTATCTCCTTTACTCCGATCTCGCTGATCGGCAGTGCATCCAGCTTGGGCGCGAGGTACTTGCGAATGCGACCCTCCTTGGAGCGGTAGGAGCCAGGGGTATAGCTCGACTTCACTTCGGCCAGGTACGCGGCCGAGACTTTGGCGAACGAACTCTCCTTGGCTCGCTTGCGCTCTTCCAGCGCTTCGACGTTGCGTCGCTTGATGTCTTTGCGGTCGTGAGCGGGATGGATGCCTTGCTGGACGAGCAGGCGCGCTGCTTCGCGCGCGGCCCTGGCCTCGGCCAATCCGACGGTGGGGTAGGGGCCGATCGCGAACAGGTTCTCCTTGCCGTCGATGCGGTACTTCCAGCGCCAGAGCTTGCCTCCGGAAGGCTGCACGAGAAGGAAGAGCCCGCCCCCATCGCTGAGCTTGTAGGGCTTCTCTGTAGGTTTGACCGCTCTGAGCTTTGCGTCCGTCAGGAGATCCTTCGGCATCTGCGCCTCCACGTTGGGGGTACGAAAATACCCCCACTAGATGTTCGAGATACCCCTAAATCTACCCCCAATTTTTCCGGAACGCAACAATCAGTGAGAGCGTTCACTGGAGCACCAGTCCCGCTCGGATCTCACTCTAACTACTGATTATTAAATATTTTTTCAGTCTTTGGAGAGCCGGGGAAGTCCATGGCAGTCTCCTTGAAATGCTCAAACGTTGATCAGACGTTGAAGCGGAAATGCACCACGTCGCCTTCAGCGAGCACGTAGCCGCGGCCTTCGAGCCTGAGCTCACCCGATTTGCGCGCACCCTGCTCGCCGCCGACGCGCAGGAAGGCCTCGTGGGCAATCACTTCGGCGCGAATGAAGCCGCGCTGGAAATCGGTGTGAATCTCGCCGGCGGCATCATAGGCGGTGGCGTCCCTGCGTACGGCCCAGGCGCGCACTTCCTTCGGCCCGGCGGTGTAGAAGGTCTTCAGACCCAGCAGCCGGTAGGCGGAGCGTATCACCCTGTGCAGCCCGGGCTCGGAGAGCCCCAGCGCGTCGAGAAACTCCGCGCGCTCTTCGGGTTTCAGCGCGGCGAGCTCCGCTTCCACGGCGGCCGAGACCACCACCATTTCGCTGCCGCGCTCGGCCGCCAGCTGCGTCACCCGTTCAACCAGCGCATTGCCCGCGGCGAGGTCGTCTTCAGCGACATTGGCCACGTACATCATCGGCTTGGCGGTGATCAGGTGCAGTTCCCTGAGCAGCGGCAGGTTGACCGCATCCACGTCCATGCCTCGCACCGGTTCGCCTTTCTCCAGCCGCGCCAGCACGGTGAGCAGAAAATTCCGGCGTGCGACGGCGCTCTTCTCGCCCGTCTTCGCGTTGCGCTCGGCGCGATCCAGGCTGCGCTGCACGGTATCCAGGTCCGCCAGCAGCAGCTCCGTCTCAATGGTGTCGATGTCGTCAATCGGATCAATGCGGCCGGCAACGTGGGTGACATCGTCGTCACTGAAGCAGCGCACCACATGCGCAATGGCATGGGTCTCGCGGATATGCGCCAGAAACTGATTGCCCAGGCCCTCGCCTTTGGATGCGCCCCGGACGAGTCCTGCGATGTCCACGAATTCCACGATGGTCGGCACCACACGCGCAGGCTTGACCAGCGCGGCGAGCTGATCGAGACCGGGGTCCGGCACGGCAACGACACCGACATTCGGGTCGATGGTGCAGAACGGATAGTTCTCGGCCGGAATCGCAGCCGCGGTGAGCGCATTGAACAGTGTGGATTTGCCGACATTGGGCAGTCCGACGATGCCGCACTTCAGATCCATCTGGTTTCAGTCCTGGTCCACATCGGGGGCGGACGGTTTGATTGCATGCAGGGTGTTTTTCGTCTTCTCCGGACCCAGTTCGATCAGCGTGGGCAGGGCGTCAGCGGTCTGCCGCAGGGCATCCATGATCAGCGCCTGCTGCTCGGCGGGCGCGCGCCCGAGCACGTAGCCGACCACCTGGTCGCGCCGGCCGGGACCCGGGTGGCCGATGCCCATTCGCAGCCGCCAGAAATCCTGGCCGATGTGTTCGATGATGCTCGCAATGCCTTTGTGTCCCGCGGCGCCGCCGCCCTGCTTGAGCTTGACGCGTCCGGGGGGCAGGTCCAGTTCGTCGTACGCGACGAGCACGTTTTCCGGTGCGATCCTGTAGAAGCCGGTGACGGCGGCGACGGCCCGCCCGCTGAGGTTCATGAAGGTGGAAGGCTTGAGCAGTCTGACGCGGTGCCCGCCGACGTGAATGTCGGCAGTGTCACCATGCATCCGGCGGTTGTGCTCGAAACGGACGCCGCTGGCGTCGGCAAGCGCGTCGACGAACCAGAACCCGGCGTTGTGGCGGGTGGCCTGGTATTCCGGACCCGGATTACCAAGGCCGACAATGAGCGCTATGCGATCGTCCATCCCAAGCTATCCGGCAGGCTATCCGGCAGGCTATCCGGCGGGCATACCCTGCCGACCCCGGTGGGCGGCAACGCGCGGCCTGCGCCGCGCCCGGTCAGCTCTCGTCCTTCTCGGGCGCGCGCGTATCGGCAACCGTCGGTACTTCGGCGGCTTCGACAGCGGTGTCGTCGACTTCCTCGCGGCGCGGCGGGCTGATCGTGACCACCGGAAGGTCCTGCTGATGCGCCAGTGCAACCAGGGTAACGCCCTGCGGCAGCGGCAGATCCGATAGATGCAGGATCTGGCCCAGCTCCAGCGCAGAGATGTCCAGCTCCAGGAACTCCGGCAGGTGGCGGGGCAGGCAGGTGACTTCCACGTCGGTAGCCAGATGCTCGATCACGCCGCCCTGTTCCTTCACACCCCTGGCATTGACTTCGCCGGTGAAGTGAATGGGCACATGCAGTGTGATTTCCTCGTCCTCGACGACGCGCTGGAAATCCACATGCAGGATCAGCGGCTTTGCCGGATGACGCTGGACCTCCTTGACGACCGCCGACTCAGCGCCTGAACCAACGCGTATCGACAGGATCGAGGTGAAGAAGGCCTCCTCCTGCATTTCGCGCAGCAGACGCGTGTGGTTCAGCGACATCTGAACGGGATCCTTGCCGCCGCCATAGATGACGGCTGGCACGCGGCCCTGCCGGCGCAGCCGGCGGTTGTTGGCGGAGCCCTGTTGCTCGCGCTGTTCGGCTTCCAATACGAAACTGGTCACGGTGCATTCCTCCGGAAGGGCGCGGATGATACCAGCAGGCGGCGGCAGCGGCTAGTCACTCGCCGATCGCCCGGCCGGTACCGGGTGGGTTGATGGGGTGGTCCGGGCGTATCAGTCCAGATACAGCGAGCTGACCGATTCGGCATCGCTGATGCGGCGAATGGTCTCGGCCAGCAGCTCGGAGACGCTGAGTTGGCGGATCTTGGGGCAGGCCGCCGCCGCGGCACTGAGCGGGATCGTGTCGGTGACGACCAGTTCATCCAGTACCGAACGCTCGATGCGGTCCACGGCCGGCCCGGACAGCACGGCATGGGTAATGTAGGCCACCACCCGCACCGCGCCGCGGTCCTTCAGCGCCAGCCCCGCCTGACACAGCGTGCCGGCGGTATCGACCATGTCGTCGATCAGGACGCAGGTCTTGCCGCTGACCTCACCGATCACATTCATCACCTCGGCGGAATTGGCCTGCCGGCGGCGCTTGTCGATGATGGCCAGCTCCGAGTCGTCCAGCCGCTTGGCCAGTGCGCGGGCACGTTCGGCGCCGCCGACGTCCGGTGACACCACGACCATCCTGTCGTACTTCTGCTTCCACGCGTCGCCCAGCAGCACCGGCGATGCGTAGATGTTGTCCACCGGAATGTCGAAAAACCCCTGGATCTGGTCGGCATGGACGTCGACGGTGATGACCCGGTCGATGCCCGACGCGGCGATCATTTTGGCAACCAGTTTGGCGGTGATGGGCACGCGGGCCGCCCGCGGGCGACGATCCTGGCGGCTGTAGCCGAAGTAGGGAATCAGCGCGGTGATGCGGCTGGCTGATGCGCGCTGGCAGGCGTCGGCCATCACCAGCAGCTCCATCAGGTTCTCATTGACCGGCGGGCAGGTGGGCTGCACCAGGAAGACCTCATGGCCGCGGATGTTTTCCATAATCTCGACGGACACCTCGCCGTCGCTGAACCGGCTCACCGCAATCCTGCCGATCGGCATATTGAGGTGGTGCGCGATTTCCCTGGTCAGGGTCGGGTGTGCGTTGCCCGAGAATATCGTGATCTGGCCCAGATCCAAGCTGTGTTACTCCAAACCGGTGGAAGGCGAATGGTGGCTGGGGTGGCAGGATTCGAACCTGCGTATCACGGGATCAAAACCCGTTGCCTTACCACTTGGCTACACCCCATCCTGACTGCCGAATTGATCGGAACGGTCTGTTCCGGATTCCCTGCGCGGGCGTATTGTGCTGGCGCGATACCGCTCAGTTCAAGCGCGCGCTGTCCGCGGTCGCGTGCGGCGTGAAGTCGTCGACGGTCAGCCTCAGTGACAGCTCGCCGTGGCGCATGTCGATGCGGCGTGGCAGCAGCAGTCCGTGACTGAGCTGATAGGTGGGATACTCCACCCGCCAAAGGCGCTGCTCCAGTGCACTCAGTGTGCGCAACGGGCCACCCTCGGTCTGTGCGCGGTATGCAGGGTCCGGCAGCCCGATCAGCCACGTGCGCAGACTGGCCACCGGCATCCACCAGCCCAGCAGTTCCGACAGCTCGGCTTCCGGATCGCCGAGCAGCCAGGTGTCGCCGCGCGCCGTTACGGTGAGTGACTCGGGTGTGCCGTTGACATTCAGAATCGCGGCCCCGAACGGACCGCGCACAGTCAGTTCGATCGCATCGGCCATGCTGCGCCACTGAAAACTGCCCTGGAACCCGCCCGCCGTGGAACTGACGGCGACGCGACCGCGCATGTCCCAGCCAGGCATCGCATTCAGCCGTGCCTGCCTTTCGTTCCGCGACAGGCCGTCGCCCTCCACGGGCAGGTGGGCACAGGCGCCGAGCATCAGCGCGGCCGCCAGTACCGCCGTGCCTCTGATCATTGCCTGAGCCTGCGATTCAGGTCGTTCAGGTGCGGGCTTTCCGGGTCACGCTCATAGGCTTCGTCCAGCAGTTCCAGGGCCAGCTCGCGGTTGCCCAGCGTCCAGTGAACTTCGATCAGGTGGGCTGCGATTTCGGCTTCGTCTTCGAGCCGGTAGGCACGTTCCAGATAGTCCAGCGCGGCTTCCGCGTCGCCCATCCTGAACAGCAGCCAGCCCATGCTGTCGATGATGGCGGCATTGTCCGGGTCCATGGCAAGTGCCTGCTGGATGTAGCCACGCGCCTCGTTGTGGCGGTTCAGTCCGTCGGTCAATACGTAGCCCAGGGCGTTCAGATAGGCTGGGCTGTCCGGATATTCCGCCACCAGCTGCCGCAGCAGATTCACCGAACGCCGCGCGCGCCCCTGACGTTCATACACCAGCGCCATCGAGTAGCGCAGCGAGGGGTCGTCCGGATACAGCGCCAGCCCGCGGTTCAGCGTGGCTTCGGCTTCGTCCAGCGCGCGCCGGTCCAGTGAGTCGTGCGCGAGAATCACATGCATGCGCGCATGAACGGCATGCAGCGATTCGTCGTCCGGGTTGTCGGCGACCGCCTCGGTGATCAGCGCCATGGCGGCTTCCGGCCGCTCCATGTGCAGCAGGATCTGTCCGCGCGCGATCAGCAGCTCGGCGTAGAAACGCGGATTGGCGTTGCCGAATTCCTCCAGGTGGCGCAGCGCGCCATCGCCATCTTCCATCTCGGCCAGCAGCACGCGCGCGGTGCGCAGCTGCGCCTCGACGGCATGATTGCCCGAAGTGACGCGCTGGTAGGA
Organism: Gammaproteobacteria bacterium; assembly: GCA_050485645.1. Classification (GTDB taxonomy): domain Bacteria; phylum Pseudomonadota; class Gammaproteobacteria; order Steroidobacterales; family Rariloculaceae; genus JBJHBP01. The sequence continues at coordinate 26,370 of JBJHBT010000007.1, read as the reverse complement.
TCGCGTGGCCTGCAGAAAACGTCCCTCGGTTTCGGCGATGCGGCCCAGATAGAAGAACGCTTCGTCCCGATAGCGGGGCTCGTTGCGCAATTCGTTGAAATAGCCGCTCGCCTCGGTCAGGTCGTTCTGGGTCAGCGCCAGATAGCCGAGTGCCCTGGTGGCCTCGGGCAGACCGGGATTGCTTTGCAGTATGTCGCTCAGCAACGCCCGCGCCTGCTGCGGACGGCCGGCGGAAATCAGCAGCTCGGCATGCTGCAGACGGGTCTCCAGATCATCGTGCTGTTCGGCCATCCGTTCCGCGATGGCCAGACTCTCCGTCGTGCGACCGGCCACCAGCAGCGTACGCGCATACAGCAGCTGGGCGTCCACCCAGTCCGGTCCCAGCGTCGCCGCCGCCGCGGCGTTGCGCAGTGCCATGTCGAAGTCGCCCGAGCGCAGGGCGAATCGCGCCAGACCGTAGTGGCCTTCGAGCGTGTCCGGGTAGCGCCGTAACAGCGCCGACAGCACCTGTACGGCGGCCTGGGTGTCTCGTTCGTTGTCGAGTGAATCCGTGATCAGCGCCATGGCGATGCCCGGATCGCCGAGCGTGTCGATCAGCCGGATGAAATCCTGGGTGGCGCGGTCGGGCCTGCCTGAGCGTGCTTCAAGCACGCCGGAGAAGTAGTGGACACGCTCGTCGTCGGGGGCGAGCTCGCGCCAACGGTCCAGCGCGATCCGGCCGGACTCGGTCATGCCCAGTTCATGGGCCATCCGCGTCGCCCTTTCGGCGACGGCCGGGTCGTCGGACAGCAGCGACGCCTGCACGTAGTGATCGGTGGCCGGACCGAGCTGCTGGCGTTCGATCGCGATGTCGCCACGCAGCAGCTGCGTATCGAACGCGATGCGCCGATCCGCCTGATCCTGCTGCGGCAGTGCTGCGCACCCGCAGCAGACGGAGGCGATCAGCAGCCATATCGGCCGGCCTGTCATCTTTCGATTCACGGGGTCAATCCATACACTGGGTCAGTCCCTTCATGGTCCGGTGGCGGGGGCCGGGGGCGCCCCCGGCCCCGCCCCCCCCACCAAAAAAAAACCGGGGGTTGTTTGTTAGACCGGCGTTACAAGAAAAATAAACCCCCAAAAACGCCCCCCCCCCCCCCCCCCCCCATGA
>JBJHBT010000007.1:0-25210 GCA_050485645.1 Gammaproteobacteria bacterium | reverse complement strand
AAATCCATACTGTGGGTCTGTCCCTTCCTGGGCGGGTGGGGGGGCGGGGGGCCGCCGTGGCCGCCGGCCGCAACACTATACCTCAGCGGATTCTTGTGGATACCGGGCGATTCCCTGACAATTTCGCCCGCTTCCTGCGCCACACGGGCCGTCCGCGCTATTGCCGGCCTCATCAACCGGTATCCGGATTCACGTGAAAGACTCGATTCGCAACAAACTCGCCGCTCTGACCGAACGCCATGAGGAGATCGCCCGGCTCCTCAGCGAGCCGGACGTCATTGCCGACCAGAACCGGTTTCGCGAGCTGTCCAGGGAGTACGCCCGACTCGAAGAGCCGGTGGCCGACTTCAATGCCTGGCGACAGCTGGAAGCGGACACCGAGGCCGCCAACGAGCTCTGTGCCGGTGACGATGTGCAGATGCGCGCACTCGGCGAAGAGGAGCTGGAAGGGCTGCAGAGCCGTCGCGAAGCGCTCGAGCGCACACTGGCGCTGCACCTGGTGCCGCGCGATCCTGACGACGATGCCAACCTGTTTCTGGAAGTGCGCGCCGGTACCGGAGGCGACGAGGCCGCGCTGTTCGCCGGCGACCTCTTCCGCATGTACGGCCGCTACGCCGAGCGTCAGGGCTGGCAGGTGGAGGTTCTCAGCGCCAGCGAAGGAGAGCATGGCGGTTACCGGGAGATCATTTCACGTGTGGTTGGCGCCGGCGCATACGCCCATCTGAAATTCGAATCCGGTGCGCACCGCGTGCAGCGTGTGCCGCAGACCGAAGCGCAGGGACGCATTCACACGTCGGCCTGCACGGTTGCGGTACTGCCCGAGCCCGATGAAATGGAGGATGTCTCGATCAATCCGGCCGAACTGCGTGTCGACACCTATCGTGCTTCCGGCGCTGGTGGCCAGCACGTGAACAAGACTGATTCGGCGATCCGAATCACGCACCTGCCCACCGGCATCGTCGTGGAGTGCCAGGACGAGCGCTCACAACACAAGAATCGCGCCCGTGCGATGGGGCTGCTGGCGGCGCGTCTGCGCGAGCGTGAGGTGACGCGTCGGGAAACGGAGACGGCGCAGATGCGCCGCAGCCTGGTGGGCACCGGCGACCGGTCCGAGCGCATACGCACCTATAATTTTCCGCAGAAGCGGATCACCGACCACCGCATCAATCTGACCATCTACAGGCTGGATGACGTGCTCGATGGCGATCTGGAAGCGGTCATCGAGCCGCTGCGCAACGAGTACCAGGCCGAACAGCTGGCGGCCGCCGGTGTCGATGTCTGATGATGCCGGTGCCCGCGGCATCGCCGTGGGCGATCTGCTGCGGTCGGCTCGAGACCGGCTGAACGGTCTCGTTGCGGAGCCGCGTCTGGAAGCGGAACTGCTGCTGGCCCATGTCACCGGCTGGCGGCGCAGTACGGTGATGGCCTTTCCCGAGCGTGAGGTGACTTCGGATGTCACGCGGCGCTATCGGTCGCTGATCGGGCGCCGCGGCCGCGGTGAGCCGTATGCGCTGATCGTCGGCCAGCGTGAATTCCATGGACTGATGCTGGAGGTCACGGCCGACACGCTGGTGCCGCGACCGGAGACCGAGCTGCTGGTGGAGCACGCACTGGCGGCGCTGCCTCAGGACAGGCCTGGCACGGTGCTGGATCTGGGGACCGGCACGGGTGCAATCGCACTGGCGATCAAGCATCGGCGTCCGGACGCCGACGTGAGCGCGGTGGATGTGAGTGAGGCGGCCCTGGCAGTTGCGCGGCGCAACGCCGCGGCACTCGGACTGCAAGTGGACTTCGTGCGTTCGCACTGGTTCGATGCGCTGTCCGACACCCGTTACGATGTGGTCGTTTCCAATCCGCCCTATGTCTGCGCCGACGATCCCGCACTGACGTCGGCGCTGCGCTTCGAGCCGCGTCTGGCGCTGGCCGCCGGCGTGGATGGGCTGGCAGCCATCAGGGAGATCGTGGGCACGGCATCGCCGCATCTGTGGCCGCATTCCCTGCTGCTGATCGAACACGGCAGTGTGCAGCGCGCCGGCGTCGCGGAGGTGGCCGCCGAAGCCGGTCTCGTGGTGGACGGTGTTCATCGTGATCTGGCCGGTCACGATCGCGTGACGGCACTGCGCGGGGCACGGCGGGCGGCGGCGGTGCCGGACCGGCATGCGTGAGCGGATCGCGACGCGCGGGTTGCGTGCAGCGCCCGACTACAGCGTCAGCGTCACCTGATCGACCAGCGCACCGGGCAGCCGCGTGGATTCGACGCTGCGCTCGCCGTAGGTGGACGGGCTGGCCTGCCAGTCGATGTCGCGCGTCAGGCCGAGCAGATGCGGACCCAGCATGCGCAGCACCGAATCGTCGAAACGCATCACATTCAGCGGCGCCACGATGCGCCCGCGTTCAACGACGAAGCAGGCGAACCGCGTGATGCCGGTGATGCGGCATGCATCGCGATCGGAATAGTTCAGATACCACAGATTGCTGATCCACAGGCCGTCCTGAAGCGCGGCGGCAATGTCGTTGGCGGCCAGGCTGCCGGCCCGCATGGCCAGCGACTGCGGTCGTTCGCTGGCGTTCGCGCCATTGGTCGCGGTGCCGTATTCCTGTGCCGAACGCGCTGAAATCATCGCGTCGCGATAGCGGCCGTGTTCAATCAGCGTCACGCCAGGGGGGCGCATGAAACCGGCGTCGTCGAAGTCCGGCGCCAGTCCGCCAGCGGTGTCCTCGTGCAGCGTCACGAGTTCGGACAGCCGTTGACCGTCGTCGATCATGCGCAGCAGCGGTGTCTGCCGGGTACGGTGCGCGCGCAGGCCGAATGCGTCCCAGCACAGCAGTTCCCATATTTCCTTCAGCGCCGCCGGTGCCAGGTAGACGCGGTAGTTGCCCGGCGCCACCGTACGCGCGGGTTGGGCAAGCAGGGCGAGTTGTTCACGCACCGCATCCAGGCGTGCGGTGAATGCGGCGTCGTTCCATACGGTGCCCGTCATGCTGTCCTTCACCGCACGGTCTTCGTGCAAATAACAGCTGAAGTCGAAGTTGAAGCTGCTGCGCTCATGCCAGTTGCGCTGTCCGATCGAACTGGCGAAGCCTCGCTGCACGGGTCCGGAGGCGTAGATGCCGACCAGATCCATATCCCGTGCCGCGTCGGCGATCGAAGCCACGGTGTCGTGTGCATCCGGCAGGGGCGTGGCGACAATGGATTCGCTGCTGTGCGGCTCAGTGGCGTACAGCAGGTGCGGGTCTTCCGGCAGTATCGTGAGCTGCTCGCGCAGCGTCGTCAGTGCGTGCGCAACCCGTTCGCGGTCGCTGTCGGCATTGCCGGACAGCGTCAGCGTGGCGCTGGCGTTGCGTCGCCCGCGGATCAGGCGCAGGTGCAGTACGGCCTGCCGCACGCAGCCGGCCTGACGTATGCGTGCACGGTTGAAACGGCAGAACTGCGAGGATTCCGCCGCCAGCGAGGCCGTGAACACTTCATCGCCGCGGAGCAGCGAGGTGGCGTGATCGGCCAGTTCGTAGAACAGCTGTTGCATCAGTCGGCCCCGAAGACGTCGGCGTTGCGGAACAGGCACGCAGGCGAGGCGTGGCCGACGAACACGGCCTGGTTCGGTTCGCCCTTGCCGCAGTAGGGTGTGCCGAGCACACGCAGGCTGTCGCGATCGCCGACCCCGGCCAGGCTGCGCCAGAAGTTCGCCGATATGCCGCGGTAACCTGGTTTGCGAACGATGCGCGTGAGTCGGCCATTCTCGATCAGCTGGCCCCACTCGCAGCCGAACTGAAACTTGTTACGCGAGTCGTCGATCGACCACGAGCAGTTGGTGCGCATGTGGATGCCGCGTTCAATGTCGGCGACCATGTCTTCGAAGCGACTGGTGCCGGGCTCGATGTTGAGGTTGGCCATGCGGTCGATGGGCGGGCGTCGCCAACTGTCGGCGCGCGAATTGGCGGTGCCTTCGAAGCCCGGCAGCTGCGACGCGGCGCGGTCGCGCGACAGGGTGCCGCCCAGCGGCCGCAGCAGCACGCCATCGCGAATCAGCCACAGCTTTTCGGCCTGCCTGCCGTCGTCGTCGAACGCATAGCTGGCGGCCTGTTCGGGCATTGTCGGGTCGAAGGTGACGTTCAACAGCTGCGATCCATATTGATAATCGCCGAACATGTCCAGCGTGACGAAGCTGCGGCCGGCATAGTTGCGTTCGTCGCCGAGAATCCTGTCCAGTTCAAGTGGATGGCCGATCGATTCGTGGATCTGCAGCAGCATCTGATCGGGCGCCAGCAGCAGGTCCATGCGCCCGGTCGGACAGTCCTCGGCATCCAGCAGCATCACCGCGTCGGCGGCAATTTCACCGGCTGATTCCGCGAAGCGGCATTCGTCCAGCACCTCTAATCCCTGCTGACGTACCCAGCCCAGGCCGCCCAGCGTGCGGGACTCGGTGCGCGTGCCGCGATTGGCCGTGGCACGCAGCATCGGAATCAGTCGGTCGAAGGTCTGTTCGATGTGCCCGCCGGCGTCGGTGACATGGACGCGGTGGGAGCGTGTGTGCCACAGCGTTGCGGCGCTGTCGACGATGCTGGCGTGACCCATCAGCGCCTTGCAGGCGGACTGCAACAGCACCACCTTGTCGGCCAGCGCCACCTGATCCCACGGCCTGCGCACGGGGCTGGCGAATGTCCCCTGCGAGTGGCTGACCTGCATGCCGCGCGTGTCGACAAGCCCGAGCCGGGCCGTGACTTCGGCCCAGTGCAGCGCCTGTCGGCAGGCGCGCTTCAGGCCGCTGAGACTGAGGTCGGCCGTGGCGGCGTAGCCGGTACCGCCTCCGGCGTGCACGGTAATCATCGCGCCTTCGTCGAGCCCGGAACGCATCGGCAGCACGTTGCCGTGCCGGACCGTGAATTCCTGTTCGATGTCACGGTGATGTCGCAGGCTGGCGAAGTCCAGACCACCTGGCAGGGCCTGGCGAAAGCGGTTTGCCAATATGTCGGTCATGGTGATGATCCGGTGTTGTTGCCACAGCCGTCTGTGGCGCCGGCTATGATACCCGCGGTTGCCGGGTTGCCGGGTTGCCGGGTTGCCGGGTTGCCGGGTTGCCGGGTTGCCGGGTTGCCGGGTTGCCGGGTTGCCGGGTGGTCCTGATGCGTCAGGCGCCGCCGGTCAATGCAGCCGTGCGCCCGGTGCTTCGCCGCGCAGCACGGCATCGATGCCGGACTCATCGTAGCGGAATGCACGATTGCAGAATTCACAGTTCAGCTCCACCCAGCCCGGATCGGTCAGCAGCGAGCGAAGTTCCGCTTCTCCCAGCATGCGCACGACGTCGGCGAGATGATCGGGCGTGCAGCGGCAGTCGTGCATTACCGGTCGTGGCCTGAACAGGCGCAGGGTATGGCCGGCAAACAGGCGTTGCAGCAGGATGTCCGCCGGCAGGTCGTTCAGTTCCTCGGTTGACACGGTGTTGGCCAGTGCCGTCAGTTCCTCGAACAGTTCCGGTGTCCGTGTGGCGCCGGGGAGAACCTGCAGCAGCAGTCCGCTGACACCAGCGTCGGCGCCGGCCACCGCCGCGGACTCTTCGGCGGATCTCAGGAAAAGCCGCGTGGGCAGCTGCTCAGACTGCCGGAAGTAGGATTCCAGGCACTCGCTGAGCACATTGCTGACCAGTGGCACGATGCCCTGATAGAGGCCGTTGGCGCCGCCGGTTTCCACATTGACCGCCATTCGTCCGTCATGCAGCCACGGGCCGCCATCCGGTTGTTCGCGCCACTGCGCCATTCCGCGTACGCGCAACGGCGCCAGGGCGCCGCTGCCGTTGTGCGCGATGCCGCCATCGCTGCCCGCTTCGCCGGACGCCGCGTCCGTGGGTTGATCCGGATGCGCGGACGGCCCGCTGCGGTCCGCGGCGCACTGCACCAGCAACAGGCTGAGACGGCCTTCGCCCTGCAGCTGCATGGAAACCTTCGGCTGGTTCTTCAGTACGCTGCCCAGCAACAGGGTGGCTGCCACGCTTTCTCCGAGCAGGCGCTCCAGTTCGCGAGGATAGTGGTGATCGGCCAGGACGCTGCGCCAGGTTTCGCGCAGACGTACCAGCGCGCCGCGCACGTGCACTCCCTCGAATACGAACTGTTGCAGCTCATTCATGATCAGCCGTCCAGTTTGCGGCGCAGGATCTCGTTGACCTGCTGCGGATTCGCCTTGCCGCGCGAGGCCTTCATCACCTGACCGACGAGAAAGCCCAGCACCTGCGTTCTGCCGTCACGATACTGCTGTACCTGGGCGGCATTCGCACCGATCACATCATCGACCATGGCTTCGATGCTGGCCGTGTCGGTGATCTGGGTCAGGCCGCGACCGGCGATGATCGCATCCACGTCGCCCTCGCCGTTCCAAGCGGCCTCGAAGACCTCCTTGGCGATTTTGCCGGAGATCGTGCCGTCGGCAATTCTGTCGAGCAGCGTCGCCAGCATCGATGGCGTGATGCGTGACTGATGGATCTCCAGGCCTTCTCGATTCAGGGCGCCGGTCAGCTCGCCGGTGACCCAGTTTGCGGCCACCTTCGCTGTCGCGGCGGTCGAGCCGGCAAGCCGTTCGAAGTAGTCGGCAAGCGCGCGAGCGGCTGTCAGGACACCGGCATCGTAGGTCGACAGCCCGTAGTCCTGCATGAAGCGTTCGCGTCTGGTGTCGGGCAGTTCCGGCAGTTCGTCGCGCACCGCGGTAATGAACGCGTCGTCAATGATTACCGGCAGGAGATCCGGATCCGGGAAGTAGCGATAGTCGTTGGCCTCTTCCTTGCCACGCATCGGCCGTGTCTCGTCGCGGTCCGGATCGTACAGCCGGGTTTCCTGCACCACCCTGCCACCGCTCTCGATCACGTCGATCTGGCGTTCGGCTTCGCGGACGATGGCCCGTTCGATGAATCGGAACGAATTCAGGTTTTTCAGCTCGGTGCGTGTGCCGAGTTTCGAGTCACCGCGCGGACGTACCGAGATATTGGCGTCACAGCGGAACGAGCCTTCCTGCATGTTGCCATCGGAAATGTCCAGATAGCGTACCAGCGTGTGGATCTTGCGCATGTAGGCGCCGGCCTCGGCGGCCGAGCGCAGGTCGGGTTCGGAGACGATCTCCAGCAGTGGCGTGCCGGCGCGGTTCAGGTCGATGCCGGATTGTCCGTGATAGTCCTCGTGCAGCGACTTGCCGGCGTCTTCTTCCAGATGCGCGCGCGTGATGCCGATGGTTTTTACGCTGCCGTCCTCGAGCACGATGTCCAGACTGCCGCCGTGCACGATGGGCAGTTCGTACTGGCTGATCTGATAGCCCTTGGGCAGATCGGGGTAGAAGTAGTTCTTGCGCGCGAACACGCTGCGCGGCGCGATCGTGCAGCCGGTGGCCAGACCGAACTTCACCGCCATGCGCACTGCCGTGCCGTTCAGCACCGGAAGTACACCGGGGTAGCCCAGGTCCACCAGGCTGGCCTGGGTATTGGGTTCGGCGCCGTAGCGCGTGGCCGCGCCCGAAAAAATCTTGCTGGCCGTGGCGAGTTGGGTGTGGATTTCCAGCCCGATGACGATTTCCCAATCCATCCTGCGTGTCCTCAGGCGTACGCCTGCGGCGCGCGCAGGTGCCAGTCGGTTTCGCGCTGGAACCAGTGCCCGGCCTGCAGCAGTCGGGTTTCTTCCAGGTGTGGCGCGATCAGCTGCAGTCCCACCGGCAGCGCGTTGACGAAGCCGCAGGGAATGGACAGCGCCGGCAGGCCGGCGAGGTTCGCACCGATCGTGTAGATGTCGTTCAGATACATCTGCACCGGATCGTTGAGCTTCTGACCAAGGCCGAACGCCGGCGTGGGCGTGGTGGGGCCGGCGATCAGGTCCACTTCGGTGAAGGCAGCGGCGAAGTCGTTGCTGATCAGCTGACGTACCTGCTGCGCCTTCAGGTAATACGCATCGTAGTAGCCGGCCGAGAGCACATAGGTGCCGGTGAGGATGCGCCGCTTCACCTCGGGGCCGAAGCCCTCGCCGCGGTTGCGCATGTAGAACGTCTGCAGATCGTCGCTGGCGGTCTGCGCCCGGTGACCGAAGCGGACGCCATCGAAGCGCGCCAGGTTCGACGAGGCTTCGGCCGGGGCGACCACGTAGTAGGCCGGCACGGACAGATGAATGTTGTCCAGACGCAGCGGCCGGATTTCCGCGCCGAGCTGTTCGAACACTTGCAGTGCCGCGCGCACCGCTTCGGCATTCGCGGCATCCAGTCCGTCATCGAAGAAGTTGTCCGGTACGCCGATGCGCAGGCGCTCCAGCGGTTTGTCGAGCAGCTGCGAGTAGGGCGGCACCGGATCGTCCAGCGATGTGGAATCGCGCGGATCGAAGCCGGCCATCGCTTCCAGCAGCAATGCCGCATCTTCGACCGTGCGCGTCAGCGGGCCGGCCTGGTCGAGGCTCGACGCGAACGCGATCATGCCGTAGCGGGAAACGCGGCCATACGTGGGTTTGAGTCCTGTCAGGCCGGTGAGCGCGGCAGGCTGGCGTATCGAGCCGCCGGTGTCGGTGCCGGTGGCTGCCGGCGCCAGCCGCGCGGCCACCGCGGCGGCCGAACCGCCCGAAGAGCCGCCGGGCACGACGTCGTGATGCCAGGGGTTGCGGACCGGGCCGTAGAAGCTGGTTTCGTTCGACGAGCCCATCGCGAACTCATCCATGTTGGTTTTGCCCAGCGTGACCATGCCGGCGGCGCCCAGTCGCTCCACCACGGTGGCGTCGTACGGCGAGACGAAGCCGTCGAGCATGCGCGATGCGCAGGACGTGCGGATACCGGCCGTGCAGAAGATGTCCTTGTGCGCGATCGGAATGCCGGTGAGTGTCTGGTGGTCGCCGCGCGCGATGCGCTGGTCGGCGGTGGCGGCCTGGCGCATCGCGCTGTCTTCGGTCACCGTGAGGAACGAATTGAGCGCGCCATCGTGGGCAGCCACGCGTTCCAGAAAATGGCGCGTCAACTCCACGGAGGAGATGCGGCGGGAGCGCAGTTGTTCGGCAAGCTGGGCAACAGTGAGGTCGTGCATGATGGGGTGGTGCTGTGACCAGGATCCGTCCTGATCGCGGTTGTCGAGGTGGCTGGTTCCGCGGTTATTCGATAACCCTGGGAACCAGATACAGGCCGTGCTCCACCAGCGGCGCATTGCGCTGATACAGCTGGCGCTGATCGTGTTCGGTCACCACATCGTCGCGCAGCCGCTGCGGTCGTGACAGCGGGTGGGCCATGGGCGGCACCTGCGCCGTGTCGGCGGACTCCAGCTGATCCACCAGCGCGACGATGTTCGCCAGCTTGGCGGCAACGTCGGCAATCTCCCCTGAAGTGATTTCCAGGCGGGCGAGGTAGCAGAGCTTTTCGATTGACTGCTGATCCAGCGGCACGATGGCGACCAGTGACCGGTGTCTCACTAATATACACGTCGCTTGCTGATTGTCCTACCCGTTGCTAAAGTGTTTCGTTGGCGTATTTCAGCAGCCTTACCACCCAATGTTAAAGAGCTTTCTCGGGTATTTCTCGAACGATCTGTCCATTGATCTGGGTACCGCGAATACCCTGATCTATGTGCGTGGCCGGGGTATCGTCCTCGATGAACCGTCGGTCGTCGCGATTCGCGAGGAATCCGGCCGCGGTGGCAAGGTGCTGGAGGCGGTGGGCCTCGAGGCCAAGCATATGCTTGGCCGCACGCCCGGTCACATCACCGCGATCCGCCCGCTCAAGGACGGTGTCATCGCCGATTTCAACGTTACCGAGAAGATGCTGCAGCACTTCATCAAGAAGGCGCACGGTTCCCGGTACTTCCGTCCCAGCCCCCGCGTGCTGGTCTGCGTGCCCTACGGCTCCACCCAGGTGGAACGCCGTGCGATCCGTGAATCGGCCGAAGGCGCCGGCGCGCGCAAGGTGTATCTGGTCGAGGAACCGATGGCCGCGGCCATCGGTGCCGGCATGCCGGTACACGAGGCGCGCGGCTCGATGGTGCTGGATATCGGCGGCGGCACATCCGAAGTCGCGGTGATTTCGCTCAACGGCATCGTCTATGCCGCTTCGGTGCGGATCGGCGGTGACCGGTTCGACGATGCCATCACCAACTATGTGCGACGCAACTACGGTATCCTGATTGGCGAGGCAACGGCTGAACGCATCAAGCACACCATCGGTTCAGCCTATCCCGGCCAGGAGGTCAGGGAAATCTCCGTGAAAGGACGCAATCTTTCGGAGGGCGTGCCGCGCAGCTTCACATTGAACAGCAACGAGATTCTCGAGGCACTGCAGGAGCCGTTGCAGGGCATTGTCGGCGCGGTCAAGGTGGCGCTGGAGCAGACGCCGCCGGAACTGGGCGCGGACGTTGCCGAGCGCGGCATCGTGCTTACCGGTGGTGGCGCGCTGCTCACCGATATCGATCGACTGCTGACCGAGGAAACCGGGCTGCCGGTGGTCGTGGCCGATGAGCCGCTGACTTGTGTGGCGCGTGGAGGAGGTCGGGTGCTGGAATTGCTCGACGAGTACGGACCCGGTGCATTCGCTGTGGAGTGACCGAGCTCGTGATCAACTGACAGCCAGGGGGCGCAGTCAATGAGAGCGCCGAGACGAAACGCCGCTGGCCTTGCACGAGGCAAGGTCGCTCTCGGCCTGCGTTTCTCCCTGTTGTCCATCATCTGCCTCGTGCTGATGGTGATCGACCATCGGCAGGATCATCTCACCCGTTTCCGCCAGGCACTGACTGTCGCCGTTCATCCGGTGCTGGTGACCGTGGATGCGCCGTTCCGCGCCTGGCACTGGGCGCGCGGTTCGCTGGCGGAACGTCGTCAGCTGCTCAGCGAAAACTCGAAGCTGCGGCGTGAGGCGCTGGATACCAGTGTCCGTCTGCAGCGCCTTGCTGCGCTGGAGCGTGAAAACGACCGCCTGCGTGCGATGCTGGACTCCAGCGAACAGGTGGCCGAGCGCATGCTGATTGCCGAGATTCTGTCCGTGGACAGCAACCCCTACCGGCATCGTTTCAGCCTGAACCGTGGCCTGGTGGACGGGGTTTACGTGGGCCAGCCGCTGCTCGACGCCAAGGGCGTGGTGGGACAGATCGTCCGCACCGGGCCGTGGACCGCGGAGGCCGTGCTGATCACCGACGCCGATCATGCGGTGCCGGTGGCGGTGAACCGCAATGGTCTGCGGACCATCGCCGTGGGCACCGGCGACAGTGGTCAGCTGCGTCTGCCTTATCTGACCAACTCCGCCGACGTGCGGGTCGGCGACCTGCTGGTCTCGTCAGGCCTGGGTGGTGTGTTCCCGGCCGGCTATCCGGTTGGCGTGGTTCGTGAAGTGCGTTTCATGCCCGGCCAGTCATTCGCCGACGTGATCGCCGAGCCCGCGGCGGAGCTGGATCGGCATCGCGAGGTGCTGCTGGTGTGGAGCGGTGGTGATTCGCCGCGTGAATCGGCCGCGGCCAGACTGTTGGAAAGCGAATGAGACGGCGTCGCCGCACCGGCTGGACGTGGCCGCTGGTCAGCCTGGTGGCCGCCCTGGCATTGTCCATCGTGCCGCTGCCGGCCGTCATCGCGCCGTTCCGGCCCGACTGGGTGCCGCTGGTACTGATCTACTGGGCGGTCGTCACGCCCGGCCGGTTCGGTATGGTCAGCGCGTTCCTGATGGGGCTGGCGCTGGACGCGCTGACCGGTGCGCTGCTGGGGCAGCACGCGCTGGCGCTGCTGCTGGTGGTGTACATCAGCCAGCGATTCTATCTGCGCATCCGGGTGTTCCCGGCGTCACAGCTGGCGCTGACGGTAGCCGTGCTGCTGGCCCTGTATCAGTTCGTGCTGTTCTGGATCGATGGCGTGGCCGGTCGCACGGTGCCGATGATCGAACGCTGGGCGCCAGTGCTCACCGGCATTCTGCTGTGGGCACTGATCGTGACCTTCACCGACCGCCGCGCCGACCAGGCGCACGCGCCTATCTGAGACGCATACGGGAACCTCATGGCAAGACGTTCGGCAGCGTTCAAGGATCACTGGAAGGAACAGCGCATGTTCCTGTCGCGGGTGATCGCCGCCGCCGTGATCATCGTGCTGCTGACCGGTGTGCTTGTGGCGCGGCTGGTGCAGCTGCAGGTGATGGATCATCAGCGCTTCAGCGAACTCTCCCAGGGAAACCGGCTGCGTATCGAGCCGCTGCCGCCGACCCGCGGGCTGATCCTTGATCGCAACGGCATTGTCATTGCCGAGAATCTGCCTACCTGGCAGCTGGTGCTGATCCCCGAGCAGGTACCCGATCTGCATCAGACACTGACCGAGCTTCAGGACATCGGACTGATCGACGATGGCGAATTCGACCAGATCGAGACGCTGATCCGTTCGCACCGGCGTTTCGAGCGCGTCCGCCTGCGTAACCTCAGTGAGGCCGAGGCCGCCACGTTCGCGGTTCGCCGCCATCTGTTCCCCGGTGTGGACATTCAGGAGGGCCTGGTCCGCCACTATCCATTCGGCGACATGGCCGCGCACGCCGTCGGCTATGTGGGCAGCATCAGTGCCGAGGATCTGGAACGCATCGATCGACGTGATTACGCCGGCACGCCGCATATCGGCAAGACCGGTGTGGAACGCAGCTACGAGAATGCCCTGCACGGCACGGTGGGCTATCGGCAGCAGATCGTCAACGCGCAGGGCAGGGTGTTGCAGGACGTTGGCAGCGACCGAAGCGGCGCCAGCCGCTTCACCGCATCGCAGGGAGGTCTGGAGACCCGCTGGCCGGTGCCCGGTGACAACGTTGTGCTGGCGCTGGATATGCGTCTGCAGCTGGTGGCACACGAGGCCATCGGCGACATGCGCGCGGCGGTGGTTGCCATCGATCCGCGCAACGGCGATGTGCTGGCGCTGGTCAGTACGCCATCGTTTGATCCCAACCGTTTCGCGGTCGGCATGAGCCGCAATGACTTTCTGGCGCTGAGGAACGATCGCGATCGACCGCTGTTCAACCGCACTCTGTCGGGCCAGTATCCGCCGGGGTCCACGATCAAGCCGTTTCTGGGGCTGGGTGCGATGTACCACGACAGCCTCAATCCGCATCAGGGCGTCCCGTGCGGCGGATTCTTCACACTGCCGGGGAATTCGCACCGCTATCGTGACTGGCGTCCCCAGGGTCATGGACTCACCGACATGCACAAGGCGCTGGTGGAGTCCTGCGACGTCTACTTCTACCAGCTGGCGGTGGGGCTGGGCATCGACCTGATCGAGCCGTTCCTGAAGTCCTTCGGGCTCGGACAGCGCACCGGAATCGACATTCCCGGCGAAGCCGGCGGCATCGTTCCCGGCCGCGAATGGAAGCGGCAGAACTTCAGTCGACGCGAAGACCAGTCATGGTATCCGGGCGAGACCGTGATCGTCGGTATCGGTCAGGGCTATATGGAAACGACGCCGCTGCAGCTGGCGCATGCAACGGCAACGCTCGCGGCACGCGGTCAGCGCTATCAGCCACGGCTGGTGACGGGTACCGAGAACGGTGTCAGTCGTGAAATGCACTGGGTCGATCCCGTGGATCTGCCGTCGGTCACCGGGATCGACCCGGATCAGTGGCAGCTCGTACACGACGCCTCGGTTGGCGTGACAACCGAGCTGCGTGGCACCGCCCGCACGGCGATGCTCGGCTCGCAGTACGCCATCGCCGGCAAGACCGGCACGTCGCAACTGTTCAGCATCGGCCAGGATGAACGCTACATCGAGGACGAGGTCGATGAGCGCCTGCGCGACCATGGCCTGTTCATCGCCTACGCACCCGCGGGGGATCCGACCATTGCGATCGCAGTAATTGTGGAGAACGGCGGCGGTGGAGGTCGTACCGCGGCACCGGTCACCCGGCGCATTCTCGATGCCTATTTCGCCCATCTTGCGGAAACTGATGAAGAGTTCGTCGCTAGGCAGCATTGAATTCGGGTCGCGGCAGCGCGCCGGTGCCCGTCCGTTCACGGTCTACGGCCTGATCGTTGATGTGCCGCTGCTGCTGCTGGTGGTGACCATCGGTGCGATCGGCTTCATCGTGCTGTACAGCGCGGTGGGCGAGCAGAATACGGCGGTGGTCCGTCAGTCGCTGCGGCTGGGCGCCGGTCTTGCGGCATTCTTCGTCGTTGCGCAGATTCCGCCGCGCTACCTGCGAATCTGGAGCCCATGGCTGTACCTGGCCGGCCTGTTCCTGCTGCTGATGGTCATGGTGGACGGCGAGGTGGGCAAGGGCGCGCAGCGCTGGCTGGATGTCGGGCTGTTCAGTTTTCAGCCGTCCGAGCTGATGAAGCTGGCGGTGCCGATGATGATCGCCTGGTTTCTGCACGACCGCACCCTGCCACCGACGACCATGCAGCTGATCGTCATGGCGCTGATCGTCATGGTGCCGGTGCTGCTGATCGCTCGTCAGCCGGACCTTGGTACGGCCCTGCTGGTGATGGCGGCCGGCGGTCTGGCGATTCTGCTCGCCGGCATCAGTCTGCGCATCATCGCGTTTCTGCTGACGCTGGCGGTTGCTGCCGCGCCGGTGCTGTGGATGTTCATGCTCGACTATCAGCGTAATCGGGTGCTGATGTTCCTGAGGCCGGAAGATGACCCGCTGGGTGCGGGCTACAACGCCATTCAGGCCAAGATAGCGATCGGTTCCGGTGGGCTGTTCGGCAAAGGCTGGCTGAACGGCACCCAGGCGCACCTGGAGTTTCTGCCCGAACGTGCCACGGACTTCATCTTCGCGGTGATGGCGGAGGAGTTCGGCCTCATGGGGCTGCTGCTGCTGCTGGTGCTGTATCTGATACTGGTTGGACGCGGCCTCTATATAGCCGCCTGCGCGCAGGATACCTATACGCGGTTGCTGGCCGGCGCACTGAGCCTGACGTTCTTCGTCTATGTCTTCGTGAACGCCGGCATGGTGTCCGGGCTGTTGCCCATCGTCGGCGTGCCGCTGCCGCTGATCAGCGCGGGCGGCACGTCCATGGTGACCCTGCTGGCCAGTTTGGGTATCCTCGCCGCGATCCATGGACACAGGAAGTTGATGGCGCCATGACTGTATCGAATGTCTTGCGAACGCTCCTCGTCGCTGTACTGATGCTGTTCATTCCCGGCCATGCGGTGGCGCAGGTGGATATGGTTGCGGTGGACGCCGCGCGTCAGGAGTTCATCGAACGCATGGTTTCCCGCCATCAGTTTGATCGGGATCGGCTGGCCGAGATTCTTGATGATGCGCAGATCGACACGCGCGTGCTGGATGCAATTTCCCGTCCGGCCGAGCGTGTCCGACCCTGGCACGAATACCGCCTGATCTTCGTGACCGACGAGCGCATCGATGCCGGCGTGCAGTTCTGGCTCGAGCATCAGGACCTGATCGCCGCGACGGCGCGCGAGTACGGCGTGGATGCGCAGATGCTGGTGGCCATTCTCGGCGTGGAGACCTACTTCGGTCGACGCATGGGCACCTACCGGGTGCTGGACTCACTGGCCACCCTGGCGTTCGCCTATCCGCCCCGTTCCACATTCTTTACGTCGGAGCTGGAAAATTTCCTGCTGCTGGGCCAGGAAGAGAGTGTCGACGTCTTCGGCGCGCTGGGGTCCTACGCCGGTGCGATGGGTGCCGGGCAGTTCATCCCTTCCAGTTATCGCGCCTACGCCGTGGACGGCAGTGGCAACGGTCGCCGCGATCTGTGGACCGACTGGCCGGACATCCTCTCCAGCGTTGCCAATTACTTCAAGGTTCACGGCTGGCGTGCCGGTGAGCCGGTCGCCGATCAGGCAACCAGATCACCGCGTGCAGCCGACCATCAGCCCGCCAATCGTCTGGAACTCGATCAGAGCGTGGATTCACTCAGTGAGCTGGGTTATATGTTCGCAACGGAAATGCCCGGTTCGGCGCGGGCAGCCGTCTACGCGCTGGAAGGTGTGGATGGAACTGAATACTGGGTTGGCTATCAGAATTTCTACGTGATTACGCGTTACAACCGCAGCCACATGTATGCGCTGGCTGTGCATCAGTTGAGCGAGGCCCTGCTCGAGGCCTTTCAGGCGGCAGGAGGGCGCAGCGCAGGAGTGTTGCAATGAGCAGGTTGAACAGCCGCGGATTGATGCCGGTGCCCAGGATTGCCTTCACCGGCTGTGTGATGGCCTTCGCGTTGCTTGCATGGGGCTGCAGCTCCGCACCGCAGCGTGTCGCGGTTCCGGGTACGGCCGGTGTTCCCGGTGCACCGGGGGCGAATGTCGTGATCGACGAGCCACGCAGCGCGCGTGGCAATCCACCGTTCTACGAGGTGTTCGGCCGCCGCTATCATGTGCTGGATACGTCTGAAGGCTACCGTGAGCGCGGCGTAGCGTCGTGGTACGGACAGGACTTCCACGGCCTGCAGACATCCAACGGCGAAGTCTACGACATGTACGCGTACACCGCTGCGCACCCGACCCTGCCCATCCCGACCTGGGTGGAAGTGACCCATCTGGGCAACGGCAATCGGGTCATCGTCCGCATCAATGATCGTGGACCGTTTGTTGGTGACCGCATCATCGACCTGTCGTATCGGGCCGCGCAGACGCTGGACATGGTGCGCGAAGGCACCGCCAGGGTTGAAGTGCGTGCGCTGGGCGCACCGGCTGCGGCGCCACCTCCCCAGCCGATACAGGCCGAACGACGAAGTTTCTCTGTGATCAGTGAAGCCGTTGCGGCGGTACCCGATGATGAACGGCGGCCCCGGCAGCTGTTCATCCAGGTGGGTGCTTTCAGCGAACAGGGCAACGCACAGCGCTTTGTCGACCGGCTCCATGCAAGCGGCTTCCGGAATTCGTTCATCGTTTCCAACAGCGAGCGCGGCACGACCATGCATCGCGTCCGGGTGGGGCCCGTGAGTGATTCGGATGAGTACGATCGCGTAGACGCACGGCTGCAGTCGCTGGGTTTCAGCGGCACTCACCCCGTCGTCGACCACTGATGCCGTTACGCTCACTACCGCGGCGCCTGCGCGGTGCCGTGCTTGCGGTCTGCCTGATGTCACCCGGCCTGCTGCCCGGACAGCAGGCCGAGGATGCACCGCCTGAGCTGAAGGCACGAAGCTGGTACCTCGTCGAGTACGCAGGTGGCGCCGTGCTCGCCGAGTCCGATGCCGCCTCGCGCCATGAACCGGGCGATCTGGTCAAGGTCATGACGGCTCTGACCGCTCTGGATGCGCTTGACCCCGATGGCGCAGGCCCTGTGCTGGAAACGCCGGTGCAGGTCAGCGCCGCGGCGGTCCGCGCGGGCGGTGCGCGCATGTTCCTTGAACCGGATTCCGAGGTGAGCCTTGGCGATGTGCTGCGCGGCATCATCGTGCAGTCCAGCAACGATGCCGCGGTCGCACTGGCTGAGCATGTGGCCGGCAGCGAGGAGGCCTTTGTCGAACGCATGAATACGCTGGCAAGGTCGCTGGGCATGCGCGAAAGCCGGTTTCTGGACACCACCGGCATTGTCGACGGTCAAAGCATCAGCGCCCGGGACGCGGCGCTGCTGGCACGCGAGATGATCGCGCGCTTTCCCGGTCAGTATCGCTGGTACGGCGAGCGTGAGTTCACCTGGCGCGATGTGACCCGCCACAGCAACAACCCGCTGCTGTGGCGCGACAGCAGTGTCGATGGCCTGGCCGCGACCCGGCATCACGGTGATGGCGGCTATGCGCTGGTGAGCTCGGCCGAACGCGCCGGCGCACGGCTCATTGCCGTCGTGATGGGTGGCGAGGACCCGGAGTCCCGCAACGAGGGCGGCCAGGCACTGCTGGACTACGGTTTCCGTCGCTTCGAAACCCATCTGCT
Source organism: Gammaproteobacteria bacterium (assembly GCA_050485645.1). GTDB lineage: Bacteria > Pseudomonadota > Gammaproteobacteria > Steroidobacterales > Rariloculaceae > JBJHBP01. The sequence continues at coordinate 7,432 of JBJHBT010000007.1, read as the reverse complement.
GTACCGTGCCGGCGATTCGCTGGGCAGTGTGCGCGTGTGGATGGGGGACGGGAACGAAGTGCAGCTCACGGTGGCCGAAGATTTCTACGTGACCGTTCCGCGTGGCCGCTACGGCGATCTGACGGCACAGATGCAGCTGCTTTCGCCGCTGCGGGCGCCGCTTCCGGCTGGCACAGTGGTGGGAGAGGCACAGGTGCTGCTGGAGGGCGAGCAGCTGGTCAGTTTGCCGGTGGTGACACTGGATACGATGGAAGCCGGCGGCTTCTGGCGGCGTCTTTCCGACAGGGTTTCACTGTGGTGGCAATGAGCGACGGCGGCGACAGCCTGATGGAGTTTCCGTGCGAGATTCCGATGAAGATATTCGGTCGCAACAGCGCGGGGTTCCGCGAAACGGTACTGACCATCATGCGGGCTCACTACGACGACATCCGGCCCCAGCAGTTCGATGAACAGCCCAGCCGGCGCGGCACCTACGTCAGCATCACCGTCACCGTGACCGCGGTCAGCCGCGAGCAGATCGATCGTGTGTATCAGGATCTGACCGCCAGCGAAGCGGTGTTGATGGTGCTGTGAGCACGATCATCCGTGATCTCGGGCTGCGTCCGATGGACATGGTGTGGCGTGAGATGCAGCAGTTCACCGACGCGCGTGACAGCGCCACCGCCGATGAGATCTGGATCGTGCAGCATCCGCCGGTGTTCACCCTCGGCCAGCGTGGCGATCCGCAGGATGTGCTGGACGCCGGCGATATCCCCGTGATCGCCATCGACAGGGGAGGTCAGGTGACGTATCACGGTCCCGGGCAACTGGTGGTCTATCCGCTGCTTGATCTGAAGCGTCTGCGACTGGGTGTCAGGGATCTGGTCACGCGACTGGAAAACGCGGTGATTGTGACCCTGTCCGGTTACGGCATCCAGGCCGAGGCACGCCGCGATGCGCCGGGTGTTTACGTGGATGGCCGCAAGGTCGCGGCGCTTGGCCTGCGGGTACGACGCTACTGCTCGTACCACGGTCTGGCGGTGAACGTGAACATGGACCTGTCACCGTTCTCGCGCATCAATCCATGCGGGTTTCAGGGGCTGGAAGTCACGCAGATCGCGAATCTGTGCACAGTGCGTGATGTGCGGCAGTTCCGCGCGGACTTTCTACCGCTGCTGATGCGGGAACTGGGACTGCCCGGATCGGGCGACTATTTTTCCGCGGCGGTCTGATAGGCGGCGGGTGGTTCGGCGGCCACGAACTCATACTTCGCCTTCCATGCCGTAACGGACTCTTCCAGTTTGGCGATCTCTGTCTTCAGACGCAGCGTTTCGGAATCCGACCCGCGCAGCCGCGCCAGTTTGCGCTCGCGCTCGTCGGCATCGGCCTGCAGCCGTGCGATCACCTGGTTGCGCATGTCCAGTTCATTACGCAGCCGACCGAGCTCGTCGGCAGCTTCGTCCCGTTCGCGCAGCACGTTGCGTGCGGTACGCAGCTCGGTCTCCAGCGCCTCGATCAGTTCCGCCTGCGTAGTCAGTCGCTGCTCCAGTTCCGCGATCCTCGCGTCCTGTATGGCGCGTTCCTGTTCGGAGACAGGCGGTTGTTGCTGCGCCGGGTCCGGTTCAGGGACTGGCTGTGCCGAGGCCTCTGCCGTCGCGCTCGCCGCGGCTTCGTTCTGTGCGGCCTGCGCGGCGCGTGCACGCAGTTCCGCCAGTTCCGTGTCGGAGTCACTGAGCCTGGCCATGAGGTGATCGATCCGCGCCAGCAGCTTGTGCTGGTTCTGTTCGGCTCTGGCCTTGTAAGTCCTGAGGCTGTCGACCCCGGCCTTGAGTGCGGTGTTGGCCTTGTGCTTCGCACGCAGCGCGGCAAGCAATGACTGGATGAGTTTTTTGCGGCGGCGCACGAGTCGTTCGAAGTGTTCAGCCTGCGACAGCCGCCAGCGCGCTTCCTCGTAGCGCTCCTCGGCCTCCTCCACGCGCTCTTCGAGCTTCGTGATGCGGTCCTTGCGATCGTTGGAAACCTCGGTGACGTTGGCAACGTGCTCGCGCTCTTCGTGAAGATCGGCCTGCAGCTGTTCGATGCGCTGCTCGGCCTGCTGCAGGCTGTTGCGCAGTGCAGTGATTTCCTGACGGGCCTGTTCGAGTTGCGGGCCCGTTTCGTCCCGTTCCGCCTGTGCGAGTCTGGCGTTTTCCGCCGCTTCGGCACGGGCCAGTGCCAGTGTGAGTTCGTTCTCGCGGGCGGTGATGTCCTGGCGCAGCCGCGCTGCGGTTTCGCGAAGCTCGATGACTTCCCTGCCGGCTTCCTCGATACGCCCGCGCCAGTAATTCACTTCCTTGCGAGCGACGGCATCCGGGCCGGACTGCGCCAGTTCCAGGCGCTTCTTCAGCTGCTGGATCTTGGCTCTCTCGACGGCAACGACTTCTTCCAGCTGCCCGGCTTCGCGGCGCCATCGGGCGCAGTCGGATTCGGTGGTTTCGAGGCGCTGGCTGAGCACCGCCACCTGTTCCTCGAGCTGTGACCCGGGCGCATGGCGACGCTTGAGCTCCGCATCCAGGGCGCTGATGCGCGCTTCGGATTCGCGCAGCGCCTCCTGCATCAGCTCGAATGCCTGTTGTGCCAGGTCCCTTGAACCGGTCATTACGTCAAATTTCGACTATGGTGCACTGGAGCGAAAGGGTAACGGCTTTGCAAGCGCATGATCTGGTATTCAGTCACGTTTTGACATAAACGACCGTGGCATACTCTGCCGCGCTCTTCAACTCTCCTCCGAACCTTCGTGACTCTATGACGAACTTCGCGGAACGGCTGCTGGCGGGCGATGATGCCGCGCTCGATACGGTGGCCGGCGGGCTGCTGATTCCTGATCGCAATAATCTGGTGGAGCGCCCCTGGGGCGGCGTCCGGCTGCGCGAGTTCAAGCGGCTGCATCCACTGCCCGACCAATACGAACTGACCGGGCAGGGTTTCGGTGAGGCGTTCGAAATCGCGGCCTGCGATACCGATGCCGAGGCGCGTCAGTTCCCCAGCCGCCTGCGATTCGATGACGGATCGCGTGTCTCGCTGCCCGTGCTGCTGGCGCGGCATGGTCATCGCCTGCTCGGCGATGCCTTCGTGCGTCGCTACGGCGCCTGCTATCCGCTGCTGCCCAAGGTGCTCGACGTCAGGGAGCTGCTGTCGGTGCAGGGGCATCCGCCCGGACACACCGAGGTCTACGTCATCATGGAAGCTGAGCCGGGCGCGAGTCTGCGACTGGGCTTCCGGCGTGACATGGATCGTGGCGTGCTGGTGAGCAGGCTCGAGCACGGCCGCGCGCGTCAGGAATGGCTGGCCGCCCAGCTGGCGGCGGGCCGTGAACCGGGTGAGCTGCAGACACGGCTGGCGCCGTGGTTCGCCCAGCGCGAATGCGGTATCGCCGCGATCGAAACGCGATTCGACGAACTGTTCGCGGGCGATGCGTCGCACAGCGAACTCGTGGAATGCCTGACCGGACTCAAGCAGCTGTACTGGGATGTGCTCGACGACCTCAATGCGATTCCCGTGCGCGCGGGGCAGGTGATACTGAACGAGACCCCTTCCCGATTCCTCGCGCCGGGCATGCTGCCATCGGCGGAGGTGCATGCCCTGGGCAATCCCGAACGACGCGAAGTGCTGGCGTTGGAAGTGCGCCTGCCGGGGCCCACCTTTCGGGCCTGGGACAATGTGCGGTTTCCGGTGCGTCCGATCGACGTTCGCGCCGCGGTGGATGCACTGAATCTGCGTGCGACCAGCGCGGACGACTTCATCATGCAGCCGGTGCCGGTGGCGGGCAGGAAGGGCGTATTCGTGTCCGTGGACACGCCGTTCTTCCGCATCGAGCATCTGCGGCCCGCGGCGGGCGATTCGATCGCCGTGGATTCCGACGCCGCGCACAGCCTGCATGTGCTCAGTGGGGAGGTGACCGTCAGCACGCGCGCCGACGCGCCGCAGCGGCTGTCGCGGGGCGAGTCGGCCATCGTCCCGGCACCGGTTCGGCGCTATGCGGTCGGCGCGCAGACCGACGCCGAGGTGCTGCGGGTAACGCTGCCGCTGTGAAGCGTTCGCTGTGAAGCTCTGTGATGGTGTGTGATGCGGTCAGACCTGCAAGGCCGCTGTTGAGTCCGCCCCGCCGGCAGATGGTGCGGCCATCGACTCTGGTATAGTCCCCGACTCGCAGTCCGCAGATTTCCACCACGCCCCGATACCCATGCACAGCGATTCGACGTCATCCGGCGTACTCGTCGTTGACCTGGATGCGCTTGCGCGCAATTACAGGCGGTTGGCGAATGCCTCGCGTCCGGCCGAATGCGCGGCCGTGGTGAAGGCCGATGCCTACGGCCTGGGCATGGGTCCGGTGGCGAAACGGCTGCGCAGCGAGGGTTGTCGGCAGTTCTTTGTGGCGACCGCGGCCGAGGGTGTCGAGCTGCGCCAGCAGCTCCCCGACGCCACCATCCACGTGCTCGATGGCGCGCTGTCCGACACGGTCGAGCTGCTGGTGCGGTCGGATCTGTGCCCGGTCCTGAATTCGCTTCAGCAGCTCGAGCTCTGGCAACCGCTCGCAAGACCGGCGCTGCTGCACGTGGATACCGGCATGTCGCGGCTCGGCATGTGCATGGATGAAGTCGACGTGCTCAGGCGGGATCCATCGCGGCTGCGCGGTCTGCGCATCGACTGTCTGATGACACATCTGGCCTGCGCCGATCAACCCGAACATCCGCTGAATCGTGAACAACTGGATCGCTTCGCCAGGCTGCGTGAGCTGCTGCCCGGCGTGCCGGTGTCCATCGGCAACTCCGCCGGCCTGTTCGCCGCAGGCGACAGCCGCGGCGACCTGGTGCGGCCGGGCATCGCGCTGTATGGCGGCAATCCCTTCGTCGATCATGGCGATCTGCCGGTGACGCTGGACGCGGTGGTCAATCTGCGCGGTCGCATCCTGCAGCTGCGCGAAGTGGTGGCGCCTGTCACGGTGGGCTACGGGGCAACCCATCAGGCGATGCCGCCGGCGCGGCTCGCCGTTGTGGGTGTGGGCTATGCCGACGGCTACCGCCGCAGCCTGGGCAACCGGGCGCATGCCTGCGTGGCCGGTATGCGCGTGCCGGTCGTCGGTCGGGTTTCGATGGACTATCTGTGCGTGGACGTGACCGCGCTGCCGGCCGGGGCCGTACACTGCGGCGATCACGTGGACCTGATCGGCAACGGCGTGTCGCTGGAAGAGCTGGCACAGGCGGCCGGCACCATCAACTACGAAATCCTCACCGGTCTCGGGCACCGGTTGCAGCGGGTCTACAAGGGCAATCACTGAGACAGCATTCGAGGCGGGCGTGGCGTGAGCAACAGTGGCTTTAAGAGCATGACCAACGTGGATGGTGTAATCACGCCAACGGGGGATGCGCGTGTGCCGGTACTGGATCGCGGCTTCCTGTATGGCGATTCGATCTATGAGGTGTTCCGCACCTACGGTGGCATTCCGATGCTGTATCTGGAGCACTGGGCGCGATTCGAGAACTCCGCCGCACTGGTCCGCATGAGTACCGGGCTGTCGCTGGAAGAGATGACGGCACAGGTCCGCGCGACGATCGCGGTCACCGGCGCGGCACAGGCCGGTGTGGATGTGTATGTGCGCTACACGGTCACACGCGGCGAGGGGCCGGTGGACCTGTTTCCGTCAGCCGGTCTCAAGCCGCGGTTCGTTATCATCGTGCGCGAGGTGCCGCGCTGGAGCGAGACGTTCTATACAAGCGGCGTGCGACTCGCGGTGGTCGGTACCCGGCGCAACCCCGTCGACGCGCTGGATCCGAACATCAAGGGCGGCAACTATCTGAACAACGTGCTCGGTGTGATGGATGCACGTGAACTGGGCGCGGACGACTGCGTGATGCTCAACGCGGCGGGGCTGGTGACCGAGGCCTCGAACAGCAACGTGTTCTTCGTCATCGACGGCAAACTCGTTACACCGGGCGATCGCGCCGGCAATCTGCGCGGACTGACAAAGGTGGCGCTGCACAGCGCCTGCGCGCAGCACGGTCTGGCCAGCGATGAACGCGACATTCACGAGTCGGAGCTGGCGCGGGCCAGCGAGTGCTTCATCACCAGCGCAACGCGCGAAGTAATGCCGGTGGCCAGCCTGCGGCTCGCAGACGGCCATTGCGTCGACTTCCCCGCCGGCGGCGGGGAGAAAACCCGGCAGGCAATGCGGTACTACCGCGCATATGTTCAGGAATATCTGGCCGGACACCCGGAAATGGCGCTGATGTAGCACCCCCTGCGCTTCTGCGCCGCGATGCTGTAGAATGCGCCGCGCGAGCCGCTTTCCACGCCGCCCGCCAACCAGTCAGACAACGCGCCCGTAGCTCAGCTGGATAGAGCATCGGCCTACGAAGCCGGGGGTCGGGAGTTCGAATCTCTCCGGGCGCGCCAACTTGCATTTGGAGCTTTTGAGGTCCGCTAACACCTTGAAGGGCAAGGCGAGGTCCGGAGTTCTGGATCCCTCGTTTCGGATGTACGTGAGCCGGTCGGCGACTGCGAGTTTTAGCACGGCTTTTTTGTGTTCCCGGCGCTCCGAAGCCCAGAGATTCCAGGGGTTCGCGAGGAAAACGAGCGAAGTTCTAAGTGTCTCGTCGAAGCTGCGCAGCGGGCGGCCGTAATTGGCAGTTTTCTCGCTGATCTCGATCTTCCGCTCTTCAAGCCGGCGGATGCGGTTCTCGTATGCCGTGATGACGGACGGCAGCTCCGCCTGTGCGATCCGGCCGAGGAGGCGCCGATCAACAGTCTGCTCGGGGCATCGATCACGTACCGGATCGCGACGGGGCACAGAGAGGGGCAGAATGTGTTCACGCTGCAGACGCTGCCGGGCGAGCCCGATGGCGCGCGCCGGGAGGTGGCCGAAAGCTCAGGCTTCTCGCTGCATGCGGGCATCGTGGCGAAGGCCTCGCAACGGGACAAGCTCGAGCACCTGGCACGCTACGTCGCAAGGCCGCCAGTCGCCAGTCGCCACCGAGCGGCTGTCGCTGACCGAGGGCGGGTACGTGGGCTGCGCACTGAAGACGCCGTATCGGGATGGAACGACGCACGTCATATTCGAGTCATATTCGAGCCCGAGGACTTCATCGCCCGTCTCGCCGCGCTGGTGCCAAAGCCCCGCGCGCACCTGACCCGCCTATGCGGAGATCTGCATAGGCGGGTCTATGCCAATTCCAAGACTATGCGCAGTAGCATCGGTTGTCCCGTTGTTGGAGCGCGCAACGTGGAAACGGAACTGCGCATAGTCTGAGGGCTTCCAGGAAAGCCAACAGACGATCGTTGGTCTTTAAACTGAAGTTCCCGCCCGATTTTTAGCCATTGGTGATCAGTATTCCCTGCTTCAACAAGGGGGTAGGCGACGTGCGGCTGCGTTTCTGGCGTGTATGTGTAGCCATGTATATGCCGATATAGGGTATTG